>NZ_JBIVOQ010000014.1:88809-104576 GCF_044754225.1 Arthrobacter sp. NPDC093125 | reverse complement strand
TGCACCACCACACCGCTGCCGCCCGAGTGCCCGCAGCCGCCACCGCCACCGCCACCGCCGGGCTGCACCACCACACCGCTGCCGCCCGAGTGCCCGCAGCCGCCACCGCCACCGCCACCGCCGGGCTGCACCACCACACCGCTGCCGCCCGAGTGCCCGCAGCCGCCACCGCCACCGCCACCGCCGGACTGCACCACCACACCGCTGCCGCCCGAGTGCCCGCAGCCGCCACCGCCACCGCCACCGCCGGACTGCACCACCACACCGCTGCCGCCCGAGTGCCCCCCAGTGGCATCACCGTTAGGCGCCTCGCGTGAATTTTTGGATTTCCGTATCCGCGTGTCGGTGCGCCCGCCCACCCTAGGGGTCAGTGCTTTCTGTGCCTCTGACACCCCACCTATGACGTTCCAGGTACTTGATGCCTCCCGCCGAGTGGGCGGGAGTCGCTATATGCACGCGTAGCAGCCGCCGTAATCAGGCGTTGGCCGCCGCCGGCGCCACGTTACCCGGCACCGGCTCGTGCCGCAGGTAGCTGCGCCGGAAGCGGCCGGTCCCGGCCGTGAGCGCACGCAACTGGACGGCGTAACGCAAGAGCTCGCCGTCGGGCACCTCCGCGGTGACCTCCGTGCGGTCGCCGCCTGCCGACGTCGTACCCGTCAGCCGGCCGCGGCGGGACGACAGATCACTCATCACGGGTCCGACGTAGTCGTCCGGAATGCTGATGGTCACCGACGAGACGGGCTCAAGCAGCTGGATGCGCCCGGCGCCCGCGGCCTCGCGCAGGGCCAGCGCTCCGGCCGCCTGGAACGCGGCGTCGGACGAGTCCACGCTGTGGGCCTTGCCGCCCACCAGCGTCACCCGGATGTCCACCACCGGGTAGCCGGCCGAGACGCCTTTCTGCATCTGCGCCCTGATGCCTTTTTCGATCGACGGAATGTAGTGCCCGGGAACCACGCCGCCCACGGTCTTGTCCATGAATTCGAACCCTCCGCCGCGGTCGAGGGGCTCGACTTCGATATCGCAGATCGCGTACTGACCGTGGCCTCCGGACTGCTTGACATGGCGGCCGTGGCCGGCAGCCCGCACGGCGAACGTTTCCCGCAGCGGCGTGACCACCGGCACCGTCTGCAGCTTCACCCCCTGGTCGCGCAGCCGGTCCAGCACCACGTCGCCGTGCGCCTCCCCCATGCACCACAGGATCAGCTGGTGGGTTTCGGAGTTGCGTTCCACGCGCAGGGTCGGGTCTCCGGCGGCAACCTTCCCCAGGCTCTTGGCGAGGGCGTCCTCGTCGCTCCGGGTGGCTGCTTCAACAGCCAGGGGCATCAGCGGCTCGGGCATGTCCCACGACTCCACCAGCAACGGGCGGTCCTTGGCCGAGATGGTGTCCCCGGTCTCCGCGTTGGCAAGCTTCGCCACCGCGCAGATATCGCCCGCCACGCAGTAGGGCACGGGCTTGAGGCTGGCTCCCACCGGCGAGTATAGGTGCGTGAGGCGCTCGTCGCTGTCATGGTCCTCGTGGCCGCGGTCGGCAAGGCCGCGGCCGCCGACATGCACGGCTGAATCTTCCCGCAAAGTGCCGGAGAAGATCCGGACCAGGCAGACCCGTCCCAGGAAGGGATCGATGGTGGTGCGCACCACTTCACCGGCCAGCGGTCCTTCCGGATCGCAGGTCAGCGGCCCGGCAGGAGCCCCGGCCAGGTCCGTGGCCTCGGGCAATGGCCGCTCCGCAGGCGACGGGAAAGCGCGGGTCAGCATGTCCAGCAGCTCGGTCAGCCCCAGCCCGGTGACGGCTGACGTGGCGAGCACGGGAAAGAACGACCCGCGGGCCACCGCGGTTTCCAGGTCCGCCACGAGGACGTCGACGTCGATGTCCTCACCCCCGAGGTAGCGGTCCATCAGGGTCTCGTCTTCGCTCTCCGAGATGATCCCCTCGATAAGCGCCCCCCGGGCTTCCTCCGACTCGGAAAGCTCCTCGGGGGTTGCATCGCGCACGGCGGGCACCGCGTCCCCTTCGGAGTAGTCCGATACCGTTCCGGAGAGCAGCCCCAGCAGGCCGGTGACGGCGCCCCCTGTGTGTACGGGGAGATACGCGGGAACAATGCCGTCGCCGAAAGCGCGCCGGCATGCGCCCAGGGCAGCCTCGAAGTTCGCCCGCGGGTGGTCAAGGCGGCTGATCACCACTGCCCTCGGCACTCCCACCTGGTCGCACTCGGCCCACAGCGCTGTGGTGGCGGCGTCGATGTCGTCCAGGGCGGACACGACGAACAGTGCGGCGTCTGCCGCGCGCAGTCCGGCGCGCAGCTCGCCCGTGAAGTCACCGTAGCCGGGTGTGTCGAGCATGTTGATTTTGATGCCGTCGGCGATCAGCGGCGCCACCGACAGGACCACCGAGCGCTGCTGGTGGATTTCAGACGGTTCTGCATCACTGACGGTGTTGCCGTCCTCGATTGAGCCCTTCCGGGAGATGACGCCCGTGGCCGCCAGCAGAGCCTCGAGCAGCAGGGTCTTTCCTGCACCCGAATGCCCGACCAGCGCCACGTTGCGCACCTTTTCGGGCGAATCAACCGGTGCCCCCGCGGCAGCTTCGGCCCCCCGCGGGTCCGAACTGCCGCGGCCGGGGGCCTTGCCCCGGCCATTGGTTCCTTTCACAGACATGACCATCTCCCGACATCCTCGTCGTGTGCCGCCGCGCGGCCTTGGTAAGACGATTCGACACCCTGAGGCGGCCGGACAGCAATAGCACGGGACCGGCAGGCTACATTCTGGCTTTTGTCCAGGCCGTGGCGGGCGCTGACCACGGGTCCTCGGGCCACGGATGCTTCGGATAGCGGCCCCGCATTTCCGCACGGACCTGGGCGTAAGGTCCGGACCAGAAGGAAGCGAGATCGTCTGTCACGGCCAAGGGACGCCTGGCCGGCGACAGGAGATGGAACAACACGGGCACCTTCCCGTCCGCCAGACGCGGCGTGGCAGCCCAGCCAAAGCACTCCTGAAGCTTAACCGCCACCACCGGGCGGCCGCCGTCGATCACGTCCGGGTAGTCGATCCGCACCCTCGTCCCGCTGGGCACCTCAAGGGCCTCCGGGGCGAGCTGGTCCAGCCGGGAGGCCTCGGGCCACGGCAGCAGCCGCCGAAGCGGTTCTGCCAGGTTGATACGGTCTGCGGCCGTTCCCGCTGCGAGCGCTTCCAGTTCCGGCGCCAGCCACTCCTCCAGCCGGGACAGCAGTGCCTGCTCGGAGACGTCCGGCCACGGCGCGCCGACTTCCCGGTGCAGCAGGGCGAGCCGCCGGCGCAGGGCGTCCGCCGCCGTCGACCAACCGATGGCCTGCAGACCTTCGCGTTCCAGGGCGCGGGCTACGGCAGTCCGCCCCTCCTCGGTGGAAGGCCTTACGGGTGTGGAGGCAAGCACAATTGCCCCCAGCCGCCGTTCCCTCCGGGCGGAGATCCTGCCCTGGTTGAACCGGGCTTCCACATGCTCGTCCAGCAGCTGCCGGGCGGCAGCCTCGGCCTGCTCCGGGGTGAGCGGCGCAGCGGAGCGTACGACGGCACCGGTCCCGGCGGCATCCCGTCCTTCCGCCCGCGCCACCTCCGCGACCGCCAGCCACTCGTGCCCTGAAAGCGGGCTGCCCGCGGGAAGCCCGGCCCGCGTGCCGGAGGTCAGCTGGTACCGGTCCGGTCCCCCGCCCGGTACCCGACGCGCTACCCGGTCAGGAAAAGCAAGGGCGACGACGAAACCGGCAGCCTCAGCGGCGCCCGCCGGAGCAGCGGCGATGTCTGCAGCCGGCAGGTGGCCGGCGGAGCCTTCCCTGCGTGCGATTGCCTCCAGCCGCCTGACCTCCTCGGCCCAGCGTGCGGCGGCCAAATCCTTGCCGGACCGCAGAGATGCCAGCAGACGCGGGAGGTCCGCCCCCGGCGAGCGCTGGTCACCGGACACGACGGCGACAGTCTCCGCCGCCGTCCGGTGGCCGACGACGGCTGCTCCCGCCAGCAGGGCACGTCCCAGGCGCGGGTCGGCGGGGATCCCCGCCAGGGTTTTGCCGAGCTTCGTGGCGGAGCCGTCGGGTTCCACCGCACCGAGTTCCCGCAGCACCTCCACCGCGTCGTCCATCGCTGCCTGGGGCGGGGCGTCCGGGAGCGGCAGTCCCTTGCCTCCGGGCGAACCCCAGCAGGCGAGCAGCAGAGCGGCTCCAGTGAGGTCGGCCGCGGCGATCTCCGGCGTCGGGTGGGCAGGAGCGGCGCCAAAGGTCTTTTGGTCATAGCAGCGGACTACGGTCCCTGGTCCCTGGCGGGCGGCCCGGCCGGCCCGCTGCTCCGCGGACGCCCGCGAGCAGGAAACAGTTATCAGGCCGGACATGCCGCGGGTCGCGTCCCGGCGCAGCTCGCGGGACAGGCCGGCGTCGATGACCACACGGACCCCGGGCACCGTCAGCGAGGACTCGGCCAGGGCCGTGGAAACGATGATCCGTGCCCGGCCTCCCGGGTCCCGCCCGGAGACGGCGCGGTCCTGCTCGGCCGGGGACACCTGGCCGTGAAGTTCCAGGACCTCAGCGGAGACGCGGCCGCGCAGACGGGCAGCCACCTGTGACACCTCCCACGCCCCGGGGAGGAACACCAAGGCGTCGACGCCCGGGTCCTTGTCCAGCGCCGATGAGTGGGCTGCAGCAGCCGTGGCTGCCACATGGTCAAGAAAAGCGCGCGTCACGCCGCGGTCATCAAGCCGCGGCCCCGGAGCGGGTGCCCATTCCACAGTCAGGCGGTGCAGCGCGTACGGGCAGTCGACGACGGGAGCCGGCCCGCCGCCGTCGTACCCTGTTTCTCCCCCGCCCATCAGGGCGGCGAACCGCCGTGCGTCCAGCGTCGCGGACATGGCGACGAAAGTGAGGTCGCCGCGCAGCTGGCGGACCTCCGAGAGCATGCCGAACAGGAGGTCGGTCTCGAGTCCGCGTTCATGGACTTCATCGAGGATCACGGCGCCCGTGCCCTCCAGCCCGGGATCGGAGAGCAGCCGGCGCAACAGGATGCCAGGGGTGACGAACTCGATAAGGGTGCCCGCCCCGGTCTGGCGCTCACCCCGCACCGTGTATCCAATGCGCTCCCCCAGCCGGCTGCCGTCCAGGGAGGCGAGGCGACGTGCCGCAGAACGTGCGGCAACACGGCGTGGCTGGGTCACGACGACGCGTGGGAGCACGCTGCTCGCATGATGCGCCTGTCCCGAGTCGCCGCTTCCGGATCCTCCCGACAGGAGGTTGGCGACCAGCGGCGGAACGAGGGTGGTTTTGCCCGTGCCGGGCGGCGCCTGCACCACGGCGGCTCCGCCCGTACTGCTGCTGCCTGCACTGGCACTGCGTATTTTCAGCGTGGCTGCGAGCTGCCCCAGCGAGTCCGCAAAGACCAGGCCGGAACCGATCGCGCCCAGGTTAAAGGGGCCGGAGGGACGCGCTGGCTCAGGAGGAACGGGAAGGGCAACCACCCGTCCATTGTGCCTTGGGTTCCCAGTGCCTGGCGTCCCCGGCCTGCTGCCCGGGCAGCTACCCGCGCTGGTACTGGAAGAGGCTGAGGATGTTGCCCTCCGTGTCCGTGAACCACGCAGCCCTGCCGGCGGTGCTGGTGGCGATGCCGTTCTCAGTTTTCAGCCCAGGGAAGTCGTACTCTTCAAAGACGACGCCCCGGCCCCGCAGTTCCTCCATTTCGCGCTCCAGATTGTCTGTCTCCCAGCTCAGCTGCGTGTTTTTCGCTGTCCCCGCGTTGTCAGTCTGGTACAGCAGGAACGACGTCCCGTTCCCGCAGCGGTAGACCAGGTTCTCGTCGTCCAACGTCTCCGCAGGGTCCAGACCGAGGACATCCCGGTAGAAATCCCGTGCCCTGGCAATGTCCTTCGCCGGAAGGACAGCAAGCACTTCACGTTCCTTGAGCATGATGAATTCTCCTTGTCACCCAGGTCCCCGGGGAGCTGCCCGATAGGCACGGCGAAAGAGGGAGTCGTGCCGAGAAGGTCCTGATGCGCACCATCGTAGGCCTCCGCCCTAGAGAGTCAATGCCGCATTGCTATCGGCTGCCCGGGCGGTAGCCAAGCCTTGTTTTCGTGTGCGGGCACACGGGAGTGCGGCCTGCCGATCAGCGGCACGCTTTCCATGCGGAGGTGACGGCGGGAAGATAATGTCACCGGAGCCAACAGCCGGAGCAGGACGGAGGCGATCCTCATGCACGGGCTTCCGCGAATCACTGTCGAGGTACCGGTGCTGAACATCGGATCCCGCCCCACGGACTACGAGGAGCTGGGGACGTACGTCAATGGCCTGCGCAGGGAACAGGGCCTGCACATGACCCTGCTGCACATCGGCATCCTGCCTGAGTTCGTCCAGGACATCGCCGACTGGACCAAAGGCAGGACCTCCACCAACGAAGCCACCCGACGCACAGCAGACTGGTTGCGGGGACTTCCGGTATTGGCGGGCTTCTCGGGGACTGCGGAGCGCCTGATTTCGCTCGCCGGCGGCAACGTGTCCGGGTTGGAGGTCCAGGTGCCTGAACGCGTCCATGATTACCAGGTCTTTCTGGTGCAGGCACTTCATGGACTGCTGGAAGAGCTGCAGGTGGACAACGTCGACGACTTCATCCTGAGCTCGCCCGCCCTGGGCTTCAGATACCCTCGCTGGGTCCCTCACGTGGCCGTCGGCCGTCCGAAAACCAGGAGCGGCGGCTCCTGGGAGATCCGGCCGCTGAACCTTGACTTTGGCCCCTCGCAGATCCGGAACGGCCGATTGCTTCCCGACGCCGGCAGCACCTGAAGTAGCTGGTTCCCGGGGCGTTTGTGAGCGGCGTTACAAATAATCTTTGACATCAGAGGGCATCAGGGTGTCTTATGGAAAGCGCTATCCCACACGATTGGGCCGATTCCCATGACAGGCCGATCCACAAGAACTTCAGCTGATGCCGCCCCAAAGAGGAGCAGAATGTCAGCACCGCAAGCACCCTGTCCAAAGGAGGACAATATGCAGAGCCAGACCCACAGGCGGACTGGAGCCGGCGAACGGCGGGATTCCAGCAGGACGTCCAAAAAGGCGGCCGCGAGCGGCTGGGTCGGCAGCGCTCTGGAGTACTACGACTGGTTCATCTATGCGCAGGCCGCAGCGCTGGTGTTCCCGACGGTGTTCTTCCCCGGAGGAAACCCGGCCGTGGCGCTGATCGCCTCGTTGGGCACCTACGCCGTGGGCTACGTGGCCCGGCCGATCGGAGCATTCTTCCTCGGCCAGTGGGGCGACAAGCACGGCCGCAAGAACGTGCTGGTTCTCGCCATGCTGTTGATGGGCGTCTCCACCTTTGCAGTTGCGCTGCTGCCCACCTACGGCCAGGTCGGCATCCTGGCTCCGGCTCTTTTGGTCGCCCTCCGGCTGGTCCAGGGTTTCGCCGTGGCCGGAGAATTGAGCGGTGCCAGTGCCATGATCGTGGAGCATGCGCCGTTCGGCCGGCGCGGCTTCTACGCAAGCTTTGCCCTCCAGGGCACCCAGGCCGGGCAGATCATCGCCGCGGCAGTCTTCCTTCCGCTCTCGGCCGTGCTGTCCGCCGAAGACTTCCAGTCCTGGGGATGGCGCATCCCCTTCCTCCTCAGCGCCGTTGTGGTGTTCGCCGGATACATGATCCGCCGCAAGGTCGAGGAGACTCCGGTCTTCGAAAAGGAAAAAGCACGGCACGAGACCCCCAAGGCGCCCATCATCCAGGTGATGCGCGAAAGCGGAGCCAACGTGCTGCGGGCCGTGTGCATGACCCTGGTCAACGTGGTCGGCGTGACCGTGGCCGTCTTCGGCGCAGCGTACGCGACCCAGCCGGGCTACGGCGTCGGCATGAGCACGAGCGTGTATCTCTGGATCCCCGTCCTCGCCAACGTAGTTGCCCTGGCTCTCATCCCATGGTTCGGAAACCTTTCCGACAAGTTCGGCCGCCGGCCGCTGATGATTTTCGGCTCACTAGGTTCCGGCGCCCTGGCCTTTTCCTACCTGCACGCAGTCAGCCAAAACAACGTTGTGCTCACCGTGATCCTCGCGATCCTCATGTGGGGCACTCTCTACCAGGTCTGGAACGCGACCTTCGCCAGCTTCTTCCAGGAACTCTTCCCCTCCCGCACCCGCGTCACCGGCTTTGCCGTCTCGCAGAACATCGGGCTGGTCCTCACGGCCTTCCTGCCCACCCTTTTCGCGGCCATCGCCCCTCCGGGGTCCGCGAACGTGCCGTTCGTCATCGGTTCCCTGTGCTTCGGAATCACGATCATCGGGGCCATTGCAGCCTGGACGGCACCGGAGACGCACCGCATCCCCCTCAACGAGCTGGGCACGCCGGACGCCAAGCCGGTGTCCCGTGAAGAGTATGACCGGCTCAGGACGGAAGCCCGGGCGGCAAAGCCCTGAGCGTCACCTCGAGGGCTTGACCACCATCGCGGACCCGCCCCCGCGCCGGACAGGCTCAGCCGCCGCAACCATTCTCCCGTCGGGCTTGAATTCGATTGCGGTGGCTGCGCCTATTTCCGCCGCAGAGGTAAACGCATCACCAGCAGGCGCCAGCTCATGACCGTACGCCGAGAGCCCGCTTCCGTATGCAGTGATGAACGCCGGCTCGGCAGTGACGTTGGCGGTGTTCCGCTGTGCCGCCCGCGGTGCCGCAATGGCCTGGGAAATGGTCATGCCACGGTCCACGCGGTTCAGGATGGTCTGCAGGACAGTGGTGATGATGGTTGAGCCGCCGGGGGAACCGAGCGCGAGGAACGGCTTTCCCTCATCGAGGATGATGGTCGGCGACATCGAGGAGCGCGGGCGCTTCCCGGGTTCGATCCGGTTCGGGTCCTTCTGGTCGTAGACGGTTGAGAAATCCGTCAGCTCATTGTTGAGCAGGAACCCGCGGCCGGGAACCACGATCCCGGACCCGCCGGTCTGCTCGATGGTGAGCGTGTACTCGACCACGTTCCCCCACTTGTCCGCGACGGTCAGGTTGGTGGTGGAGATGTTCTCGGTGTCCTTCTCATCGGCGATGGACGCGGCGGCAGCGGGGCACACGCCGTCGTAATTGGCCACATTGCCCGGCGGGACAGGCTTCACGGCCGCGCGCTTGGGGTCGATGGCGCAGGAGCGCTCCTTGCCGAACAGCGGGTCCGTGAGTTCGGCTGTGGGGACGTCGACGAACTTCGGATCTCCGACATACCTGCCCCGGTCCGCGAAGGCAAGGGCGCTGGCTTCAAGGTAGTGGTGCAGCGCGTTCGGCGTTGACATCTCTGCGATGTTGAACGTATCAAGGACGTTCAGCGCCTCGCCCACCGTGGTGCCGCCGCTGCTGGAGGGTGCCATGCCGTAGACATCGTAGCCGCGGTACTCCACATGCGTGGGCGCCTGGTTCAACGCGCTGTAGCCGGCGAGGTCCGCCGTCGTCATGTGGCCCGGCGGAACGGGCAGCCTCGTGGCGGCAGTTTTGGGCGGCGCCTTGACGGCGGCTACGATCTCTTTCGCGAGCTGGCCGTGGTAGAAAGCGCGGGTGCCCTTGTCAGCGAGGAGTTTATACGTCCTGGCGAGATCGGGGCTCCTAAAGATGCTGCCGACGGCGGGTGCGTCACCGCGAGGGAGGAACAGTTTGCTTGTCGAGGTGAACGCCGCAAAGCGGACCTTGTTGTCCAGGGTCTGCTGCCGGAAGGTTTCATCAACCACGAAGCCCCGGTTTGCCACGTCGATTGCCGGCTCGAGGACATCGTCGAGGTCCATGGTTCCCCAGCGCTTCAGCGCCCGGTCCCAGGTGGCGGGCGTTCCGGGTACGCCGACGGAGACGCCGCTCGTGACGAGCTCTGGGGTGAAGTTGTAGGGTTTGCCGGTCTTCGGATCGATGAACGCGTCGCGGGGCATCCCTGCCGGCGCCGTCTCGCGGCCGTCGATCGTGCCGACCCTGCCGGTCTTCGCGTCGTAGAACAGGAAGTAGCCGCCTCCGCCGATCCCGGCGCTGTACGGTTCGGTGACTCCCAAGGTTGCGGCCGCGGCGACCGCCGCGTCTGCTGCGTTGCCGCCGTCGCGGAGGACCTCGATGGCCGCGGCAGAGGCTTCCGGATCAACGGTGCTGACTGCCCCGCCGTAGCCTCTGGCTGTCGCGGTCTTTTTTGTCTCCCGATCATCTGCGGATGCGGGGCTGATGACCGCCCCACCTGTCACGCTCATGGCCACGGCCGCCGTGATGGCAGCCAGGCGACGCTTATTGTAGGGCATGGTCGCTCCCGGATCTGGGTGGTGCGGTTGACGGTATTGTCACGCTACTCCGGGGCCGTGTGACACTCAATACTCAATTGGTACTCCCGGCGGGCTCGGGAACACGGCCACGGATAGAGCCGCCGCGCCGTCCTTCAGGAGTCCTGCAGCGGAGGGGATTCCGCCTCGGTTGTGTCAGTGGCGCCGGAGAAATCGTCTGCCTGGTGGCGCTGCTGACGGCTCGCCAGCAGGAAGGGCACAGCCATCAGTTCGATCAGGCCGCTGACCGCCAGCGAGGCCGGATAGCCGTACACGTCGGCCGCGCGCCCCAGCGCCGGCTGCACCACCACTCCACCGCTTGATCCCATCAGGGAGTCGAAGCTTAGGACTGTTGCACGCTGCTTCGAGGCGATCATGTCATTGAGGTAGGCCTGGCGTACCGGGGTCCCCGCCGCCGCCACCAGCGCCCACAGCGCCAGCAGGACCAGCGCGGCCCAGAATACCTGGACGAATCCGAGCGCCAGCAAAATCATGGCGCTCACACCGCTGCTGAGCATCAGCACGGTGGTGCGCTTGCGAACGAGTCGCCTGACCCGTGGGGCCAGCCAGCCGCCGAGTATCTCCGCGCCGGCCACCAGCGCCGCCGCCAGGCCTGCGATGGAGTACGCCCCAGGGTCGCCAAAGAGCCCGAGCAGGTACGGCTGCAGGGCATAAAACACATAGATCGCGACGCCCGAGCTGAACGGGGCGGCCAGCATCACGTAGCGCACCGGTGGGTTTTTCAGCCCGTTCTCGATGGAAGCGGAGAGCACGGCACGGGTTGCCCTCAGGGGATGGGCGGAACGTTCGGGCGTGAAGCCCACATCGTGCATCAGCCAGAAGGCCACCAGGAACATGGCCGCAAGCACGCCCACGCGCAGCAGGAACGGGACGCCGAGGTCGGTGGCCTGCGCCACCACGCCACCCGCCACCGAACCGAGGAGCATCGCGGCGCCCTGCACCATCAGTCCCCTGCCGAGCACCGCCTCCAGCCCACCCTCATACCCGGAGAACCGCAACGCATCAACGAGCCATGCTTCGACGGCCCCTGAGAAGAATGTGAAGCCCAGCCCAAGCAGCACTGACACCACTGCCCACCACCAGAACGGGGCGGATAGCTGCCACAGCATGTAATAGAGGTACGTCGATCCGGCGAGTGTCAGCGTGCCAAGCAGAAAGGAAGTCCGGCGTCCCCACCCGTCGGCGACGACACCGGTGGGGACCTCGAACAGCACCATGCCTGCTGTGAAGAACGCATTCGCTGCGAAGGCCTCAAAATTGCTCAGCCCCGCGTCGAGCAGGAACAGTGTGTTGATGCCCCAGATGAACGAAGCCGCAAGGGTATTGCCCAGCGTCAACGTCAGGTAGACGCGCTGGATCTTGCGGGCGCCGGCGTTCATGATGCCGCCGTCCCCGTTGGGGCGAGGGGAAGGCACGAGCCCATTGTCGTCCCGATCGCAGAAGCCCGCCAGAGCGGCCCTTAGCCCGGGCGGCCCTTTCATCACGGCGGGTACAGGCGTAGCGTCTATCCATCGGAGTTGGACGGCGATCAACAGGTGGCCTGCCTTGCGCCACGCGCCGCCTCATCTTGAGCCTTCGAAGGAGGCGGGGATGACTGGATGGAATGCCGACACCGCTGCCGGGCCCATCGGGGCCGGCACGGTAACCCTGGTGGAGGGCTCATCCTTCTGTATCTCGCTGGCGAACGGTGACATCCATCCGGAACTCCCGCACGGGGCGTTCTTCGAGGACACCCGCATCCTGTCCCGGTGGAATTTGACGGTGAACGGCCAGCCGCTGGAGCCCCTGACGGCCGAGACAAAGGAGCCGTACCGGGCCCTGTTTATTGGCCGGGTCCCCCGCTCCGACGGATATGCGGACAGTCCGCTGATCGTGGAACGCCTCCGGGAAGTCGGTGCCGGCATCCACGAGGAGATCACCATCCGCAACTACTCGCCGGACGAGGCGGAATGCGTTGTCACCCTGAGCGCCGAGTCGGATTTCGCGGATCTCTTCGAGGTGAAAGAGGCACGGGTCCAGCGGCAATGGGAGGAAACCCGCCAGCCCGGCGGCGACTCCCTGCTGATCCGGGCTGTCTGGCAGGATGTGGCCAAGGGTGTCATCGTCATCGGAGGCGGCGCGGAGGTCACCGCCGATGCCCTGAGCTACCGGACGGTCGTCCCCGGACGGGGCCAATGGAGCACGCAGCTGAGCGTGGTCCCCACCGTCAAGGGCAGCGCCGTCCCGGCGTCGACCTTCATCCGACGAGCGGGCGGTGAGGCCTCTCCCAGCGACCGGCGAAGGCAGCAATGGGTGGCAAAGATCCCCAAACTGCACACGGCCAACCGCTCCATTGAGCGGACCCTGCGGCGCAGCTATGACGACCTCGGAGCCCTGCGGATCGAGGATCCGGCGCACCCCGAGCGGATCGTCGTGGCGGCCGGCGCGCCGTGGTTCATGACGCTCTTTGGCCGCGACGCGCTCTGGGCCTCCGAAATGGCCCTTCCGGTGGATCCGTCCCTGGCATTGGGCACCCTGCAAACACTGGCTGACCACCAGGGCAGCGTGGTGGACCGGATGAGCGAGGAGGAGCCGGGGAAGATCCTGCACGAGGTCCGGCTCGGCGTCTCCAGCGGTCTGGCGCTGGGTGGCAAGTCCGTCTATTACGGCAGCGTCGATGCCACCCCGCAGTTTGTGATGGCGGTCGGTTCGGTGAGCCGCTGGGGTTTCGCCAAGGACACGATCGCTGCGCTGCTGCCCCACGCCGACCGCGCCCTGGACTGGATCCGCGATTACGGCGACAGGGATGGCGACGGTTTCGTTGAGTATGGGCGGCTCAACGACCAGGGCCTGATCAACCAGGGCTGGAAGGACTCCTGGGACGGCATCAACTTCGCTGACGGCACCCTCGCCGAACCGCCGATCGCACTTTGTGAAGTGCAGGCGCTGGTGTACTCGGCGTACATGTCCCGGGCGTGGATGGCGTACGACGCCGGTGACGCGCCTTTGGCTGCGCAACTCGTCGGCCAGGCGGCGGAACTAAAGAAACGGTTCAACGATGAGTTCTGGCTGCCCGACCGCGGTTATTTCGCCGTAGCCCTCGACGGCAAGAAGCGGCCGGTAGATGCGTGCGCCTCCAACATGGGGCAGTGCCTGTGGCACGGCATTGTGGACGACGACAAAGTGCCCCTGGTGGCCGAGCGGCTGATGTCCCCCGAGATGTTCAGCGGCTGGGGCGTCCGCACCCTGGGCAGCGACATGGGGGCCTACAACCCCGCCAGTTACCACAACGGTTCAGTCTGGCCGCATGACAACGCCATCATCGCGGCGGGGCTGCTGCGCTATGGTTTCGTGAAGGAGGCCCAGCGCATCGCCTCGGCGCTGCTGGAAGCAGCCGATTACAGTGACGGCCGGCTGCCGGAGCTGTTTTGCGGCTTCAGCAGGGACCAGGTCGCCGTGCCCGTGCCGTACCCGACGGCGTGCTCCCCGCAGGCCTGGGCTGCGACCACGCCGATCATGCTGGTGACGAGCCTGATGCGGTACGACGCCCACGTGTCCCGGGGCGGCGTGTGGATGGACCCTGTCCTGCCGGAAGCCTACGGCGACCTGCACATCTCCAACGCCCCCTTGGCCGGAGGCAGGATCACCATCGACATCACCGGCTCGGAACCTTCCATCCAGGGGCTGCCCGAGGGGATGACCTTCCACCGTGAACACCGGCCCTGGCTGACAGAGCTTATGGAGCAGGCCGAGCTGGGAAGAGAGGGCTAAGCGCTGTTGGAACCGGTCGAGCTCTACTGGAGCCGGTCCAATGCCGCGAGGAGGCGCCTGAGGGAGCCGCCGAGGTTCCACTCCGTGGCGAGCCGCTCAAGTTCAGCCCGTGCCCCGCCATCGACAGGATGCAGCTCGGCGCCGGCTTCCTCAAGCGACGGCAACTTGAGGTCGCGCACCACCTTCACCACGGCGGGAGCTGCTGTGAGGTAATCCGCAGCCGCCGCCAGCTTCGATCGCACGGCTGCACTCACCCTGCTTCCGGGCGACGCGGCCGCCTCGAGCAACCCTTCGAGCGTCCCGTGCTCCAACAGCAGAGTGGCTGCAGTCTTCTCACCGATGCCGGGCACGCCGGGCAGACCGTCGGAGGCGTCACCGCGGAGAGTCGCGTAGTCGGCGTACTGCTGGGGCAGCACACGGTATTTCGCGACGACGACAGCGTCGGTCATGATTTCGAGGTTTTTCATGCCGCGGGCGGTGTAGATCACCCGCACCTGGCGTTCGTCGTCGACCACCTGGAAGAGGTCCCGGTCCCCGGTCACGACGTCGACGGGCAGCCGGGCGTGGCTGGCATAGGTGCCCACCACGTCGTCGGCCTCGTGGTGGGGAGCCCCCACGACGGCGATGCCGGCGAGGTCCAGCACCCGGCGGATCATCGGGAGCTGCGCCTCAAGGGCGTCCGGCACGACTTCCACGTCCGGGGAATCCGCGACAATCTCTGCGACGCGGTGCGACTTGTAGGTCGGGAGGAGGTCGACCCGCCACTGCGGACGCCAGTCATCATCCCAGCACGCAACAAGATGGGTGGCGCCGTAATCGATGATCAGCCGTGCGATCATGTCGAGCAGACCGCGCACTGCGTTCACGGGCGTCCCGTCAGCGCGACGGATGGTGTCCGGGAGGCCGTAGAAGGCGCGGAAGTACAAAGACGCGGTATCGAGCAGCATCAGGCGGTGGACCATACCTGATCCTGTCACGGATTCACCTGGCCGCGGTGCCCGTGACACGGGCTCAAGATGGGAGGATGGGCGCATGGAATTGCACATCACTGGAGACCCCGCCGCCGACAAGCTGCTCAGCGATGACGCGTTTGCACTGCTGACCGGCATGCTGCTTGACCAGCAGGTGACCATGGAGTCGGCCTTTGCCGGACCCGAAAAGATCCGGACACGCATCGGCTCGGTGGAGCCCGCGGCCATCGCCGGATATGACCCTGCCGGGTTCGTCGAGGTTTTCAAGGAACGCCCGGCGGTCCACCGTTTCCCCGGCTCCATGGCCGGCCGCGTCCAGGCGCTCGCAGAGACTGTGCAGCGCGAGTGGGACGGGGACGCAACCGCGATCTGGACCCAGGGTGACCCGGACGGCCCGGAAGTGCTCCGCAGGCTAAAGGAACTTCCCGGATTCGGGGAGCAAAAAGCGAAGATCTTCCTGGCGCTCCTTGGCAAGCAATGCGGACTCCAGGCTGAAGGCTGGCGCGAGGCTGCCGGACACTACGGCCAGGAAGGGGCGTTCCTTTCTGTCGCCGACATCACCGATCCGGAGTCGCTGGGTAAAGTGCGTGCCAGCAAGCAGGCTGCCAAGGCCGCGGCCAAAGCTGCAAAGGCTTAGGCACCAAACAGACCACCTGCTCGATCGGATCCATCGTTAGGGTCGAGAGGTCCAACACTACGGCCCTGGTGGCACAACCGGAGGCGGATCCGGAGAGACCGGCGGCAGCACAGGCGGATCCGGAGAGACCGGCGGCAG
>NZ_JBIVOQ010000014.1:0-88712 GCF_044754225.1 Arthrobacter sp. NPDC093125 | reverse complement strand
CAGCACCGGCGGATCCGGAGAGACCGGCGGCAGCACCGGCGGATCCGGAGAGACCGGCGGCAGCACCGGCGGATCCGGAGAGACCGGCGGCAGCACCGGCGGATCCGGAGAGACCGGCGGCAGCACCGGCGGATCCGGCTCGGGAGGCTTAGGCGGTGCCGTACTCGGTGATGGTTTCTCGGGTGACGGCGGTTCGGTCACGCGGCCCTCGTGGTCGCCGCCAGTAACACTGCGGTCTACGGCTTCCGTGACAGGAACTGCCCATACCGGAGCACGGGCAGCCCGCACGCCGCGGCCTGGCTCAAAGTTCAATCTCGGAAGGTCATCGAGTTGAACCAACTGAGAAATGGGCAGGAAATCCCAGTTGTCTGGATCTGTGTGGACTCCTTTGACGATCGATTCGAAGTGGAGGTGACATCCTGTGGAGGAACCGGTTGTGCCGACACGCGCAATTACTTCACCGACGTCGACAGTCTCACCCTGTTCGATCGTGCTCGATTCCAAATGGTTGTACGTTGTGATGAGCCCGTTGCCATGGTCGACTTCTACGCGGTTTCCACCACCCCAAAGGTGCCACCCAACTGCCCTGGCCACGCCCGCGTCAGAAGAGTAAACACGTGTCCCACACCCCGCAGCGAAGTCCTGTCCATAATGAAATTCTCCGGCAGCGCCAGAAATCGGGCTACTTCGAAGCCCAAACGCGGAAGACCGGTTCAGAACTTCCAGAGGCGCAAGCAGCTTTCCAGCGGGGGGGCGCTCAAGCCCATGAGAGGCTACATTCCTTTTCCGAGTACCGTCTGCGGCGATGGTGTCGACAATTACACGTTCGAAAGGAACAAGGCCGTAAGGATCAACCATAAAAGAAGAAGACGCTGCGATATCAGTTCTCGGAATAGTCCGTGCGTCCACAGCCTCCGAGAAGGGCATCGCCACGTCGAATCCGGAAGCGCTGAGTCCAACCAGAGCAGCCAAGATGGTCAGCAAGAGGGGCTTTATCCGACCGGGACCCGCCGTCCCGCCGGCATTGTGCTTCCCTACGTAATTACCCATAGTTCACCGAGTCCCTTTACTGAAGCAGCTTTCATTTTCTTCGGCCGTATCAATGAAAGGGGCGCCTGAAGGGACACTCAGGGGGGCACTCTTGACGGCGTTGTAAGCGGCATCGACAAAGCGGCGCACCGTGCCTCGCCGCAAGGGAAGTAGCCAGGCTTATAGGCGTTCTCTCAGGCAGAGCTCGACGAGGTTATGCATGGACGCCCTGAGGCCAATACCCCCGTCACTGAGGTCAGGCTCGTTGCGAAGACTGGCAAAGCCGTTTGCGGCATCGACTACCTGCAGCATCTGATCTGTCCATCCATCAGCTATCCCCACTTTCAGGCGCTCCATATTAATGAAGCGAATTTTTGCTGCATCTATTAGAACCGCGTCAATGCTCGCCTGGTTTATGGCGTCACGGGCGAACGAACACGCCAAGGAGAGCACCGCCTGATCGTCCCAGCCCTGCGTCGCCTCACCCAAGGCCCTACCACCCTGCGTCGCCTCACCCGAGGCCGTACCACCCTGCGTCGCCTCACCCGAGGCGGTACCACCCTGCGTCGCCTCACCCGAGGCGGTACCACCCTGCGTCGCCTCACCCGAGGCGGTACCACCCTGCGTCGCCTCACCCAAGGCCGTACCACCCTGGCTCAGCCCGTTCTGGCCAAGGGATATAGCGCTGACAATTGCAACCCCAGTCAAAGCCAGTACAACCCAGCCTGCCGAGGCCTTGCGCCCTTTTGGAGGAGTCGGCGGTCGATTCGGTGGGAATGCAGTGGGTTCACTGCTGTACATGGCCGTGCCCTTTCACTACTCGCGCTTTTACCGCAGACTGCGATGAGAAATCGTCGGATCGAAAGCTACTCCGTTCTGACGATCGGGGGGCAAGCATCAGATGCGCCCATCATCAAGACCAACTATGCAGAGGCGGATAGGAACGCGCACCTACGGCACTGTCTTACCAGCACGAGGCGGCGCTCGGGCACTGGCTGGACGCCCGCCCCAGCAGTACCCTCTCGTCATAACGCCGCCACCGGTCACCGACCCCGTTCCCTTCCCGGTCAGTGAAGCACGACGCCGACTTACCGTGCAGGTTTGTCGGTACAGCCGTCTGGGTGCCAGGCGCTGCCCGCTCGGGCAACTCCGCTCACGCACGCCCGAGAACTCACGGGATCGTCAAGGCCGGATTGGTATCCCAAGGCCACGAGATGACAAGAGTCATGCTCGCCATATCAACAGAATATGAACCTCCACGAAAGTCTGGGGCCGGAGACCATCCTCCTGCCGCCATGTAATGGTCGGAATGTTTGATAGAGACAGATCCGATGCCGCTATCCCCGGTGCTCAGCGATCTACGGAGCCCCGGCTCAAATAACCATATGACCGGGAAAACACTGTTCCCGAACCCGGACAAACAGGAGCTTAGGATGCGAACTTCGACTAGAACGCGGGAACCGTGAATCCGAGGCCCAGCAGTCCCCGGCCCGCCTGCTCGAGGATCGGGTCGGCGCTCAGCGTCGGGTGGTTGAGGAGCACACCCACGTCGCGCTGGATCCGCTGAAGGGGATGCGAAAGCCGGTGGGCGCTCCCCCCGATCCGGACATGACGAGCCGGACAGCTTCTTCCGATGCCTCGCCGCTGAGGGCCAGGGCGAGCCGGTAGCGTGCCCGCTCCTCCTCCGTCAGGGTTGCAGGCTGGCGGCCAACTGACTCCGACACCAGGCCGACTGCGTCCTGCCAGTGCAGCTGCGCCGTGGCGACCATGCCGTAGGCCTTCGAGAAGCCTGCGCGAGCGGGGAATCCGCCTGGCGGTTATCTGCAGTGTTCTTCACTTTGCGCAGCATCATGCGTTCCCGGAATACGTCCACAGCGTACTCAGCGGCTCCAAGGGCGGCAGCGGGCGCCACCAGATTCAAAAGCGTGGCCATGGGCGTATGGATGAGCGGATCAGAGTGGATCATGCTGCCGGGGTAGTCCGCCGAGCTCAGGAGAGCCCAATCCATGGCCCGGTGCCCGGGAACGAACAGGTTCTCGGCACGCAGGTCGTTGCTGCCCGTCCCCGCAGCCCGGCCGTATGCCAGACGTCCAGCAGCTCCAGCTCGGCGACCGGGACCAGGCACTGCAGGCGGACGCCGTCGCACTGCACCCCGAGCAGCGCCCACTCAGAGTGCATCACCCCCGAAGCGAAACCCCAGTGACCCGAAATCGAGAACCCTCCCGGAACCTTCCTGGCCGTACCCAAGGGTGCGCCGGTTGCAGCCGCGAGCGGCGCCGGCCCGTCCGCGAAGACTTCGTCCTGGACCCGCTGCGGCCAGCGCGCCAGCATCCAGGTGTGCTCGATAGGTGGCCCGCAGTCCAGGCAGTGGACGCACATCCCCGCGAAAGCCGCCGAATCACCTCGGCATAGGTCTCCACACCCGGGGAGAGATGAACCCCCGTGGGGACCTGTTCAATGATGTCGATGCCACGGGATCTCAGCTGCGCGCCCTTGTCCGGGTTGTTGCTGAGCAGGCGGATCTTCGTGGCGCCGAGAGCATCCAGCATTTGCGCCGCGGCTGTGTAATCGCGCTCGTCTTCGCCGTGCCCCAGGGCCAGGTTGGCTTCGTACGTGTCGAGGCCCGTGTCCTGCAGCGCGTATGCATCGAGCTTGGAGTACAGGCCGATGCCGCGCCCTTCCTGGCGCAGGTAGAGCAGGAAACCGCCGACGGCGGCAATGTCCTCGACCGCTTCGCGCAACTGGGGACCGCAGTCACAGCGTTGGCTGCCAAACACGTCACCGGTCATGCATTCGCTGTGCAGCCGGACCAGGGGTGCACCTTTGGCCGCTGTCACATCCTCCGGCAGCCCCGCCCCCGCTAGCCGCGGCCCCGATACCCTGGGCCCCGACACCCGCTGCAGGAGCGCCTGTTCCCATTTTCCGAGTGCGAGCAACAGGTGTTCCTTGCCGTCTGCGAGGCCATGGAATGTCAGCACCTCGGCGGTTGCGGTGAACCCGTCCGGAAAGCGAAGCGGCACGACGACCTGGCTGCGGACGGTGGCCCTGGGACGGGCGGTGGCCTGCGCGGCAGTCTCAATGTAAGCGGTCATCTGAGATCCTCGACATTCCTTGAGCGGGAAAATACTTGAAGCTTTAAGTTAAAGCTACAGGCCACTAATTCAACCTTCAAGTAATCCCAAGGCGCTACGTCATGTTGGACTCAGCCCGGGCGGTTTCCTTTGGTTTGCCGTCAGGCAGGCTTGGCATAACTGGCGGCGCTCATGATCTCGTACCCGACAAAGGTTTCATCGCCTTCAACCCATGCGTCGTGGCCAGCGGGAATTGCGTAGGCGTCACCGGCTTTGACGGTGGCCCGCGATCCATCCTCCATTTGAACCGTGAGGGTTCCCGAAGTGCAGAATCCGAGATGGTTGTTTTGGCAACTGTCTGTGTGCACAACAGTCTTAACGGTCTCGGACCAGCGCCAGCCAGGCTCGAAGGTGAATCTCCCGAGGGTGGTGTCGCCGATGTTTACCACGTCGACTTCGGTCTTCGGCGGTCGGCGTTTTTCATCCGCGTCGTTGAAGGACTTCGATTCCAGGGCCTTGACAGTTACTGCGGACATTTCGTCCTCCTGCAGCATGGGGGGGGTTGATGGCGCTATCAGAGTGCTCTTAGCGGTAGGGCCTGTCAATACGCATGGCGCTACGGCTCCGGCGTCCGACCGCTGCCCGGCGGACCGCTGAGCACTGTGGGAATATACTCGAGCAGCTGGAGCCGGCCGTCGAAAGTCCGGCTGTCCACCATCTGGAGCGAGACGTCCGGGTAGCCGTCGTAGATCCGCTCCCGTCCGGTGCGGCCCGTGATCACCGGGAAGACGACCAGCCGGAACCGGTCCACGAGGCCCGCGGTCAGCAGCGACCGGGACAGGCTGAGGCTGCCGAGGGTACTTAGGGTCCCGGTGCGCGTCCGCTTCATCTCCATCACGGCCTCGACCGCGTCCCCGGTGACCAGCTCCGAGTTCGGCCAGGTCAGGGGTGCCTGCAGGGTGGAAGAGAAGACGACCTTGGGCACGGCGTCGAGGCCGGTCAGGGCGGCTCCCTCTTCGTCCGAGAATCCCGAACCTTCGGCCGCGGCCTCCTCTGACATGCCGGACATCAGCCGGTATGTGTTCGCCCCCATGAGGAAGGTGTAGTCCTTCTCCCCCTCCTGCTCAAGCCACGCCAGGTATTCCGGTCCCTCCAGGCCCCACCAGCCGGGCCATCCCTCGGCGGAGGCATACCCGTCCAGGGAAATGATCAGGTCCACCATCAGATCTGCTGATGACTTCTCAGCCGTTGTCTCGCCCATCGCCTTCTCCTCGCTTCATGAAGCCCAGTCGGTGTCGTCGTAGGGGCCGTGGAAATGGGCACGTAGGTATTCGCCCACGACGGCCGCTCCAAGATCCCCGACGTCGGGCGCCACAACCCTGCCGTCGATGCGCCGGGCCATCCGCTGGACAAAACGTTCCAGGGCCGGGTCCCCGCCCAGACGGAAGAACGTGGCCTGCACGCCCGCACGCCCGAGGCGGTCCAGCTCGGCCACAGTGACGCGGATCGTCTCCGGGTCCGGCGGCCAGGAGAACCACGACTCGCCATCCGCCAACAGGTGTGCGGTAGGCTCGCCGTCGGTCACCACCAGGAGGACGGGCTGCATCGACGGGTGCCGGCGGAAGAACCGGTTGGCCAGCAGCAGGCCGTGATGCAGGTTTGTTCCCTGCTCCCGTACTACCGGCAGGGCCGTAAGCTCACCGATGTCCATGGCCTGCGCGTACCGGCCGAACGTGATCAGCTGTAGCCGGTCCCCGCGAAATCGGGTTGAGACGAGGTGGTGCAGGGCCAACGCGGTGCGTTTCATCGGCACCCACCGGCCCTCCGCAGCCATTGAGAACGACACATCGGCAAGCAGGGCGACGGCTGCCTGGGTACGCGCCTCGGTTTCCGCCACCTCGATGTCTCCCATTCCGAGGCGCAGCCCCCTTGCCGGATCACCGCCGTCGGCCATGGTGCGGCGGATCGCGTTTGTTATGGTGCGCGTGACGTCCCACGGTTCGGCGTCGCCGAACTGCCATTCACGGCTGGAGCCGGTCTGCTCGCCGGCCGCCCCGGCCACGCGCGTGTCCCGGCGACCCTGCCGGCCGGACAGTTGTGTGGCAGTGTCCCGTAACAACGACTTCCCCAGCCGCCGCATGGCTTGCGGCGACAACCGCAGGCCGCCGTCGGTATCCCGCCGCAGATAGCCGCCGTCCTGCATCGCCCGCTCGATCTCCGCCAGGGTGCGGGCCGAGACGGCGGCGTCCGGGCCCAACTGGCGGGCCAAGGCGTCCAGATCGAGGTCATCAAGGCGCGATCCGCTGTAGGACTGGGAAAGCTGCTCGGCCAGTTGGTCAAGTTCGGCGATGTCCTGAAGCACGCCCGTGCCGTCACCAAGCCCGAGCCCCTCCTGGCCGTCGAAGCGCTCAGACCCGCTCCAGTCCTCGCCGGGCCGCAGGGCGCGCAGGTTCGAGTCAAGTTGGTCGAGCTGCGCCATCAGTTGGGCCGAGCCGAACGCCTGCCCCGAAAGACGCATCAGCTCATCACGCTGCTCCTGGGACATGGACTGCAGGAGCCGCTGGGCCGCGGCCGAGCGCTGCGCCAGGGCGTCGATCAGCTCCTCGACCGATTGCGGATTCTCCGGAAAGAATTGGCCGTGCTGCGCCATGAACTCCTGGAAGTCCTCGTCGGTGTCCTCGCCGCGCCGGTGCTTCTCGAGCAGATTGTTGAGGTCTTGCAGCATTCCGCTCACGGCTGCGCGGTCCGCTTCTGTGGCGTTCTCCAGCGCTTGTTTCATGCCGGCAAACCGCTGGTCAAGGACCTCACGGCCCAGCAGATCCTTGATCTGCTCGTAGGCCTCCCGGGCGGCGCCAGACTGCCAGTCATAGGAGGAAAGCTCGTTGACCGCCGCTGCCGTGGAGTAGGGCAGGTTCTGAAGGCGCATCTCCCGAAATGCACGGTCCGTGTTGTCCATCATGGCGTCCCGGACCAGTTGCTTGCGCTCCTCCAGCACGGCGGTGTCGAGCAGCTTCCGGACCTCGCTGAGCGTGCCGTCAAGCCGGTGCCGGCCGAGCAGATCACGCCGGCGCTGCTGGACTCGGCCGGCAAGGTCGTCCAGACCGTCACGGTTCCGGCCGCCGCGCCGCAGGAACTCCTGCAGCGCATGCCGGGGCGAGTAGCCGGCCATGACCTCCTCTGCGATCGCCTCGAGCGCCTCGGCCAGGTCCACAGGCGGGGCCAGCGGATCGGGTCCGCCAGCGAAGCGGCCGTACCGGGAGGACCGGTTGTGAGCGCTCATGATGGTGCCTCTCCCTCCCCCGTATTCCTAGCCGTAGATCGTCTCTCCGTCGTCGGATTCCTTCGAGATCCGCCGGGCGAGGTAGAGACCTTCCAGTGCCAGTTCGATGGCAGCCGCGCGCTGCCCGTTGTTCTTTGCCTCCGCCCGTGCGCCGATCTCGTCGTACAGGCTGGAGCCGTTGAGGGACGGGAGGTTGTCGAGGAACTCCCGCGCAGTGACTTCTTCCCCGGTGGTCACGGTCCGGTGGCCGTCGAACGCCGCCACCAGCGGACCGAAGTCGAGGCCGCGGTAATGCTCCCGCACCGCTTCCGCCGTGGCCGTGCGCACCAGGTGGTCAAGGACGGCCTGTTCCCGCCCCTCCTCGCCCGACTCGAACTCGATCTTGCCGGAGAGGACGTCGACAGCACTCTCCAGATCAACGATCCGCGCGACGGCCTCGTCCTCCCCGCGCATGGTGGCCCGGCGCAGCGCCGCTGCCGCCACGGTCTCGGCGCCGGCAATGCCAAAGCGGGCAGAGACGCCGGAGCTCTGGTTGATAGCCGGGGACTGGCGCAGCGCCCGGGTGTAGCGCGCCAGGATCTCCAGGAGAATCACTGGAACATCGGCCACCAGCCGCCCCTCCTGCCGAATGACCGCGACCTCGTCGTCGAGCTCTATCGGGTAGTGGGTTCGGATCTCAGCCCCGAAGCGGTCCTTCAGGGGTGTAATGATCCGGCCACGGTTGGTGTAGTCCTCGGGGTTGGCGGAGGCGACGACCAGCACGTCCAGCGGCAGCCGCAGCACGTAGCCCCGGATCTGGATATCGCGCTCCTCCATGACATTGAGCATCGCCACCTGGATCCGCTCGGCGAGGTCGGGCAGTTCATTGATGGCCACGATGCCCCGGTTCGAGCGCGGGACGAGGCCGTAGTGGATGGTTTCGGGGTCTCCGAGGCGGCGGCCTTCGGCCACCCGCATGGGGTCGACGTCGCCGATGAGGTCGGCCACGGAGGTGTCCGGTGTCGCGAGTTTCTCGACGTAACGTTCCGAGCGGTGGCGCCAGGCCACCCGCATCCGGTCCCCTTCTGTGAGGGCATGGGCCCGGGACTGTTCCGTGATCGGTTCGTACGGGTGTTCGTTGAGTTCCGATTCCTCTATGACCGGCGACCACTCGTCCAGCAGCCCGGCCAGGGTGCGGAGCAGCCGGGTCTTGCCCTGCCCGCGTTCGCCGAGCAGGACGACGTCGTGACCGGCGATCAGGGCATGCTCCAGCTGGGGCAGGACGGTCCGGCCGAAACCGTAGATACCGGGCCACGGATCGCGGTCAGCGGCGAGCGCGGCGAGCAGGTTGTCGCGAATCTCATGGCGCAGGTCTTTGTGGACGTGGCCGGCTGCGCGCAGTTCTCCAACGGTGAAGATATCGGGACGATCACTCACACGTACACCGTAGTCCTCGAACCCGCACTGAATCGAGGGTCCGGCTTCTTCCAATTCCCGCCCGTTGGATTCCCACCGTTGGACAGTGGAACCACTTAAGCTGGGTGCTGATGACTGAAGCCACGCCCTCGGGACCATCGCCGCCGATGGTGAAGCAGGAGACCACCCTGCTTCTGCTGGTGCGGCACGGCCAGACGCCCACCACTGGCGCGGTGCTGCCCGGGCGGGCTCCGGGACTGCACCTGTCGGACCGGGGAAGGGTCGAGGCTGAACGGGTGGCGGAGCGGCTCGCAGGTCTTCCCGTCGATGCCATCTACTCCTCGCCGCTGGAGCGTGCCCGGGAGACAGCGGAGCCCGCCGCCGCATCCACCGGACTCGGGGTGCATCTCAACGCAGGGCTCATCGAATGTGACTTCGGGGAGTGGACCGGGGCGGCGCTCGCCGAACTGTCGGGGCTGCCGCAGTGGCAGAGCGTGCAGCACACCCCCTCATCCTTCCGCTTCCCGGGCGGGGAGGGCTTCCAGGAGATGCAGGCGCGGATCGTTGGAGCACTTGAGGCGATGCGCAGCGCCCACGCCGGGGGCGTCGTCGTCTGCTTCTCCCATGCCGATCCAATCAAAGCTGCCCTCGCCCACGCCCTTGGCACGCATCTGGACCTCTTCCAGCGGATCGTTGTCAGCCCGGGATCCATCTCGGTTATCTCGTACGCGGATGGCCAGCCGCCGGCCGTGCTCACGGTGAACTCGACCATGGAACCCCTGAGCGGGCTGCGTGCGCCGTGAACGGGGAGGAAGGGTGTCCCGGCCGGGAACTGACGCTGCTGGCCGATGGCCGCATCGAGCTGCTCGGACGGATCCTGCGCAGCAGCAATGAGACGTTCCTGGTCCAGCTCTCCCGCGGAGACGCCGCGGCGTGGGCGGTCTACAAGCCGGAGGCCGGCGAACGTCCGCTGTCCGATTTTGAACCCGGGCTGTACCGGCGGGAACGTGCCGCGTACCTGCTCAGTGAACACCTCGGTTGGGCGGTTGTGCCACCGACCGTGATCCGCGAGGACTGTCCCCTGGGGGTCGGGTCGCTGCAGTGGTTCATCGAGGGTGACCTGCGTGAGCACTACTTCACGCTGTACGCGGACTCGCCCGAGACCCATGCCGTTTTAGCGCAGATCGCGGTGTTCGACTGCATCACCAACAACACCGACCGCAAGAGCGGGCATGTGCTGCGCGGCGACGACGGCCATGTGTGGGGCATCGACCATGGGCTGTGCTTTTCCGCAGAGTTCAAACTGCGCACCGTGATCTGGGACTTCGCGGGCGAACCCATCCCTGGTCCTCTGTTAGAGGACATCACCCCGCTCGCCGACGCCGTGCCTCCCGGCGTCGCCGAGCTCCTCGACGGCGCCGAGGTCGCCGCCCTGCGGCGCCGGGTGCAGCGTTTGCTGCGCGAGGGTGTGCTGCCCGTGGACCGCACCGGCAGGCGTTACCCCTGGCCGCTCGTGTAAGAGGCCTGCACCGGCCTTGCCGGGTGGCTGGGCATCCCGGCCGCGGCCGGGCCCTTCCTGATCTCCGCGGCAGGTATGGCCGTTGGGGCGGGAATCGTTCCGGCATCAGCGCCCTGGCCGTGGTGCTGATCGCTGCTGTCGCTGCGGCCCTGCTACGGCTGGCGGCACGGCAGCGCTAGGAGCGCAGATGTGCCGGCTCTTTGGTCACTTTCTCGATATCGGCCGCGGTGACCTCGATCAGCTGATGTGCCAGGTCGGCCAAGGCGCGGGCGGTCGCCAGCTCGTCGCCGATCTCGGGGACATCGGAATCTGCCGGATTCAGCCTGGCCATACCGACGCCAACCAGTTCAGACCGGTTCTCTACCTGCAATCGCGCCGTTGCCCGCGTCTGGCTTTCATGTTCGTCGATGACGATGTTCACCGACCAGCTTTTCTCTTGCATGATGGTCGCCTCCTCGATCCACTTTCCACATTCTCCCCCTCGTGTCGCGTCGTCAAGGGCCCCCCTAAATCCACTCCCCCGCGGTCAGCAGCGACGCCTTCACTTAGGGAAAATACTTTCGCTATTCCTCAACGCCCCTGCCGTCCTGCCGCGGCAACAGATGCCTGACAAACCAATCCTTGGCCAGAATCGCCGCTTCCTCCAATGTGCCGGTTTCCTCAAACAGATGTGTGGCTCCCTCGACAAGCTCCAGCCGGTTGGGGCAGCGCAGGAGGGCCTGCGCCTGACGATTCAGTTCAAGGACTTTGTGGTCCGCACTGCCGACGATCAGGAGTGTCGGGGCGTGGACAAGGGCCAGCCTCTCGCCGGCCAGATCCGGGCGGCCTCCCCGGGAAACAATTCCGCCGATCCGTTGTCCCCGTTCCGCCGCCGCCCACAACGCGGCACCGGCCCCGGTGCTCGCCCCGAAATACCCAACAGTGAATGGCGCCGCTCCCGGCCTGTTGCGAAGCCAGTAGCTCGCCGCGTTCAGCCGGTGCGCCAGCAGTTCTATGTTGAACACGTTGGCGCGGTTCTGCTCCTCCGCAGGGCTGAGCAGGTCCAGCAATAAGGTCCCAAGGCCCGCCCGCTGAAGTATCGAGGCGACGAACCGGTTTCGCGGACTGTTGCGGCCGCTGCCGCTTCCGTGGGCGAACACCACTACACCTTCCGCGTTCCCTGGAAGGCAGAGGTGTCCTTCAAGCCGCACGCTCTCCGAATCGATCTGCACATCTTCATCGACAGAGTCGAAGGCGCCTACAGAGTTCATGGCGCCCAAGGACGCATCCTTTAGCCGCTCGGCAGCAGCGTCGAGCAGCCGCAGCACCTCGTCGTCGTGCGTCTGCGAGAAGTCACGGTAGTGGTAGCCGATGGCCGTCAGGCTCCGTGGCGTCACAAGGCACACCACCTCGTCCGGTTCCATCAATGTGCGAAGGACTTCGGCAGCGGCAACAGGAACGGCGAGAATCACTCTCGCAGCTCCCAGCTTCCGTGCGATGCCGCAGGCCACCCTGGCCGTTGACCCGGTGGCGATGCCGTCGTCGACTATGACGGCGGTGCGGCCCTTCAGATCTATGCGCCGCCGTCGGGTGCGGTATCGGGCAACTCGTTCATCGAGCAAGGCATGCTCGCGCCGTTCAACAGCACGCAGCTCTTCCTGTTTGACCCTTGTGGCTGACAGGACGCGTTGGTCCAGCACAGATGCGTTGTCCTCCCCTATCGCTCCCATCGCGAGTTCGGGCTCAAACGGTACTCCCAGCTTGCGCACTACGATCACATCCAGGGGCGCGTCAAGGGCCGCTGCAACCTCGAACGCGACCGGAACCCCGCCGCGAGGCAGTCCAAGGACGACTGCATCCTGGCCACGGAGATGCCCCAGACGCAGCCCCAACTGCCGCCCTGCATCAGCTCTGTCCTCAAAAGTGCCCATCGCGCAACGTTCCCCTCAGGGACGTTTCATCAGAACAGCGGACGCGGCCCTTCAGAACTCCGCCTCTTGAACCGGAAAACAGACGCGCCGCGGCTTCCTCCTTCAACTATCTCTCACTAATCAGAACCGATCGAGACCCGATTGCAGGCATCAAAGCTGAGGGGCCTTCAAGTTCCACCCCGCAGGCTGAAGCCCCGTGAACAGAGCCAGGGCCTCCCGTCGCTCCAGCTCAGGCCCGCACGCGGTAGGTCACGTGTGTAACCAGTCTCGCCGCCCGCGCCTTCACTTGTTCGAGTTTCAGTGGCGGGACGCCCTCAAACAGCCGCGTGCCGGCGCCGAGCGTTAGCGGCGCAATGTGCAGCCGCAGCTCGTCGATCAGGCCGGCGGCGAGATACTGGTTGACGGTTGTCGCGCCGCCCTGGACCGCGACATCGCCGTCGCCGGCAGCCGCACGTGCCTGCGTCAATGCCGACTCGATTCCGTCAGTGACGAAGTAGTACGTAGTGCCACCCTCCATCGGCTGAGGCTCGCGGGCATGATGCGTAAGCACGAAGACCGGGGCGTGGAACGGCGGATCGTCGCCCCACCAGCCGTTCCACGCCCGATCCCACTCACCACGGACCGGGCCGAACATGTTGCGCCCCATGATGAATGCTCTGGCGGCGGTCATCTGGTCGGTCTCGGCACGGTTCTCCTCGGGAGTTTCGACCAACCACTCGTGCAGCTTGTTGCCCCAGCCGTCGCCGCCGTCGTCGCCGAACGGGCGGTCCTCTGTCTGGTTGGGCCCGGCCGAGTACCCGTCGGCCGAGACCGTAATGTCGCAGATCACCCTGCCCACACGTTGGGTCATGGCTCTTTCCTCCCCGTAGCGACCTCCATCGCCCCCGTGGTGAGCTTGCTGTCAAGCATCAGCATAGACAGGCACAGCCCTACAGAAAATGGCCCCGAAGGAGCTAACGAAAGGTCGGCGGCGGGATTCCGCCGAGCGCAAGGACCTTCCCCTGGCAGCTGCCACCGGAATACCGTAATGCCTGATGACCCGATTTTTAGGAGGCCCCGATGCGCAAAGTCACCGCCGGACTGTTCCACTCCGTGGACGGCGTGGTGCAGGACCCGTTCAAGTTCCAGTTCGACAGCTTCGATGAGGACCTGGGAAAGGGACTGACCAAGATGATCAACACTGTGGACACAGTCGTTCTGGGGCGGGTCAGCTATCAGGAGTGGGCGGGGTACTGGCCCAACGCTTCCCAGGACGAGGACTTCGCCGCCTTCATCAACCCGGTCGAAAAGTTCGTCGCCTCCCGCACCCTGTCCCAGCCCTTGGAATGGGAAAACTCGCGCCTGATCGAGGCGCCGCTGGAGGAGTTCGTCGCCGACCTTAAAGCGCGCGACGGCGGCGAGATCGCCGTATGCGGCAGCATCTCGGTGACCCGGCAGCTGCTGTTCGCCGGCGTCCTGGATGAGCTGACACTCATGACGCACCCCGTCGTGGCCGGCAGCGGACGGCGGCTATTCGAGGACGGCGACCCGCTGACCAGGCTGGAGCTGAAGGACCAGTACAGGACCAGCAAGGGCAACGTCGTCAGCACCTACAGCCTGCGCAACGGTTGAAATTGACGAAAAATCTGGCGGGATGGGGTCGCCCACCGTGCTCGCGAAGCCAGTGGTACGGGCCGCCGCGCACCCGTCCCTAAAGGTTCGTAACCGCCGTCGACATCGGCGCCGGCCCCGGCGTAGGCTGGCAGCATCGGCGCATGTGCCCGGTGACTCTTGCGTCGATACCTCAATCGATGAAGGAGGAACAATGAGTGCAGTACGTGAATTCATGACGACGGATGCACAGTGTATTAGGGAGAACCAGTCCCTCGTAGATGCAGCACGGATGATGCTGGACCTGGACTGCGGATCGTTGCCGATCTGTGGTGACGACGGCAAGTTGATGGGCATGATCACTGACCGGGACATCGTACTCAAGTGCGTGGCCGTGGGCCGTGATCCACGCGAAATGATGGCCCGTGACCTCGCCGCGGGCAGGCCCCACTGGATTGACGCCGACGCGAACGTTGACGCCGCCATCGAAATGATGGAGAGGTACCAGGTGCGGCGGCTCCCGGTCATTGCTGACCACAAGTTGGTAGGCATCATCAGCCAGGGTGACATCGCGCGCAACTACTCGGAAGAGCGTGTGGGCGAACTGGTGGAGCACATTTCCGAACGCAAGCGAATGCAGTCGAGCAGCTCATAATGTGAAGCCGTTCATGGGCAAACAAGCGCCACGGAATATACTCCGTGGCGCTTTTCCGAAAGTAAAACCCCCTGATTGTGGCAGGGGGCAGTTTTTACTCGCTGCTGTAACGGGCAAGTGCTTCAGCGTAGACAGTGGCGGTCTCGTGATCGCCCCTATCGGTGTATTTGGCGATGATGTTCGCCAGGTCGCGCCTGATGACCCACTGCGGGTCATACGATTCGTGGGGACGGGGAAGGTAATCGTTCATAATTTCTCAGCCCTTTTCAGCGGTAGCGTCTTCGCGCTCGAGCAGGTAGCGCAGAAACGCAGCTTGATTGTCGATTTCCCGCTGCTTGCGCGGGGAAACCCAATCCAACAGATCCTTGTCTTCAGCCATTGATGCTCACCCCCCTTCACGTATTGATGCTCACCCCTTTTGGGAAAGGTAGGCGAAGGTTTCAGGCAAGATAGGCGAAAGTCTTGTCGGCTGCCGCCCTGGCCCGGCCGAACATGGCAACGGGCGTCCGCTTCTCCTCGGCGGACACGTGGCCTTCGTTGCAGCCGGTGTCCTCAGGATCGGTGAACCCGCACCGCTGACCCGGTACGGTAGTGCTCAGCGAGCCTCGCCAATCCGTCATCAAGCGAGACAGCGGGCGTCCAGTTGAGGAGTTCCCGGGTCTCGCGCTGGTCGAACCAGTGGGCAGTGGAGAGCTGCTCAGCAAGGAACCTGGTCATCGGCGGCTCCTCTTGCCGCCCGGCCCAGGTCCAAAGCTTCTCCACGACCGCTCCCGCCGCCCGCGCCACCCCACCCGGGACAGTCCACGACGGCGCCGGGACGCCGCCTGCAGCGCATATGCCCGCCAGCAGCTCGCCGACCGGGCGGGGCTCACCGTTGCTCACAACCAAGGCCCTGCCATGGACGTGCCCCATACGGTGCAGCGTGGCGACGATGGCCGAGGCGGCGTTGTCCACGTAGGTGGTGTCGATCAGGGCCCCACCGGCGTCGAGCAGCGGCAGGCGGCCGCGGCTGGCTCGTGCCAGGACCCGTTCCACCAGTTGGGTGTCGCCGGGTCCCCAGACGATATGGGGGCGCACCGCTGCGACCCGGAATTCCGGAGCGTTTGCTGCCAGCGCCAGTAGCTCCGCCTCGGCCTTGGTGCGGGAGTAGTGGCCGTGCGCGTGGTGTGGGTCAGCCGGCTCCGCGCCCAGCCCGGCGATGGCGGCGCCGGAGTTGGCCACGGACGGGGAGGAGACGAACACCACGTCCCGCACGCCGGCCTGGCGGGCCGCATGGAGCAAACGGCGGGTCCCTTCGACGTTCACCTCGTCAAACTCTGCGGCACGGCCTGTAAAAGATACCTTCGCGGCCAGGTGGATGACGCCCTCGGCGCCGGCGACAGCTCTCCGGAGCGCCGCATCGTCCGTGACGGATCCGCAGAAGTCGGCAGCGCCGTCGACTCCTGATGGACGGCGCTGGAACGTAGCGACGGCATGGCCCTGGCCGACCAGTAGCCGGGCCACTTCCCGCCCGAGCAGCCCGCTCGCGCCGGTGACGAGGAGCCTCATGGCTCTCCCGGACGGCCGCCGGCCAGCACCCGCGAAGCCCAGCGGGACAGGCGGGTCCTGTCGATTTTGGCGTTATGCCGGATGTCGGTGGGCTGTGCGGGGACTGCGAGCACAGCGGAGACATGCACGCCAGCGTCACGGGCCGCCCTGCGGACGCGCCCGGCGAGCTGCGGCGCAGCAGGGCCGGCTTTGCGGGCGGGAGGTACGGTCTCGACGACGGCGACGACGGCCTGCGTCCCTGCCGGTCCGACCCCGGTAATGGCGGCCAGCCGGACGCCGTCCAGGCGTTCGATGGCCTGTTCGGCGCCCACGGGCGTCACCACAGCACCGGGCGCCGTCACGACATGGGCGAGGCGTCCCTCCACCCAGAGCCGCCCGCCGGCGTCGAAGTGCCCCACGTCGCCCGTGCGGTGCCATCCGGGCAGACTGGCGCTCTCCCGCTGGATAAGCCAAAGCCTGTCGTATGCTTCCTTGACGTGCGCGGCGCTGACCAGGATCTCGCCGGTCACACCAGCCTCGGTCACGGGATGGGGCCCGGGGGCGGTGCCATCCGCCGCCAGTGGGACGACGGCCACGCGGGCGCCATGCACGGGTCTCCCCACGCACACGCCGTTCCCTGCTCCCGCCGCGGTGCCGGCAGCAGCGTCGGCCTCCGCGGCGCGGATCTGTTTGAGGCTGATGTCGGTGACGGGCAGCGCCTCGGTCATCCCGTATGGGGTATGCAGCGAGGCCCGGGGCAGCAGCTGCTGCACCTCCGCCAAAAGCGGTTCCGGGACCGGCGCGCCGGCGGAGAGCAGCAGCTCGACACCTTCGAGAGCTTTATGCCCTGCCCCATTCACGCCGTCCCGGGTGGCAAGGACGTTGCGCAACGCCGCCGGCGAAGCGAAGACCACCGTGGCGTCTATGGCCGCGGCGGCGTCCGCCAGCGCGCGGGCCGTCAAGGTCCGGGGGGCAGTGACGTCCATGGCCGGCGTCACGGAAACCGCTCCGAGCGCCGGCCCCAGCAAGGCGAACGGGGCGAAGCCCGCCACCAGTCGGGCACCGGAACGGATGCCGAAGGTTTCGGCCAGCGTATCCCGCATCGCGGCCAGCTGCCGATGGGTGTAGAGCACGCCTTTGGCGGGACCGGTGGAGCCGGACGTGAAGAGCACGGCGGCGTCGGCATCCGGATCCGGATCTCGATCCGGAGCCAGGGCCGGACCCCGGCTGGGGAGCTCCGGCCGCAGGCTCGCTCCGCGCCGGGTGAGGGCGTCCAGCGAGGTTTCGGCGCCAAGGATTCGGCGGCGGGCGGCCTGCAGGCCGCGCACGCTGATCCGCCGTCCCGGCCAGCCGAGCACTGATGCAGCCGCCAGCGCCTTGTCGATTCCGATGAGGAAATCGGGGGTGGCACCTTTCACGGCGCGGCTCAGGCCTCTGGTCCCCAGCCCGGCGTCGGCCACGACCACCACCGCGCCCAGCCGCAGGCAGGCGTAGAGGGCTACGGTCAGGTCCACTCCCGGCGGAACCATCAGGCTCACCCTGCTGCCGCTCCCCACTCCGGCTTCCTGCAGCCCCGCTGCGAGGTCAAGGATATTCCGGTCCAGCTGCTGCCAGCTGAGCGAGCGGCTGGTTCTGCCATCCGCAGCCATTTCCGCGACGGCGGTATCCCCGCCCGCGGCTCCTGCCGCCAGCTCGGTGAGCGGCCCCCAAAGGGGCCGAAATCCCTCCTGCTCCGGTTCGGCGGCTTCCTCCAGCCCCGGGCCACCGACCGTCACTGCTTCCGCTGTCCGGGAATCGCTCCCGGTGGTCATGCCTTGCTCGGCGAGCCAATCGAAAACGGGTGTGGCGACGTCCCGGTCTTCCGCGACCAGGTGGCCGGCACCCTCGAAGCGGTGCACTTTGGCGTGCGGCAGCCGGCCGATAAGGTCCTTGAGGTACCGGTCGGAAAAGATCGGGTCCCGCGGGCCCCAGAGCATCAGGGCCGGGACCTTCAGCCCGCGCAGCCCTTCCGCGACCCGGCGGAGCGCCGGGTAGCTGGGGTGGGACGCGTCGGCGGGAATGTCCGCGACAAAGTTCCCCACGCCGGCACGGCGGCCGGCACCACGGTAGGGGGCCATGTAGGCCTTCCGGATGTCGGCGGGCAGCGGCGGGTTTGCGAGCGAGTGTGTCACGCGCAGGAAGGCGTCCGACGTCGTCGTTCCCCATCCGTGCACGGCGGGGTGCAAGGCAAGCCGCAGGGCTGGCGGGATGCCCGAATCGGAGGGCTGGTGGACGGCGGTGTTGGTCAGCACAACACCGGTGAGCTGCCGCGGGTGTGCCAAGGCCCAGCCCAGGCTGATCACGCCGCCCCAGTCGTGGCCCACCGTAACGACCGGCCCGTCAAGGCCCAGTGCGTCGGTAAGGTCGCCCAGGTCGTTGATCCGGTCCGCCAGGCGCCGGAACCTGCCGGTGCGCTCCGAGTAGCCCATGTCCAGTTGGTCCACCGCCACCACACGCCACGGATGTGCCGGGTCGGATCCGGCGGCCAGCAGCGTCCGCCACAGGTAGGACCACGTCGGGTTACCGTGCACGCACAGCAGGGTGCCGGCGGGAGTCAGGCCGCGACGGGAGAGGTGGGCAGCGTTGTCGAGCAGGTGCCAGCGGCGCACCGTCCCGGGCGCATCGGCGGCGGAGGTGGAGGCCACATCGGTTTCGCGCGACCATTCAGGCTCGACGCCGGGCCAGTCGGCGGCTACCAAACGATTTCCATCATGGCGGTGTTCAGGCCGGAACCGACGCCCATGCACAGCACGCGGTTCCCGGTTTCGAGGGTTTGCGCTTCGGCAGCCAGGGTCATGGGGAGCGAGGCCGGGCCCACGTTGCCCCAGTGCGGGAACGTGATGGGCACCTTGTCCGGGTCCAGGTCGATGGCATCGATGATGGCCTTCGTATAGGCATTGCTGACCTGGTGCGTGACGTAGCGGTCCATCGAGCCCCAGTCCCACTCGGGCTGTGCCTCGTGCCAGGCGTCGACCACGAGCTGCAGGCCGCCGTCGAGCAGGCCCCTGGTGTCCGTGGCCATGCCGTCGATGCCGCCCACGCACAGTTCATGGTGCTCGGTGCCGGCCCGCATCACGCCGCCGATAAGCCGGTGCGCCCCGGGCTGCTCGTCGGCGGGGCCCAGGACAGCTGCGGCGGCTCCGGAACCCAGAGTGAGGGTGGCGAACTCGCGGTTGAAGTCCTCGCGGGTCGTCTCGGACCGCTGCAGCCGGGCCAAAGTTGCCTCCTGCGTGGCCTGGGCATCTTCACCGTTGACGATCATCGCGTACTTGACCTGGCCGGAGTCAATCATGTTGGCCGCCAGGGTCATGCCGTTGACGAAGCCGAGGCAGGCGTTAGCCAGGTCAAAGTTCATGGCCGACGATGGCAGGCTTAGTCCGTGGTGGATCTTCACCGCGACAGACGGTTCGAGGTTGCGCCGGGTGACCGAGGTGTTGATCAGCAGGCCGATTTCGGAAGCTTCGACGCCGGCCTCGGCCAGGGCCTTCGCGCCCGCTTCCACGGCAGCATCATCAAACGATGTCCCGGCGGCCCACCAGCGGCGGTGCGTTATGCCGGCAACGCGCTCAAGCAGCCGCGGCGGGAACTTCAGCCGCTGCAGGGTCGAAGCCAACCTGCGGTCGAAATCCGTGGAACTCACGATCCTTGGAGCCTCGACACTGCTCACCGCAAGCAGCGCGGTGTTGCTGTGCCGGAAGGTTGCATTCCCTGCCAATTCAAGCCCCTGTTCGTTCCGTCCTGCATTCATGCGGTGACTGTACCCATAAACGCAGGCCCAAGAACTTAACTATGCCGGTGCGGGCCCGGATCCTGCATATTTTCCGCTCGTGGCACCGCATTTGTTCCCCAACGCTTTCGTGCGGAATGCCGCGCATGTGCAGTTTCCCCTGTCGGGCACGGCTTCGATCGCGCCCTTATTGTGCAAGGCTGGTTCCATGGATCTGGAAGTGTCGCCCGCACTCACGATTCCGACGTCGGAACTCGGCTGGCGGTTCTCGCGTTCATCCGGGCCAGGGGGTCAACACGTCAACACCTCTGACAGCCGCGTCGAGCTCTCATGGAACCTCAGGGACTCCGCGGCCCTCTCCGACAGCCAGCGGCTGCTGCTGCTGACGCGTCTGCGACGCCGAATAATCGCCGGGGTGATTACCGTAACCGCCTCCGAGAGGCGTTCTCAGCTACGCAATCGCGAGATCGCCCTCGCCAAGCTCGCCGCCCTCCTGGCAGAGGGCCTTGCTCCCGAAGCTGCCGTCCGCCGTGCGACCAAACCGACCCGAGGCTCCAACCGTCGGCGCCTCGCCGCAAAAGAACAACGGGCGGCCACAAAACGGCAACGACAACGACCGTCCGCCGAGTAGCACCGTTCGCCGAGCAGCACCTCCAGTCGACAGGTCTTACAGCGCCATTGGCGTCTTGGAGGCTCATGTGTGCCCTCCCCTGCTCGACGCATTCCCGCCGCGTCGCGATAAACTGGATTATGGTCGGTGCCCCGCTCCGTCTCCTGGCTTGGTTCGTCAGCCTAGCGACCCTCCTCTCGGGCTGCGCGCCCGCTATCAGACTCGATGAGGCCGCCACTGAGCGACCGATCCAGACCTCCTCGGCCCCGCCAGCCGCACAAGATGACATTCCTGCTCCTCACCGGACCCCGTCCGCCACCCCAACATCGCTTCCCACGCCGACCCCGGTGCCCCAGGCGTTCGCCCTCAACCTCTACCAGGAGGGGGACTTCGTGCCGCAGTACACCTTTGAGTGGTGTGTGGCGGCGAGCATTCAGATCATGCATAACCTCATCGACCGCACGGGGACCCGCACGTGGACCGATCGCGTTCAGCAGGGCGAGCTGTGGGAGATGGCCCGGGCACGGTCGTCCAACTCGTTCAACGGCGCCAACCCCTTGGGTTGGGCGGAGGTGCTGACCAAGGTCGGGATGGGGCCGTACACCGTCGTCAGCATCGCCGACTACAAGGAAGCGCTGCGCACCGCAGCGCGCGCCATCGCCGACACGGGCCGGCCGGTGGGGCTGGTCATGTGGCGCGGCCGCCACGTATGGGTCATGAGCGGCTTCGCATCACTCGGCGACCCCGACAAGTTTCCGAAGTTCTCGGTCACCGGCATCCGCGTCCAAGATCCCCTCTACCCGTACGGCGACGATCGGTGGGGACCGTCCCCCGCGCCCAACGCCCTGCTCACCCCCAAGCAGTTGGCGACGCAGTTCGTCGTCCGCGAGCCGCGGCGCTGGAGCAGCAATCTGCCGACCGGCTACATGCTTGTGCTGCCCGTCAGCAAGGGCTGATCGGACCCTGGCGCCGGGCGCTTCCGAGGCCCGTGCGGCGCCGCCATCGTTCGGCGGGCGTCCCTCACGGGTCGGCCCAGCCGGCGGGCGCCGGCCCGTCGAGGAACGTGATCACGACCTCGCGCACGAGGTCGGTCCGCGCCAGCCCAAAGAAATGCGTCGTGCCGGGGAATACCGCGAGCTGCGACGCGGGCACACCCTCAAAGTCGCCATTCACGTCTCCGCCGCGCAGTTGGAGGAACTTTACCGCGTGGTCGAGCTTGACCATGTCGCAGTCGCCGACCGTAAAGAGCGTCGGGGCGGCGATTGCGCGGATAGCGTCGTCGCTCCATCCGGCTTCGCCCTCACCGTACCGTGCGAGCTTGTCGAGCAGCCCCTGCAAGTGCTCACGATCCGGATGCGGAGAGACGGCGAGGTAGCGCTCCTCCATCGGGGTTCCCGCAATCATGTCTACCGTCATCTCCGCGACCGCTTCGGCGTTGCCGCCACGGTCGCCCTCAGCCCGGAAAGACACCGATGAAACGATGAGCTTGCGAACGAGTTCTGGGTGGTTGATCGCCAGGTCCAGCGCAACCGCACCTCCGACACTGAACCCAAACACGTCCACGTTGTCGACACCAAGGTGTTCAAGCAGCCCTATGACATCAGATGCCAGAGCGGGGGTACCCAGCGGCCGATCGATGTCGTTGGTGCGTCCGTGCCCTTGGAAGTCCGTCGCGATCACCCGGCGTCCCGCCGACAGGTTCGGAATCAGCGCACCGAACTGCTGCTCGATGTCAAAAAGCCCGCCATGCAGGAGCAACAGCGGGGTCCCGCCGTCGCCATGCACCTCGTAGTACATCTGGAGCCCGTTGACCGGCGCATATCCGGTTTCGGGTCCGGCTGTCCCACCGGTCATCCGCAAGCCTCCTCTCGCCTCATTTGATGAACAGGTCGGCCTACCGGACCGTGCGACGAGTGAAGATCAGATGCAGAACTCCGTGTGGAGAAGGGGTGGCTTCTATTTCAAAACGTTGTTCGAGTCCTTCGAGTCCGTCCCAGAGCCGTTCGCCCCGGCCCAGGATGATCGGCACGAGGACGATGTGCATGTGGTCGATCAGATCGGCCTCGAGGAACTGTCGAACCGTGCTGACGCCGCCACCGATGCGGACGTCGAGGTCGCCGGCGAGGGCGCGGGCCTGCTTGAGCGCGGAGACGGGGTCGGCGTCAACGAAATGGAAGGTTGTTCCGCCTTCCATCTTGAGTACCGGCCGAGGATGGTGAGTCAGAACAATGACAGGGGTGTGAAAGACCGGGTTGTCGCCCCACCAGCCCTTCCATTCCTCGTCCTCCCAGGGACCGCGTTGAGGGCCGAACTTGTTGCGCCCCATGATCTCAACACCGATCCCGGGCCCCCACTGGCTGGCGAACGCCTCGTCGACGCCGAAGGACCCCTCGGACTCCCCGTGGATTCCCATTTCGCGGAAGGTGCGCGTCTCGAAAGCCCACTCCACTAGCCGTGAGCCTGCGTGACCGAACGGGGCGTCGAGTTGCTGGCCCTCGCCGGTGCCGAAGCCGTCGAGGGAGACCGAGAAGTTATGCACGCGGACGAGGGACATGTCATCTCCTGAAGCGCTTGTCATTAGCGATCACTGTATGGTGATCGATCGCAACGGCTCAAGACCGGCGATGAAAAAGATCAAGCCGCGATGCAGAGGGACACAACCAACCTGTTGGTTCTTGAGACACTGGCGCTACCCTGCGGGGCTAAGGAATAACCGGATTTCCTCTGCCATCCGCTTGGACTGCGTCCAGTGCAGGTAATGCCCGCCATCCAGGGCGACAACCTGGTGCCGTTTGACGTTCTCCAAGAGCGTCTGCGCCGCGGATGTCTTGGCGGCTGTTCCGCCGTTCTTTTCATCGGCAACGAAGGCCAGGACGGGCAAGTCATCCGGATAGGTAACTCCCCGGAGGGCCGCTGCGTTGTTCGCGATGCGGGCTGATTCGTCGGCTACGGCGGAATTGCCGAAGTTCCACATCATCATGGTGCGCATGCGCTTCAGCTCCTCCGGTGAATAAGCATTGCCGTCCGGATCGACGAGGCCAGGCGCCACCGTGACCACCGCGCGGACCAGCCCGGTAATGGCCAGGACCTTGCCCCAGTTAATGTCCGGCTGCGGCTCCTCCACCGTCTCGTCCCCGGGCTTGGGTATCGTCGCGTCGATGCCTACCACCGCAGAGACCTCGGAGCGGTACCGGTTGGCGTAGTCGAGCATGTAGAAACCTGCGATCGAGTGGCCTGCCAGAACATAGGGCCGCCGGACCTCGAGTTTGGCCAGCACCTCGTGGAGCTCATTGCTGATGCGCTCGTTGGTCCGTGCACTGGCTTCCATGTCGCTGTAGCCGTACCCGAGTCCTTCCACCACCATGACGTCGAAGCCGTTGAGTTCGCGGATCAGCGGCGCGAAGTCCAGACCAGGGGCGGGGGTTCCAAGGCCACTGAGCAGGACGATCGGCGGGCCCTCGTTCATCCCGCCGTTCCCGCTCCGGACCACGTTCAAGGCGCCACCGGTCACCTCAACCCGCTCACCGTAGGCTGCCGTCGTCGCCTTCTCCCTGGACTCCAAGACCACATTGACCACCGTGGACACCAAGATCAGCCCAAGGACAACGAGCGCCGCGATGCCGACGCGGCGCAGCCAGCGCATGGGCTTCTTCCGCGGCCCGGAAACCGCCGCTTCAACTGGCGGGAAACTTCTGCGGGAAGACTCTCGCATGGTGAACCGTCCAATCCTGGAAGCAATATGCGCTTCAGATTTTAGTCCTGCGTCCGCACAGCAGCTCCTGAAAACGGCGGCTCCTGAAATTGGAACTGCTGGGGCCCTGGCGCCGGGTAACTGCCAGTGTGATGTGCAGGCTCTTTGGTGCCGTGCTGGGGCCTGTGCTGCCTATTGCAGACACCGTCGAGACGAGAGATAAGGTATATGCGGCTGAGCGGGACGGTCGACGTCGTCGCCCCCGACTGGGCAAACTCTGAATGCTCTCAGAGCTTGGCGAACGCAAACTCATTGAGGCGCAGGCTGGAATCCTTCGACAGTTCCGGGCCCAACGTCGCGACCCTGTGAGGAGGGAAGATGTTTAACCCGTGCGGGACCAACGAATTTTCGACGGCGGCGAGCAGTGAAGTTCCTCTCTTCCTAGGAAACCTTCCAGTGCCATAGTCTGGGCACGCCGCCAGCCCGCGGCCGAAGGCGAAGAAGGCGCCACAGCAGGACACAAGACGCTTGGAAGGGACCAACCATGCTGATCTGCGCTACCTGTGCCGTCGAACGCGACGAACCTACCCCAGAGGTCTGCCCGATCTGCACCGATGAGCGGCAGTATGTGCCCGAGGACGGACAAAAGTGGCTCACCCTGGACGGTCTGGCGCAGGAGGGCCAACAGACATTGTTCAAGGAGAACGAGCCGGGACTCATCGGGATCCAGACGCATCCAAAAGTCGGGATCGGCCAGACCGCTCAGCTTGTGGCAACCCACGAGGGTTCACTGCTGTGGGATCCGGTCGGATATGTCGATGACGCCGCTGTGAAGGCAGTGCTTGAGCGGGGTCCGGTCCTCGCGATTGCCGCTAGCCATCCGCACATGTTTGGTGTGCAGGTCGAATGGTCGCATCGGCTCGGTGGCGTCCCCGTACTTGTGGCGGACGCAGACAGACGATGGCTGGGACGCAATGATCCGATCATCGAATACTGGTCCGGCAGCCAGAGCATCGCCGAAGGGTTGACACTACACCAGACCGGGGGGCACTTTCCGGGCAGCGCGGTGGTCCACTGGGCTGCAGGCGCGGCCGGCAGAGGAGCCCTACTGACCGGTGACAGCGTGTACCCGAATCCAGACCGTCGCTCCATCTCCTTCATGCGCAGCTACCCGAATCATCTGCCGCTATCCGGTGCGGTGGCGCTGCGAATCGCTGAGCAGTTGGGAGAGCACAAGTTCGACCGGATCTACGGCAACTTCAATAATGTAATCGCGTCGGGAGCCAAGGCAATTCTGCACAATTCCGCCCAACGGCACGCTGCTTGGGCGCGGGGAGACTTCGACCACTTGACCTGAACCGTCCGCTTCCAGAGTTCGCATCAGTTTGAGATCGAGTAGACGCTCTCTTACTCCGAAGCCTTAAGCGTGCAGACTCTCCACGTCGGCACGTACCTTGACGAGGCAACCGTGCTCGTTGCAGCGCATTGCTCATGGATTTCCTCGAGTCCGCCGTGGGCCTACTTCTCGGATAAGTAACGGAACCGCGCGACTGGTTCGCAGAGCTGTTCAGGACCAATACCAGAACCTCGGGCGCCTCCATCGGCTATCAGGTTGCCGCCTCCATTTCAGGCTTCGCACCCTTCCTGGCCGTGCTACTGGCCTCCGCTTTCGGGTGGGCAGGCGGCGCCTCACTCTACGTCCTCGTCGGCGTCATCGGCCTGCTCGGAGTCCTGAACACACGAGAAACCTGGGGCGCCAAGCAAAAAGCAGAGGTAGAGCGCATCATCACGGGCGAATTGACGGAATCGGCCGAAGGCGGCCGGACTGCGGCATCCCCCGTTCACTAACGACATCACGCAGCAACCGCCCTCGGCGAGGTCAGAATAAACTGACCGACCCGGGGGCGGTTGCCCTTCCCGCCGTTCTGGCCGGAATCAGCCTTGCAGTCACCGTCGGGTGTGGAATGGCCGGAAGACAACGGTCACGACCAGGTTCTTCTGAGGATTCCCTCGCCGCCGACGGCCTCAGCAGCATAGTTCTAGGCTGCGTCGTTGGACGGACGGGTCCAAGGGCCAGTGATCGCAAGGGTAAAGCCAGGGGACTGGATGTTGGCAAAGAGCCACTTGCCGTCCTTGCTGAAAGCCGGTCCGCAGAACTCAGAGTCGTTGACTTCGTTGCGGGCCAACGGGTAGGACCTGCCCTGGCTGGTCACGCCCACCAGGTGCGAGACGCCGTCGCCGTCCTCCGCCAGGATCAGGCCGCCCTGCGGCGCCACCGTGATGTTGTCGGGGCCATCGAAGTGGCCGCTTTCCGCATTCGGGTTGGGGTTGACCCCGAAGATGGTCTTGAGGGTGATGCTCTCGGTGGCGGGGTGGTAGAACCAGACCTGTCCGTCGTGGCTATTGGCGCTGCCGTAAATGATGCGGGCAAAGCTGGAGACAAAGTAGGCTCCATCGTCACCCCACCACTGGCCCTCGAGCTTGCGGGCACGGGTGATCTGGTCGTTGCTGAACTGCTTCCGTACCGAGGTGGTGCGGGCGTCACGGTCCGGAATGTCGATCCACTCAACCCTGTAGCTAGTGCCCACCGTGGTGGCTTCGGAAAGGTCTTTGACGTGGGTGGATCCGAGGAAGCATTTCATGGCCTGCAGGCGCCCGGCGGTGTCCCCGCCCCCGGCTTCGGCGAGCCTGCGCAGGCTTTCCCTACCCGGTACGTATCCGTTTGGCGGAGTCCAGCGCAGGTAGAGGCCGTTGGGGTTGCCCGCATCCTCGGTGAGGTAGATCTGGGTGGTGGCCGGGTCGACCGCTACGGCCTCGTGGGAGTAGCGGCCCAAAAACTTCAGCGGAACCGCGGACTTTCCGATGTTGGCCTCGCGGCTGGCCGGGTCCACCTCGAAGACATAGCCATGGTCTTTGGTGTTGGTCCCAGACCCGGCGCGGGCTTCTGTCTCTTCGCAGGTCAGCCACGTGCCCCACGGAGAGATACCGCCGGCGCAGTTGTTATTGGTGCCGGCGAGGGACGTGTACTGGCCCACGCGGTTGCCCGCTGCATCTACGATGAGAGTGGAGGTGCCACCCTTGGCTCCGGGGTCATACGTGAGTGCCTCGACCACGGGAACGGGGAAGGGCTCCTCTCCGTCGTTTTCGTGGTTGCAGACCAGCACAGATCCGCCGTTGGGAGCCTCAAACACGCCGATGCCGTCAGGATCTGACGGGTGGACACCTTCGGCCATTGCCGTCTGGCCGGAACGGGCAAGCAGCTTGTAAGAAAAACCTTCGGGCAGTGCGAGGATACCGTTGGGGTCCGAAACCAAGGCGCCGTAGCCGACGGCATTGCGGGTGGCAACGTTGCCGGGACGGACGAACGGGGCGAGGCTGCCGGCGCCGACGAACACGAAGCCCAAGGCGGCGACGCCTACACCGGCACCCACAAAGTTACGGCGAGACAAGGACATGGAGATGCTCCTCAGGGGGAGGGTCCCCGGAACAGATACGGCGGCGCGGAACCACCGCCAGCCGAGCTGACGCATGGCGTCCGCGACAGATTGCTGGGGGCTCTCCCCCTGCAGGCACGGCAGGCACCCGTCCCACCTCGGCGTCACTGTCCAGCATGTACTGATCGTACGAGGAGACCTTGTAGAAAGCTTGCCTCGGGGCGCATGTGGTGGTCGGCTTGGTCGCGCCACCAGACGCCGATGCCTGTGGCACCGTCTAAGCGGAGGTGCATACCAGCTCCTGGCGATAACCGTCCCGGTTGCCGGCAGCGAGCTGGCCATCCGGCGGCTCCTCCAGATCGGCCCTTCCCTGACGCTCGGCCACCTTCGCGAGGTCCTTCAAACTCCCGTTGGCTGGCGATTCACATCTGCGTTCCTTCACGGCCGCTGATTCACATCTTCGTCTGTGTACGCTCAACGAGCGGCATGCCTGTGAACCTCGGCCGATGGGTTCCCCGGGGTAGCGATGACTAGAAAGTATCGGTGGCGGGTTCTGACTCCATCCGCTGCGCCGTTTCTCAGGATTCGGAGGTCCGCCCTGCAGTGCTGCGCTCAGGTGATGGTTGACGGCTGGTTCGCGGGCCATCCCAGAATTGCCTGCTTAGTCTCGCCCTTGTGGTGGCGGCTGCAGCGGGCAGCCATCGCCACAGAGCCCAGTAACCGACGCCCAGCACGAGGGAACCCACGACAGCCAGGAGCGGGTTGAGCGGCAGCAGTACCGGATAGACCAGCCAGTGGGTGAGGTAGATGTACAGGGAGGCTGCTGCCAGCCAGCCGGTGACGCGGCGCAGGGCCGCCGGCACGGGCAGGGCGGGCACCCACACAAGCAGCAGGATGCCCGCGGCCACGGCTGCTTCCCGCACGACGTTGTCGAAGAAGCCAGGCAGGGTCAGCAGCGTGATGATTGAGACGGTCCACCGGTGAAGGGTTGTGCGGGCGCGGGCCAGTGCCCAGCCCAGCGCGAAGAGCCAGAACACTGGCGCAGGTTTAGGTAGGCCCGGGTCCACGATGTCGTAACGGGACAGCAGGGCAATGCCAACGAGGCCCAACGCGAACGCGAAGGGCGCACGGCGCTCACAGCGCTCGACCCAGGGTATGGCCATGAGCGCTGTCACGGCCAGCAGGACGTAGACGAGCATTTCCACGAACCAGAAGTGCCACTGGGTCGTCAGCTCCTGGGGCCCCAGCATGGCGTTGAGCAGGAAGATGTTGGCGATGCTGTAGTCGTCGGTGAGCAGGTATGCCACGGCGATGAACGTCATGGAGGGCACCGCGATGCGCGTGACACCGCGCATCTGGCGGCGCAGCCGCGGGACCCGCTCATCGGCCAACTGGAACCGTGCGAAGTTGTAGCCGGCCACTGCGAATAGCAGGTGGGCGATTTGGAAGGTCATCAGTTCCACGTGCGTGGCCACGATGCACACGATGGCAACGGCCCGGAGCACAATGGAGGTCTCCAGGAAGGATACGAGTCGACGCCGCCTGGGTGTCCGGCGGCGTTCGAGTTCCTGGACGGGTGTGAGGTGCCAATCGGGCGGGAGCTGCCCCAGAGCGTGCTCCAGCCGCAGGGAGACCGCCACGTAGGACAGGGAATCCCCGTCCAGGGAGACGAACGTGTCGTCGTCGCGAACAGTGGGACGCTCCAGGGCCTCGGCGAAGATGCGCCGGACGTCGTGGGCGTCCGGGGCGCCTGGCTCACCGCCCACGGCAGCGGCAGCGGGGATCGGGGAGCCCGGCGCGGCAAGCTTGCGGACGGCCGGGTAATCGATCTTGCCTGTGCCCAGTCGTGGCAGGTGTTCGACGGCATGCACTGCGACGGCGGCGCGGGGCAACCCGACGCTGCCGGAGAGGACCTTGGTGAGCATTCCCGCGTCGTGCTCGCCCTCGACAGCGACGACAAGGCGGTCATCGGAGCCGGCTGCGGCCGCGGTGATCCCTAGTTCGGCGAAGATCCGCTCGACCTGCCCGAGGTCGACGCGCAGGCCCACGATCTTCACGAACCGGCTGCGCCGGCCTACAACCTCGTAGAGCCCGTTCCGGTGCTGCCGGGCGAGGTCGCCGGTGCGCAGTTCATGGATTTCCCGACCCAGCGCGAGGTCTTCGGGGTGCTCAGCATAGCCGAGCATGACGTTGGGGCCGCTGTAGACGAGTTCCCCGTCCGCCAGGTCCTCCACCGGCTCGATGCGGAACGTGCCGCCCGGCACCGGGACACCGATGGTTTCGGCATGGTCGGCGGCCAGATCCGGCGGCAGGTAGGCCATGCGGGCAGTTGCCTCCGTTGCCCCGTACATGACGAAGAGGTCCCAGCCGCGGCGCTGCCCGGTCGCGGCCCAGGAGCGCACCTTCTCAGGCGCCAGGCGCCCGCCGGCCTGGGTGATGTAGCGCAGATGCGGCAGGTCCGCCTCCGCGAACCCTACCCGTTCCAGGAGGTCGAAGGTGTAGGGAACCGCCGCGAAGGAAGTGACCCGCCGTTCCCGGCAGAGTTCCCAGAAGCAGGGGTCCACGACCGAAAGGTCGGTGAGCACCAGGCCTGCCCCACGGATCAGGTGGCTGTTTACTACGGACAAGCCGTAACAGTAATGCAGGGGCAGAGTCGTCGCGGCGCGGTCCTGGGGTCCGATGTGCAGGTACTCCGCGATGGACTCGGCGTTCGCCGTGAGGTTGGCATGCGAAAGCCGCACCAGTTTCGGTGAGCCTGTCGACCCCGACGTGCTGAGCAACAGCGCCAGTTCGGGGTGCAGTTCGTGCCGGGAGCCGACACGGCGCTCTTCAAGCATTGGAGTGCCGTCGCCTTCGCCTGAACGCAGCATCACGTCGGGGTCGTAGGCGGCCACGAGGGACGCCAAGGCCTCAGGTTTGTCTGCCGGAGCCAGCAAAAGGGGATGACCGGCCGACAGGGCCGCGAGGTATCCGACGAGAGAGTCCAGGTCATTGCGCGATGCCAGCGCCACCAGCCGGCGCTCGGTGCCCAGACGGGCGGCGACATCATCGACGCGTGCGGCAAGCTGCCGGTATGAAAGGACCCCGTGGGCGGACAGAACCGCCGGGCGGTCGCCGTGGCGGGCGAGGTCGGCGAAGGCGACCCGGGCGAGCTCAGGCTGCGCGGTCAACGCGTCACCAACGCGGTATTCGTGAACATGGGAACTGGCCTAACTTAGCTCGATGGGCTCGGACGGTCTGTGCTCCGAGGAGCTGTCCGCAGGCGGAGAGGTGATCGCCCGGTCGCCCAGCAGCAGTGTGGGGGTTGTACCGGGTGCGACCGTCACGGCGACCGCCGTGCCGACGGGGTGGCGCACGGTGTGGGGCTGCCAGGAGCGCACGGTTCGCCCGGACGCCAGCCTGACGTAGTGAAGCACGAACGCCCCGTGGTATTCGACAGCGCACACCCGTGCAGAGGACCCCGGGTCCGGGTGCAGCGCGACTTCGTGGGCGCGCAACACCACGTCGACATCGACGTCGCTGTTGGCCCAGCCCGGGACCGTAGAAACGATGCCGATCTCACACGTCAGCAGGGCTCTTTGCACCCGCGCCGGGAGGAAGTCGGCGTCGCCCATGAATGAGGCCACGAAACGTGTGGCCGGCTGCTCGAAGACCGTTTCCGGCGTATCCGCCTGCTCGATGACACCGCCGCGCATGACGACCACCCGGGTGCCCACGGAGAGTGCCTCCGTCTGGTCGTGAGTGACGAGCACCCCGGTGGTGCCGGTCTCCTGGAGCGTGGCGACGGTGTCCCGGCGCACCTGCGCGCGCAGGGACTCGTCCAGGCTTGAGAACGGTTCATCAAGGAGCACGACGGCCGGCCGTGGCGCCAGGGCGCGGGCCAGGGCAACACGCTGCTGTTCGCCGCCGGAAAGTTCATGCGGGTATCGGTTGGCAAGGTGGGCGAGCCGAACGAGGTCGAGTACTTCCCCGACCCGTGCCCGGCGCTCACCGCGGTGCAGCCGGTCCAGGCCGAACTCAACGTTCCGGCCGACGGTCATGTGCGGGAACAATGCGTAGTCCTGGAACACCAGTCCAACCCGGCGACGCTCGGGGTCAACAAAACGGCGCCCGTCGGCCACAACGTCCCCGGCGACTCGGATAGTGCCGGTGTCCGGCCGTTCCAGGCCTGCGGCGAGGCGCAGCGTCGTGGACTTCCCGCAGCCCGATGGGCCGATCAGGGTCACCAGCTCACCGGCCGGGATCGTCAGCTCCAGCGCGTCCACGCCCACAGCCGATCCGTAGTGCTTGGTGACACCCTCAAGGACCAGAGCCGCCGGCGGCCCCTCGGCGGCGAAAGGACGCTGGACCCTTGCCGTGCGGATGCTCATGCGTGCGCCTTCCCTTGAGTTTCGGCGCGGCGGGACTGCCGGACAAGGACGAGAACGGGGAGGACGGCGGCTGCGACGATCACCAGCGCGGGCAGCGAGGCCTTTTCCCAGAAGTTCTCGCGCGCAAGCTCGTAGACCCACACAGACGCCGTCGTGAACCCGAAAGGTCTCAGCAGCAACACGATGGGCAGCTCCTTGACCGCGTCGATCGCCACCAGCATCAGGGCCACGGCAATCCCGGACCTGGCCAGAGGGACATGGACACGTCCCAGGATTCGCAGCGGGGCGGCGCCGAGGCTGAGGGCAGAGAAAGTGATAGTCGGTGGAATTTTCGCGAAGCTCGCGTCCACGGCCTGATACGCCGGGGCGAGGAAGCGGATCACGTAGGCGTAAATGATGCCCAGTACCGAACCGGTGACAAGCAGACCCGTGCCTCCGGGCACGCCGGCACGCTCCAGGGCGGTGTCCAGCGCCGCAAAGGACAGGAGCACACCTATGCCCACCACAGCGCCCGGTACGGCGTAACCGAACGTCGTCAACTGCGCGGCGGAGGCAATGAACCGGCCCCCGTTCAGGCGCACACCGTGCGCCACGGCCACGGAGAGGAACACGCAGGCCACTGCGGTGACCGTCGCCACGAGGAGGGTGTTGACGACGTACGCGCCGAAGCGCGGATCCGCCAGGAAGACCGGGTTCGTGACTGCCTCCCGCAGCGCCCAAACCAGGAGCTGGATCACAGGAATCAGGAAGCCCGTGCCGAGAGCCGCCATGCAGACGGCGGTGGCGGCCCAGCCGCGGCCCCCGCGGAGCTGCTTGGGCTGCAGGCCCTGTCCTCGCCCGCCCTGGCGGTGGTAGCGGGCCCGGCCGCGCAGGGCCCGCTCGCCTGCGAGTACGGCAAGGGCGAACAGCAGCACCAGGATCGCCAGCTGGGTCGCAGCGTGAAAATTGAAGGTGCCCTTCCAGACCAAATAGACGCCCACGGAGACGGTCTGGACGTTGAAGTACTGCACCGTGGCGAAGTCCGTCAGCGTCTCCATCATCACCAGGGACATGCCCGCCGCCAGTGACGGCCGGGCCAGCGGCAGCAGCACCCGCCGCAGCGCCCGCCCTCGCCCTGCGCCCAGGGTCCGGGCCGCGTCGTAGGTGCCCGCCGTATGCTCAATCAGCGCCGTGCGCGCCAGAAGGTAGACGTAGGGGTACAGGGACAAAGACATCACCAGCACTGCCGCGGGCAGTGACCGGACTTCAGGCATCCACGCATCCGCACCCCATACTGCACGCATGGCCGACTGCACCGGACCGGACACGTCGAAGACGGACAGGAAAACGAAACCCAGAATGTAGGCGGGCACGGCCAGGGGCAGGACCAGCAACCAGACGAAGACGTTGCGCAGCGGAAAGCGGTAAGCCGTCACGAGCCACGCCAAACCGCCGCCCACCAGAAGCGAGCCCGCGGCCACTCCGACCATCAGAACCAGTGTTGTCACCGCCATGTCGAAAAGCCCCCGCGGCGGCGCGGCATCGCCCAGGCTGCCGAGCCCGTCAAGGACCACCGCGAGCACGGGCGTGGCAACCACAGCAGCTACCACGAGGACGAGGGCCGACCACCCCGGACGGTCGGCACCGGCCCTAAGGCGAGAACGGCGCTTGGGCGTCCTCGCCTCAGCAAGGACGGCCGTTCCGGTCACTTGTATCCGGCCTCGGCGAGCAGGTCGACGGCCTCGGCATTGAGATCGCCGTAAGCTTGGGCGTTCAGCGGCATGCGCTTGAACTCGCCGAAATCCGAAATGACCGGCTCCGGCTTCACCGTTGGATTGACCGGAAACTCGTGGTTAGCGTCAACGAACGCGTTCTGCCCCTTGGTCGCCAGCCATTCAATGAGCCGCAGCGCGGCCTCAGGGTTGTCGGAGCCCTCGACCAGGGCCGCCCCGGAAATGTTCACATGCGTCCCCGAACCGCCCTGGCTTGCCCAGAAAAGGTCTACCTTGAGGTCCGGGTTCTTGGCCAAGGTGCGGGCAAGGTAGTAGTGGTTGTTGATGCCCACATCACAGGTTCCCGCGTCTATGGCCTCAAGCAACAGGACATCGTTGCTCATGATCTGCACGTCATTGGCCACCCAGCCCTTGGCGATCTTAAGGGCCTTCTCCCGGCCGTGAAGGTCGATCAGGCTCGCCACGAGGGACTGCGTATAGGAAGACGTGGCGTCACGCATGCACAGCCGCCCCTTCCACTTGGGGTCAGTCAGCCCCCCGTAGGTATCTTTTGCATCAAATTCAGCGGGATCCACCTTCGCGGGGTTGTAGGTAACGGTACGGGCCCGCATGGCCAGTCCGTACCACCGGCCCTGCGGATCGCGGAGGTCCTCCGGCACCGCCTGATCAAGAACCGCGGAGTCAATCGCGGCGAGCTCATTCTGGCGTGCCGCATTCCAAAGGTTGCCGGCGTCCACCGTCATGAAGACATCCGCCGGGGTGTCCTCCCCCTCCGCCTTGAGACGCTCAAGAAGCTCGGCATCACCACCGCTGATGAACTCCACGGAGATCCCGGTTTCTTCTGTGAACTGCCCGAAAGCGCCCTCCAGGTCGTAGTGACGGGCGGAGTAGATCTGAAGATCGGCGGGCTGCCCACCGGTGAAGCCGCACCCGGTCAGGGCGGATGCAAGAACTGTCAGGCCTGCGGTGGCAGCGATCAAGGAATGGCGGGGCACTTGGAGCTCTTCTCACACGGGCGGTGCGGCCACCGCATGGTAATTTTGCAAGGTTAGCCTAACTTAATTACGCGCTCGGTCCGAACTATGAAGTGCCCCCACTAAGTGCCCCGATGGTGGATTGCCATCCCTGGCAACTGCCTCCGTTTAGTAAGTAGCCTTACTACCGGACGTGGCGTCTAGCGGCGGGCGCCGCATTCCCCTGCGCTCCGGTACGAATCGACGAGGGAATTATCGCTGCAGCCCTTCCTGCCGGCCGGCTCACCAGCGCGGCAGTGCCGGCACCGGGCCCCCCGCCTCGATATGCGCGGCATCACCGCGCGCCAGCCACTGGAGCAGGCCCTCACGGTCGGACTCAACGCGCAGCGCGCCGTTGCCGATAATCCACTGGTCCCGCTCCTCGGTGACCAGGGTCATGCCCGGCACCTCCTTGGCGCCCAGCGAACGCACTACGGCCTCGAGGGCATCCAGCAGCGAGTCCGGGTCGGCTTCCTCGATGGTCCAGGCGGTGTCCAGGTCATGGTGATGCACCACCACTTCCGCGATCCGGAGCGCCACGATGGACGTTGCCGGAAGTGGACCGCCGTCAACCCCGACTTCCGGAGCAACGAGCGTGCCGGCCAGCCGCTGCGCCTGCTCGGCGAAGTGTCTGGCCGAGGCCCGCAACTCCTCCAGCAACTCCTCCCGGGGCAGCGCTGCCAGGGCGGAGATGGCACCGGCGCGGGCTTCGGGCGAGGCGTAAAGCCGGCGCTCTTCTCCCGCGGCGGCCCACTCGATGAGCTGGACCAGCGCCCGCCCGTTGGCGGCGACGTGGGCGATCACGTGCGCCCTGGACCATCCTTCACACAAGGACGCGGCCGCCATTTCATCGTCCGAAAGGGACGCGACGGTGGCAAAGAACATGTCGGTTTCCCTGCCCAGGCGGGACAGGTCCGAGTGCAGGCGTGCGGGTGTGATCATTTAGCCAGCCTAGCTGCGGCCCCACCCCGGGTACTACTGTTCCGGCGCCGTTCTTCCATACCGGGATCCTCTCGATTGATAACGCGGGACGGCAGCCGGCAGGCTCGGCGCGCAGCCGCCCCCGCAGAGCGCCATTTATAGCGATTGATCTCTAAGAGCGGCCTACTAGTTAGAGAAAGATAATCAATAACCCCCGAGCGGAACCCCGGGTATTTACCTCATATGTCCTGCGTCACACACCTGTCAGGCTGAAGGGAACCCCGAAACGGCCGCTGGCCCAGAGTCGTGCCAGCGCACGCAATCACCCCTTGAGAGGAGCCGGACATGACACAACCGCACGCGGTTATCGCTGACAATCCACAAAAGGAGGCCCGTACCGCCAACTGGGTGGCCTTCATCATCTGCACGGCCCTGGTCTTCGACGGCTACGACCTGGTCATCTACGGCACCGTCCTGCCGGGACTCCTGGCGGACCCCGGCCAGATCGGACAGTTCGACGTGGCCACCGCCGGCCTCCTGGGCTCCTGGGCCCTCATCGGCGTGCTGGTGGGATCGCTGGTCTGCGGCGCCGTGGGCGACTTCTTCGGCCGCCGCCGGCTGATGCTCCTGGGCATCGCCTGGTTCTCGGTGGGCATGTTCATCACCGCACTGACCACCACCGTACCGGCCTTCGGTGCCATGCGGTTCATCACGGGCCTTGGCCTGGGCGTTGTCATCGCCAGCGCCGGCGCCACCATGGCCGAATTTGCACCCGCCGGACGCCGCCAGTTCTACAACGCCATCGTGTACTCCGGCGTCCCGGCAGGCGGCGTGGTTGCCTCCATCATGGGCATCCTGTTCCACGAGAGCCTCGGCTGGCGGGGGCTGTTCATCATCGGCGCACTGCCGCTGGTCATCCTGCTCCCCATCGCCTGGCGCAAACTCCCCGAGTCCCCCCGCTGGCTGCTGTCCCGCGGCCGGGAAGAGGAGGCCCTGGCCGCCGCGAAGCGCACCGGCGTGCCACTGCTTGAAGAGCGCGTCATCCTCGACTCGGGCGCAGCACCGCAAAAGTCCGGGTTCGCCGCGGTCTTCTCCAAGCAGTTCGCGCTGGCCTCGATCCTGCTGGGACTCATGTCCTTCTGCGGCCTCCTCCTCACCTACGGCCTCAACACCTGGCTCCCCAAGATCATGGAGGGCTACGGCTACGGCCGGACCTACTCCCTGTTCTTCCCGCTGGCGCTGAACCTCGGCGCGGTGGCGGGCGGGCTGGTCGCCTCCCGGCTGGCGGAAAAGAGCGGCCCGCAGCGGGTCATCGCCACAACCTTCGGGCTTGCCACCGTTTCGCTGGTCCTCATGACCTTCAATTTCCCGCTGCCGATGCTCTTCACGTTCATTGCCGTGGCCGGCGTTGGAACGCTGGGCACCCAGGTGCTGATCTATGGGTTCCAGTCCAACTACTTCACCACCAACGCCCGCGCAGCCGGCGTGGCCTGGTGCGCCAGCGTGGGCCGGCTGGGCGGAGTACTCGGCCCGATCATCGGCGGCTGGCTCGCGGCAGCGGGCATCGGCGGCTCCACCGCCTTCTACATCTACGGCGGCGTTGCCCTCCTTGGCGCCCTGGTGACGGTCCTGGTCCCGCACCAGCGCAAGCTGGAGGAAGCCGAGCACAAGGTCGAGGAGATCGCCGGGCACCGCACCGAACCCAACGTCACGGCGAAGCAACCCCAGTAGCGTGCAGCGGCCTGCCTTGAACGTCATTGTGTCGAAAGAATGCACTAGTAAGTTCTTTTAGGGTTATTCTTTGAATCAATACACGTCCAGGGCAGGCCCTTGGCATGACGCACGGGAGGGCACCACAGTGGACATCCGGCAGCTGAACTACTTCATTGCGGTGGCGGAAGAGCGGCATTTCGGCCGGGCGGCCAAGCGCCTCCACATGGCCCAGCCGCCCCTCTCCCAACAGATCCGCCAGCTCGAGGAGCAGCTGGGGGTCCGCCTGCTCAACCGCACCACCCGGCGCGTGGACCTCACGGCCGCGGGGCAGCTCCTGCTTGACCGGGGACGGCAGATCGTCAACGACATAGGGACGCTGGAGGCGGACGTATACCAGGTGGGCAAGGGCGCCACCGGTGTCCTCCGGGTGGGATTTTCAGGGTCTGCAACCTACGGCGTCATGCCCCAGATCGCACGCCTTGCCAAGCAGGTCCTGCCCGGCCTGTCCCTGGCATTGAACGGCGAGATGCTCACCCCGTCCATGGAAGCAGGTCTCCGCGACGGAACTTTGGACGCAGCACTGCTGCGTCCCCCCGTCTCATCCCAGGAAATCGACTACCGCGTCGTCGCCCAGGAGCCGCTCGTCGTCGCGGTTCCCTCATTCAGCGCGCTGGCGGAGGACAGGTCCGTGGCGATGCATGAACTGCAGGATCAGGACTTCATCGCATATGCGCCCGAGTCCGTGCTCTACCGCATCACTTCCGACCTATGCCGCCAGGCCGGCTTCCAACCGCGCATCACCCAGGTAGTTGGCGAGACCTCCACGATGCTGGCATTCGTTGCCGCCGGCGGCGGCGTGGCCGTCATGCCGTCCCGGGTGCGGGCTTTCCAGCTCGACGGCGTTGCTTACCGGGAGATCGAAAACGTCCCTTCCGTGGAACTCGCTGTCGCCTGGCTGCGCGGAAACCACTCCGCCCTGCTGCAGAACTTTTTGGACATCGTCGGCACCGCCATAGCCGCGCAGCCGCTGCCCGACCCGGCCCCCGGGCCAGTCCCGCTTCCCACCGATGAAAGGCTTTCCCAGTCATGAAAATCGCAGCCATTGAGGCGATTCCTTACTCGATCCCCTACCGCCACCCGCTGCATTTCGCCTCCGGATCCGTCCACGAGGCTGACCACGTGCTGGTCCGCCTCCGCACGGACGACGGCGTGGTGGGCCTCGCGGACACCCCGCCGCGCCCGTACACCTATGGCGAGACGCAAAAGTCCATCGTCGCGGTGGTGCAGGATGTGTTTGCTCCGCAACTGATCGGCGTCGACATTTTTGACCGGGAGAAGATCCAGGAGATCCTCTACCGCACCATCCACAACCAGACCGCCAAGGGCGCCGTGGATATCGCCCTGTGGGACGTCATCGGCAAGACGCTGGGGCAGCCGGTGACCAAGCTGCTGGGCGGCTACACCGATTCGCTGCGGGTCTCCCACATGCTCGGCTTCAAGCCCGCCCAGGAACTGCTCGACCTGGCACTGGAGTTCCGCGAGACCTACGGCATCAACACATTCAAGCTCAAGACCGGCCGGCGCCCCCTCCACCTGGACATCGAAGCGGCCCGTGTACTGCGCGAGGGCCTCGGCGGGGACGCAGAACTGTATATGGACGCCAACCGGGGCTGGTCCGCGAATGAGGCCGCGGAGGTGCTGCGCCGCACCGCGGACCTGGGCCTGCAGTTCCTCGAGGAGCCGGACGACGCCCGCGAAGTCCTGGGCCGCCGTCGGCTCGTTGCCAACTCCCCCATCCCCATCGCCGCGGACGAATCCGCCGCCAACCTCGGCGAGGCCGCCCGGGAAATCCTCAACGGCGGGGCCAACCTGCTGGCGGTCAAAACGGCCCGCTCCGGATTTACCGAGGCGGCCAAGATCGTGGGGATGGCCGAGGGCATGGGCATCGACGTGTACATCGGCAACCAGATCGACACCCAGGTGGGCACGGTGGCTTCGGTGGTGTTCGGCGCCGCGTTCGCCCACACTGCCAAGCGCGCCGCGGAACTGTCGAACTACCTGGACATGGCGGACGACCTGCTGGCCGAACCCCTGCAGATCATCGAAGGGCGCATCCGCGTGCCCGAGGGCTCCGGCGTGGGCACCGGGGTCAACGCGGAAAAGCTCGAGCGCTACCGCAGCGACCGCTAAGCCACCCCTTCCACGAAAGGAAAATCAGTGAAGTACCTGGTCCATATGGACGTCAATCTGCCCGCAGACCTGCCCGCATCCGAGGCGGCTGAAATCAAGGCCAAGGAGAAGGCCTACTCGCAGGAGCTGCAGCGCTCGGGGAAATGGCCGGAAATCTGGCGCGTGGTGGGTGAATACGCCAACTACTCGATCTTTGACGTGGATTCCAACGAGGAACTCCACGACATCCTCCAGAATCTCCCGCTGTTCCCGTACATGGAGATCTCGGTGGTGCCGCTGGCCAAGCACCCCTCCGACGTTAAGTAGGAACCAGCCAGCCGTTCCGGGTCAGTCCCTGGCCCGGAACGCGGCGGCGAGCTCGCTGCGGGACCGGATGCCCATCTTCCGGTAGAGCCGCGTGAGGTGGTACTGCACCGTCTTCTCGGCGAGGAACAGGGCGCGGGCCGCCTCCTTGTTGGTCGCACCCCCGGCCACGAGTTCGGCCACCGCCTGCTCCTGCGCGGTGAGCTGGACGTGGTGGTCCCGCGCGGCGGTGAGTACCGAATCGGCAGGGTCAGGGAGATTTCCGACGTCGAGACCGGTCGCCTTGAGCTCCCTGTCGCAGCGCTCCACATAGGTGGCCGCGCCCAGTGAGTCGTAGAGGTCCCGTGCCGCACGCAGCACCGAAGACGCCAGCCGGCGCTTGCCGGCGCGGCGCATGCTCTGCCCGAAAGCAAAACTGATCCGGGCCCGCAGGTAGGGCCGGTTGAGCCCGCGGAGGTGGCCCAAGGCGGCCTCGAAATGCTCCCTGGCAGCGTCGGGATCCCCCTGGGCCGCCAGCAGCCGGCCTCGCGCCCAGGCCATTCGTGCCATGTCGGAGGGGACTTCGCGTTCGCGCCGCAACCCCTCGAAGGAGGTCAGGAAAGCGTCGGCGGTGTCCAGCTGATCGGTCATCACCAGGGCGTTAACGTACGTGTCCTGCCAGGGCCAGAAGGACACCCGGTCCTCGGTCCACGGGTCCAGTTCGGTCAGCGGCTGCAGCACGGCGAGGGCGCTTTCATAATCAGCCCGCGCCTCGTGGAACCGGGCCCGCGCCAGGCTGGCCGGCACCTGCATGGCCCGGTAGGTTCCCGGCTGGACCGCGGCCTGGGAGACGTAATAGCGGGCGCGGTCCCAGTCGCCGCGCATGGACCAGAGCTCCGCGGCGGTCCAGTACAGCAGGGGCCGGATCAGGGGCATCCGGGAGGTTTCCAGGCGGACACTGGAGCGGGCGATGGTGGCCGCCGCGGCATCCCAGTTCCCCAGCACCAGATGGGTGCGGGCCAGCCACGCCTCGGCCCACAGGGAGATCCGCAGGGACCCGCCGCGGTACTCGGTGGGGGCAGCCGACTCGAAGTTCACCAGGGCCGCTTCCACGTTGTCCATCCGCAGTGCCAGCCAGCCAGCTCCCATCTGCACGCGCTGCTTCTGCGCGTTCTCGGCTGCGTGCGCGAACGCCCGCTGGTAGGATGCCTCCGCCTCCCCCAGCCGGCCCCGCGCGTACAGGCCCAGGCCGTAGATGGCTTCCGACTCGACGTGCGCTGGCGTCCCGGGCTCGGTCAGGGCCATTGCACGCTCCGCCCAGCCGGTGATCATCGGCCCGTCCCAGGATGCCACCCCGTGCAGGACGAAACGCTGTGCCACCTGGGCGGCGGCCTTCGGTTCGCGCTCCGGGTTGCTGGTGCGCCACGCCATTTCCAACTGGCTTTGGGCGCTGTCGTTCTGGCCGGACACAGTGGACAGGTAGCCCAGCACGGAGGAGCGCAGCGGCGAGGGCGGCAGGGCGTCAACGGCTGCGGACCAGGTCTGGGCCTCGGCTACGTTTCCGGCCCCCACCAGCGCGTCCACTCCGCGCAGGAGCCTGTCGTTGCGTGCCCGGATATCCAACGAAAGCCGGGAAGCGGAAAACAGCGCCGTTGCGACGTCCTGCCATGCCCCCACGTCTGCCTGGCGGTTGGCGAAATCCTCGAGTTCTTCGGCCAGCGACTGGTCCGCGGCTGGCGTTGCCGAAACCCGGTGCCCCAGTTTCTCGCCTTCCGGTTCCACGGCTTCGGCGGCCAGCCGGTGCAGCGCGATGCGGCGGCTGGGAACAATCTGCTCGTAAATCGCCTCGGCGGTGCCGGGTTCAACGAAGACGACGGCGGAGCGCGCCTGGTCCACGGACAGCCCCAGGAGGCCGGCGCGGTGGCCTTCGTCCAGGGCTTCGAGGACGGACGCCACCCCGCTGACCGCGGCCACTTCCGCCAGTCCGGCGCTGCGCCCCAGCACGGACGCCGCCTCCGCGACGGCAACGAGTCCGGGCGAGGCGGCGTCCAGGACGCTGCGCACCCTGGCCCGGAGCCTGGACGAGGGCGGCAGCGAGGGGAACCAGGTCAGCCAGGTCTCCGGGGGCAGTTCGCGCAGCAACTCCACCACAGGCTGCGGCAGGCCGCCCGTATGCCGGACCAGCCCGTGGGCCGCGGTGACGCTGAGGTCAATGCCGTGGAAACGCCGGGCTAGTTCCTGGACCTGCTGCGCGCTGAGCGGTTCCAGGGGGATCCGCTCCACTTGGTGTCCGGTCAGGAAGTCCAGGACGCCGGCGGGGATGCGCGGCGCCTCGGCGGGATTGAGCGTCAGCAGGAAAAGAATCCGCTTGCCGTGCAGCCGGCGCATGACGAACGTGAGGATACGCAGGCTTTCCACGTCCAGTTTGTGGACGTCGTCGACGGCGACCACCACGCTTCCGTGCGACTGCAGCCCTTCGAGGTGGGTACTGAGGGTGGACGCGTAGTTGACCACCTGGTCCGCGCTCAGGGCGGCGACGGGCGTAGCCGGAAGGTGCGGGCCGCCGTCGTACGCCTTTGCCGAACGCAGCGGTGAGGTGAGCATGAGCTGGGAGTAGCCGGCGAGCGCAAACTGCGCTTCCCACTCATCGCCCATGGCCGAAAGGATGCGGACGCCGCGGGCGCCCGTGCGGCAATGCTCCAGGAAGGACTCCAGCACGGCGGTTTTTCCGCAACCCGAGGGGCCGGTGAGGACCACGGTGGCCACCTTGCCTTTGCGGACCGTGCGGAGGATGTCCAGGAGCTCCTCGAACACCGCAGCGCGGCCCACCAGCGGCGAATCCGCACCGATATCGCCCTGGACGGACCCCGCAGTCATGGCCGCAAGTCTACCGGAGTGGCCTGCCCGCCCCTTCCGGCGCGGGTCCACGGGCTACCCCAGGTCCCCGCCGGCCACCGGGAGGATGCTGCCGGTCAGGTAGGACGCTTCGTCGGAGGCGAGGAAGACGATTGGCGCGGCCTGCTCGTCCAGGGTTCCGTAGCGCTTCATGAAGGACGACTCCACGGTCTGGTCCACGATCACCTGGTACCAGGCCTTCTCGGTGGCGGATTGGGCTTCCGGCCCGCGTTTGACCCTCCGCGGAGGCGCCTCGGTGCCGCCCGGCGCGGTGGCAACCACGCGGATGCCGCGGCCGGCCACCTCCATGGCCAAGGCTTGGGTCAGGGCGTTAACGCCGCCCTTTGCCGCGGCGTACGGGACGCGGTGCATGCCGCGTGTCGCCACCGAGGATACGTTGACGATGGTTCCCGACTCCTGTTCGAGCATCGCCGGCAGTACCGCCCGGCAGCTCCAGAGGGTGGGGAAGAGCGAGCGGCGGATTTCCTTCTCGATCTTCTCCTCGTCGTACTCCTCGTAGGGGCGCGCCCAGATGGTGCCGCCCACATTGTTGACCAGCACGTCCACGCGTCCGTGGGCTGCGAGTGCCGCCTTGACCGCCTGGGTGGCGCCGGCAAAGGTCTCCAGGTCCGCGGTGACGGACGTGGCCGAGCCACCGGAGCCGGACACGTTTGCGGCCTCTTCGATGCCGCGAGCCACGTCGTGGACCAGTTCCGCACGGTCCACCAGGACCACTGTTCCGCCTTCGGCACCGATGCGTTCGGCCACCTTCCGGCCGATCCCCTGGGCGGCGCCGGTGACGACGGCGACCTTGCCGCCGAACCTGCCGGGCGTCACGAATTGACCGGCGTACGGCGCCGCCATCAGCGGGTGGCCTTGGCGTCGATGGCCCCGGCCATGGTGTCCTTCGCGTCGTGGGCGTGTGCGGTGATGACGGCGCGGAGGCGGTCCTTATCGCCGCGTTCGAAGGCGTCCACGATGTCCAGGTGGTCCTGGGTGACGCGCTCGAAGATCGGCGTTCCGGCTTCGAGTGCCGCGGCCATCTGGGCGTGCACGTCCAGGCGGCGGTAGGACTCCAGGAGCATGGGGTTGTCGCAGATCATGAAGAGGTACTCGTGGAATTCCTCGTTGGTACGCGCGAACTCCTCGGGGTTGGTGATGTTCCCGCCCGCAACCGAGTCCGTGGTGGCTTCGGCGAGTCGGCGGAACTGGCGCAGCTGCTCCTCGCTGAGCCGGCCCAGCAGCAGTTCGCTGACGGCAAGCTCCAGGCCCATGCGTGCGTCGAGCTGGGCGAAGCTGTCCTCCTTGCGGAAATCCAGCCGGCCGGTCTCCAGCGAGGACACTGCCTCGCCGCGGCTCATCGTGTCGCCTTCGGCCTGGATCTTTTCAGCCGGCGCCGGGGCGCCCGTTTCGGCGTCGCCTCCGGTGGTCTCCTTCGGCGCGAACCGTTCGAAGTAGAAGTTGGCGGGCTGGATGCCTTCGGTGTCCAGCCACTTGGAGACCGCGTTGACCATGGGGGGCGGGCCGCAGAGATAGATGTCCACGTCGCCTTCGTTGAGGTGCGCGGGTTCGATGATCTGCGTGACGTAGCCGGTGTGCGGGGCGGATGTGCCGGGCTCGGAGGCAATGTAGTTCCAGGTGAAGCCGGGCAGCTTCGCTTCGTAGGCGCGCAGCCAGTCGAGGCCCACGATGTCCGCCTCGCGGGTGAGCCCGTAAATCAGGTGGACCGGGGTGGACGGCGGGTTTTCGGAGAGCTTTTCCAGGATGGACAGGAGCGGGGCCAGGCCGGTGCCGCCGGCCAGGAGCAGCAGGGGCCGCTTGGGCTCGCGCAGGAAGAATGATCCGTAGGGGCCGGTGAAGTGGATGGAGTCGCCTACTGCTGCGCGGTCGCGCAGGTACTCGGACATGGCGCCCTGCGGGGTCACGCGCACCATGAAGGACGCGTCCTGGACCTCGGGTCCGCTGCTGAAAGAGTAGGAGCGCTCGGCGTCGGTTCCGGGGACCTTGAGGTTGACGTACTGGCCGGGAAGGAAGGCCAGCGCGTCCCGGTTGTCCACCTGGAGGGTGAAGGACACCGTGGTGTCCGTGTGCCGGTTGAGCTCCTTGATGGTGGAAGTGAAGGTGGCCGCGGCCGTCTTCGCCGACTCCGACGTGGCCGGGATCTGGATGGCCAGGTCGGATTCCGGGACGGCCTGGCAGGTCAGCAGGTAGCCCTTTTCGAGCTCCTCTTCGGTCATGGCGTCGTCGATGTAGTCCCCCGGGTCGAAGGAGCCGGAATCGCAGAACGCCTTGCAGGTGCCGCAGGCACCGTCGCGGCAGTCCGACGGGATGTTGATGCGCGCCTTGTAGGCCGCGTCCATGACGGTCTCATAGTCGCCGACCTTAATGACTTTGGTGACGCCGTCCTCGAAGCTGAGGGCTACTTTGTGGCCCATGGGGTCCTCCTGACTGAGCGGGCGCGCCGTCGCGGCCCGGGAAAAGTTGTGGCGTGCCCGGCGGGCTCGCGTGTGGGACCTGCCGTACGGCGCCTGGGAATTCCCAGGGCGCCGGTTCGGGCAGATCAGATCATGTAGACGTCCACCACGTGGTGGATGTAGTCGTTCTTCAGGACCACTTTCTTCTTCAGGATCACCGGCTCCGGGCCGGAAAGGTCGATCGTGTAGAAGCTGGTGCCGAAGTACGTGTCCGTCGTGTTGTAGCGGAAGTAGAGGGTGAACCAGTTGAAGCGCACCTGGACCTGGCCGCCGTCGTTCGCCAAAACCTCGATGTCCGTGATGTTGTGGCCCGTGCGCGGCTCGGGAAGGGAGGTGGCAGAAGACCGGTCGGTCTTGATCCGGAACACCCGGTCTTCGATGCCGCCGCGGTTGTCGTAGTAGATGAGGGAGATCTCGTTCTGGGGATCCTGCGTCAGCTGGTCGTCGACGTCCCACGCCGGCATCCAGAATTCGGAGTCCGGGTGGTAGCACTCAAGCCATTCATCGAACTGGCGGTCGTCCAGCAGGCGGGCTTCCCGGTAAAGGAACGCCCGGACGGTCTCGAGGGTTGCGATCTCCTCGGCGGTCTTCAGGACCGGGGCGGTTTGGGTCAGGTTGCTCATGGGTTCTGCGCTCTCTGTGGTTCCGGTGGGCTCTGGTTCCGTGGTCTTTTGGTTCCGGTCTTTTGGTTCCCGGCCGCTGTCAGGCGGTGGCGGGGACGGAATCCGGTGCGGAGCGCTCCTCGTGCTCCGCCAGGGCACGGTCCATGACTTCCTTCCAGTACCCGTGCTGGATGGGGTAGAGCCCTTCGTCTTCGGTGCGCACGCCGGAGGCAATCACCCGGGTCATGCCCAGGGCCTGGGCCTGCTCGTCAGGGCCGGCGATCTCATGGGTGGAGCCGCGGGTCATGTCGTTCCACGGGGCGCTGGTGGCCCAGTAGGTCTTGTTGCAGGAGCGGAATTCCTCCAGGTCGTCCGGGGTGGCCATGCCGCTGGCGTTGAAGAAGTCCTCGTACTGGCGGATGCGCTTGGAGCGGTTCTCCTGGGACTCGCCCTTGGGTGCGATGCAGTAGATCGTCACCTCGGTCTGGTCCGCCGAGATCGGCCGGAAGTGGCGGATCTGGGAGGAGAACTGGTCCATGATGTAGACGTTCGGGTACAGGCAGAGGTTGCGCGAGATGTTGATCATGAAGTTGGCCATCTCCTCGCCGTACTTCTGGACCAGTTCGTCGCGGCGGTCCCACAGCGGGCGGTCCTCGGGGTTGGTCCATTCCTGCCACAGGAGCAGGTGTCCGTGGTCGTAGGAGTAGAAGCCGCCCTTGACCTTGCCCCACTTGCCGGCGTCCATGGCCTTGGTCTTGGTCGCGGAGTCACCGGCGCTGCGGCGGGCCGTGGTGGCTGCGTAGTTCCAGTGCACGGCCGTGACGTGGTAGCCGTCCGCGCCGTTCTCGGCCTGGACCTTCCAGTTGCCGTCATAGGTGTAGGTGGAGGAACCGCGCAGCACCTCCAGGCCTTCGGGTGACTGGTCAACGATCGAGTCGATCACCTTGGTGGCATCGCCCAGGTGCTCCTCGAGCGGGAGCACGTCAGCCTTCAGCGAGCCGAACAGGAAGCCGCGGTAGGACTCGAATCGGGCCACCTTGGTGAGGTCGTGCGAGCCTTCCTTGTTGAAGGTCTCGGGGTAGCCGGCGTCCCGGGAATCCTTGACCTTCAGCAGCTCGCCGGAGTTCTTGAACGTCCAGCCGTGGAACGGGCAGGTGAAGGTGGTGCGGTTGTCCGTCTTGCGGCGGCACAGCATGGCGCCGCGGTGCGAACAGGCGTTGACGATGCAGTTCAGCTTCTCGTCCTTGTCCCTGGTGATCATCACCGGGGTGCGGCCGATGTACGTGGTGAAGTAATCACCCACGTTGGGGATCTGCGACTCGTGGGCGAGGTAAACCCAGTTGCCTTCGAAGATGTGCTTCATCTCGAGTTCGAAGATCTCCTGGTCGGTGAAGATCTCGCGTTTGGCCCGGATGATGCCGTTCTCACGGTCATCGATCACGGCGTCGGCAAGGACCTCGCGGGCATGGATCAGGTTCTCGGTCATGGCGTGCTCCTTCATTGGAGATTGCTGGACGGATGGGCGGGAGGTCCGGGCCGGGCATCGGTGCCAGCAGCGGACGTTAGAGGCAATTCTTCCCGCTCGTGACTCCACTCACATCAGGCAAACACCTAGGGTCGACCAAGGGTGTCTTTATGTACCGATAATGACCGAAAATGGGCATTATCGATATTTGTAGCGTCCTTATCCTGAGGCCTACGATGAGACAGACATCACGCGATACCGCGCGGCAGCAGGGTTCCCTGCGCCAGCGTCCCGCGGCGGGTGCAGGAGACCTTCCTGGCCCCTACTCAAAGACGAAGGTGGAGACCGCCATGAGTGAGACCCAAGTGAATAGCCGGAACGAGAACGAGGGCACTGCCGTTGAGGCCGGTTCGAAGGCGACCGAGCGCTTCACCGCCTCCGGCAAGCTCTCGGAACTGCACGTGCCCAAGGAACGCGTGAGCCTGCTGGCCGGCGCCCTCATCAAGGCTGCCAACGACATCGTCGTTGAGCACCAGGTCACCTACGAGGAGTACAACGCGCTGAAGGCGTGGCTGATCAAGGTGGGTACCGACGGCGAGTGGCCGCTGTTCCTCGACGTGTGGCTTGAGCACACGGTAGAGGACGTCAACTCCCAGGAGCGCCCCGGCACCAAGGGCACCATCGAGGGGCCCTACTACGTGCCCGGATCCCCCGAGCTGCCTACGCCGGCAACCGTCCAGATGCGTGACGGCGAAGAGGGCACCCCCCTGCGCTTCACCGGCCAGTTCACGGACACCAACGGCAACGCCCTCCAAAACGCACAGGTGGAGATCTGGCACGCCGATGCCGCCGGCTTCTATTCGCAGTACGCGCCGGGCCTGCCCGAATGGCTCTTCCGCGCCACGGTCAAGGCAGATGACCAGGGCCGCTTCGAGATCAACACGATGCGCCCCGCGCCGTACCAGATTCCCACCGACGGCGCCTGCGGCCAGCTCATCGAGGCGGCCGGCTGGCACGCCTGGCGTCCGGCCCACATCCACATCAAGGTCTCGGCACCCGGCTACCAGCCCGTCACCCAGCAGCTCTACTTCCCGGGCGACCCGCACAACGCGGACGACATCGCATCGGCCGTCAAGCCCGAACTGATGCTCGACCCGCGACCGCGCACGGACGGCGGAACCGGCGAGGAAGTTGTCTACAACTACATCCTCGCGAAGGAAGGCCAGACCAAGTAGGTCCTTGCCCCTTCTTGTCTGATGCCGGGCTTGAGCCCGGCAACGCCAGGCGCCCCGGAGCGGTAACTCCGGGGCGCCTGCCTTTTCTACCCCGCAGCCAGGAGCCAGGATGCCCAGTTCCCGCCAGGACCCAGCCCCAATCCATCCCTGGACCACACCCGCGCCGACGCCCGCGCCATTGCAGCAACCGCTCCTGGAACGGCCCGGGCACCGTCCGCCCGGACCCCGCCGGTTCCTTCGCGACGTGGACCTGCCCTACCTGTCCAACGGCGCCATCGGATTGGTCTTCACCGCGTCCGGGCCCATCGCCGTCACCCTGGCCGTCGGCGCGGCCGGCGGGCTGACCCAGGACCAGCTCGCCTCGTGGGTTTTCGGCATCCTGTTCTCCGGCGGCGCCGCGACGCTCATCATGTCGCTCCTCTACCGGCAGCCGCTGGGGTTTGCCTGGTCCATTCCCGGCACGGTGCTGCTGGGGCCGTCGCTGCAGCATCTGTCCTTCCCGGAAGTGGTGGGCACGTTCTTCACGGCCGGCCTGCTCATCCTGGCCCTGGGCGCAACCGGGGTGGTCCGGCGGATCATGGCCACAATTCCCATGCCGATCGTCATGGCCATGGTTGCCGCCGTCTTCCTCCGCTTCGGCACGGACATCGTTTCCTCAAGCCAGGCCAATCCGGCCATTGCCGCCCCGATGGTGGGCGCCTTCCTCCTCCTGACCGCCGTTCCGGGCCTGGGAAAGTTCCTTCCCCCGGTCCTCGGCACGCTGGTGGCAGGATGCCTGGCGGTGGCCGTCAGCGGGCAATTCGTTCCCCGCGGGCCGGGGCCGCTCCTGGCCGCCCCGGTGTTCACCCCTCCCGTGTTCACCTGGGCCGCGCAACTGGAGCTCGTGGTTCCCCTGGCGCTGACAGTGCTGTTCGTCCAGAACGGCCAGGGCATCGCCGTGCTCCGCGCCGCCGGGCACCGGCCGCCCGTCAACGTTTTTGCGATTGTGTCCGGCGCGTTCTCCGTACTGAACGCCGGCTTAGGTGCCGTATCGGCCTGCGTGACCGGCCCCACCAACGCCTTGTTGACGTCGTCGGGAGCCAAAGAGCGCCAGTACACCGCAGCGGTGACCTACGGCTGCCTCGCACTGGCCTGCGCGGCGCTGGCTCCCACCCTGACCAGGCTGATGCTGGCCACGCCCAAGGAATTCGTCCTGGTCCTGGGCGGAATCGCGATGCTGCGGGCACTCCAGCAGGCGTTCGTGACCGCATTCTCCACCACCTTCACCCTGGGCGCGCTGGTGACCTTCGTGGTGACCATCTCCGGCCTGGATCTGTTCAACATCCACTCGGCCTTCTGGGGCCTGGTCATCGGATACGCCGCCTCACGGCTGCTGGAGCGTCCGGACCATGCAGGATCGTAAAACGCGGACCGGTGCGTTTTTACGAAGTCAGGGGATTGCCCCAGCGGCACCACAACTGGCCCGTTTCGGCGCAGCATTCCTGCGCCGGGACGGGCCATCTTGCTCCGGCGGTTGTATAGCGGCGGTTGGTCGAGGGTCAAGCCGGGTGACCCGGGCACGGAGGCGAGGAGCTTCTCCGCGTAGGGGTGCTGCCGGTTGCGGTGGACGGTTTCGATGAACCCGTTACTCAAACTAAGCAGAACTTTCAGCAAATGCTGACAGGTCCTAGTGTCATTGCCCTAGAGGTAAGCGGCGGGGTTGACGGTCCGGTCCTTGACCATCACTTCAAAGTGAAGATGGCAGCCAGTGGAGTTACCGGTGGTTCCGACAGCGCCTATCCGACTACCCTTGCCCAGGGCTTGACCCTTCGAAACGCCGATGCTGGCAAGGTGGTTGTATGTGGTCTTCAGGCCCTTGCCGTGGTCAACTACAATCCGGTTTCCGCCACCGTACGGGCTCCAGCCTGCCTCCGTTACCTTTCCCGCAGCTGCAGCCAACACGGGCGTGTTGCATGCCCCTGCGAGATCAAGCCCGGTATGCATTTCGCCGGCGGCCCCGGTCAGGGGATTGCCGCGGAGCCCAAATGGCGAACTCACGTTCACAGAGGCGAGCGGCGCCCGTAGGCCTGCCGAAGGCGCGGAAACCCGGGCGGATTTCGGTGCCGCTTTCCGTGCCGGTTTGGACGCCGCTTTCGGTGCCGCTTTCCGCGCCGGTTTGGACGCCGCTTTCGGTGCCGCTTTCGGTGCCGCTTTCGGCGCCGGGGAGGACTCGACCTGGGGCCGATCAAAAACAAGCGACGATCCTGCCTCCGCCGCCAGGGACGGCTGGGCGGCGGGGGCGGCGGCCGCCTCGGCGCGAACTTCGCGCGCCGTCGAGATCCCGGCTGGCGCGGCGTGAGCCGTGGTGAGCACCGTCATGCCAATCATTCCGGTCACTGCCGCCGCAACAGCCAGCTGTTGGCCGCGGCCCCGCAGCGTCGGCATTGGGGATGAGGCTGCCCGGCGGCGGCCCTTGCCGGATGTACTCGAGAAAATGGCACGGCGTGGGCCGTGGTTGTCGTGGGAAGGCAAAGCGTAGATCCTCTCGACGCCGGCGAAATTAGCTGTCGGATTCGGACGAGTGGACTGTCCGGCCTCCCCTGACACGCGCCTCACGGGCATGCAATGACAGGGCCAGGCTTCACCCCAAGACGCCCAAAGGCGTCATTCGTGGGTCTTCCGCCCCCGCCTAGAGATAAGGGTTCATGTACCGCCGGCGGGGTTTGGCGAAGCGGGTACACGCATACCACGTGAGGGTATGGCTACCTCCCATGTAAGCAAGAAAAGCTTTATGTTACAAATTCGTTACTGAGTCCTGCGCGCGTCGCTATTGTGGATGAGGGCGTGATTTAGTAACTAGCCCGGTCCCTGGCGAGTAATGCACTGCCCCGCCAAACCGTAGCAACCCGCCCCGCACCCCTCCTGCTCGCGGATTTTGGACTTGCTATAGTCCCGTCCCAAGGTAGTTTCTTCTTCTGGGCAAGCCACGCCGCATTGCGCGGCCTTACCGTGGACGCGACCGGCGAGAGATACTGACGGTGCCAGCTCCGGCGGTTGCCGCCGCTGGATCCGTGCCTACGACCCAGTGCTGGTGCCACCTAACTGAGGCTTCAGGTGCAGCTCCGGATCGATGTCCGGCCAACGGCGGATCCATTCCTTTCCTCATCTGCTCGGAGTAGTCGCCGAGCTCACGGTCGGGCACATGTAGCCAGTCATCCAGATACTCCACGAACGCGTCGGTCCTCATGCGCAGGGCCTTGATTTCCGCAGAGGAGCGGTCAGCTTCGGGAGGAAGCTCCGGCAGCTGCTGGCAGTCCCGCACGAGGGCCGTTCTCCACGCGAATAGTTCCTGGATGAAGGCCTGAGCGCCCGTTGTCTGCAGCTCAACGGGCAGTATGCGGATGAAGACTTCGAACTCTGACGCAGAGTCTCGCATCTCCAGCTTCGGTCCATAAACCCGCACGCGGTGGCAGTGACTGGGTGGCCCGTCAGCATGCCGGCAGGCTAACATGCGATGTCGTCAGGCGACCTCGGGCGCTGATGGCTGTATGCCTTAGCGGCCGAGGTGACTGGCTCAGGTCGGGGAGTATCAGACGGCCTGCGCGCGTCGACGGCATCTATCTTCAACCTCAGTGGGCTACAAGTCATGTAACCCTCCCCCGCACCCAGCATGAACTAGCAGAACAGCCACTACGAGCGGACGAAAGGAAACCCGGGTGAAATCCGAAACACGCAGCCCAGGAACCCGCACGGAATTTTCCTCATGTCATGTTGGTCGAGCCATGAACGCCCATGAAGTGGTGTGGGACGACGAAAGCGTCGATCCAGGAAGCCAAGGAGGCAACCGGCCACAGCAACGGCCACCAATGAAAAAGGCCCCCGAGGGGGCCCTTCACAACACAAATTGTGCATACTCATAGGCTAAAAACCTGAACAGGTAAACCGCTGCGCCCGAGGTGGGACTTCCCCAATCCGTGCGGTCCGACCTCAGTTCAACCGAATCCGAAGCCCAAGGTGTGCACATTGCCACACCCTTCTTTTTTTGCCCGCTCAATGCACGGTCCAGTGGAATGCGGCAGCCTTTCGGGCGCGCCCAAGGGCCCGGCACGACCTAGATTCCCAGGCACCATCACCGACTCCAAGTGACTCGTGCCCTACCCGCCCGATTTCTTATGATCGGCGGCAGACCCTTTGGCAAGGAGGGCGCTTCCACGCCTTATTGATCACGCTCTGGGCGGAGCCCCTGCCCATCGTCCTGCAGCGCTACATTGAAGCGACGACCCCCGCTTTCTTGTCAGGCGCTATTCACGGCTCGGAGTGGGGCCGTCCAATGGAACGTCGGCCATCGGGGAGAAAGCCGACTTTAGACAGATGACGGAACCCTGGGCGCTGCGGCTCTGGACGTGTTTCCGGGTTGCGGCGATGATGAAAACATGCGCGAGACGAGCTGATCAGCCGCAGCTTGCGATAACACGCCGCGGTGTGGAGGCGCATCGCCATGTCACCCAAATCTGACCGCGCGGAGCATACTGCTGCTGCCGGCTCCATCAAGCCCGACAGGCATTTCCTCCCTGACTACTACGCTCATGTCCCCACGGAGGAGGTGCAGAACTACAGCACCGAAACCCTCCGGGCCAGAGCTGTGCATCTCTCGGTGGCGTCGTCGCGACGCCCGGGACAGGCCGCAGTCGGCATCCTGAATGAGCTCGAGGCGAGCATCGTTGCAGTGGTTACAGAGGACTTGCCCTACCTGGTTCAGTCCGTAATGGCTGAGCTCGCCCGTGAAGACGCCTCAATCCGGCTGCTCGTTCATCCGACCTTCCAGGTGCTGCGCGATCCGGATTCCCACACCCTGCTGGACGTCCGCCCCGGACCTTCCAGAGAAGGCCTTCTGGAAGAGTCCGTGCCGCCTGCCCGTGGAACATCAGAGACCTGGGTGGCCATGGAAATCGGCAAGCTGGCAGATGAGGCAGCCGAGAGCGAGCTCACGGAACGCCTGCAAAGGGTGTTGGACGATGTCCGTATCGTCGCTGAGGACGCCGCTGCCATCCACGGCAAGGTCTCCGAGGCCGTTACCTCGGTAGACGGATTCCCGCAGGCTGTTGTTCCGCCACCGGAACAGCTCCACCAGTTGCTCCTTTGGCTCGACGACGGCAACTTTCTGTTCTTCGGGTACACCGAATATGAACTTACGACGGCGGGCGGCCAGGAGCTGCTTTCTGAGCGGCAAAGTTCCCCGCTGGGTCTGCTGAGGCGACCGGTGGGCGGCGCTGCCGGAATGACGGCGCCAGGGCTGCTCCGGACTTGCGGATGCCAGGCACTCACGGTTGCCATCTCCGAGATTCGGTCTACCGTCCTGAGGCGGTCGTACTTGGATGAATTGCGCCTGCAGGTGTTCAACGAGGCCGGGAGGGTCACGGGAGAACATGGGCACACAGTCGGCCAACCAATGGAACGAGCCGGAACAGGTCATCGAAGCAGCCATCCAGATACTTAGCCAAACCCCCGACGGCGATGAACTGATTGCACTGCCCTGGATTGGCTTGCAGTACAGAAATGAACCCTGACAGACGCAGCCTGCCATCGTAATATCCAGGCCAAATCGCGCCGGCCAACTACGGACCTGATCGGGACAAGCCGGCTGAATCCCGCCCTCGGCGAGTCCGTCCACTCATCCATACCCCAACCCGTGGTCAAATCACCGAAATGAAGTTCAACGTGGAAAAAGACAAGCACGGTCGCATCCGGACCTCACGCCACAAACGAGCTGCTGTGCAGCCCGCTTCAGACTCGAAGCTCTCCACAGCGGCAGCCAGACCTGTGCACGAACGACGACGTGAACCCCTGCTAATGAAGCATTGGAAATACTTGTGGCGGCACGAATTCATAGAGCTCCGCCGCGGACGCGCCGTATTGGGCACCGGCTACGTCGACGAATCAACCCATGATGCCAGCATCGTATGGATCCAACTCACCAACGGGCAGGACCGCATACTGATTCACCGCGACGACGGTATTGACATCTGGCGCGTCAACCCCCGCATATACACCCAGCGAAGCCAACCATAGACAGCCAAATGGAGGCGCCACATCCAAAGACTGCGGCGGGGCGGAAATGACGATCACCCGGATCGCCGACTATCGCAACGAACGGCCGCCCCGCCGCCCTTCACCTAGGAGGCCACGGGAGGCGCCGAGCGGAACCGCCCGGGGGCTCCGCCGGTCCTCGCGAAATTTCCTGTTACGCCCGGTCCCCAAGCTGCACAGCGACCGAGCCTGGTCAGATCCGCGACCACAAGAACGTCGGCAGACTGCAGATAGTCCAAGCACTCTTTCCAGCGCGCCCTCGCTTGGGTGGCACCCGAATGCGTACTCCTGGAACACGCGCACAGCACCTGCCACCACCAGAGCATCCACTTGTGAATCCAAAGACTGCCCGCGAGCACTAACCCTCGCCTACCCGATCACGTTCCCGGCTCAGCCCGGTCCAGAACCTCACACGTCTGTAACGTCGGAGTGGGCGGGGCGGGTTGCATGCTGTTGTTCCTGTGCCTTGGCGTACAGGCCGCTGGTAATACTTCCGGCACCCAGCCCAGCCACCACCAGGGGTCCAGCGCCATCGGAGGGGTGTGTTGAGTGCCCGGGCCGCTCAGGCTGCTGCGCGCGGAAGGTCAGGCCGGGACGATGAGCTCCTGCAGCCAGGTTTGCCACGCCGGTTCTTCGCGCCGCACGTAGTCCGCTGCGTCCGGGGAGAACAGGTACGCCCGTACGCCTGCCGTCGCCGTACCCTCGCCCGCGCCCTCGCCTTCGCCTTCGCCTTCGCCGTAAGCAAAGATGCTGAGCATCCCTGGCACCGGCGCGGTGAGCCGGACCAGCGCCTGCCGCTCCCCGGCACGCTCGATCCTGCCGGTAGCGCCGCGTATCTCGACCGTCGTACCCTCGTCGCCGAGCCGGAGGGCGTCGTGCAGGGCCGACCAGAGCGCCTGTGCGTCGCCGGGATGGGAGGCGGTGGCCTCCAGCTGCGTGGCCTTTTGCCCCGGGAAGTGCGACAGGTAAAGGCGCAGGTTGTCGAAGAACGGCATCCAGTTGGCTCCCATGTCATCCCAAAACTCTGACTCCCAGTCCGCGCCGGTCCCAAAGCCGCTGGTGGTGACGCGCACGACGCAGGTGCCGCCGGATTGCGCCTCGACGAGGAACTCCGACGTCAGCGGGCTGAGCTCATCCGGGTCTTTGCCCATGAGGGCCGCCCAGTCCTCGTCGTATGCGAAGCGGCGCGGCGGATCCCACCCGGTGACCTGACCGTCGGAGCCCATCTCCGGGCCCATCGTGAAATGTAGGGAACCTCCCTCGCGTTCCTCCATTTCCGTCGGCAAGAACCAGGCGCTCATGCCGGGGGCGGTGGCGATGGCCTGCCAGACCTGTTCCGGGGTCCCCGGAACCTCGACGCTGAACTCTAGGCGGTACGGGACAGTCGGGGTCGTGCTCATCGGTTCTCCTCGGGAAGGGGGTGTGCGGCGACGACCAGTCTGTGCGGGCGCCCGTCGTCATGGTGGTAGCGAGCGGCCAGGTCGAGCACCGCGGCGGTCAGATCGTCAGCGAAGGCAGCCCGGTCGGCGGCCGATTGGAAGCCGATTTGCGTGTCGATGGTCAGCGTCGGCAGGCCCTTGCCGGACGCGTCGGCGCGGCGCGCCAGGGCCCCGACCTCCCGCATCAGCCTGCCGGCCAGCGCAACGAGGTACCGCACTGACAGGTGGTCGTCGTTGGCGTCCGGATCAGCCGCCGTCGCGCTTACCGCCGCTGGGGACACGACGAACGATGCAGCCGAGGCCCGCAGCACCCGCTCGGTGATGCCCCCGTGACGGCGCTCCTCAAACAGCTCCACGAGGCCGTGCTCCTCAAGCGCCTTGAGGTGGTAGTTAATCTTCTGGCGCGTGATGCCGACTCGGGCGGCGAGCCCACCGGCCGAGGCCGGAACAGCCAGTTCGCTGAGCAGCCTGGCCCGGACCGGATCCAATGCGGCGGCGGCTGCCTCCGCGCTTTCGATAACTTCAACGTCTTGCACATCACCATCGTGGCCTTGACAATAAATCTTGTCAAGGTTGGTTGTTGTCAAGGTTGGTTGTATTGGTATGACGAGGAACGAAAGGTAGGCGCATCCAAGGGCCACTAAGGGACGTGCGCGAACCCAAGGTCAAGCCAACGAGCATCGTGGCGTTGCGCCTCCTTCGGACATGTCGTGGCCGAAGAATAAAGGCGTGCATGACCGGGCGCGCCTTCAGGAGGAAAGTGCTCGAAACCACGCGGCGGGTTCTCCACGCTCGCCAACGAACTGACTCCCTGTTGCCGCTTTCACTTCCACCTAACCCCCTGCGCTCTAATGTCGGTGCTCTCGGCAATGATTGCCCTGTGCCTGCATTTCCCATTCGAAGCGCCCGCCCCGCAGTGGCCATCCCGCCGGGGCGCATGCGCCACGACATCTCGGAGGACCGGCTCCTCCTGCACACGATCCAGACGGCGGAGGCGTTCGAGGCGCTCCTTACCAACGAAGTGCTCAATCCCAACCCGTCCATGGCTGAACCGCCGCTGCACGCGGACGGCTACGACTGGATGTACCGGCAGATGGATGCACGGCTGCCCACGACCGGTGACGGAGCGATCTGGCTCTGGGCCCGGATACGGCGCCAAACGCTCATGGACCTGTGCGGGCTCGCTCCCGGGCAGGTTCTGCTGACCTGCAGGGTGCCGCGGGAGCGGGTACTCCTGTCCCATTTTGGTGACTGGCATGCCGTCCTGAACCGGCATCCACTGATTATTGAGCACCCCGACGAAAACGACGAAGCATACGGAGCCCGGCTGGACCGTATCTTTGAGGACGTCGACAGCCGCGTCCGTGCAGCCGGGGTGTCGCCGAATGCAGGATACCGGCATTGGCCCGCGGACGTGCGGACAGAACTCGAGGACAGCTGGGCCTTCATACTGGATCCGGCGAACTACGGACGCTACGAATCCTGGCAGGCAACAGTACATGCACTGCGTTCCGACGATGTCGTGCAGGCCGTCCGGATTAAAGACTGAGCACTGTCTGGTCAACACGTTCCCGCCGGATTTCCTCCTCAACCGGGTGCCAGACGGCGAGAGGATCATGGGCACGTTCCGTCTGGGCTCCCGTTTCCAGGGCAACGTTACTGGTGAGCAGCTTCCCGAGGGACATGTCATTGCGGACAGCAATCTCGACGAGCTCTTGAACAGCCCATCTGCACAGGAAGTTGGCCGCCGTCCTTCGATAGGTTGGTTCGGTAAGGCCGGGCACGGGTAAACCGATTCATTTGGAGAAGACGTGAAAGCGATTGTGTACGAAGAGACAGGTTCGTCCTCGGTGCTGAAGCTTCAGGACAAGCCGCTGGCTGATCCCGGCCCTGGTGAGGTCCGGGTCCGCGTGGTCGTCTCGGGGGTGAACCCCACCGACTGGAAGTCCCGGGCAGGCGGAGGAAGCACCCCGCTGGCAGCACCGAAGGTTCCTAACCAGGACGGTGCCGGCGTGATCGATGAAGTCGGCTCCGGAGTGACAGGACTCAGCATCGGAGACCGCGTCTGGCTCTGGGACGTCGCCTGGGGCAGCAATGAGGGCACGGCACAGGAGTATGCGGTTGTACCGGCGGCCAAAGCAGTCCCGCTTCCGGATGCTGAATCCTTCGACACAGGCGCGTCCATCGGCATCCCCGCTTTGACAGCGCACCGAGCACTGACCTCGAACGAGGACGGCCCTGCCAGGCTCTCCCCCGGAGCCCTGGCGGGACGAACGGTACTGATCACCGGCGGCGCAGGCGCAGTGGGACACGCTTCCATTCAGCTAGCAAACTGGGCCGGAGCAACCGTTATCACGACCGTCAGCGGAGACCGGAAAGCTGAACTCGCACGCCTCGCCGGAGCACATACAGTCATCAACTACCGGACCGATGACGTCGTGACTGCCGTCCGCAAGGCAGCCCCCGGGGGAGTCGACACCATCGTCGACGTTAACGCTCCAGCCAATATCGACTCCGACGTACGCGTGCTCAAGCCAAGCGGAACCATAGCCATCTACGCGTCGAATCCCGGAGAATCAGTGACGGTTCCCATCCGTGAAAGCATGACGAAGAACATCCGGTACCAGTTCATCCTCACCTACACGGTCACTGAGGAGCAGAAACAGCACGCCGTCTCCACTGTCTCTGAGGCGCTGAAGGCCGGTGCGATGCGCGTTGGCGAAGAACACGGCCTGCCGCTGACCCGCTTCCCGCTCGAAGATACCGCCGCGGCACACGACGCGGTGGAGCAGGGCACCATCGGGAAGGTGCTCATCGACATCAGGCCAGCATCCTGACCCATGGCCTCCCGACCCACAATTTGTCCACACTAAGAGGCCTAAAAGCCCCTGAACAGGGAATACACGTGCCCGGGATGGGACTCGAACTGCATTCCCGCCCTTGCAAACACAGGGAACCGGCGCAAAAGAATCGGGCTATTGACTCCAATAGCGCAGCCGCCTTCACCGCTAGTTCCCGATAAGCCTCCGCGCCCATGACACTTGTAGCCGGCCTGGCTAATGCCGAGGCCAACAAGCCGACATCACGGATATGGAAGCCGTACCGATCGACTACTTGGAGGGCATCCTCAATGTCCAGGTACGCTGTCACGCGTCCTCAAGGCGCTTCAGCAGATCAGCATCATGACTCATAACAGAATCAAGGCCCTCACTGATTTCACGCCCACGTCGTCAGCTTCATTGGACGACCGTTGGCTGCGGCGCCACATTTCTGTATGGGTGGAGGACCATCCCGTCCCTCTGCTCATCTGCAGCTCAACCGGACATACAGACAGGGGTGTAGTGCCGTTACTTCTACAGCCATTCTGACTCGCAAAGTCCAGGATGCACCCATAGGCGAGAATTTTTGACCCGAGACGCGTTTCCCATAAATAGGAAGGCCTGCTTCTCCGCCAGCCCGAGCGACTCACCCGAGCAGGGCTGCGGTGTCTTGGAAAGCTGTTGATTTCTGGGACACGTCGGAGTTGAACTCTTTATGCGGGTTTTGGGCGGGAAGTGTGACTCAGAGGCGCTGCTGGTTCTGGTCGGGGGTGGCAACCCAGACGGTCCTGGTGGCGCGCGGCTCCAGCTCGATGTCATCGGACATCTGCTCCAGCAGACTTTCCACTGCGTGGCGGTCGTCCGCGGTCAGGCTTGCCAGGTACGAGAAGCGGGCGAACCATTGCTTGGCGTACTCTCGTGCGGCCGGGGTCACGGGTGCGATGGTTGTCACCTCGGATTGGGTGACGCTGAAGCCGGCGGCCTCAATGACGGACGTCCAGTGCGGGTGGCGGTTCCACCCCTCGGCCGCCGCAACGGCGTGGCAGCGTTGCTCCAGCAGCGCTCCGTGCGGATCGCTGAGGAAGCGGGGCAAGGCGGTGAGCTCAACCACGAGCAGGACCCCGTCCGGCGCCAGTGCCCGGCGGACCCCCGACAGGAGTCTGGCGCGATGGGTGACGTGGTGTAGTGAGGACGATGCCCACCAGATCAACCGGTGAGTCGGCCACCGAATCCGCTGTGATCAAGGAGCCGGCCAGCGCGGGGAAGCCGTCGTTGAGGTCGGCCTCTACGACGGTGAAGCCCTGCTTGCCTAGCAGCTCGAGCATCTGCGGGTTGTTGTCGACGTATGTCACCGCGGCGTCGGGGTACCGCGCGCGCAGCAGCCGGCTATCTGCGCCGGTGCCGGCGCCGAGGTCGACGACGCTGCGCGCAGCTGGCACTCCTGCCAGGTCCAGAACGGCTGCGATGTCGCCGAACACCTCGGCGTCGAGATCGAGGACGCGCTGCTGGTCCTGGCTGTCCGATCGCTGGCGGGTTCGGTGGTCGTGGTCCCGCATCGGGGGGTGCTGGTGATCCATGCCCCTCACCTTTCCGCCGTGGCCGCAGAGCCCAGGCCGGCGGCGCTCGGCCTACCGTCGAGGCCATGGCGTCGCTGACCCAGGACGATTTTAGAGACCGTTGCTTCCGAGGCGGCCGAAAAGACCCCGAAGCGCCCCTCCACGGCCCAGCGGGTTTCCTCTTCGATGAGGTCGGCGTTGATCCTTGCGCCGGCCATGACACCCTCGGCCGCTGCGGTGATCACTTGGGCCATTAAGTTGGAGACGTTGCCCGCCGCATAAACTCCTGGTAAGGCGGTCGCACCCGTCGCGTCGGCCTCGATGAACCGTCCGGCTCCGGACGGATGCAGTTGAGACGTTAGCCCGAGTGATTCCAGTAACGCGGATTTGGCCTCCATCCGTGTCCCGACAGCCAGCGCTTCCAGCTCGAACGAACGCCCCTGGTGGAGTGTGAGCCCGGTGAGGTCACCATCGACAGCGTCCACAGAAGCCACGGCACCGTCAACGACCGTGACGGAGCGGGCCGCCAGCTTGCCCCACTCCTCGTCGGTGGGCTCCACGGAGTCGTTGAGGAACAGGGTGATATCCGGGGACCACTGCCTGAACAGCAATGCCTGATGGACCGAGAGCGGGCCGGTGCCCAGCACTCCAATCCGTTGCCCGCGGATCTCCCAGCCATGGCAGTAGGGGCAGTGCACAACGCCCTTTCCCCATTGCTCTCGAAGCCCGTCGATGGGAGGCAACTCGTCCGTCAGGCCGGTGCTGACCAGGAGGCGTCTGCCGAGGAACCTGCTGCCGTCTGCCAGCATCACCTCGAATCCATCGGGCGTTCGCCGTGCCGAAACAGCTTCGCCGTCAATGACCGTTGCTCCATAGGTGAGCACTTCGCTGCGTCCGATGGACAGGAGCTCCCCGGGGTTCATGCCGTCCCTCGAAAGATAACCGTGGACACCCGCCGCAAGGGCGTTGCGTGGAGTTCCGGAATCGATGAGCAGCACCGAGCGAAGCGCCCGGCCCAGCGTCGTGGCGGCGCTGAGTCCCGCCGCGCCGCCACCAACAATTACAACGTCATACCGTGTGGTGTCCATACAGATTTGTCCTTCTTCGCGTCCTGAAACTTTCGCCGCCGGATTCCTGGGGCGGTTACACCAGCTTCCATCGCATAAACCACCTTTGACAAACATGATTGCTGTTATGGCAAAATAGAGATATGGAAACTGAGCTTGACGATGTGCTTGGGGCGGTCGGCCCCCGGCTTCGGGCACTCCGTACGGAACGGAACCTCACCCTCGGAGATGTGTCCTCCGCATCCGGAGTATCGGTGAGCACCCTGTCCCGCCTGGAATCCGGCCAACGCAGGCCCAACCTCGAAATCCTGTTGCCCCTCGCGAGGTTGTACGGTGTTCCCCTCGATGATCTGGTCGGCGCGCCGCCCACCGGGGATCCGAGAATTCATCTGCAGCCCATCATCCATGCCGGCATGACCGCTGTTCCTCTCACACGCCGCCCCGGTGGACTGCAGGCCTTCAAGATGGTGCTCAGAGACGATGCCCGCGGGGCCGAGCCCGATCCGCGCGTTCACGAGGGCTACGAGTGGCTTTACATCCTCAACGGACGACTGCGTCTGGTGCTGGGCGACAAGGACTTTGAACTTCGCCCTGGCGAAGCCGCGGAATTCGACACCCACACACCGCACTGGTTCGCCAGCGCCGACGGCAGACCCGTGGAGTTCATCAGCCTGTTTGGACAACAGGGCGAGCGGATGCACGTACGCGCACGGCCCAAGTCCTCATAGCCGAAGAAGACCGCAGGGTTGAGTCACTGGCCGGTAAACGAGGGCGGATCGATCTATGATCCTGCCGCCCGGTGGGCCAGCTCCTGTCCAACGTCCTCGGCATGGTTGCAGAACTTGAAGCGGTCCCTTTCAGATTCCGAACCCTCGAAGGGACGGCAATCACGAAAAGCAAAAGGCAAACTCCGCAGAACCCAACCAATCTCAGACCGGCCAAGCAGCGGCAACTACGCGCCGTTCACGCGGCCTGCCCACACACCCAAAACGAGTTGGCGGAATTTTTTTTGGCGTTTCCCGTGCTGCCGCCTACCGAGAGCTCCAACGACCAGCAGCAGAAGAATGACATTTAGCGCTGCTAGAACACCGCCACATATCGCCGGGATCCACAATGGGAGCAAGATTCGTAGGTGTCTCTCGAACGGCCGTCCGCGAGACAGGTCAGCGCATCCTTAGGTCGTGGCCGGTTTAGCTTCTTTGCGTGTCAACTGCCTGTGACTATTAGTTCAGAATGTGATTTTCACGACTCGACCCGTGGTCCCCGCATACAAATGTCGAGGGAAGCGTCTTGGTTGCGGAGCCACCAATGCGCCTTTTTGCGGTCTCGGTTCACGACAGGCGCTCCGAGTTTTTTAAGGAAAAAACCGGTTCGGTTACAAAGCGTTCGGACGCACGGAAAAGCTTTTTACATTCGATTGAAAAAGGGTAGCCTCCGTGGAAACACATCCAGTGTTTCTATCAGCAAATTGGGGAAGGCCCAGCAGCCACGTGAAAAAAACCATTCGTACCAGAGCAGGGCTCGGAGCCCTCCTCGCCGCCCTCTGCGGCTCAACCCTCGTACCACCTGCCCACGCAGCGGACACCCCCCATACCGCCTGGAACTTCGCCATAGACTCAACGGCCAACGTGGCTGCCTATGATCCCGGCGGTAATCTCTGGTCCTTTCGAATATGACTCCAGGAGTGACGCCGGAGAGCCGGGTCATCGGGCAGGGGCTATCGATCCCGAAGGCTTTCTTCGTGACCAACTGGAACGCTGACGCGGACGGTGTGCCGGACCTGATCGTGCAGGGCCAGGACGGCACCCTGACGTATCGCGGGGGAATCGCCACCGGCGGATTTACGGACCACATCATCGGCAGCGCTTGGCTGAATTACGACATCACAGTGGGCAAGTGGAAGAAGACGGACAAGTACCCGTCCATCATCGCCAGGAACAATGCCACCGGTGATTTGTTCCACTACGCCAACCCATCCGGCCAGGGCCTGGCGCCCCGCGTGAAGATCGGCACCGGCTGGAACGGGCTGTCCTTCAACCTGCTCGACTGGGACAAGGACGGCAACACCGACGTCATTGCCAAAAACTCATCCGGCCAACTGAAGCTGTTCCGCACCAACGGTGCCGGCTCCTTCATCTCCGAGAACCGCGCAACCATCGGCAGCGGATGGAACACCATGGACTCCATCCACGCTGTCGACGGGCTGCACGGCAACGGCACAGTCGGCCTGAGGGCCCGTGATTGGGCTGGCGTCCTCCACTACTACCCGGCGAACAAGAGCACCTGGGGGCACCGGGAGACGTACACCGGCGGATGGAATCCCCGCACCATCGCAGGCGCCCAGACAACGGACACCTCACGCACCCACTGGGACTACTCCATTAGCTCAACATCCAATGTGGCTGCCTATGACTGGACCGAAGGCGGTCTCTGGTCCTATGCCTGGATGACTCCCGGCGTGACACCGGAGCGAGGGATCATCGGGCAGGGGCCTCCGTTCCCGAAGGCTTTCTTCGTGACCAACTGGAACGCTGACACGAACGGCGTCCCGGACATGATCGTCCAGGACCAGCCGGGCCCCGAGGACGGCATCCTGACATACCGCGAGGGACTCACCACCGGCGGATTCAAGGACCACCGCATCGGCCACGGCTGGCTGAACCACGACATCACCGTCGGCAAGTGGAAGAAGACGGATAAGTACCCATCCATCATCGCCAGGAACAATATCACCGGTGATCTGTTCCACTACGCCAACCCCTCCGGCAAGAGCCTGGCAGCACCAGTGAAGATCGGCACCGGCTGGAAAGGACTGTCCTTCAACCTCCTTGACTGGGACAAGGACGGCAACACCGACGTCATTGCCAAAAACTCATCCGGCCAACTCAAGCTGTTCCGCACCAACGGTGCCGGCTCCTTCATCTCCGAGAACCGCGCAACCATCGGCAGCGGCTGGAACACCATGGACTCCATCCACACAGTCTCCGGCTCCACGGCAGCGGCACAGTCGGCCTGAGAGCACGCGACTCGGCCGGCGTCCTCCACTACTACCAAGCGAACAAGAGCACCTGGGCAACCCGGGAGACATACACCGGCGGATGGAGTAACCACACCATCGCAGGCAACTGACCCCCGCACACCCGGTCTGCACGATTACAGCTGACCGGGTGTCTGTCCTCTCTTCAATACTGGATCGGTGGCCGGATCAGAGCCTGCTCCGGCCACCACCATGATCCGCCCCTGCGAATTGACGCTCATCGGAGGCCAGTATTGTCTGCCGAGAAAGTCCTTTAGCACCGCCTGGCAGGTCATATCGCTAACCTGCCCAGAGTGCACACCTGCCAATTACCGGTGACAGAACAACGCCAAATTCCCCTGCGCTTCATATCCGCCGGACGCTAACCTCTCTAAAGCCCCGAACACTGCCTTGAAAAGCTTTTGTTTTTCAAGCCTTAGGCAGCTAAAGCTGCGTCGGCGTCCGTTTGTCGCACCTCACCGGGCAGTTTCTCGGGCGGTGCATACGCGAATCATCCAGAGCCGGAATGACAGGGGTCCCCTTCTGGCCGGGCCGTCGGCCGGCCAGAGGGACCGGCTTACGGGCGTAAGTGACGGACGGTTAGTACACCAACTGCTCCTCTTTTCCGTGACCACCCATAAGCACCAGGTTCTCGTAGGGAGGCAGCCCCGCTTTTTCAGGAGCTCATTCAGCAGCATCAGCTGTCCAATCTTCGAGCGCTTCGAAGCGAGGGAGCATGAATAGATTGCTTCCGATGTGGCCCGCGGCGCAGAAGCGATTTCGCCGCCAGAGATGCCTTTGCGGGTGTTTCCTGAGGCGGCGCCGCATGCAACTCCCGGAGCAAGTCGTCTAACTGGATTTCTCGCTGCACTGCCTTTCGCTCACCAACCCCAGCTGTAAGCGCTACGATGAGCTGGGCTGCTCCGAGGAGTGCCCACACTTCCCCATTAACTACTGCCTGCCAGTCCTCATGGAGGGCTGGCAGAATCCATATCGCTAGCATTACTGGGTAAACGATCACAAAGAACACGAGCCCTGACCGCACACCGGCAAACACTCGTCGGTAGTGGTGCTCGCGTAGTAGCCAGGCCTGCCATCCGAAAATGAGCTGGGCTATGGAACAAGCCAAACAAACAGCAGTCCATCTCGGCGCGGACATGGTTGTGAGTTCAGGTGCACTGATTTCCCAGATGGCCAGATGCGGCGGCCAGCAAGCAAACAACGGGAGCAGGGCTCCCACGGTGAAAATCATCCACGTTTGATCCCAGCGCCGTTCATGCGTGACTCGATAAATGATGTAGATGCCCACTCCGCTAAGAATCAAAAGCATGAACATCGCCATGGTTTCCTGCGCCTCCCAATCGGTGAAGGCGAAAAGAAGGAAAGCGACAAGCTCTTTAGGTTGATCGGTTGGGCCACCTCGGGAAATCACATCGACGTAGGCTATAGCGCCTCCTATCGCGCCGGCCACATAAAGGACCAACCCAAGCTGAAGCGAGGACCTGGCACGCGCCCACACCTCTCTTAACAGTCCTTTTTTCTGGTCGTGGGCTGTGGAGGGATCGGAGGGCATGCGCTCATGTTGGTCGTGCTGGTGTCGCGGAAGGGGGAACGGCACCCTGCAGCCACTCTCGCCCTCAGCCTCGTCTCTACCGCGCTGCAAAAGGGCAGTACGGCTGGCGGTAGTAGAGGGCTTTTGTCCGCCCAGCCCTCCGGCTTCCGGGCGCCGCCGGCGGCCGCCTCGGTGCTTTACCGGCCCAGAGCCGCTCTGTGACTCTGCGGCGCCATTTAGCTATGACAGAACGCCGCCAAATAGCGCCGAAGGTCACATTAGACGTCTATTCGCTCGATGAGGCGCCTCGTTTCCCAAGGGTTTCGAGACATCCGGTCTGCTGGCTTTCGGCGGCGGTGTGGACGTGATGGGAGCGGCGCATGGCATGTTTGGAGCACTCGGCGAGCTCGTGGTGGCCGGACACGCGGTACAGGTCGGCCGCCCACTGGAATTCCGCGCCGACGTCCCGGTAGCGGGTTCGTCGAAGAGCCGCCGGCCGATGTGATGCCGGAAGTGGGCTTCTTCCACGCGTGTGGAGGCCAGTTGCAGTGCTTCCTCCTGCAGCTGGCCGGCTTGGTACCAGCGGTACTGGCGCTGGTAGACCTGGGCGAGCACCAGCAGCAGCCCCGCCCGGTCCGGGAGAACAGGCAGCAGTCGGAAGCCTTCCTGGAGGGCCTCATCTTCGCGGTCCAGCAGCGCCAGGTACCGGACGCGTTCCAAGGGAGGACACCCCCGGGTGAGAGCGTCCTGGAGCGCCGATCGGTTCACTGCCACGTCACGGAGTGTGGCAGGGTCAGTGCGCCATAGCCCTGAGGTATCGTGCACCGCGGCGTGCACTCCAGAGAACTCATCACGAACGGTATGTTTACGGACACGTTACGCAAAGAGCTGCCGGAATTTCATCTCGTTCTCACGGCTCATTTTCGAGAAGGACACCGGTGGACGGTTTACAGCGGAGCCTCCGCAGTTTGCTGGGCGCGGAGGCTCCTGGCGCTTGCACCCAGGGGGCAGGTGCAGCACCTAGTTGGCCCTCCCAACTAACAAATGGAACCCTTGTGCGGAGCAGCAGACCCGAACGGTATGGGGCGGGCAAGGAATGCATAAGGATCCGACCAAACCTAAGAGGCCCGGCGATCTCCAGCCGAACGGGTCGTCACGGAATTTGCAGAATTGATAAATTCATCAATTCCCGCCCGGAAAGGGCTACTCTGTCAGGGAGGCTTGGGGAGGGTTCCCGGCTGAAGGCTAGAGGGGGCCAGCTGGATGCAAAGTATTGCGGCAATGTCGATGACCGTCACGTCAGGTACCGACTCGGAGAGCAGGTTCCCGGAGACCGCCCACGACCACATGACGAATGAGCCCGGGGACAGTTTCGACCGGAAGGACGAGCCTGCCCTGGAGGGCAGCGCTGCCAGAGAATCGCTGATTCCCAAGATCTTCCCGGTCTATGCGTTCATATAAGCAGCCCGGACCGCGGAGGACTCGCCGGCGGCTCAACGGGGCCGGCCCAGGCCAGCGTGCTCGATGCAACAGCGCAACCGCTGAATGGTGCCTGCGGCGCTGATCCTCCTCACCCTCATCCCACTGGCCGCAGGAGGTGTCCGCCTCGGCGAGCTGGTCGGGGGGCGCAGAGATCACACCCAGGAATGAGAGGTTTTAACGGACCGGTTGTTCCTTTGGGAGCCATCGGAGAAATCTACGCCCGGGGATACTCGGTCATGGATGGCTACTGGGGCGACCACGAGGCGACGGCAGCTACCTTGTCCCCGGACGGATGGCTGCGCACCGGTGACCTGGGCTCGGAACCGAGGGGCAGTTGGACATTGTCGGGCGTGAAAAGGACATGATCATCCGCGGCGGCGAGAACATCTACCCCGCCGAGATCGAATCATTCCTGGCCACCCACCCGGACGTGGAAGAAGCATACGTCGTCGGTGTTCCTGATGACCGTCTCGGAGAAGAAGTTGCCGCGTTCGTGAGCCTTCGTACCGGCGCCCACGTGACAGACCAGGACCTGATCGCCTACAGCGAAAGGAAAATCGCCCGATACAAGATCCCGCGGCTCTGGAGAATCGTCGACCGCTTCCCGCAGGCAGCGACCGGGAAAATCCAAAAATTCCGGCTCCGTGAAGAGGCGACGAAAGAGTTTTCCATCTAGCAGGACCTATGGCAGTGAGAGAGCCGGCCCATCCGATCCTCTCCCCACCAAAAAGAGGTCCAATAAGCCACACCCCTCCGAGCAGAAGCCATTTTGCCTTCTTCTATGAGATCACGCCCCGTTGGAACGACAACGACGAATACGGCCATATGAACAACGCCGTCTACTACGATTACTTCGACGCCGCCGTCAACGCCTTGCTGACCACCCGCTGCGGGCACGTTGGCGCTCTCGACACACTGGGCGTTGTGGCCGAGACCTCCTGCAAGTTCCTGAGCTCAGCTTCCTTCCCCAACCCCCTCGAAGTTGGAATCGCTGCCCAACGGCTCGGCAACTCCAGCATCTCCTACCAGGTTGCCGTGTTCCCGCGGGGAGCCGACCTGCCCCACGTCGTAGGTCGATTCGTGCATGTTTACGTCGACCCGGCTTCACGGCGGCCATCAGCCATTCCCCGGGAGGTCACCGCTGCCGTTACAGCCGACCTCCTGGCGATCGAGTCCCAGGTGCACGGACGAGGCGGGCTTCCACCCGGCGCCGCTTACGCCTCACTCCCTGAGCGCGGTGTGACCACTCCACATCCCAAGGGAGCCACGGGTGGGTTTCAGCTACCTCCGGCAGGCCCGCCCGATGTGAAACAATCAACGGGACCGCGCTCACAGCGGCCCAAGACCCGGAGCAACAAGACCTGGAGCAGTCCCATCCGTACCGGATGCCACTGATGCTCCAACTCGTCTTGAAAAGAGGTAGCGCATGTCAGAACCAGGACTGAGCCATCGGCTCAGGGGTATGACCGGGCGTGACCCGAACGAGAGCCATCGATCCGCAACAGCGCTAGAACTGCTCTATGACTTGGTCTTCGTCGCAGCCTTCGGAATTGCAGGGGATCAGCTTGCCCACATGGTTGCGGACGGGCATGCCGGAGAAGGCATCGGCGGTTTCAGCTTCGCGATGTTCGCCATTTGCTGGGCCTGGATCAATTTCTCCTGGCTGGCCTCCGCGTTCGACACAACTGACTGGCTCTACCGGTTGCTAACGATGATTCAGATGGTAGGCGTCATCGTCCTCGCGCTGGGGTTACCGCCAATGTTCCACTCCCTGCTGGATCTGGGAACCGGCGCCCACCTCGAAAACCAGATCATGGTCGCCGGTTACGTGATTATGCGCGTGGCGCTTGTGACGCAATGGCTGCTGGCCATCGCACAGGCACCGCGACATCGACGAGCCGCAATGGCGCACGTCTCCTTCATCCTTATTGCTCAGGTCGGGTGGGTGGCCCTGGCCTTGACCCACCAGCCGCTCCCAATCGTGCTGGCCATATTCCCCATTCTGATTCTGCTGGAGCTGACCGGACCCCTCCTGGCTGAGAGGAGAACCTCCGGCACGCCCTGGCACGCCTCGCACCTCGCCGAACGCTATGGGCTACTGACGATCATCGCCTTGGGAGAGGGAATCATTGGTACTGTCGCCGCAGTCTCTGCGCTGGTGGAGACATCTGGGTGGAGCGTTGAGGCGGCCATCGTGATGATAGCCGGAGTCGGTCTGACCTTCGGGCTGTGGTGGAACTACTTCATCACACCATCCGCGCCAATTCTGGCCCGTCACCGCTCGAGATCGGTACCCTGGTGTTACGCCCACCTCCTGACTTTCGGAGCGATAGCAGCGACTGGTTCGGGCTTGCACGTCGCGGCTTATGTCATTGAAGGGGCCTCATCCACAGGTGTTGTCGGTGCCGTGGTCGCGGTCGCTGCTCCGGTCCTGATCTTCGAGCTGTGCCTTTTCGCCCTGTACACCTACATGGTCCAGGAATTCGACGCCTTTCACATCGTGCTTATCACGGCGACCGTCGCTCTAGTAGTCGCCGCCGTCATTCTGGCCTGGGTAGGAACCTCGCTCGGTCTCTGTTTGATCATCATTACCCTCTCCCCCGCAGTCGTTGTCGTCGGATACGAAACCATCGGACACAGGCACACGGCCAGTGCCCTGGACCGGGCACTGGACGCCTAGCCCACCCTCTGGATACAGCGCACCAGAACCCTTCGAGTAGCAGTCACGGTGCCCAATGGATATCGCAAAGGGCGCTTATGACAGCGAAGGGCACACGACGATGAGAAAAGTAGTGCTAACAACCGACGCAAAGTTCAGGGCATCAATGGGCCGAAAGCTAGGCATTGTCGTCACACGACATGACTTCTGCCGTTTCTCCGTCGCACTCACCGCTGAGGTCCCGTACGGCACGGTTCAGGAACGGGACCAGGCACACCCCACGCAAACACATTCGCGTCACAGGCAACTCGCCGCCTGAGTGTCGGGCTGGGAAAAGTTGCACCACCCTTAAGGAAAGAGTTTCCGATGGAACTGGCACTGGTTATCGCTCTGATTGCCACGGTCGGGCTTATCTTCAGGCGCGCTGTCGCCCGACTGCAGACCAAAAGCTTCATGACCCGTCAAATAGCGGTTATTCGACGGATGTTGCCGGATACGTTAGCGACTGAACGCCACATGACGATGGTGTTTGAGCAAATTGGACTCGCTGTCTGGTGCATAATGGCGGTTGGTTCAGCCATCATTGCCGTAGACAGCACGCTCTCCTAATCCACATACACGTCCAGCAAAGGCTTCCCTTCTCGCTACGCCTGATTCCGCCGGTGACCCTTCTAGCCAGGAACCATGAAGAAAAACTTCGTCATCGCCGCCAGGGACGTCAGGCAGTCCCATCTCCTTCGCAGGCATGTTTTCACTTATCCACGTTCCTTCTCTGGCCCTGACGCGGTGTCCGCTCTCGTTCCTCGTCACCCACATCGCCGCTGAGGTGATGGCATTGCCTGCGCGTAACCAGGGCGCTACCGCGCCGGCCCGGGCAACCGGAAACTTCCTACGCTGATGGTGCCAGCACCGCCCGGGACGAAGTTTCGAACCCCGTGCCGGTCCCCCAAGTCGCACTCCGCTCCCTTACCCAGCGGCGGGTGCCTTGTCAGAACGACACCCAGAACCAACAGCCACAGCAACAACACACGCAAGGGTGACGGGAATTGCGCCCATCTCCGCGGACGCTCTTCCAGTTTCGAAAGGGCCCTACTGAACTACTCGCTGCCAGGTCATGTTGCCAAAGTCTGCGGAAACCATGAACACGAGTGAAAACTGAACGAGGGCGCACAGAGAACCGGCAAACTCGTTCCTGGGAAAATTCGTATAAGTCATGTAGCAACGCCACCAGGCAACCATGAACCAGTAGGCAGCAAAATCAGCCTGCCGCACTCCCCCAGAAAAAGGAAGGAAGCCGGCCATACGAAGGGCCAGCCACATCTGAACACATCATTCGGAGTCAGGTCCGAGCAACCCCGCGCAGCGTGTGGACAATGTTCACACGGCAAAGCCCTAAAAATTGCCCCTGGCTTAGAGGATACGTCGTGCCCGAGGTGGGACTTGAACCGCATTCCAGCCCTTGAAAACACCGGGAACTCCCGAAAACACGCGGAGTGCGGGCCAATCCGGCCGATGTACGACCCGATCCGAAGCCAAATGTGTTGACACTGTCAACACTTTCTTTTAATGCCGTCATCCACCGCGGCCTGGGGCTCCAGCAGTTCCGTCCACAAGGAACATCCATGCGCCGTATCAGGAACGCTCAGCACCAAGACGGTTGCGCCGGTGGGTGCGGAGTCGTCTGCCTCGGAAATGCTGGCGTCACCATGAAATCTGGTGGTGAAGGTTTCGCCAGGCCTGAGCGGGTTGAGGGGACCAATTGCATTGTCGTCTACGAACCGATCGTCGGAGTGGGCCTGAAGGCGTTCACGGTCCTGTCCAAGACAATCTGGGCATCGCTTCCGGAATCAAGGACGGTATTCCGAACTGATTCGGGATCGACCATGACGGTTGTGACGGCGAGGCTAACCGACGCCTCGGTGGCCAGCAGGGCGTCCACTTGGGCCGCGAAGCACGAGTCACTCGATTTGGCGGAGACGTCCATGGCCACCACATGGTTGTTGGAGACAAAGTTGCCCGCCCCCGCCGCCAGCCGGATGATCACAGGCGCGGCGCCCGCCGGCCGGATGCTCCCGGAGTCGATGACCTCGGAGAAGTGGTTGCCCACCACGGAATTGTTGCTGCCGCTGACGCTGAGGAGTCCGGTGAGGTCGTCCAGGCCGTTGTCCACACCCAGGAAGGGGGTCCAGGGCTCATGGTCGCGCAGGAAGTGGTTCGTGGCCACGAGGTTTTCCGAGCTGTTGTCCTCGAGGACCACCATCCCGGGGTAGAAGGAATGCAGGCGGTTGTTGGTGATGCTGGAACGCGTGACGCCTTTGAAGTGCACGCTGCTCGCCCCGCGTGGGAAGACGTTGTTCGCGGTGATCAGGAGCCCTCCATGGTTCTCGGCGTAGATCGAGTGGCCCTTGAAGCCTGCTCCCACCAGGTTGTTGGTGATCTTTGATGCCTGTCCCCAACCGCGCAGCTCAATGCAGCTTCCGCATTCGGCGATAAAGTTGTCGTGGATGGACAGCGCGTCCGCGTTGTAGATGGTGAGGGCGTTCTCCAGGTAAACGAACCCCATGCCGGTGACGCGGAACGAGTCGTTGGCACTCGCGACATAGATGCCGGTCTTGCCGTTGACGTAGGTGTTTTCCGGATACGTCCCGGAGCCATCGGGGCTGAAGTGCAGCCCGTCGATGCAGAAGTTGGAGAACTCCACCGAGCTGATCCGCGGGCTTCCGCTCCGTTCGATGTAGAAGGCCGCACCCTCGGCTTCCTCCCCGTCTCCGGCGAGGGGAATGTCGACGATGATCCGGCTCCCGCCGGGCCACAGCTCGTGCAGGTCTGGCCATTCGTCTTCGGGCACGTTGAAGCGGATGCTCGACGACGTGAAGCCGTGCCCCGAGCCCTCGATCCGGAGGAAGCTGACGTCGATCAGCACCTGGGTGCGGAGGTGGTAGTCCCCCGGCGGAATGTAGATCACAGCGCCCGGCTTGCCGCCGTCGTTGACATCGGTGGCAGACTGCCGTTCCTTGATGTCGGCGATGATGCTGTTGATGACTTCGCCCACGTCCTTGGCCGGATTGCCGACCGGCCAGGTGGTCACGTTGTAGTAGTTGTTGCTTGTCATGGGTTCTTCCCTTTGTGTCCTGTCTCTCATGGTGCCACTGTTTGATGCTCCGGGAGCTCGGCCTGCAACTCCTCCGCCGTTGGCGGGTTGGCGCCGGGGCGGCTGACCGTGATGGCCGCTGCCTTGGAGGCCATCCGGCCCAGCGACTCCAGCACGGATGGTGCCAGCCCGTCCGCCCCGCGCATGAGGAGTCCGTAGACCAGGGCGGACATGTAGGAGTCGCCGGCGCCGATTGTGTCCGCCACCTCGGCCGTGACCGGGGGGACGGCCACCTGCGCGCCTGCGGTGGTGAGCAGGGATCCCTCCGCTCCCCTGGTGAGGGCGACGAACCCGGCCCCGAGGTCCAGGATGCGCTGTGAGATGTCCTCCAGGGACAGCCGCGGGTAGAGCCACAGCGCGTCTTCGTCGCTGAGTTTGACCACCTCCGTGAACGGGACGAGTTCCTCGAAGATGGTCTTTGCCTCAAAGTGGCTTCCGAGCAGGGCGGGGCGGATGTTGGGATCGTAGGTGACCATGCATCGCCGGTGTGACTGCTCAAGAAGCTCCTTTACCGCTGCCGCCCCCGGCGCCAGGAAGGTGGCTATGGAGCCGGTGTGCAGGACTTTGGGCAGCGTCGCCGGGGCGATCCGCGGGAGGTCCCAGCGGATGTCGAAGTCATAGTGCGCGGACCCGTCGGACGCCAGGGTCGCCGTTGCCGTGGCGGTGCGGCCGGGCCCCTTTGAACCGGGCAGGAGTTCAACGCCGGCGCTGCGCAGGTGCTGCTCGATGGCCGCGCCATGCGAATCGTCGCCTATCGAGGTCACCAACGCGGTGGCGGCACCCAGCCGCCCGAGCCCGTAGGCCACGTTTGCCGGTGACCCGCCGGGGTGCTCCACAGTGCCCCCGGACGAGACAACGATGTCCACAAGGGCTTCACCGACAACCACAACGTCAAGGCCCGGTTGGGGGTCATCGTTCGTGTGCATATTTCGGACCTTTCTTGGATTACCCATCCTGCCGTCAGGTAAGGGTTGAGACCGTAAGTTTCTGGACGGTTGCCGGGCCTCCCCCGGCCGCCAGCCAGTTCTCCTGGCTTTCGGCGTCGGGGAAGATGAGGTCAGTCAGGACCACCGAGCCGCCCTGCGCGAAGACCTCTACCGAGCAACGGTCGACGACGATCTGCAGCTTTAGCACGCCGTCCTCAAGAACCAGCGGGGCTGACTCCACGGAGGAAAACTTTTCGTGGAAGCCCGTGTCCCCTGACCGGCTGCGGTCAAGGACGAGCCTGCCAGTGGCGGCGTTATAGCCCAAGAAGGTGCCCGTGCTTCCGTCATCGTTGGCGAACAGATGGAAGGCCACATGTTCAGCACTTCCGGGCAGGATCTCCGCCTTGATAACCTGGGCGCTGCCGGGTGCCGCAACCGGCAACCGCAAAACCGAGTCCTGCAGTTCGACCGTTTCTGTGATGATCTGCTCCGCGGCTGCAGGCGGCGCTTCTCCGGCAGCGGGGCCGGCCAGGACAGGCTGTTGGACCAGGCGGGCGGAGCCGTTGGCTGCGGTGAGGTGCACTTCGCGGGCGAGCGTCATGGAGGACCGCCAGGGCGCGGTGGGCAGCTGGTTGGCGTAGTCCCAGTTGTTCATCCAGCCGATGATGATGCGCCGCCCATCGGGGACGTTGCTGAAGGAGACGGAGGCATAGCAGTCCCGCCCCCAGTCCAGCCACAGGCATTGCTGCAGGGCGGCCGCGGCTGCGGCGGGGTCACCCAGGGCGCTCACCCCGGCCGGCGCGGCCACTGAAGAGGCGTCCGGGACGAACCGGGCGCCGTCGAACTGGCCCACGAAGTACTGCCCGCCGGAACCTCCCGCCACCGCACCCGGGTTGACGTTGACGATCAGGACCCATTTGACGTTGTCCGCGTCCCCGTCCACGGCCAGGGGAAAGAGATCGGGGCATTCCCATTCGCCCTGGTCTGCGTTCATCGGGCCGAAGTCGCTGAGGAAGTCCCAGGTCTTGAGGTCGTCCGAGCGGTAGAAGACCACCTTCTGGTGCTGCGCTTCGACGGCCACCATGACCCAGCAGCTGCCATGCTCCCCCTGGTAGCGGAAGACCTTGGGATCGCGGAAGTGTGCGGAGTTCCGGGTGAGTACTGGGTTGCGCTCGTACTTGTGCCACGTCATCCCCGCGTCCGTGCTGTAGGCCAGGGACTGCGCCTGCGTGCCGTGGTGTTCGGACGCCGCCTTGTACGCGCTGGTGTAGATGGCCACGAGGGCGGGTGCATCCGCCGTGCCAAAACCGGACGTGTTTCCGTGGTCCACCACCACGCTGCCGGAGAAGATGTCCTCGGTTTTGTCGCAGGCGATGGCCACGGGGTGTTCGGTCCAGTGCAGCAGGTCACGGGAGGTGGCGTGGCCCCAGGACATGTTGCCCCACACGTTGCCGTAGGGGTTGTTCTGGAAGAAGAGGTGGTAGAGGCCGTCATGGAAGACCAGGCCGTTGGGGTCGTTCAGCCAGGTGTCCCGGGCCGTGAAGTGGACGGCGGGACGGAACCGGGCGGTACCGGCCGGAGGTGTTTCCGGGCGTGCGGCATCAAGGAAGGTGGACATGTTTGGTGCGGTCCTCTTGGAAGTGGAAGGGGCTGGCTGCTAGGGCCGGGGAGCCGCAATGGAATCGCGGCGTACCAGCGGGCAGCCCAGGATGGTCGGGTGGAGTGCCATGAGGGTCAGGTCTGTCTTCCCTTCGACGGCGTCAATCAGGTGCTCGGTGGCCCAGGCACCCATCTCGTAGTGGGGCAGGGCCACGGTGGTCAGGCCCGGGTGCAGGTTGGCGGCAATCAATTCCTGGTCATCGAAGCCGACCACTGAAAGGTCACCGGGGATGCTGAGCCCCAGCTCGGCGGCAGCGCGGTAGGCTCCCATCGCCATCCGGTCGTTGTAGCAGAACAGCGCCGTAGGCATATCGGCGCGGTCCTCGCGGGCCAGGATCCGCCGGGCCGCCTCGTAGCCGCCGTGCACTTCGGAGACCTCGGACTCGACAGGTGCCGCATCGCCGTCGAGCCCCGCTTCGGTCAGCATTGCCCGGAAAGCCTGGAGCCGCTCGCGGGTGGCAGGGACGTCATCGGTGTTGTTGATGAAGCCCACCCGGGTGTGGCCCGCCTCGAGGAGCGCCCCCACGGCGGCGCGTGCACCGCCGTCTTCGTCCGGGATCACGGCGGTGATGTTTCCGCCGCGGGCCACCGAGTCCACCAGGACGGACGGCACGCTGCCGAGGTTGGCCGGCAGCTCCACGTTGCGGTGGTACATAGTGGCGTAGAGGATGCCGTCCACCCGGCGTTCCAGGAGGGCCTCGACGTCGGCCCGCCGGGATTCGAGGCTCGCCGAGCCGGAGGTGTTGATGATCATGAGGCCGTACCCCCGGGCCTTGGCGGCCTCGTCGGCACCCAGGATGATGCGGCCGGCGTGCGGGGTGGTCGCAATCTCCTCGCTCACCAGCCCCAGCATCCCGGTCCGCTGCGTGCGCAGGGCCTGGGCAAGGCGGTTGGGGCCGTAGCCGAGCTGCTCGGCGGCGGACTTGACCTTGTTCCTGGTTTCGGGGCTGATGCGGGCGTAGGAAACGTCGTTGAGCACGTGGGAGACAGTTGTCACGGACACGCCGGCAGCGACGGCCACGTCCTTGATGCCGATGTTCTTGTTGCTCATCTGTGTCCCACGTCCTTATGGTTTGTCCGGTATAGGTAGGCTACCGAGGAATGCCGGCGCCATTGGCTAGCCCTTGACGGCGCCGAGCGTCATGCCCGCCACGATCTTGCGCTGCAGGAGAAGCGTCAGCAGGATGACCGGGATGGAGTAGACGGCGGCCAGCGCCGTCATGGATCCCCAGTCCAGGCCGAACTGGGTCTGGAAATTCGCGATCACCACGGGCGTTGTCTGCGAGCGGATAGCCGTCATCAGAAGGGCGAAGAGGAACTCGTTCCAGGAGGCCAGGAAGGCGAAGATCGCCGTGACGGCGATGCCGCCGGAAACCACCGGAATGACCACCCGCCAGAGGGCGCCGAGCCTGCTGCACCCGTCCACGGTTGCCGCCTCCTCCAGGTCCTGTGGAACCGCTTCGAAGAAACTGGACATCAGCCAGATGGAGAGCGGCAGGGAAATGGTGGTGTGCGCGATGGACAGCGCGATGGGTGTGTCCGCCAGGCCCACGGACCCCATCATGGAAGCCAGCGGAATGCCGATCGCCACCGGCGGGACCATGCGCGTCACCAGGGCGGCCATGATGAAGATCCGGCCGCCCAGTGTCTTGTACCGAGTGATGCCGTAGGCGGCGGGAACCGCCAGGACCAGGGAGAGCACGGTGCTGATGATGGCCGTCTGGATGCTGTTGATGAACGACGCCGGCACGCCGCTGCGGCCCAGCGCGTTGACATAGTTCTCCAGCGTCCATTCCCGCGGAAGGATGGTGGGCGGAACGGCGATGGTGTCGATCGGGGTTTTGAAGGACGTGAACAGCAGGTACAGGAACGGGAATCCGTAGAGCACCATGGCTGCCGCGAGGAGGATCCACAGCAGGGTCCTGGTGCTGCGCCGGCCGGCCTCCAGCCCTTCCCGGTTGACGCTGCGGCGCCTGCGGGGACGGGCTGCGGTGGTCCGGGCGGCAGGTTCCGCGGACACGGAAGCCGGGGTCCCGGCGTCGTGCTTGGTTTTTTCGTCGACGCGCATCAGGTGTCCTTTCCTGGCCGCCAGATGGTGGCCACCGCGAAGAATGCGACGGCGAGCATGGCCAGCAGGTAGATGGTGCCCATGGCGCTGGCCAGGCCGGGATCGCCGAAGCGGATCATGGTCCGGTAGATCAGCAGGCTCATGGTTTCCGAGGCGGACTGGGGGCCGCCGTTGGTTTGGATGAGGATCGTGTCGAAGGCCCTTGCCGCGTCGATGCCGCGGACCACCAGCGCGACGGCGATGACGGGGCGGAGCAGCGGAAGGATGATCCGGAACAGCAGGGCCGGTGCGCGGGCACCGTCCAGCCGTGCGGCTTCGATGAGGTCGCCGGGGATGTTCTGCAGGCCGGCGAAGAGCACCAGGCACATGAACGAGGTGGTCAGCCAGATGTCCGGGATGGCCACCGAGTACAACACGATGCCGGGGTCTGACAGCCAGCCGATCTGGTTGGGATTGTCCAGGATGCCGGCTTGGTGCAGGAGCGTTCCGATGAGGCCGAAGTTGTCGATCATCAGGAACTTCCAGAGCAGGCCTGCCACGATCGGGGCGATCATGAGCGGGTACATGAACACCGTCCGCCAGATCTGGGAGCTGCGGCCCAGCATGGTGAACAACAGGGCCATACCCAGGCCCAAGGCGAACTCGAGGGTGACCACGATCAGCGTGTAGGCCAGGGTCCGCCAGCCCGCGCCCATGAAGGCTTCGGAGGCGAAGGCCCGGAAGTAGTTGTCTAGGCCCACGAAGTCGCGGGGGCCGCCGGCGACCGGGGAGATTTTGTAGAAGCTGTCCGCCACCAGGCGGAACAGCGGGAAGGCCACGAATATTGCCAGGAACAGCGCCGCTGGTGTCATCAGGAACAATGCGAAGCGGCGGTCGGAGATGCGCACGGTTCTCTCTTCCGCTGGTTGGGGCCGCGGCCGGCACCGGACTTGCGGTGCCTCATCGGCAGGTGCCGGCCGCGGTGGTCTTACTTGAGGAGGTCCTCGATCTGCTTCTTGGCGTCGGCGAGGAGGGTGGCGGAGTCACCGCCGGCAACAGCCTTCTGCAGCATGGGAACCAGGACGGTGTCGACGATCTGCTGCCACTTCTCGGTGGCCGGGCGGGTGGCGGTGCCTTCGCCGTTGAGGGTTTCGATCAGCGGCTTGAAGCTTTCGTAGCCTTCCTTGTCTTGGTACTTCTCGAACGCGGAGATGCGGGAGGCCAAGCCCAGGCTGGATTCGATGCCCAGGCTGTTGTGGTCGTAGGCGCACTTCACGAACTTCTTGGCCGCCTCGGTGTTCTTGGTGGCCTTCGGGACCGTGAGGTACCAGGGGCCGGGGACGGCGCCGATACCGGCGGACCCGGCGATCATGGGCGCTGCGCCCACCTTGCCCGCCACCGGGGAGTCCTTGGGGATCTGGCGGTAGGCGTGGGCCCAGAAGCGGGTCATGGCGGTTTGGCCCTGGTTGAACAGGTTCTGCGCTGCGGCCCAGTCCACCTGGGCTGCGCCGGAGGGAGCGTACTTGGCTAGGCCCACGTAGAAGTCCAGGGCTTCCTTGTGGGCGGCGTTGTCGATGACCACCTTGTCGCCGTCCAGGACCATGGGTGAACCGGCCTGCAGGACGTGGGCCAGCCATTCCGTTTCAACGCCGCCCTTGACGTCCGTGCCGTACATGCCGTCCTTGGTGAAGAACTCGGAGATGTCCTGGTACTGCTTCCACGTGGTGGGGGCAGCCAGCTCGTAGCCGTACTTGGCCTGGAAATCGGCCTTGTTCTTGCTGTCCTCGAAGAGGTCCTTGCGGTACAGGATGATTTCGGCGTTGGTCCAGGCGGGCAGGCCCATAAAGTGCCCGTCCACGTTGGCTTCCTTGACCAAGGCCGGGAAGATGTCCTTCTTCGCCTCGTCGGTGAAGATCTCATCGATGGGCTGGAGGGCGTCCTTAAAGCTGGGCAGCCACACGGAGTCCAGGGCGGCCACGTCGAAGGAGACGTTGCCGGAGGAGAATTCGCTGGAAAGGCGGTTGAACATGCCGTCGTAGGGCAGCTCGACGAAGTTGACGTCCACGCCGGCGTCCTTTTTGCACTGTTCGGCGACGCCGGTCAGTTCGGCGCGGCCGCCGGCTTCGACCAGGACGTTGACGGTGTTGGTGCCGGCGGCTCCGGTAGGCGTGGCCGGGCCCCCTGCGCCGCATGCCGAGGCGGACAGTGCGACGGCGGTGCAGATGCCGCCGATGGCGAGCCTGCTGATGAATTTACGAGTGGACATCGCTGTCGACTCACTTTCTCTTGAACGGAAATGGAGAGTGACTCGGTCTGAAAAATCGTTTTGCCAAAACGACTTGGCATCCACCCTAGGACTCTCACATTCGGGTGTCAAGGGTCACCGCTTTGCCAAAAACCCTCTGCAATTTTGGCGTTGACAGCCCTTGCTCCACCCTCCTAGCCTCAAGGTATCCGGCCAACCAAATCGTTTTGGCATGCGCCCGAAGATTTCCGGCTCTATGGAGAGAAGTGACATCTTCCTTTTGCAGGCGCATACGGAGGCCGCCGGTTTACCGGCCGCCCTGTGCTGCAAAGCCCGATGCCTTGCGATTCCGGATAGCCCACACATTCCACGCCCATTGAGGAGACAAAGCGTTGACTGACAAAAATTCCGTACTGGGGGGCCCGAGCCGACGCAGACTGCTTGGCGCTGGCGCTGTTGCCACCCTTTCCGGGGCGCTGGCTTTTGGCGCCACCGCACCGGCGCACGCCGCGGACAAACCGGAAGAAGCGAACATCTATGATGTCACGTCCTGGAAGATCAAAGGCCGGCCGGAGGTGACGGCACAGGTGGACATTGGCGTGGTGATCAACGACATCATCGCGGACATCAAGAAGCGCCAGGCCACGGCAGACACCCGGCCGGGTGCCGTGATCACCATCCCCCCGGGCGACTACGATCTTCGGACTCAAGTTGTCGTGGACATCAGCTACCTGACCATTGCCGGCTTTGGGCACGGGTTCTTCTCCCGCAGCATCAAAGACAATGTGGACACGTCCGGCTGGTTCGATTTACAGCCCGGCGGCAGCCACATCCGCGTCCTTACTCCGTCAACAGCTCCGCAGGCCTTCCTGGTACGCCGGGCGGGGAGTCCGCGCCTGTCCGGAGTTGTTTTCCGCGACTTCTGCCTTGATGGCGTGGAGTTCCCGCCGGACGGCAACAGCTACCGAAACGGCAGGACCGGCATTGAAGTCGCATCAGACAACGACTCCTTCCACATCACCGGCATGGGTTTTGTGTATCTCGAGCACGCACTCATCGTCCGTGGCGCCGACGCCCTGCGTATCCAGGACAACATGATCGCCGAATGCGGCAACTGCGTAGAACTCACCGGCGCCGGACAGGCGACGATCGTCAGCGACAACCTCATGGGGGCAGGACCCGAGGGGGCCACCCTGCTGGCGGAGAACCACGAAGGCCTTCTCATCACCGGTAACAACCTGTTCCCCCGGGGCAGGAGCCTGGTCGAGCTGACCGGCTGCAACAGATGCTCGGTGACCGCGAACAGGTTCCAGGGCTTCTCCCCCGGGATGATGCGGCTCATCAATAACAGCAAGGAAAACCTGATCACCGGCAACCACTTTCGGCGGGGCATGGAAGGATTTCCGCCGTTCCTCGGAACATCCAACGGCCTGGACGATCTGTACGGCGTGGTCCACATCGCGGGAGACAACAACCTTTTCTCCAACAACCTCATTGCCTATGACGTCTCGCCGGACAGGATCGTACCGCCGAACGCCCAGCCCACAATGGTCCTCATCGCCGGGGGTGACAGCAACGTCGTGGCCACCAATCATGTTGTGAGCAACGTTGAAGCACAGCACGTCGTTTTGGATGCTTCCACAGCCCGCTCAAAAGTGCTTGACAGCGGCCCCGCTTCGAAGGTCACTTCCTACAGCGCCGATACTGCCGTCCGGCCAACCCCCTAGGCCCGAAAGCAAAATAGCCGTCTTCACTGCCAGTTGCTCAGCAGTGAAGACGGCTATGCCATGAAGCTCACATATAAGGGCAGCAAATCAGCCGCCCTCATGACTTGCAATAGGCAGCACGCAGGTCTTCTACCTTCCGGGTTCCAGCAGGTAAGACTCCATGCCCAGCCACAGCTCCAGGCCCTGGTTGAACTTGGCCGCCTGCGGCACGGCGTTGTGTAGTGGAAGGTGTCCGCGTTGGCTTAGGCGGCCTCTGCCCGGGTGTCGCCCCAGACGGCGGAGGCCCGGCGACCAGGTGCCCGCGGTCGATGTCGTTCCGAGCGTCGACCCGCTCCCCCGTCTGCTGGTCCTCCCGCAGCCGGGGATCCAGCCGCCAGTTGATCCCGGCCCGGTCCAGATCCATCAGCTTCGCCCCGTCGATCCCCACCCCTGTCACGGCGGCGAGGCGCTTGTCCAGGCGCATCAGCACGGAGATGCGCGTACGGCAGCAGGACAGTCTCAGCATCTGCGAGGGCCGGCAGCGGCACGGGCTGGCCGAGGAAGTTCTCATCGAAGCCCTCCCGGCCGGCAAGGTCCTAGATCGCCCCGGTCGGAGCAATCAGCAGTTCGTCCATGACCGGACCCTACCAGCAGCCCATTTCGGCCAGATGAACGATGGGCCACAAGGAGGCGGCGGATTCACCCAGGAAGCGTGAAGAAGCTCTTCGGGTCATCAGCGCCGAACAGGTCTTCGTGGAAGACACTCGCGGTCCGCCCGCAACGGGTTACGCAGTGGTGGTGTTTGGAGTAGTTTGGGTAGCCACACAGCCGCGCCGTCCGAGCGTCCAGCCTCTGTTGCACATGAGGGATGTCATGACCAAGAAATCCACCAGCAACCCAGCGAAACTGTACCGGCCAATCGGGCTGGCTTCAGGAATGGTCGGCGGCATCATTGCCGGACAGATCTTCAAACAGGTGTGGAAGCACGCCGCCCCAGGCGACCGGGACGAGGCCCCAAACCCCCTAGCCACCGACTACGCGCTGAAAGAGATCCTGATCGCCGCCGCCATTCAAGGCACTATTTATGCGGTGATAAAGACTCTCATCGACCGCGGCGGAGCGCGGCTCTTCGAACGCTGGACCGGAGAATGGCCCGGCAACTGAGCACCGACCCCTGGCTTGCAGCCCAACCGTCTCGTATGGGCGGGAAGTAACCTCGCGAGCGTGGTAGCCGCGGATGGACTTAGGCGTCGCTGCCGGAACGGCCGGTTTCGATGAACTCCTTGAACCTGAGCAGGTCTGCCCTGACTTGCATGTTGTCAAATCCCAAGGCTGCCCAGGCCCTCTCTGCCAGGTTTTCCGGGGACCACTCCAGCCTGACCCAGACGCGGGTGGTATTGGAGTTCAGCTGCGTGAATGCCATGCACCGGCATGGGTGATGCCGTCGGTGCTGCGCCACGCGATGCGTTCGTCCGGCTGGTCTTCTACTATCTCGGCATCGAACTCCCGTTCCACGCCGCCGACGTTTGTCACCCAGTGCGTGATCCGGTCACTGGCCCGCCTTACGGACTGAATCCCCGACATGAACTGCGGAAAGGATTCAAACAGCCACCACTGCTCATACGCATCGCGCACAGGAACGGCCACCTCGATCATCTCTTCGACAGTCTGCATGTCTTCCTCCTCCGGTACCTAGCTCCCGCCGCGGCCGGTGCGCCCGCCCTGCCAGGCGGCGGTAACGGCTGGCTGTCCGGGATAGGGCATGGCCTTGTCCATTCCTTTCACAATGTACGTACCCAGTTCCCCCGCCCACTGAAACGAAATAGGCGGGGAGGATTGATGCGGATGCTTGGCGGGAACAGTCTCCGGTGGTGAGCAAAAAAGCTCAGGACGGCTGCAGCGGTCCCGCCGTCAGGCGTTCACTCGCCAGGCGCCGTCGGGACGGGCTGAGAGGAAGCGATCAGTGCCGCCAAGCCCTCTTAAAGTGAGGTCTATGCAGGCCGGGGCAGCGCGGGTAGCTTCAATACAAGGAGCCCGGCGTGTCGAAGCCATTCCGCGGGCACCACCCCTCCAGGGATTGTGCACTCCCTCGAGGAACAGCCGCTGTAGCCGCATGGCGGCGCATCACGCACTTTGAGGAAAGAGCCTGCCATGGCTGCCTCACGTTTCCGGCTGTTCCTTTCCGCGCCACCGCACCTGCTCCGGGCCCGGGCAGTCCCTCGCGGCCTGCCCGCCTCGACGGCCTGTCTACGGGATGGTGCCTCCTGCAGCGAACGAGGCCCGAGAACGAAACCGCATTTCGGAACGATCTGCGAATGTGCCCTGCACAACGGCCTGCGGAGAAAGGCCGCGCCGCAGCGGATAACATACTCACCAGCTACCCCCGCAGGCTGATCATGGTTTTCGGTTTCCACTTCCGTGATGACGGCGCCGGGCGGCACCGCGTGATGCCGGTGATGTGCGGCAACTGCGGCACAGACCGCCATCTCATCATCAGATCCGTCACCGATATGCCGGCCCAGCCGCCCGAGGTCGCGCTCGTGTCCTACACGTGCAGCCGGTGCGGCACTTTCGATGAGCATCCGGCGCAGGTCGCCGACCTGTCGCTGGTCCTGGCCCGGCCGGAACAGGCGGGGGACCTGCTCATATTCGGCAACAACTACATGCACTGCGGCCAGCCGATGAAAAAGGCAGGTTCAGAGCTGCGCAAACTCTCTGCACCGCTCTCCACCGAAGATGGAGCCGAGGACGCTCTGGGCGTCTACCTCTCCATCCGCGTTCTCAGGTGCGTCTGCGGCTTCCAGATGGAACTGCCAGAATGACAATCCCGCCGCAGGCCTTGTCCAAGCCCGCATCACACGCAGCAGCCAGGGCCACCCCGCCTGCCGTTTCTGCAATCTGCGCGCTCACGCTACAAAAGGAAATCCGTCATGAATGAAGACACCAGCCGCCACAATAGAGCAGCCGCTCCCGGCACCGGAGCCAACGACCACTCCTGGGAACGCGAGCACCGCCACCCCACGCCCGCCCAGGCCCGTGGCATCCTGCAGCGACGAAGGGACGCCGAGGCAAAGCTGGAGCAGCACCAGCAGGAAGCCCGGCGCAGGGCAGCGGAATAACCTGGCAGCTCACCCTGGAAGATCCCACACTGGGTGTGGTGTGCTTCCGGAAGCCCGGTGGTCACGAACAGTCCCGCGCTGACCGCATGGCCTGGGCCCCATCTGGCAGCTGTTCTGGGATGGGCGTAGATTCGGCTCAGGTTAGTGTGCCGTTTTGCAAGGAGCCTGAGATGGCTGGATGGAATGCAGACAATGCGGCCGGGCCGGTGGGGCAGGGATCCCTGACCTTGGTGGCAGGATCATCTTTCTGCATTTCGCTGCAGAACGGCGACATCTTCCCCCACCACCCTCACGGCGTTTTCCACCGGGACACCAGGATCGTGTCACGGTGGTCGCTCACCGTGAACGGACAGCCAGTAGAGCCGCTGGGGGCGTGGAGCCCATCGCCCTACCAAGGCACGTATATGGGGAGGGCCGCGCGGGGCGATGGCCGCGCCGACACCCCGCTGACAGTGGAGCGGAACCGCGAGCTGGGTAACGGCATCGTGGAGGACATTACGATTCACAACTATTCCCTGCAGCCCGCTTCCTGCGAGATCGCCCTGGCCGTGGATGCCGACTTCGCGGACCTTTTCGAAGTCAAAGAGGGCCGGTTCCACCGACTGTGGGAGCAGACCCGGCGCACGAGGGCCGGGTCGGTGACAATCGAAGCCGCATGGCAGGAGACACGCAAAGGGATCGTCGTACGGATGCGCGACGCCGAAGCCAGCGACGAAGGCCTGCTCCTGCGCGCGATCGTCCCGGCCCATGGAAAGTGGAGTGCACGGGCGACCGTGCTGCCGCTGACAGCCGAAACCGAAGTGGACGCGGGCCTGCCGACGCTCGTCCTCTCCGCCGATATGATCTCGGCGCAGGTGCGCCGTCAAAAAGCATGGGACGCACATGTTCCACTTCCCCGTGTGGGCGATCCAACCGTGGAACGAAGCCTCCTGCGCAGCCACGACGACATCGGGGCCCTGCGCATTGTTGACCCCGACCATCCCGACCGCATGGTTGTCGCCGCCGGCGCACCATGGTTCATGGCCCTGTTCGGGCGGGACTCCCTACTGTCCTCCTTTATGGTCCTGCCCGTCGACGCAACGCTGGCACTGGGCACGCTGCAGACGCTGGCCGACCGGCAAGGCACGAAAGTGGATCCGCTGACCGAAGAGCAGCCCGGCCGGATTCTGCACGAGGTACGGCTCGACGTCGGAACGAGCCTGGCCCTCGGCGGCAGATCGGCCTACTACGGCACTGCCGACGCCACCCCCCTGTTCGTCACCCTGCTCGGCGAAGCAAGCCGCTGGGGACTCGCTGCCCAGGACATCACAGCGCTGGTGCCCCACGCAGACCGTGCCCTTGAGTGGATCCGCGACTACGGGGACCGTGACGGCGACGGGTTCGTTGAGTACAAGCGGCTCAACGACCAGGGCCTGGCCAACCAGGGCTGGAAGGACTCCTGGGACGGGATCAACTTCGCGGATGGCAGGCTTGCCGAGCCGCCCATTGCCCTGTGCGAGGTTCAAGGCTATGTCTACAGCGCCTACATGGCGCGGGCGTCAATGGCCTACGACGCCGGCGACGAGGATCTTGCCAAGGACCTCCGGGAACGTGCGGAGCAGCTGAAAAAACAGTTCAACGAACAGTTCTGGCTGCCAGACCGCGGGTACTACGCGATCGCCCTTGACCGGGATAAGCGGCCCGTGGACGCCTGCGCGTCCAACATGGGCCACTGCCTGTGGTCGGGCATCGTGGACGAGGTTAAGGCACCACAAGTTGCCCGCCGGCTGATGTCCCCGGAAATGTTTAGCGGCTGGGGCGTGCGCACCCTGGCAACGGACATGGGGGCGTACAACCCTGTCAGCTACCACAACGGCTCCGTTTGGCCTCACGACAATGCGCTCATAGTCGCAGGCCTCATGCGGTACGGCTTCGTGAAGGAAGCGCGGCAGCTGTCCTCCGCACTGATGGAGGCCGCCGAATACACCGACAACCGGCTGCCCGAACTGTTCTGCGGGTTCAGCCGTTCGGATTATCCCCAGCCCCTCGCCTACCCGACTGCCTGCTCACCCCAAGCATGGGCCTCCGCGACACCCGTGATGCTGGTACGCAGCCTCCTGCGCTACGAGCCCGACGTCTCCCTGGGGGTGCTCTGGATCGATCCCGCATTGCCGGAAAGGTGGGGAAGCCTGCACACCACCAACCTCCCGGTGGGTGGGGCACGAGTCACGCTCGACGTTTCGGCATCCCGTGTGACCGTGGAGGGCCTGCCCCCAGGCATGGTGTTCCGCAGGGGAACACGCCCACCCTTAGCCGACTTGATGGGGGCCTAACAGGCTGCGCCGCAGGTGAAGTGATACTGGCCAATGGCGATGACCGTCACCGGGGTGCGGATCATCTTGGTAGTCGGGACGGTGCCGGAGTGCGGATGAGAGCAGTCGCGCTGGCTATGGCGCTGGCCGTTTCCGAATGCTTAGCTTCCGCCCACAAGCAAGACGCCCAGCTGTGGAGGCACCGATGCGCAGGGATACGTCCAGCGGACGCTTGAGGAGCTTGATGGAGCGCCCTCCACTGTGGCTCGTTGGTGTGGCCAGCGCCGTTTTCTGGACCGTCGCGATGCTCGGGATGGACGTCCTCCGCGGCGAAGAGATGGGACCCCCGAAAGTAGCGGTAACGTCTGTTTTCGGGCTGCTGTTTGGGGCGTTCGTGGTGGGGTTTGGCCGTTTCGTTCATGCACGGAACCGTGCCACGCCAGCGGCCTGGCCCACTACCCTCAATCTCAAGAATGCTGTTGTAACCGGCCGACTCCCGGAAGGCGCCAGCGCCGATCAGTGGATCCCCGAACTGGCGAAGATCATCCGGTCAGAGAAGCGCATGTACTCTGGGGCGGTCCGCTCTTCTTGGTCTCTGCGCAGCCATGGGGGTCTTCCTCATCTTCGATGACCCCGCCAATCCCTGGTTTGGCGGCCTCTTTGCTGCCTTCTGCCTGGGCATCGCCATCTGGTAACCGTTCTGGGTTGTCCGCCGGCGGTCCGGAATCGAAACCCTCATCGCCCAGCTTTCCCGAGAATCACCTGCGGCGAAGCAATAGGTCCGTGAACAGTCCGGCCTGGTGGGCTGCGGGACTCTCACCAACCACCAGCCCTTTGCGTGCAGGGATGTACAAGCGGACGATAGCTCTATGGGCACGAAGAGAAGCGGGCCGGTCGGCGCCGATGCAGGCCCCCTGATCCGCTTCGGTGATGCCATGACTGCCCGGACCGTCCTCGACGCAACAGCAACGGCAGGAAGCTTCTCAGTCGTCGAGCACTTGCTCGCCTCGAGGGAGCTTGCGGCACCCCTTCACATGCACAGCCGTGAAGATGAGTTCACCGTCGTCCTGGCCGGACGTATCGGGTTCCTTCTCGGCGAGGAAGTCTTTCACGCCGGCCCGGGAGCGCTCGTCCGGAAACCGAAGAACCAGTGACGTTTTGGAACACCGGAGAGGAGCCGGCCGGAGTCCTGGAGATCATCTCCCCGGCCGGATTCGAGAAGTACTTTGAGGAAATCGAGCCCTTCTTCCCTGAGGGGTCCCCGCCGGATCTGGAAGGCATGGCGAGGGCCAATGACAAGTACGGGCTGCAGATGGACTTCCAGTCACTGCCGCAACTGATCGAGCGCTTCGGGCTCGCCCGCCCAGCCGAAATGGACGGAACCGCCCCGGCCTAAGGGCGGTCATACCGTCCGAGATTCTTCCGTCAGGTGCCGGTTGCGCTGCCCTCTACAAGCAGCGGGCGAGGACTAGGGCGTGTCTCCTAAAGCTGTCAGCCAAATGCTGACGGCCCGGAGGACGGCTCCGCCGCGGTAAGTGAGTGCGAGTTTGTCGTAGCGCGTTG
>NZ_JBIVOQ010000013.1:0-111869 GCF_044754225.1 Arthrobacter sp. NPDC093125 | reverse complement strand
CTGGCCTCTTTGCTGCCGCACCACGCCGCACCGCTAGCGCCGCAACTGCGGCGCCAGCCTCAGACCGCCCTAACCATGCTCATCTGCGAAGAGCCGGTAAACGTGTGCAAAGCCCATCGGCGCTCTGCGCACCGACAACCTAGGCGGGGACCGCAGGGAAAACTACGAGCGACCCGTCGCTGTTCCGCTCAATCTCAATTGCGATGTCGTCCCGGTGGTCATTTAGCTGGAGACCGTCTCCCAAAGCACGAAGTCGATATGCGGCCTGCAGCAGCTGGTCTACCTCGCCGGGCGTAAATGCGGGAAGCCGGAAACCGCCGTCGCGCTTGACCTCGAGGGCAGACAGTCGAAGCAGAAGCTGGTTGATGCCCGACTCCAACTCGTCTGTGCTGCGTCCGTCAGCATGAAGCGCCCCGATGAAATTTTTGAACGAATTGCCTTTGTCCTGCTGGGCGTGTTCGACTGCTTGAAGCACAAGCACCCGGCGTTTAAGAGCAACGGCTAGCCGGGCAATTTCCAAGTGCGCCCGGAAGGTGCCGCCTTCCTCGGTGATGCTGGGAAATGACTTCTTTAGTTCGCCCACTTCGACTGCGCCGTCGGGCAGGGCATCCAGTGCAGCTTCCCACTTCTTCAGCCGCCTACGGGTAGCCGCAATAGCGGTGTTGATACCATGCACGGAGGAATCCAGGCCGAGCGAAAAGCCGATCCGGCCCTGGTCAAGTAGGATCGACGTCGCTTTATCGATCGCTTCACGGCAACCGTCCAACTCGTTGCGTTCCTTATCAAGGTTGTCCTCGTGCAACTGCTCCAAGAGTTCAGTGATGCGCTCAATCGCTTCCTGGCGCTGGTGCTCGGCATGTGCGCTGACGCTCACGGCTACGGCCATCAGCACAAGTGGCGCGGCCACCGTCAGGGCTCCAGCGCTGGCGACCGCCACGCCAGCTGTAGCTGCCGCACCAGTTGCAGCACCGGCCGTGCCTGCAGCTGCTGCTCCGCTTGCGACAGGGACGAATGTAGCGGCACCCACGATTCCGGTCGAGTTCACAAGGGAACCATGAATAGCTCCTGCAACTCCTTTGGCGGCCATAGGACGAACGAGTCCTTGGCCAGCCTGGGCGGCAAGCTTGGCAGGCACCACCAACCGGTAAAGTACCTCTCCCGTTTCGGCCACATTCACCTTCGGGGGAGCGGATTTCGCTGTTTGCGTTACGAGCTGCGCCAGCTGCTTTGCGAGCGGACTTGCAACGTCAAGCGGTAGGCCGCCCTTGCGATCGCGGGTCTGTGGCATCGGGTGCATTTCGAGTGTGGCGATGGGAGAATCCGCGAGTGCTGCCAGAACGGTTCGCAATTCTGCGAGGCGAGCCGGCGTTAGACCCTCAGTACCCAGCACGTCAGCAACGCTCACTGCCTCTGTAGCTAGTGTCCATACCGGCACGAGTGCCTTGCTGTCAGTAGTCACTTTGTCCCCTCATGGAAGTGAAACCGCCTTGGCGGTGGGAGCGACGCCGCTGGAGGACCTGAGAACATGGTCCTTGCCTAAATGGCACCGGTGGTTATCGTCCCACATTCATATAGGAACGCATGAAGTGTCGCCATGCTTAGCGTTGGGCGAGTCCCGCTACACTGATCCTGAATCAGCCAGACAGCAACCTCTGGTATGCAATCATCAGGAACGGAACCCAGGCCGTTTCAAGGCAAAAGGGGTCTAGTGTCCGAAGCTAAATCATTCAAGCCGGCAGCGTACACTGCTTCTGCGGTAGCGCTGCTACTGGCTGTAACGCTTGTAGCGAGCATGCTTGGGTTCGGCCCGTTTGCGAGCAAGAGCGGGCGGAGCCAAAGCGTTCTTCTCAAATCCGTCCGGGACGTAAGCCAGTACCACGCTGCGGTCGGTAATTTTGAGCTTTTGTTGGATAAGAAAGATGACACCGGGGGGCTTCCTGATTTCATAGCGGGACGACGGACGCTATTTGTAGCCGCTGGCACCGTCAACGCCTATGTCGATCTTGCAGGCCTCGCCGATACGGACCTTACTCTGGCAGCGGACGGCAAATCGGTGACCCTGCGGCTGCCCGAGCCGCAGCTCGACAAGCCAAACATCGACCATGAACGGTCTTATGTTTATAGCCAGGATCGCGGCATTGCTGATCGAGTCGTAGATGTGTTCACGGCGCCCCAGCAAGCCGAACTCTATCTCCTCGCCGAATCCGACATGGCCAAAGCTGCTGAGGATTCTGAGCTGCGGCAGAGAGCGGATGAGAATACCAAGAGCATGCTGACCGGCCTGTTCGGGTCGCTCGGGTACGAGGTCTCCTTTGAGAGAGATACATCCGGTTAGATTGTTCACGCCAATTGAAGTTAACACACCATAGACCTCCCTGCCGGACGACGAACTGCAGGCGCAATGTCGCTGACATGTGATTCCGCACGTTGTTGGCGTGGAGACGTTTCGGTTAGGTCCTCGTCAGATAGAGTTGCCAACGCCGCAAACAGTATTAGCGGGGGACGTTTGGATGGCTAAATGAAAGCGGCAAGGGTGAGCAATACATTCAGGGCACCGGGCATCGATGAAGTCCGGGAGGAATACACAAAGCTTGCTGACTCTTCCGACTACGAACACTACGTTGAGTACCGAACTCGTATAGATGCCGCTATGGAGGAGCCGCTGTCGCGTGTGGCGGTTGAAGCCGAGGCTGCCTACAGTGCCGTTTTGCCCAAAGCGACGAGCCATCAACGCGTTGCGAAGAGCGCCCAACGGAGACTTGTTTGGCTTCTAGTTGGGGGTACTATCGCTCTCGTCGTCGCCATAATTGTCTTGATCGTCTTACTCGTAAACGGTCCGGTGGATTTGGCAACTGTGGCGGCAACGATCGCCGCCATACTCGGACTCTTGGCGAGTGTCTCGTCGTTGGTGTCTCGGCTACAGGCTGTACGCGCCAAGTCGAGCAGCGCGATTGCCTCCCTCAAGAGCGAGTTGCAAAGCACGACCAGCGCACTGATCAAGGACGCGTTCACGCAGGTCCTCAACGCAACGCTAGGTCCCGAGAACAAGTTGCCTTTTCCTACAGTCGCTCCAAGGTTAGTTGAACTGCATACGTCCGCCGTGGTGGCGTCGAGGACCGCCACTTTTCTGAAAAACTTTGTGGAGGGACACGAATCGTCGGCAATAGGTATCGCCGGACCAAGGGGCAGCGGGAAATCGACTCTCATGCGTGGTTTGGCGACCGACGCCAAGCACGTAGATAGGTCGGTATGGTTGACGGCGCCCGTTCGCTACGATTCCGTGGACTTTATCCGCCGTTTGTACCTTGAGGTTGCCCGCAAAGTGGATGACAAACACGGCGGTGAGTTCGGTAAGTTCCAGCGACGAAAATCCACGACTGTTCTCGTTGCCCGCGCCTCGCTCGGCTTGTTTGTGTCCGCTATAGGCGCTGCCCTATTTGCACTTGAATCCTGGTCATTTGAACTGTCAGTGGTTCAGGCAACTGCAACCGTCCTCACCGTATCCGGCTTGGTCATGGCTCTCCTTTCCTACATAAAGGAATGGCGGGGAAGTTATAGCTTGTGGAGAAGTGGGGAACAGCATCACAAGCAGTCTGCAATTCAAGCCAAGGAAGCGCTGACGAGGCTTTCCTACGATTCAGAGACGAACACTAAGAGAAAAAACGTGGTGAAGTTTCTCGCGGGAAATGTCTCCTTGGAGGATGAGAACTCGGTCACGCTCAAGGATCGAGCACTTTCCCACGCTGACTTGGTCACTGGGCTGCGTAAGCTTCTGAAGGCTTTTGCTGATGATGAGAAGCGCAAACCGATCATTGTCGTTATCGATGAACTCGACAAGATCAGCCTTACTTCTGACTTGATCGACACCGTAAATGATCTAAAGGATTTGTTCCACATTGAGGGAGTTCATTTTGTTGTTTCGGTGTCAACAGATGCGTTGTCTAGTTTTGAACAGCGGGGACTGTTTACGCGGGATGCCTTTGACTCATCCTTCGATACAATTATTTCGGTTGAAACTCTAAGTCTGGACGAGTCACTTCAAGTCATCTCCAAGAGAGCAGAGGGCTTTCCTCCTTTGGTCGGAGCATTCTGTCACGCGTGGTCAGGCGGTCTTCCCCGCGAGCTACTCCGAGTGGCTAGGCGATGTGTTGAGATTCAACGGTCTACCAAGGAATCGCAACCAGTTGAGCTATTGGTTCGGAAGTTAGTTGCTGAAGACATCAAGTCGCTCGTGGAAGCCGCCTTGCGGTCAACAGAAGCTGCCGCCGAGCGCGAACACCTGTGGCAGCTAAGGGAGCGGGCAAAGTCGCTGCTTGACTGGCGCGTTACCCCGATGAACATTACGGACTACCCCAGGACCTTGCAGAACATCGCATCGATAGTCGCTCTTGGAGAGGGGCTTTGCCTGTATTTCGCTACCTCTGTCCGGGTTGGGACGGCTAAGTGGTCTAACCCCGATCCTGTTCGAGGGCCTCTAGAAGCTGCTGCCAAAGCCATGGCGCAACGGGGAGAACCTCACGAACTAAGGCAAGAAGCCTTTGAACGGGCGACAGCAGCTCTTAGTTGCGGTGAGAGTGGCGTTATAGGGACCGACCGCAAGAGGCTTCCGTGGGAGCCATCCCCTTTCCTGGGCAACGTGATACGACTCCTAGCGTCACGAACGCCATTGGATCGGTAGATGCAAAGGTCGCCATCTATGCCCGGATCAGCTCTGACCGGGAACAGAGTGAACTTGGCGTAGAACGCCAAGTTGAGGCTTGCAAGAACTCGCGAAACGCTGGCTTCTCCGTCGAGGGCGTTTACGTTGATAACAACATCAGCGCGTTCACTGGTAAAGTCCGCCCTCAATGGAGAGCGTAAAACAGCTCATTGCAGATGACGGGTTGAGGGAATTGTTTGCTGGGGCATCGGCAGGTTATACAGGCGTCCCAAAGAGCTACGGAATCCAATCGATATTCTGGAGCGCAGAAAGAACCTTTTCATACACCCGTTTAACTCCAGCAAGGTCAACTTGAATAAGACCGATGGACGGAATAACGCTTGTCTAGCGTTTTTATTTGCTAATCACGGATCGGAGCGTAAGTCCGACCGCTTGGTGCTTCAGCGGGCTCAAGCCGCCAAAGCAGGAGTTCGGAATGGCGGTCGGGTGTCGCTCGGTTGCAGAAACGTGCCACCAAGAAAAGTCACCTTGTGAATGTAAAGTGGTGGGATTGCTCAGTACCCGAATTAGCAGCCACGTAAACGTGCTCCTCGACATTGAGCAGTTACCACACCACCTGCCACTCTCCGCAGATACGTTTGATCTACGGGTTCACGGGGGTGAGTTGATTTGCTGGCTGCTGAATGTCGTTCCCTTACGGCTGCGGGGGCAGTCCGACGACTGGGGCTAGCCCTGTGTGCTGGGCGCTCGCCATCTACTGAAAGTCGTGTTCGTAGCGCAGACAACTAAACCCTAAGCTCAACGTCACATCCGTGGTTCCCTGTTTGCTTCCAGCGTTTTTCCTACCGTGCATTAACTTCAATTCGTCCAGGCGAACGGCGTCCACGACCTACCGCAGCTGGCCAAGCGCTGTCATGGATGACCCGTTACACGCCCAACCTATGACAGCGGACTTCAATGCGAAATGCGACGTACTGCGGATCCTCATGAGCGAGCAGCCCGTCCAGGGCTTTCAAGACCTAAAACCCGCGCCAGCCGTGTCAGAATCCTGCCGATCCGGCGGCGCGCCGTTACGAAACCCCAGCACCAGGCGGCGTGGCCGAGGCCCGGTCGCCACAAGACGAAGCGCGCTAGGAGGTGCCGTCGTCGGTCGTTCGCGGCGGCCACGACGGCGCGCTTTGTAAAACGCCTCCAACGAAGCGAGGCAGCGCCGCCAGACCCTGAACCCGAGACATAGTGAAACGCTATCTAAACAGCATCCAATGTCGGAGGCGCTGGGTACAGTTGCGGACATGGGGAAATCAGGTTTACTAGAGGATCGATTTGTCGGTGATATTGAAGGCCGGTTTTTCATCCCCGCCTACCAGCGTGGGTATCGGTGGGGTGACGAGGAAGTTACACGCCTTCTGGACGATATCGCGGAGAGCCGCCACCAATCGGCGTACTACCTGCAGCCGATCGTCGTGAAATCCATGGCAGATGGTCGGTGGGAGCTTGTAGACGGCCAACAAAGACTTACCACTTTGTTCCTTATTCTGCAGGACATCCGCCGGTCGTTGCCGTTCGCAAAGGTTCAATTCGAGCTCGAATATGCGACCCGGGGTGGGAGTCAGGAGTATTTGAAGGAACCTGACGAGGCGGGCAGCACACGCAACATCGACTTCTTTCACATCCACAAGGCTGCTTCCACGATTAGATCCTGGTTCGAATCTTTAGGGTCTGGCGAAACTCAGGCGGCAATCGACTTCTACACCGATTTGTCGCGTCGCGTGAAGGTGATCTGGTACGAGGCACCAACTGCGATAGATTCGACCGACCTGTTCACCCGACTCAATGTTGGTCGTATCCCGTTGACGGAGGCGGAGCTGGTGAAGGCGCTTCTGCTCACCCGCGCTCGAGGTACTGATGAGGCGCCCGACCGGTCCCAGGAAATAGCCGCCCAGTGGGACACCCTCGAACGCGATCTGCGTGCGCCCGAACTGTGGGCATTTGTAACAGGGCAGACAAACAGCCAGTCGAACCATATAGCTCTGCTGCTCGACAGCCTTGCAAGTGCGTCGACCGGACGGGAAACATCGACCTTCAAGACCTTTGATTCACTACGAGACGAGATCGATTCTGACTACAAGATCTTTTGGAACAAAGTCCTCGACCTCCACTCCCTGATTCTGGGCTGGTATGAGGACCGAGACCTTTTCCACAAGGTTGGATACTTGGTCGCAACTGGGACTCCTTTCGGCAAACTCGTCGCTGTCGCGGCGGGCAGAACCAAGAGCAGCTTTGAAGCGTCGCTCGACGACATGATCAAAACGAAACTGGACCTGACAGATACAGCACTATCCGGGCTCTCCTATGAAAGCGCGGCAGGACGGGAGAAGGCGACCCAAGCACTGCTTTTGATGAACGTCGAAACAATCCGCAAGATGCAACATTCCTCGGAGCGCTATTCATTTCGTGCGCACGCAGCCGGGGCATGGTCGCTGGAACATATCCACGCGCAGAATGCCGAAGCACTTAATACGGCCGAGCAGTGGTCGAGCTGGCTCCGCCTACATCGTGACGCATTAGTCGGCCTGCCGATCGACGAGGACCGTCGTCACGAGATGATCCGCCGGATCGACGATGCGATCCCTACGATCAGCCGGCATACGTTTCCTGCGCTGCAGCGCGAGGTCAACGCGATCTTTTCTTCCGGTGATGAGGGTGCGGAGGGTGACGTACACGTTATTGACAACCTTGCGCTTCTCGACAGCAGAGACAACAGCGCATTGAGCAATGCCGTCTTCGAAGTAAAAAGGCTCGAAATACTTCGAAGAGACCGAGCGGGTTCATACATACCCGTGTGTACACGAAATGTGTTCCTGAAGTACTACACGGAGGAGGGTGCACAGCAAATCCACTTCTGGAGCGCATCCGATCGCCGTGCCTACTTGGACGCATTCCGCAACGAAATCGGTGGGTATCTGACGGAAGAAGTGAGTGAAGCATGAATAGATCAAGCCGCTTGACGACGTTCACCGGCCTTTTTGTTGCAAGCGATGAGGAACAAATTAGGGCGATCCAAATACCACTCATTCAGCGGGACTATGCGCAGGGCCGCCGTGAAGATGACGCAATCGAAGAGATTCGCAACAGCTTCATTGACGTTCTTCACTCGGCCGTCTCCGGAGAGAACCCCGCTCCGGTCCACCTCGACTTCGTTTACGGTGAAGTTAGGGCCGGTGTGCTGGAGCCCCTCGATGGTCAACAGCGGCTCACGACGCTATTCCTGTTGCACTGGTACCTGGCCTCGCGAGCGGGAGAGCTTCACTCTTCTCAGCCATGGGCTCAGTTCTCATATGCCACTCGACCGAGCGCACGGCTATTCTGTGAACGCCTGGTGGTGTCCCCGTTGCCAGCCTCAGTTGAAGAGCCGTCGGCATGGGTCATTGATCAGCCGTGGTACCTCTTCGTTTGGCGCCATGATCCCACGATCCAGTCCATGCTTGTGATGCTGGACGCAATTCACATGCGATTCCGGACCGAGGATGCCAAGACGGCTTGGGTGCGACTCGTAGATCCGATCAAGCCGGCGGTTTCCTTCCTCGTGCTCGCGCCGTCTGATATGGGCTCGGCTGCAGACCTCTACATCAAGATGAACTCACGGGGTAAGCCGCTGACGGAATTCGAAAATTTCAAGGCGCATTTTGAGAGGTCGATCGAATCAACTGAGAGGGCTGCGGAGTTTGCCGAAAGGGTTGACGGGGCATGGTCGGACTTGCTTTGGGGATTCCGCGGCGAAGACGACTTGGTCGACGACGAATTCATACACTACATAGGCTTCATTACTGAGTTGTGCGAGTGGGCGGATCCAGACGCTGACGGACGTGAGCGGCGAGAACTTCTGAGCCGTAGCACTGAGCGGGTGTTTGGGGAGGCGAATGCCAGACGATCCGAGTCATTGGACTTCTTGTTTAAGGCATTCGATGTATGGAAAGGGCGAGACATCGCCGCCGTGTTTAGCGGTCTCTTCAGGGGCACGGCGGAGCAGGACGGGGATGAAGCCGATCGAATTGTGCTGTTCTTCCGGGACCAGCGGATAAATCTGTTCAATGTTTGCTGCCGGACGTTCGGTGAAACGAGCGGAAGAACACGGATTTTCACGTTCGGGCAGAGTCTCCTGCTTTTCGCCGTGCTTCTTCACCTCATGCATGAAACACACACACTTCGGCCCCGGATCCGTTCCCTGCGTAACCTCATAGAAGCTTCCACGAATGAACTGCGTGTGGACCGCATGCCCAGATTGCTCCGGGACGTTGAAAAACTTGTACGTGACGGCGTTCTTACCGAACTCGACAGCTTCAACAAGCAGCAGGTCGGAGAGGAATTGCTGAAACGAGAGTTCCTGGCCGCAAATCCTGAGCTCACCGAGTCGCTCCATCGTTTGGAAGACAGCCACCTCCTGCGCGGATCGATAGGCTCCTTCTGCTTAGATCCGGACAAATTCAGTGCTCGAACCGACGCGTTCCTTCGGTTGGCGTCAGAGCCTGAGACCTGGTTCGAAGTCACCGGCGCGCTGCTAGCGGCCGGCGAGTATCAACGAACAACCAACAATAGAAGGTTTCAATTCGGAACCGGGTTCAAACGGTACGAGAATGCCTGGCGGGAACTGTTGACGGGTGCAGATCGTGCGGCTCTTTCGGAGACACGATCCGCTTTGGCCAAGCTTTTGGACGCCATCAGCTGTGGCAACGAATTGGAGCCGATGCTCGTTGCCATGCAATTGGAGTGGCTCGCCCGGCGTGAATCGGAGCTCTCTTTCGACTGGCGATACTACTTCGTGAAATACCCGGCCATGCGTGAGGGCGGCTCTGGAATTTACTATTCAGAAGGCGGTGGGATGGGTTACTCGTTATGCATGCTCCGCGGCGGTACCAGCACGCTCAACAGCAGGTACCGGGATCCGTATCTCCTAGCGATCTGGCGCAATATTGATAGCACCGACGACGTCGAGGACCCGTGGTTTACCGGGCACGAAGCCATTCCGCGACGGTTGAAGCTCAGGCGCAGTGGTGTCGGGATCCGCTCAGTTACGCAAGGATTGGAGCTATCGAGGCCTGCGCTGGACGATTTCGCGGAAGTCTACGACTCGCTTCGGCGTGAGCTCGGTGCTACCGAGAACGGCATCATTGAGATCAAACAGGTGGACGGCATCGACGCTGTTGACCGGATTGCCCTCGGAACAGACGTTTTGCGGCACCTTCTTGACGCGGGACTCTGACCGACATCCATCCCGTATTTGAGTCGCGCCTCAATGTTTTGGTCTGGAGCTGAACCAGCTGCCGTACGGAAACTTGTGCACCTGCCTGGGCTCGGTGCCGTCATCTCCCAAGTCGCCCATAAACTCAAACTCCTAGCAGCAACCCGCCGTCTCAAGTTAGAGCTCCAGCCGGAACACCCAGAGCAGCACGTCCTCGTCCGGCACGTACCAGTCTCGTTCCGGTGCCCGGCGGAAGCCCAGGGAGCGATACAGGTCGTGAGCGCGCTCCATGAACGTGGCGCTGGTGATGCTGATCGCCCCGATGCCGGGCAGTCGCCGGGCGTACTGCACTATTTCGCTAACCACCGCCCGGCCCACGCCGGCGCCTTGGTGCGACGGGTCCACGGCCAACATACGGAACTCCAGCTCCCCGTCCTGCGTGATCTCGCTGTACGGCTGGCCGGCGAACGTCAGCGTCACTGCGGCCACCACCTTTGCGGCCGCCTCCGCCACCCACACCTCCGCGTGCTCGGCGCGGTGCTCCACGTCCTCCAGCACGTCCATGTACGGATGGTCGACCGCGAAGTGCCCGGCCTGCAGGTACGCGTCGCGGGTGATGCGCCGGACCTCCTGAAAATCCTCCGGCGCCGCCAGCCGCAGCGCAACGGTCACCGGCAGCGCCACACTCACCGTGCGTCCACCGCAGGAGCGGTCCGCTCCACGTAGTGGCCCAGCCGTGCCAAATCCGGCTGCGATGACGGGTCACCAACAGCGTCCCCACCTACAGCATTCGCCACGGCCAGCGCCCGGGTATGGTCCAGTCCGCTCCGCAGCGCCAGGACCAGCGCGGCGCAGAACGCGTCACCCGCGCCCACGGTGTTCGCAACCGCCACCGCAACCGACGGAGCCTCTGCCACCTTCCTGCCGTGCTCGAACATCGCCGAGCCGTCCCCGCCGTAAGTCACCGCCACCAGCTTCCCCTCCGCGAGGGCCGGGATCAGCGCGTACTCGCTCTCGTTGACGATCACCAGGTCGCAGCGCTCCAGCAGTTCCGCCGGCAGGTCCATGGCCGGCGCCGCGTTCAGCACAAAGAACCCCCGCGCCTTCCGCGCGGCCTCCAACACCACAGGCAGGCCCACCTCCAGCTGGCACAGCACCGCCTCATTCGGGCCGAACTCCACCCCGTCCAGCGACAGGTGCGAGTTGGCGCCCGGGCACACCACAATCTGGTTCTCGCCCTCGCGGTCCACCACGATCAGCGCGGTCCCGGTCGGCTGCGGCAGGACGGCAACGTCCGCGGTATCGACGCCGGCATTCGCCAGAGCGTCCAGCATCTTCCGGCCCTGCGCGTCGTCGCCCACCGCGCCCACCATCCGGGCGCTCCCGCCCAGCCGGGCGGCGGCCGCGGCCTGGTTGGCGCCCTTGCCGCCGGGCTGCTCGGACAGCACGGCGCCCCCGATGGTTTCGCCCGCCGTCGGAAGCCGTTCGGCGGTGGCGATCAGGTCCAGGTTGATGCTGCCGACCACGGTGACGGCAGGAAGTGCATTGCTCATGGGAAGTCTCTCTCGCGGGGTGCCGGCAAAAGCGGCCTGATGAAGATAAAGTGTAGCGCATGGTTGTACTTGCTAGTCATACGTGGTTGTATAACAACCCGAGCCGCTACCCCGAAGGCGGTCCCCCAAAACAAAGCCTGCTCGAACAAAGGAGTTTGATGTGAACACCCCAACCCCAGCGGCAGCCGCGCCACCCGCGGACGCCGCTGCCGCCGTCGTACTTCCCGACGACCCGGCCAGGCTCTCCGGCCGCCGCGCCGCCCTGCTGATCTCCTCGCTGCTTCTAGGCGTGCTGTCCTTCCAGCTCAACGCCAGCATGGTCACCCCGGCCCTGCCCCAGATCGCCGCCGACTTCGGCAAGGGCGCCGAGAGCGCCGCCCCCGTCCAGTCCATGTTCTTCCTGGCCGGCGCCATCGCCGGGCCCGTGATCGGCAGGTGGAGCGACTTCATCGGCCGCCGCGCCGCGCTGCTGCTGGTCCTGGCCATCATGGGCGCCGGCACCCTCCTCTGCATCACCGCGCCCACGCTGGAACTGCTCATCACCGGCCGCTTCCTGCAGGGCGTCTCCAGCGCCGTCTTCGCGCTCGCCTACATCGTCCTCAGCGAGAACCTGCACGCCAAGGTCTTCGGTACCTCCGTGGGCATCATCGCCGCCATCAACGGGGGAGTAGGCGGCGTGGACGGCTACGTGGGCGGCCTCATGGCCGAGACCCTCGGCTTCCGCTCCATCTTCGTCGTCGTGCTCGTCCTCACCGCCATCGCCGCCGCGTGCATCATCAAGATCGTCCCCAAGGGCCGGCCCGACGGCGTGCGCGGCGCCATGGACTGGTGGGGCGCCGGATCGCTCTCGCTGTTCCTGGTGCTCATCACGTACTTCGTCTCCGGCGGTTCTGCCGCGGGCTGGACCGCGTCGTCTACTCTGGCCCTGCTGGCCGGCACCGTTGCCTCCTTCGCCGCGTTCTGGCTGATCGAGAAGCGCCGCAGCCACCCGCTCATCGCCGTGCACCACCTGCGCTCCCGCCAGGTGTGGCCGGTCATCGCCACCACGGTCCTCACGCTGGCCGGCATCTTCGCCGTCATCAACTTCACCGTGGTGCTGCTGAGCCAGGATTCCGACGGCGGCTTCGGGCTTTCCGCCTCCATCTCGGCTCTGCTGTTCCTCACCCCGGCCGCGCTGATTGGCGTCTTCGCCGCGCCGTTGGCAGGGTGGCTGGCCGACCGCCGAGGCTGGATCCGCATCCTCCGCATTGGTACCGGCCTGAGCCTCGCGTGCGCAATCGTTGCCGCCGCCTTCTCCGACAACCAGATCGCCGTCCTGATCGCCGTTGCCGCCCTGGGCATCTTCTACAACGGCTTCTTCCTCACCGCCATCAACGGACTCTCCGTCCTGCTCTCACCCAAGGAAGCCCCCGCGGCCCTGCCCGGCATCAACGGCGCCTCCTTCGGCATCGGCGCAAGCCTCGGCGTCGTCCTCGTGGCGCCCTTCGCCGCCCAGGCCACCTCCGCCGGGTACGCCACCGCCCTCTGGATCTCGGTGGGCATCACCGCCGCCGCGTTCATCGTCAGCCTCCTCGTCGCCGCCCCCAAGGGCGAGACCGTTTGATTTGCTCCTACCTGAAAGAAGAACCATGACTGCCTTCCCCATCTACCTGGACTGCGACACCGGGATCGACGACGCCCTCGCCCTGGCCTACCTGCTCGCCTCGCCTCTTGCCTCCGTGAAGGGCATTGGAACGGTCAGCGGGAACGTCAGCGCCGCCGCCGGCGCCCGCAACACCCTGGACCTGCTGCAGCTAGCCGGTTCTGCTGACATTCCGGTTGCCTGCGGTGCGCACGATCCTCTCGCCGGCTCGTTTGGCGGTGGGGCGCCGTGGGTGCACGGGTCGAACGGTGTCGGCGAGGTTGTGCTGCCTCCGTCTGATGCCTCGCTTGCTGCCGAGACGGCGGCCGAGATGCTGGTGCGGCTGGCCCGGCTGTACCAGGGGGAGCTGCGGGTGGTGGCGATCGGGCCGCTCACCAATCTTGCCGAGGCCTTGCGGCTGGAGCCTTCGTTGCCGTCCCTGGTCGGGACCGTGACAGTGATGGGCGGGGCCGCGCTGGCTCCGGGGAACATCACGCCTGTGGCGGAGGCGAACATCTGGAACGACCCCGAGGCCGCCGCCCTGGTGCTGGCCTCCGGCTGGGACGCGACCCTGGTGCCGCTGGACGTGACCATGGCGTCGGTGCTGGAGGAGCCGCACCGGCAGGCTCTGCTTTCTTCGTCCGCGCCGGTGCCGCAGGCGCTGGGGGAGATGCTGGGCTACTACTTCCGGTTCTACGAGGGCATCTACGGCCGGCCCTGCTCGGCCATGCACGATCCACTGGCGGCGGCGCTCGCTGTTGGTGCGGTGAAGCCTGCCGTCGCGCCCGTGGTGCGGGCCGCCGTCGACACCTCCTCCGGACCGGGCCGCGGGCAGACCGTGTGCGACATGCGCGGACTGTACGCGGGCTACCCGGAGGTGAAGGGCGCGCGGTGCCGCGTGGTGCTCTCGCTGGAGGAGGAGTTTGCCCCGCACCTGGTGGAAACGCTGCTTAGCCACTTTGAACGCACGACGGCGGCTGAGCTCGTCGAAGCTGTACCCGCCGGGTGAGGCCGTCGTAACCCCCGCCTTGGAACAGCTGACGGCGCTGTGCGACGCCGGCCGGGCGGGACCGTCGTTACGACAAGGGTTGAGGGCGCCTAGATTAGGAGTACATCGGGCAGAAGGAGAGTTCAGTGAGCGATAGATTGCGTTGGGGCGTCCTGGGCAGCGCCCGCATCGTCCGCAAGACCATTCCGGCGTTGCAGGCAACGAAGAACGGCGAGGTGGTGGGTATTGCATCCCGCTCCGAGGAGAAGGCCAGGGAGTATGCCGGCAAGCACGGCATCCCGCAGGCATTCGGCTCCTATGAGGCCCTGCTGGCGTCCCAGGACATCGACGCCGTCTACATTCCGCTGCCGAACGCGCTGCATCTCGAGTGGATCCTGAAATCCCTGGACGCCGGCAAGCACGTCCTGTGTGAAAAGCCTTTGGCGATGAGCGCCGCCGAGTGTGAGGAGATTGCACGCAAGGCGGACGAGACCGGGCTCAAGGTCCTGGAAGGCTTCATGTACCGGTTCCACCCACGCTTCGAGAAGCTGCAGGAGCTGCTTGCGGCAAATGTGGTGGGAAAGCTGACGTTTGTCCACGTCGGTCACTCCTTCGATGTGGGCGGGGACGACAACATCCGCTGGTACAGCGGGCTCGGCGGCGGCGCACTGTTCGATACCGGGTGCTACTGCGTGAACATGAGCCGGATGGTCACGGCGCAGGAGCCGACTGATGTCGCCGCCTTCGGCAACTACCGCGACGCCAACGACGGAGGCCGAATCGACACCAGCATCGCCGGCATGCTCCGTTTTCCCAGCAGTGCCACGGTGCTTTTTGATACCGGAGTTAACCTCGAGCGCCGCAACTTCCTCGAAATCACGGGCACTGAGGGCCGGCTCTACCTAGACAATCCTTTTGGGCTTTTGGAGGAGGACTCCGTCCTAGAGGAGCATCACTTCGGGCAGGACACGATCTATCACCAGGTCAAGGGCGAGAACCATTTCGTGCGGATGGGCGAGCACTTCGCCGACAGCGTCCTGAACGGCACGCCGCTCCGCTACGACCTCGCCGATGCAGTAAATAATGCGCGGGTGCTGGAAGCTCTCGACGCGGCAGCGCGGAAACACAAGGGGACGTCTGAACTGAGGCCACATTCCGGCGCTGGTGCAGGCATCAGCTGAAGCGGTCGGGTCCCACCTGGCCGAGGCTGATAGGCGCTCGCCGGAGCCCGCTAGTCGCCGGTGCAGCTGCGTTCCGTCAGGGAAGTGGCTGCCGTTCGCCGACGCTGACGGAGGACGACGGCGGAAGGTAGTCCCGCCGTCGTCGTTCCATCCGTTGCTGCTGGCCAGGAGACGGAATCCTGGCGCGTTTGGCGCGGTTGCACCGGGTGCAGGCGGCAACGAAGTTCTGCAGGCTGGTGGAGCCGCCCTTGGACCACGGATAGAAGTGGTCGCCGTGCTCGGCGGGTCGGGCGCAGCGCCGCCCGAACCCGGCCTCCAGCTCGCACCGGCCGTCGGCCCGGGCCATCCCGTCGCGGCGCTGCTGGCGGGTGAAACGCCGCACCGGATCCCGGCGCCGGACATCCTGCGCACCGATAACGGCGGCGAGGATGAACAAAACGAAGACGGCCAGGCCCGGGAGCGTGACCGCGGCGATGACGCTATCTGCCAGGCCGCGCAGAACCTCCGCTGCGGAGGACGGCCCTGCGCCGCCGGCAGGTGATTCCTTCGGCATGAGCGCTGTCATCACGGAGATGGCCAGCCACACCATCACCGCCGAGTACGCCAGGCGAAGGCCCTGCCGCGTCCAGTAGATGCGTCCCAGTTCCTGCATCGATTCCCCCATTTTCAGTTCCCCGGAAACCGGTGGCATCCGGAAGCCTAGGGGAATCGTATCCGCCAAGCAGGATGGTGCCGCCGTCGTCCGTTATCTCCGACGCTTCGCAATGCGCGGAACAAAAGAACCGAGGGCGGAAGATATGAGTGTCCACCTTCTTTGGTTGAGGCCTGGATTCGACGCAGATTACCAGCCGGTGTAAAGGTGGACGGGTGAATGCCGACATCAACTTCTATTTCGACCCGGTCTGCCCTTTCGCCTGGATGACGAGCAAGTGGGTGCGGCAGGTGCAGGCGCAGCGCAACTACACCGTGGACTGGCGGTTCATCTCCTTGCGTCTGATCAACGCCGAGGTTGACTATGACGCGCATTTTCCGCCTGAGTACGAGGCCGGGCACACGGCCGGGCTCCGGCTTCTGCGCGTGGCGGCCCGGGCACGTGCGGAGCATGGCCGCGAGTCGGTCGCCCGATTGTACGAAGCGTTCGGGACACACATCTTCGAAGCTGCCCCGGACACGGTCAGCCAGCGCACGGAGGGTGAGCGGCGTGGGACGCGTGAATTTGTGGAGCCGATCCTCACCGAGGCCGGCTTGCCCCTGGCACTTGCGGAAGCTCTGGACGACGACTCCTGGGACCGGGAGATCCGGCAGGAGACGGATGAGGCGCTGGGGCTGACGGGCAAGGATGTGGGCACGCCTATCATCCACTTCGAGCCGCCCGCCGGTGTGGCCTTCTTCGGGCCGGTGATCAGCCGGCTGCCGGACGAAGATTCGGCCGCCGAGCTGTGGGACCATGTGGTCGGGCTGGCACGCTTCCCGGGGTTCGCAGAGCTCAAGCGAAGCCTGCGCGAGCAGCCGCAGCTTGCTGCCTTCGGAGTCAGTGCCGATACGGTCGGGCTGCAGGAGGACTGGCACGGCGGCAGTCGGCGGCAGAAGAAATGACCGTCTGTAAGGATGGACCCATGAATCAGATCAGCATCCGCCAACACCGGGAGTCCGTCACGGTTCAGGCGTCAGCCGAGACACTCTACGACCTGGTCTCCGACATCACCCGCACCGGTGAGTGGAGCCCGGTCTGTACATCGTGTTGGTGGGACGACGAGGACAGCGCCGGCCAGGTCGGTGCCTGGTTCACCGGGCGTAATGAGGTTCCGCACCGCACTTGGGAGACCCGGTCGCAGGTGGTGGCTGCCGAGCGTGGCCGCGAGTTCGCCTGGGTGGTGGGCGGCAGCTTTGTCCGCTGGGGCTTCACCCTGACCCCGGCAGATACCGGGACGACCCTGACTGAGTCATGGGAATTCCTGCCGGCCGGGATTGCCATGTTCGAGGAGAAGTTCGGTGACGGGGCGTCCGTTCAGATCACCGACCGCACGCAGCAGGCGCTCGACGGCATCCCGAAAACGCTCGCCGCGATCAAGCGGATCGCCGAATCCATCGCTGCAGATGAGGAGGCCCGGTCATGACCGGCTCACTCGGCGCGTCCAATCTCCCTGCGCCGGTCGGCGACCCGGTAGTTCGAGGACCAGCGGTAGCCTTGCGCCGCTGATAGCACGGCTGACGGCCCACGACGGCGTCAAGCAGGTCGCAGGCCGGGGCGGTCTCTAGGACTGGAGCGACTGCATCACCGAGAGGTGCCCGGCGCGGTCGGCGATGAGGCACTTGGCCAGGTAGAACGGCCGGTTGGTGTGCCGGACGTACTGGGTGAGGACGAGGACCGGATCCGAGGCCCGCAGGTCCAGCAGCTTGGCGCGGCTCGGGCCGACCTGGCTCAGATTGATCTGGCACTCGCCGGGGCCCGAGACCCGGCCGCCCGCTTTGTTGAGGGCGGCAAGCAGGGAGGTGCCGGCGTCGTCGTTGATTTCCAGCGGCGCGGCCGTACCGCCGGCGAAACTGACGGACTGTGCGGTGAGGTTTTCTTGGAGGTGCGCGATGGATTCGCCGCCGCGGATAAGACGGACTCCCAGAGCCAGACGTCGCTGCCGGGTTCGACGCCGACGCCAGGGGCCGCGAATTCGGAGGCGGGCTGCTTCTCGACCTGGATGCGCTTGACCTCGAGGTGCTGGACGGGGCCGCCGAGGACCTCTTCGAAGGGGCGGATGCGTTCGATGATGCCGATGCGGGGGAGGGCGTCGGAGACGAACCGGCCGACGCCGCGCTTGGCCCTAATCAGGCCATCCTCCTCGAGCAACATGAGCGCCTCCCGGACCACGGTGCGGCTGACCAACATGCTCGTGCCGAGTTCGGTATCGGTGGGGAGCATGGAGCCCGGCTGCAAGTTGTTGCGGATGGCTTCGGCGATCCGTGAGTAGACGACAACGCGGAGCGGTGAGGCCGGCTGGGCCTTTACCGGCTGGGACAGGAACCGGACGGCGTCCTCATGCACGTTATGCCTCGCTTAGTGGTCTTCGGGGAAATCCACCTAGCAAGTACTACGCGTTTGTTGGACAGGGTGGGTGCTGCGGCGTTCTCCGGGCTGCCGCGTCCTAAGCCCGGCCCTCAGGATGCGCAAACCGTGGGAGGCCACGCACATTTGCGCATCCTCTCACCGTTTCTGCGTCCTAGATGAGGACCCGAAACTAGTGCTGCGCGCCAAGGACCGAATGCGCGATCAACATATCCAGGCGCCGAACATCCACCTTCTTGCCTACCCTGATCTTGATGTGCCCCGCCCGAGTCCACAGCTCCAGCTCGGCGTCGGTATCAAATGTTCCAGCATTCTCCGAGGACCACATGTTGGTGGCGGAGTAGGGCAGCGAATATAGTTCCACCTTCTTGCCTGTGAATCCTTGGGCATCGCGGACAATCATCCGCTTGGTTGTAAAGATGGCGCTATCCCGAAATGTCTTGAATGCGGCCACCGGCTGCTCTCCCGGGACCATTAGTTCCATGACGTCATTGGGAATAGGACATGCGTCGACAAACGTCCAAGTCGTTATTGCTGCTGCCTCCAAGGGAGCTCCTTTTCGTTGGGGTCATGACCTAGCGTTCAGTGTCTCAAGGCGTGGTGACTCTGACCTGTCCGGCGGCGTGTCGTAATGGCTACACCTTTTCTGAAGGGCGACGGGTGATGCAGACTCGGTTAGGACATCGCATTCACAACAGGGCAACCCGATCGAAGTCGTGGACCTCAAGAACACCTTCATTGCTGCAGCCGTACGCCAGCGGAAAGACCCGTTCTCGCTCATCTCGCACCGGGAAGTCTTCGGGGACCTCATCGACATCGAACGCCTTGTCACCGCTTACTCAGACGCCGTGGCCAGCCAGCCTGCACCAGCACAGGGCGAAGGAAACGCTTAGGAGCCTGGAAGCCTGACTCAGTCCACCTGCCTCGGCCAGGCCCGGTGACCAATACCGTCGCCGTGCCCCGGCTTACCCGCCGGACCCCTGCTGCCAGAGGAATACTACAAGGCGCTTTCGACCGGACAGCCCAAGTGGCAGACTGTCCTAGCGATCTGGCCTTTGGAGGCTTCGTCGAAGCCGGACAGGGAAGTTATAGCCTGTTGGCGAATCTCATGACGAGTCGAAATAAGGAATTTGCAGTGCAGATCAACAAACAGACGCTGAAGGATGCCGGGTTCGCAGGATTCCGCTCGTTCGAGCAGCTGGATATCAACCGGGTTCCGCAGGCCCCCGGAATCTATGCGGTGCTCAGACCCGAGGGATTCGAACCGTTGTTCCTTGCAAAGAGCGTGGGAGGCCGTTTCAAGAAGCGGGATCCATCCCTGCTGCAGCCCGCGCTGGAGGCGGAGTGGATCGACGACACGGATGTCCTCTATATCGGGAAAGCAGGTCCAGGCAGCACCGGCAACCGTGGACTTCGAAAGCGTATCCAAGAGTTCGTTGACTTCGGCCGGGGGAAGCCTGTTGGCCATTGGGGCGGGAGGCCTATTTGGCAGCTCGCCAACTCCCAGTCTCTGGTCATCGCGTGGAAGGAGCTGGCAGCATCCGAGGTGAATGCTGCCGAAGCCGCGTACCACGCGGAATTCATCAGGGTTTACGGAAAACTGCCCTTCGCCAACCTGGTCCAGGCTAGGGCCAAGGGAGTTTAGACGCTTGACGGGCCAGCGCCGCCCAGGGATCTGCACTAGCGGGTTCGGTCTCGACAAGCAGTCACGGAGGAGTAGTCCTTCAACGGGCTCCCGCGCTCGCCGACGGGTAAAAGTGGTCACCGTGCTCTGCAGGTCGGGAACAACGACGGCGGATGACCGCCTCCATTTCGCACTGGCTACCGGCCGGGGCCATCCCTTGCCGCCGCTGTTGCCGGAGGAACCGGCGGACTGGATCCCGGCGCCGGACGTCCCTGGCTTGGGTGACTACTGCGGTTACGATCAGGACGACGGGCATGCGAGGTAACGCGACCGCACACAGTCAGTAGATGCGTTTTAGTTCAAGCAATCGGTCTCTACCCAACACCACTCCAGCAAAGCGAATCGGGCGGTTTTCCGCTCGCCGAGAGAGATCGTGCATTTAAGTCAGTGGATAGGGTGTTACAGCGTTTTGCCGGGCGATAGGGCACTCAGCCCTGCGTCCGTTGCTGCCGTCAGTAGTTCAATGTCGTAGGCGACCAGTACATCGACTTGCAACCGGATGGCCGCTGAGAGATGGATGGCGTCGGCGCTACGCAGCTTCCCGGGCATCGCTGCCGCGTACATGAGGTCGGAGCGGCTCAGGTCCACCAGGTTGATTCCGCTCAAAACGGTATTGATCAGTTCGGACGGCAGACCGCGGCGCTTGCCGGCGCAGTGTAGCTCCGTATACAGGAGCATGGAGGCGACCAGGCTGTTGGATGCGCGTGTCGCTGTTGAGAAATACTCGGCCGCCGCGGCGGACTCGGATTCCTCCACCACCAGTTTCAGGGCAGCGGATGTGTCTACGTAAATGATCAACGGTCGCCGCGCAGGTCGGACAGAATCTCAGCGGTGCCAGCACCAGACTTAACGCGGGGCAGGATCCGGAAATCGACAGGCTGCGAAGCCGCTTGCCGCACGTTTCCGGCAAGGAGCAGGCGTTCAAGAGGCGAAGCCGCAGGTGGTATCAATGTCGCTGCCACTTCGCCATTGTTGGTGACATCGATGGTTTCGCCATTCTTCACGCGCTCGAGAATCTTGCTGCTCTGATTGCGGAGCTCGCGATGCGGGATAGTAGTCATGCTTGGCCTCCGTAGCAATCGTAGCATTTGCTTTTCGAATCCGCGCTGGGGGCCGTGGTTTCGACAAGCTCAACCAGCGATCTTCAACAAGCGGGGCGGAGGCGCTCCAAGGCGGCCCACGCCCTGCCACTCTCCGCATAAGCAGCCAGGTCATCAATGCTCGGGGGCTCGTCGTCTGCGATGGCGTCCATTCCGATCGACCGAAACGCCTCACCCACGGCACCTTCGATGGCTTGCAGACGCGCCAAGTCGTCTGGCCGGGCTTTTCGGATCATCACGAACACAGTCAAACAGGACCGCCTCTTCTTGGCACTCCAGTCGCCGGACCGCATCGTCATGTGCGGGCAGACACTATCCAGCCAGTGCAGATTCAAGCAAGATACCTCCCATGAAAAGAATCGTTATAGCTAGTTTCGCGGCGGCAGTCATCGGCTGCGGGGCAATCACGTTCGCGGCCCCAGGCAATGCAGTGACGGAGAGCGACGCGGCGACCCAGTCCTCACACATCGCGGGACAAATCATGGTCAAATTCCGGGACAAGGGTGCGGCGGCCGGCGTACTGCGCCAGCACGGCCTCAAGGAGGGCCTTGGTATCGGCAGCACGGGCGCTCAACTCATCAAAGTACCGGCGGGCAAAGAACTGCGGCTCATCGAAGCCTTAAGCCGGAACCCGGCAGTTGAGTACGCCGAGCCGGACGTGCTGGTTACGGCCGCTACCGATGACCCGTATTTCGGTCACCAGTACGCCGTGCAGAACGATGGCCAGTCGTTCACTAACACAGCCAACACGCAAACCATAGCCGCGGGTAAATCGGACGCCGATGTGGACGCCGTCGAAGCCTGGAAAGTGACCACCGGAAGCGGCGTCAAGGTTGCCATTCTCGATTCCGGTGTGGCAAATGTCCACGACGACATCGCATCGCAGGTTGTTGGCTACGCGAACTTCGTGAGTGCGAACACCAAGGAAGATCCCGAAGCAGATCCTGAGGATAAGTACGGCCACGGCACCCACGTCGCCGGTATCGTAGCCGCCAAATACAACAACAAGATAGGTGTTGCTGGCGTGTGCCCGGACTGCAGCATCCTGGATGTCAAAGTGCTCAATGACAACGGGTCCGGCTCCAGCTCAGTCATTGCAAACGGCATCAGCTGGGCCGCCAGCAACGGTGCCAAGGTGATCAATATGAGCCTCGGACAGCGCGTCTCTTCACGCACGCTGGAAGCTGCCGTCAATAACGCGTGGAGTCAGGGTGCGGTGATCGTTGCCGCGGCCGGCAATGCCGGTACCCAGGCCAAGATCTACCCAGGCGCTTACCCTAACATTATTGCCGTCGCCGCAACCGACAACAACGATGCCAAGGCATCCTTCTCCACCTACGGCAAGTGGGTGGATGTCGCGGCGCCGGGCGTCAACGTTTACTCGACCTTCCCGAACCACCCCTTCGTTCTGGGCACGCAGAACGGCCGGGCCACGGGTTATGACATTGCCAGCGGTACGTCGATGGCCTCGCCCATCGTCGCTGCAACTGTGGCGCTTGCCTGGAGCTCGCAGCCTGGCGCCAGTAACGCGTTAGTCCGCTCAAAAATCGAATCAACCGCTGACAGGATCACAGGCACCGGGACAAACTGGGCCCACGGGAGGGTGAATGCCTGCAAGGCCGTCGCCGGCAGCTGCCCCCAGTTGCCGTGACGCATGACCGTCCGGCGCCCGGCATGACCGGCCGGCGCCCGCATGAACGGCCGAGCCCCGGGCCGGTTATGCGGGGGAGGGCCACCTATGCAGCCGGACCCAGTCGGCTTAGGACTGGAGCGACTGCATCACCGAGAGGTGGCCGGCGCGGTCGGCGATCAGGCACTTGGCCAAGTAAAACGGCCGGTTGGTGTGCCGGACGTACTGCGTCAGCACGAGGACGGGGTCCGAGGCACGGAGGTCGAGCAGCTTCGCGCGGCTCGGGCCGACCTGGCTGAGGCCGATCTGGCACTCACCTGGGCCGGCCAGCCGGCCCAGCTGGTTGTTGAGCGTGGCAAGCAAGGTGGCGCCGCCGTCGTCCCTTATGTCAAGGGGCGCGGCGGCGTTCCTGCCGATGCTCACGGACTGTGCGGTGACGTTTTCTTGCAGGTGCGCGATGGGCTCGCCGTCACGGATCAGGACGGATTCCCAGAGCCAGACGTCGCTGCCGGGTTCGACGCCGACGCCGGGGGCCACGAACTCGGAGGCGGGCTGCCGCACGACCTGGATGCGCTTGATCTCGAGGTGCTGGCCCGGGCCGCCGAGGACTTCCTCGAAGGGGCGGATGCGTTCGATGCCGATGCGGGGGAGGGTGTCGGCGACGAACCGGCCGACGCCGCGGCGGGCGCGGATGAGGCCGTCCTCCTCGAGCAGCATGAGGGCCTCGCGAACCACGGTGCGGCTGACCAACATGCTCGTGCCGAGCTCGGTCTCAGTGGGGAGCATGGAGCCGGGCTGCAGCAGGTTGTTGCGGATGGCTTCGGCGATGCGTGAGTAGACGGCAACCCGGAGCGGTGAGCCGGGCTGGGCCTCCACCGGCTGGGACAGGAACCGGACGGCGTCCTCGTGCACGTTATGCCTCGCTTGCGTTTGTTCGGGGAGTCCAGCCTATCGCGGGTGTGATGCGTTTGTTGGACAAGCGCCATTCCGATGGCGCAGGCCAGGGCTGCGGGGAGCGCGCCCGGCAGCATCACCGCAGCCAGCCCGCCGTCGAAAACGTGCAAAGGGGTGTGACCGTGCGCCGCGTGGACGGCGCGGCGCACGGTGCACTTCGCGCTAGATCCGCGCGGATTCCTTCTCGCGGTCGGCCGTCTTGTAGGACTCCCAGAAGGTGGCCCCGGTAATGCCGAGGGGCCGTGGGTCGAAGACCGGGTCGAGGCCGAGCTTCTGCTGCCTCTCGAAGTCCTTGAGCGCCTTGAAGGCGGGCTTCTGCAGGACCAGGATGCCGACGATGTTCAGCCAGGCCATGAGGCCGACGCCGATGTCGCCCATCACCCACGCGTCAGCGGCCGTGTTCATGCAGCCGTAGGCGGCGGCAACGAGGATCGCTGCTTGGAGGGCGAGTGTCGTTGCGCGGCCGACGCTGGTCCGGACGCCGGGAATCATCTTGCTCGAGGAGTTGCCTACGAGGAAGCGCAGGTTGGTCTCCGCCATGTAGTAGTAGGCGATGACCGTCGTCAAGCAGAAGAAGACCAGCGTGATCGCGATGAACGCGGCGCCGAAACCGGGGAAGACGGAGTCGAATCCGGTCTGCACGTACTGGGGTCCGACGGTAGCTGTGACCGAAAGCAGGCCGCCCTCGGCGAGGATCTCGCCGTCTTCGCTGCCGCCGGAGAAGACGCGGTAGGCGCCGGTCGAGAGGACCAGGAAGCCGGTGGCCGAGCACACGAACAGCGTGTCGATGTAGACCGCGAAGGCCTGGACGAGGCCCTGCTTAGCCGGGTGTGACACCTCTGCGGCGGCCGCGGCGTGCGGGCCTGTTCCCTGGCCGGCCTCGTTCGAGTAGACGCCGCGCTTGACGCCCCACATGACGGCCAGGCCGATGATGGCACCGAGGGCCGCGTCCATGCCGAAGGCGCTGCGGAACACCAGCGAGAGGATTTCCGGCAGCTGGGCAGCATTCATGAAGACGACGATCAGGGCAAGAATGATGTAGCCGACGGCCATGAACGGCACCACAAACGCTGCGACGCTGGCGATCCGCTTGACGCCGCCGATGATGACAAGCGCAAGGACGATGGCGGAGCCGACGGCGACGACCCACGGCGGGATGGTCGAAGCGCCGCCGATCGCGGTGGCCATCGAGTTGGTCTGGACACCCGGCATCAGGACGCCGCAGGCCAGAACGGTCACGGCGGCGAAGACGTAGCCGTAGACCTTGAAGAAACCGGCGCCCTTGGTGTGGGCGAACGCGCGGGAGAAGTAGTAGGCCGGGCCGCCGCGGTACTCGCCGGTCAGCGGATCGCGGGTCTTGTAAATCTGGCCGAGGGTCGACTCGACGAATGATGTCGACGCGCCCAGGAAGGCGACGGTCCACATCCAGAACAGGGCGCCCGGTCCGCCGAAGGCGATCGCGGTGGCGACGCCGGCGACGTTGCCGGTGCCGACGCGGCCGGACAGGGACATCGCCAGAGCCTGGAACGAGGAGACGCCGGATGCGGACTTCTCCCCGTTCAGCAGCTGCTGGACCATTCCCTTGACGTGCCGCAGCTGCAGGAAGCGGGAACGGACGGAGAAGTAGACGCCGGTGGCGAGGCACAGATAGACGAGCCAGTCGCTCCAGATCACGTTGTTGATGGCTGACAAGACATCGCTCATAAGTGGGTTTCCTTTAAACAGAGCGGTGGGTGATGGGGTTTGGCGGGTGCTCGTGGTCGGTGGACACTGTGGCGCGCACCACACCAAAACCTGTGAAGTCTCTCACATCACAAAAGTGATAGTCCAATCGGCCATCTCCCGGGCTGGAGCCGGTTCAGACCCGGACCACTGAATCCCGCTCCACCTCACACCCCGTAGAAGCTCTTGCGGGCCTCGGCATAACGCTCCCGCACTCCGAAGCCCCAGTCTCCTTCGGGTTCGTAGGCCGCTTCGATGCTGCGCTTCCAGTCCGGAAGCTCGCCGGTGGCTGCCCAGGCGGCCTGCTTCGCTGCACCCAGCGCAACGTACTCCCTGCTCGCCGGCACCTCCACCGGCAGGTTGAAGATGCTGGCTGCCGCCTGGCGCAGGGCCTGCGATTTCGAGCCGCCGCCGATGAGGAGAACCTTGTCCGGGGTACCGCCGAGTTGCCTCAGGACGTCGATCGCGTCGGCCAACGAATTGAGCACGCCCAGCACGGAAGCGCGGGCGAGGTTCTCCGGAGTCATGTTGCTTCTGGTGAGGCCGGCCAGGCTCCCGCTTGCATGGGGCAGGTTGGGGCTGCGCTCGCCGTCGAGGTAGGGCAGGAAGGTGAGTCCGCCGGCGTCGCTGTCGGCTGCCAGTGCCAGGGAATTAAGCTTTGCCAGGTCGACGTCGAGCATCGATGCGGTCGCGGCCATGACACGGGCGGAGTTGAGCATGGCCAGCAGGGGCAGGTGGCCGCCGGCGGCGTCCGCGAATCCTGCGACTGCGCCGGTGGGGTCCGGCATCGCCGAAGGTGCCGCGGTGAAGACAGCACCGGAGGTCCCGATGGAGACCACTACCTCGCCGGGCCGCAGGCCGAGTCCTAATGCGGCTCCGGCATTGTCACCCGCGCCGGCGGCGAGGACGGCGCCGTCGATGCCCCAGCCGTTCTGCACGGTTCCGGCCTGCTCATTTGAGGCGACGACGCGCGGAAGGCGCGGAACGCGTCCGAAGAAGCGCTCCAGCAGGTCAGTCCGGTAACTGTCCGTGAGCGGGGAAAAATAACCGGTGCCGGACGCGTCGCTGCGGTCCGTGGTGAACTCACCGCCCAGCGCGCCGTTCAGCCAGTCATGGGGGAGGACCACCTGGTCCACGCGGTTCGCTGCGTCCGGTTTGTTCTGCGCCAGCCACGCCAGTTTGGAGATGGTGAAGGAGGCCACCGGGACAAGGTTGACGGCGTCGACCCACGCTTCGGACCCAAGCTCGTCCCGCAGTCTCGCCGCGTCTGCCGCACTGCGGGTATCGTTCCACAGCAGGGCGTCGTGGACGGGCGTGTTGGAGCTGTCGAGAGCCACCATCCCGTGCTGCTGGGCAGCGATGCCGGCAGCAGCGACGGAGCCGCCCAGACGGTCCGCGCCGGCGGACTGCCATGCGTCCCGCAGTGCGGCGGTCCAGACCTGCGGGTCCACCGCCGTGAGGTCGGGGTGGGTTGCTGTGCCCGATGAGATGACGTCGCCGCTTTCGGCATCCACAGCGAGGACCTTGCAGGACTGCGTGGAGGAATCCACTCCGACGACAACGCTCATTGACTGTTCTCCTCATCGATTAGGTCAGTTAGGGCCTGGGCCAGCGGCGCATCCACGATCAGCGTGGTGACAAAGCCCGCCTTGGCCACAGCCAGCACGGCTTCTGCCCGTGCTTCCCCCTGGGCCACAGCGATCACCTTCGGCGTCCGCTGCAGCTGCTTGATGGTGACGGCGATGATCTGCTCGTCCAGCCCCGACTCGACGGGGACCCCTGCTGCGTCGAGCAGCCGGCCCGAGCATTCCGCGACGGCGCCGGCCTCCACCGCTGCCTTACGCACCTCCGCGTCGGCGCGCTCCCAGACGGTGGAGGTGCCGGGCTTCCAGGCGCCGATTGCGACGACGGCCAGGTCGAGTGAGTCGGCCTTCGCCAGCGCCCCGGCAATCTCGGGCTGACGGCGCAAGCCGGCTGCCGTCGTCGGGTCTTCCACCACCAGAGGTGCCCACAGTGGCCAGGTGAGCCCGCCACTCACATGTCCCAGCCGCTGGATCAGCTCCAGAGGATTGCTCTCGCCTTCGGTAGGAAGGGCGCCGGCGAGCTGGACGATGTCGCACCGGGGAAGCTCCCGGACCAGCCGCGAGGCCACATCCAGGGTGCGGGACCACGACATACCCAGGGTCCCGTCCGCCGGTGCCTGGCGTGAGACTTCGGCGGCAGCAGCCTTCGCGAGGATGCCGCGGGCCTGGATTACGTCCCCGGCGGTGTCCGCCACAATCACCTCGCGTATCCCCAGCACGGACTCAATCCGGCGGATGTCGGCAGCGGAGACGCGGGAGGGGAAATGCACCTTGATTTCCACGATGCCTCTTTCACGGGCCTCGGCAAGCAGCCTCGCCACCTGGAACCGGGACACGTTGTAGGTCCCGGCGATCTCTACCTTGGAGCGGTTTTCGAGGTAGTACTCGCTGCTGATGCGCGCCAGAAGCTCTTCATGGGAATGCTCGGGCATGTGGTCACCGTTTCTCACATCTGATCATTTGAGTATTGCCTCTTGCTCAAACGAGTATATATGACTAGAGTCACTATACAGATGAGCAATTGAAGTCGCTCAAATGAGCAAACGCTGCTGGAAGAGCCGAAGCAGCACGACTCGGCCCTGACACCATCCGTCAGTTTGCCGCCGGCATCCGGCGGCACGGACTGGCATCCCGACTTTTGAGCACAAAGGAGTTCTTATGCGTCCCAGCATGCGTGCAGCCTCGATGGCTGCCGGTGCCCTGTGCATCGCACTTTCCGCCACGGCCTGCGCCGGTGCGGGCGGCGGATCGGCCGCGGGTGACCCGAACAGCATCAATGTCCTGATGGTGAACAACCCCCAGATGGAGGACCTGCAGCGGCTGACCGCGGACAACTTCACCAAGGAAACGGGCATCAAGGTCAACTACACCGTCCTTCCGGAGAACGATGTCAGGGCCAAGATCAGCCAGGAGTTCTCCAGCCAGGCCGGCCAGTACGACGTCGCGTCCCTGTCGAACTACGAGATCCCCTTCTTTGCCGAGAACAAGTGGCTGGCACCCCTGGACAATGTGGCCAAGGATCCCGAGTTCAACCAGGCGGACATCCTGCCTGCCTACACGGAGTCCCTGACGGGCAAGGACGGCAAGCTGTACGGCGAACCGTTCTACGGGGAGTCCTCCTTCCTGATGTACCGCAAGGACATTTTCGATGCCAAGGGCCTGACCATGCCGGAAAAGCCCACGTGGGACCAGGTGGCCGATCTGGCGGCCAAGGCCGACGGGGCGGCTCCGGGGATGAAGGGGATCTGCCTGCGCGGCCAGCCCGGCTGGGGCCAGGTCTTCGCCCCGCTGACCACGGTGGTGAACACCTACGGCGGCACCTGGTACGACAAGGACTGGAACGCCCAGGTCAACGCCCCCGAATTCACCGAGGCCACCGAGTTCTACGTCAAGCTGGTCCGCGAGCACGGCGAGGCCGGGGCTGCGCAGGCCGGGTTCACCGAGTGCCTGAACAACATGAGCCAAAGCAAAGTGGCCATGTGGTACGACGCCACCTCCGCCGCCGGCGCCCTGGAAGCCGAGGCATCACCGGTCAAGGGAAAGATCGGCTACGCCCAGGCACCGGTGAAGAAGACCAAGTCCTCGGGCTGGCTGTGGACGTGGTCCTGGGCCATGCAGGCGGCCTCCAAAAAGCAGGATGCTGCCGGCAAGTTCATCGCCTGGGCCAGCTCCAGGGAATACGAGGAACTGGTCGCCTCCAAGCTCGGCTGGGCGAAGGTTCCCTCCGGAAAGCGCATCTCCACCTACGAGAACGCCGAGTTCCAGAAGGCAGCGCCGTTCTTCAAAGCCGAACGTTTCGCGATCGAGAACGCGGACCCGAAGAACCCAGGCGCCCAGGCCCGCCCCGCCGTCGGCATCCAGTTTGTCGGCATTCCCGAGTTCGCTGCCCTGGGCACCAGCGTCTCCCAGGGTGTCAGCTCGGCCATTGCAGGCCAGGGCACCGTGGCCGAGGCGCTGGCCAAGGGCCAGCAAGCCGCACAGAAGATCGGCGACAAGTACAAGTGACCTCAACCGAACCGCAGGAGAACACCATGACTACCGCAACGGCGCGCATCTCCCGCCCGGGACACAACGCAGCCACCCCTTCACGGAACGCCCGGTCACGGGAACGCGCCCTGGCCTGGGCACGGCGTGCACCACTGCTTCCGGCCCTGATCTTCCTCATCATCGTCACCCAACTTCCGTTCGTGGTGACGCTGATCATCTCGTTCCTGAGCTGGAACAGCCTCAGCCCTGACAAGACCGCCTTTGCGGGCCTGGAAAACTACGTCACCGTCCTCACCGACCCGGACCTGCGCCAGGCCATCTTCACCACCATCCTCCTGACGGTCGCCGTGGTCCTGGCCAGCCTGCTCATCGGTTTGGGACTGGCCCTGCTGCTGGACAAGAAGTTCATTGGCCGGGGACTTGCCCGGACCCTGCTGATCGCCCCGTTCCTGGTGGTACCGGTGGCCGCGGCGCTGATCTGGAAGCACGCCCTGCTGAACCCGACCTACGGGCTGATCAACGGCATCCTGACCTGGGTCTGGTCCCTGTTCGGCAGCGCCAGCGCGCCGCAGCTAGATCTGCTCTCCCAGGCGCCGCTGATGGCCGTCATCGTGTCCCTGGTCTGGCAGTGGACCCCGTTCATGATGCTCATCCTGCTCGCCGGCCTGCAGTCCCGTCCCATGGACACCGTGGAAGCCGCCCAGATGGACGGCGCCACGCCCTGGGCCATCTTCCGGCACCTGACCCTGCCGCATCTGCGCCAGTACATCGAACTCGGCGGCCTGCTCGGCGCGATCTACATCGTGCAGAACTTCGACGCCGTCTTCACCCTCACCGCCGGGGGTCTGGGCACCGCCAACCTGCCCTACGCGATCTACCAGACGTTCTACTTCGCCAACGAATACGGCCTGGCCTCCGCGGCCGGCGTCGTGGTGGTCATCGGCACCATCATCGTGGCGACTTTCGCCCTCCGCACCGTTTTCTCGCTCTTCAAGAAGGAAGCAGCACGATGAGCACCCTCACCCCAACCAGGTCACACAACTCCGCAGCCGGCCGCACTGCCGGAAACACTGGCAGCCCCCGCCGCGGCTTCGGGAAGTTCGGCGGCAAGTCCCGGAAGGACCCCACCCGGAACAACACCGCCGCCGGAATCGCGGCCTGGCTGCTCGCCCTGCTCTTCGCCACGCCCGTCCTGTGGATGATCCTGACCTCCTTCCATTCCGAAACCGACGCCGCCACCAACCCGCCGTCCGTCGCGGCGGATCTCACCCTGGACGCCTACAGGGAGTTCTTCGGCGCCACGTCCGGGGTCAGCCCCTGGCCGCCGCTGATCAACTCCGCCACCGCCTCGATCCTCTCCACCGTTCTGGTGCTGGCGCTGGCCATCCCGGCCGCCTACGCCCTCTCGATCCGCCCGGTGAAGAAGTGGACGGACGTGATGTTCTTCTTCCTATCCACCAAGATGATGCCCGTGGTGGCCGCGATCCTGCCGCTCTACCTGTTCGCCAGGACGGTGGGCGCGCTGGACAACATCTGGTTCCTGATCCTGATGTACACGTCCATGAACCTGCCCATCGCAGTCTGGATGATGCGCTCCTTCCTCGCTGAAGTCCCCGAGGAAATGCTCGAAGCGGCCCAGATCGACGGCGCCGGCCTGCTGCTGATCCTGCGCAGGATCATCGCCCCCGTGGCCATGCCCGGCATCGCGGCCACCGCCCTGATCTGCTTCATCTTCAGCTGGAACGAACTCCTCCTGGCCCGCGTCCTGACCGGCGTCGTGGCCGGCACCGCACCGGTCTTTTTGACCGGCTTCGTCTCCGGCCAGGGACTCTTCCTCGCCAAAGTCTGCGCGGCCGCCGTCGTGATCTCCTTGCCGGTGCTGTTCGCCGGCTTCGCCGCCCAGGACAAACTCGTCCAGGGCCTATCCCTCGGCGCCGTGAAATAGCGGACTGCCCCTTCAACTCCCGAGGAATACTTCGATGACAACAGCAACCACCCAGTCCCCGGCGCTGGGACAGCCTGAACTTCCCGCCACCATGCGCGCCGCCGTCCTGAAGCGCCAGGGCGACATGGCCATGGAGACCCTGCCCGTCCCGCAGCCCGACGCCGACCAGGTCCTGGTGCAGGTCGCCGCCGTCGGCATCTGCGGCAGCGACGTGCACTACTACGAACACGGCCGGATCGGCGACTATGTCGTGGACCACCCACTGATCCTGGGCCACGAACTCTCCGGCCGGATCGCCGCCGTCGGCAGCGCCGTTGATCCCGCCCGCATCGGCCAGCGGGTCGCCGTCGAACCCCAGCGGCCCTGCCGCACCTGCAGGCAGTGCAAGGCCGGCCGCTACAACCTGTGCCCCGCCATCGAGTTTTATGCCACCCCGCCGGTCGACGGCGCCTTCGCCGAATACGTGACCATCCAGAGCGACTTCGCCTACGACATCCCGGACAGCGTCAGCGACGAGGCGGCCGCCCTGATCGAACCGCTCTCCGTCGGTCTGTGGGCCTGTGAGCGGGCGGAAATCAAGCCCGGCAGCCGGGTGCTGATCGCCGGTGCCGGCCCGATCGGGATTATCGCCGCGCAGGCGGCCCGCGCGTTCGGTGCCACCGAAATCTACATTTCGGACATCGCCGAGGACCGGCTCGCCTTCGCCTTGGAACACGGCGCCACCCACGCGCTCAACGCCAAAACCGACACCGTCGAAGGCCTGGACGTCGATGCCTTCATCGACGCGTCCGGCGCACCTCAAGCGGTCCGCTCCGGCATCAAAGCCGTCGGACCCGCCGGACGGGTGATCCTCGTGGGGCTCGGGGCCGACGACGTCGAACTCCCCGTCTCGTTCATCCAAAACCGGGAGATCTGGCTCTCCGGCGTATTCCGCTACACCAACACCTGGCCGCTGGCGATCCAGCTTATCGCCGACGGCAAGGTGGACCTCGACATCCTGGTCACCGGCAGGTTCAGCCTCGCCGAATCCGAAGAAGCACTCAAAGCCGGCAAACAGCCCGGCCAGCTCAAAGCCGTCGTCTACCCGGGCCGCTGACAGCCCGCTCTGAAAGGAAAAACCCATGCAACCGCTCACAAATGCAACACTGACGGGACTCTCGGAGAACCTGGGCAAGCCGTCCTATGACCGCTCAGCCCTGACGGCCGGAATCGTCCACTTCGGCGTAGGCGGATTCCACCGCGCCCACCAGGCCATGTACCTGGACCAGCTGATGAGTGCTGGCCTCGCCCATGACTGGGCCATCTGCGGAGTGGGCGTCCTGCCCGGCGATGCCCGGATGAAGCAGGTCATGGACAAGCAGGACTGCCTGTACACGCTGGTGGTGAAGAACCCGGACGGGACACGGGAGGGACGGGTCATCGGCTCAATCATCGACTACCTTTTCGCCCCTGACGACCCGGAGGCTGTCATCGAAAAAATGGCGTCCGACGCCGTCCGGATCGTTTCGCTGACCGTCACCGAGGGCGGGTACAACTTCCACCATGTCACCGGTGACTTCGACGCCGACAACCCGGACGTGGTCCACGACCTCCAGCCGGGAGCCGCCCCGCGGACAACCTTCGGGCTCATCACGGAAGCCCTGCGCCGCCGTCGTGAACGGGGCCTCGCACCGTTCACGGTGATGTCCTGCGACAACATCCAGGGCAACGGCGACGTCGCCCGGAAGATGTTCACCGCCTTTGCTTCGCTCAAGGACACGGCACTGGGCGCGTGGGTGGCCGAGAACGTTCCCTTCCCCAACAGCATGGTGGACCGGATCACCCCCGTCACCTCGGATGACGACCGCCAGGCCGTCGCCGAGGAATTCGGGGTGGAAGACGGATGGCCAGTGGTCTGCGAACCCTTCGAGCAGTGGGTGCTGGAGGACCACTTCAGCCTCGGCCGCCCGCCCTTCGAAAAGGCCGGCGTGCAGCTCGTGGAGGACGTGGAGCCCTACGAACTGATGAAACTGCGGCTGCTCAACGCCAGCCACCAGGGCATGTGCTACTTCGGCCACCTCGCCGGCTACCGCTACGCCCACGAAGTGGCGCAGGACCCGCTGTTCGCGCAGTTCCTGCTCGACTACATGGATAAGGAAGCCACCCCGACGCTGCAGCCGGTGCCGGGCATCGACCTGGACACCTACAAGCGAACACTCATCGAGCGGTTCTCCAACGAATACGTCCGCGACACCCTGGCGCGTCTTTGTGCCGAGAGCTCGGACCGGATCCCGAAGTGGCTGCTGCCCGTTGTGCGCATCAACCTCGAGAACGGGGGAGAGATTCACCGGTCGGCGGCCATCGTGGCGAGCTGGGCCAGGTATGACGAAGGAGCGGATGAACAGGGCAACCCGATCGAAGTGGTGGACCGGCTCAAGGACCCCCTTATGGCCGCCGCCGCGCGCCAGCGGCAGGAACCGCTGTCTTTCATCTCGAACCGGGAAGTTTTCGGGGACCTCATCGACAACGAACGCTTTGTCGCCGCGTACTCCGAAGCCCTGGCCAGCCTGCACCAGCACGGCGCCAAAGAGACGCTGAGGAGCCTGGAGGACTGACTCCGCAGGGTCCTTTTGCGGTCCCCGGCGGGCGCGGTGAGGTAACCGTCACCGGGCCCGCTTCAGCGCCGGACCTCCTGCTGGTATCTCATCCGCCGCCGTTCTTCTTCTGGCTGGCATTGTCTTTACGTCCAAGGCAATTCTTTCCCGGCCTGCCGACCTTGGAATTAGGGTTGGCCCATGGATCGCCGCGAGGGAAAGATCAGGCGCAGCCGCCTTCGGTTTGTGGTCATGCTGCTGGCTGGGATCACTGCCGCCCTGGGCGCTGGAGTCACGGGCCACTGGGTGGAGGCCCCGACGCTGGGGTGGGGTGCCGCTGCGCTGACCTATGTGACTTGGGTTTGGCTGGTGGTGGGCGGGATGGATCCTGCGCAAACCCGGGCCCACGCCACCGCTGAAGATCCGTCGCGGGGCGCCACCGACATCCTGATCCTCGCGGCGAACGTCGCAAGTCTGGCGGCGGTGGCCGCCGTCGTCGTTGATTCACATCGCGGCGATGTTGGCAGCCGGCTCGGCGATGGCCTCCTGGCGCTGGGGTCGGTGGCCCTGTCCTGGATGCTCGTGCAGACCCTGTTCACGCTTCGTTACGCGGAGCTTTACTACAGCCCGACGGAAGGCGACGGCGGAGACGGCAGCAGTTGGAACAGCAGCAGCGCAGGCATCAATTTCAACCAGGCGGACCCGCCCCGATACACGGACTTCGCGTACCTGGCCACGAGCCTCGGCATGACGTACCAAGTATCGGACACCAACCTGCAAAACCATCGGATCCGTGCCGAGGCCCTTAAACACGGGCTGCTGTCCTACCTTTTTGGCACGACCATCCTCGCCGCTACGATCAATTTGGTGGTCGGCTTGGCCTAGTGGGACCCTGAGCAACTACCCGCTTGCTGATCCAGAGAAACTTAAGGACCACCCAGTGCAGATCAACGAACAGACGCTGAAAGACGACGGGTTCGCTGGATTCAGACCATTTGAGCAGCTGGATATCAACCGGGTTCCACGGGCCCCCGGACTCTATGTAGTGCTCAAACCCGAGGGCTTCGAGCGGAGGTTCCTTGCGAAGAGCTTGGGAACCCGGTTCAAGAAGCGGGATCCATCCCTGCCCCATCCCGCCCTGGAGGCGGAGTGGATCGAGAACGCGGATGTCCTGTACATCGGAAAGGCCGGCCCAGGAAGCACGGGCAACCGCGGACTGCGAAAGCATATTCAAGAGTTCGCTGACTTCGGCCGCGGGAAGCCTGCCCGCCATTGGGACGGGCGGCTCATTTGGCAGCTCGCCGACTCTCAATCGCTGGTTATCGCGTGGAAGGAGCTGGCGGCAGAGGAGCTGAATCATGCCGAAGCCGCCTACCACGCGGAGTTCGTCAGGATTTACGGAAAGCTGCCCTTCGCCAACCTGGTCCAAGCCAGGATAAAGGGAGTTTAGGCACTTAGCTGGCGACCGTCTCCTTCGCAGCCGTCTCCTTCGCCTTCATCCATTCGCTCAGCCACGGCGCCCGGACGCTCGAGGTGATGCGGCAGTCGGCCACGAAGGTTCCCTTCGCGCCGGCGTAGATCCAGTCTGTGAGCGCGGAAAGGTCCGCCAAGGTGCGGATGATCGCCGATTCCGCCCCGATCGCGCGGGCGATGCCGCTGAAGTCCACTTCGGGAATCAGCATGGGCTTTTCGGTCAGGCCCTGCGAGCCGTACTGATGGATCTCGGCCCCGTAGGCCGCGTCGTTGTAAATCACGACGACGGCGCTGCTCGCCGCGCCCACGAGCGATTCCAGGTCGGACAGGCCCATCAGGAATCCGCCGTCGCCCGCGGCCAGCACCAGGGTGTTGCCGTCGTCCAGTGCCCGGGCGGCCCCGACGGCGCTGGCGAGGCCGAGCCCGATCGACTGGAACGCGGTTCCCACCATGACCAGGTCCTGGGGGCGCGGGATGCGCCAGTACATGGGTGCCCAGCCCAGGAAGTGTCCGCCGTCCTGGACCACCGTGCGGCGTTCCGGCAGGACCGCATCCAGTGCCGTGGCAAGCGCCCGGGGATCAAGGCGGCCGTCCGGGGTATCCGCGGTACCGGGGTGGTGGCAGGGTCCTTCGGCCAGGCGCTTGAGTGCCTCCGCGCGCCAGGCCTTCGATGCATCGGCTCCGGACGGGGCGGCGGTATCCAGCAGGCGGAGGATCCGGTCCGCGGCGGCCTTCACGTCCGCACTGATGAACATGTCCACCCGCGGGTTCGTCGGCTCCATGCCGGCGTCGATCTGGATCACGGTGGCGTCGGGGCCGATCAGGTGCCCGAAGCGCATGGTGAAGGGGCTCAGGCTTGCTCCCGCCACGAGCACCACGTCCGCCTCGCCCATGAGCCCGGCGGCGGTATCCGTGCCGAATCCGCCCGCGACTCCGAGGTAACCCTCGCCCTGCAGCAGGTTCAGCGCCAGTGCCGTCCCGGCCGTGAGCGCGCCGAGGCGGTCGGCGAGTTCCCGGAGTTCGGGGCCGGCTCCGGCGAGGTGCGCGCCGCGGCCGGCAACTATGAGCGGCCGCTTCGCGCCGGCCAGAAGTTCGGCCGCCCGTCCGAGTCCGCCGTCGACGGCGTCCGCAACCGCAGCCGCCGGCGGTGCGGGAAGCTCTTCGTCCGCCGCCTCAACGGCCGCAAGGTCGTACGGAATGGCGATGACGACGGCGGTCTGCCGGGCAAGTGCGTACTCCACCGCTTCCTGCGTGATGGAGCCCGCGGCGTCACGGGTGACCGTGAAGGTCGCTGCACCCAGCCCGGCGGCGATTGCCGCCTGGTCCACGTCCCAGGGACGGGCGCCGCTGCTCGGGGCGTCCCCGGTGACGAGCACGACGGGGATCTGCGCCTTGACCGCTTCCGCGAGGGCCGTCAGGGCGTTGGTGTAACCGGGGCCGTAGGTGGTGGTCCCCGCTGCGAGGCGCCCGGATGCCCGGTAATAGGCGTCCGCAGCCGCGATGGCACCACCTTCATGGCGTACGGCGGTGAAGCGGAGGCCCTCCTTCTCGGCGGCGTCCAGGAAGTAGACGTTGCCGTTGCCCATCACGCCGAACACATCGCTGAGATAGCTGCTGAGAACCTGTGCCACGCGGCCGGACACTGTAAGTGAAGTCATGTAGGAATCGTCGGATCCAGCCGCTCGATAAGCAAGAGATGGGATTTTGGTTAGGATATTTGGCAGTCAAACGTATTACTAATGCCAATTTGCACAGTTGTGGCGGGGGTCACTCTGCGTTAGCCCGATGAGCGGGATTCCTGCTGCGACAGCCGGTTCAGCAGGCCGTCGAAGCGGGGCGGCATGAGTTCTAGGACTGAAATGGCCGTGCTGGTCCGCTGGATCCCGTCGATTTCCAAGATCTGGTTGGTGATGCGGTAAAGATCGGCCGTGTCCCGGGCCACCACCTTGGCCATGAGATCGGCATCCCCCGTGGTGGCATGCACCTCGATGACCTCCGGGATCGCTTCGAGTCCGTGTTCCACCGAGCCCGCGCGGGTCTGGCTGATGGCCAGGGAAAGGAAGGCCATCAGGCCGTAGCCGAAGGCCGCCGGATCCAGCCTCCGGCTGAAGGACCGAAGGGCGCCGCCGCGCTCCAGCTTCGACAGGCGCGCATGCACCGTGTTCCGTGCGACGCCGAGTGTCCGGGAAAGTGCCAGGGCGCTGGCTTCGGGGTCCTTGTCGAGGGCGAGGATGATCCTGGCGTCCAGTGAATCAAAGGTGCGGGCAGGAGGGATGGTCATATTTTCACCACAGACATTAGAAGTTGAGCAGAAATCCCAAGGGCCCTAGAGTATCTTGCAATGTGGCCGGGGTCACTTCCATGATCAAGCCTCATGACCACTGATCAGATCCTGACGGTTGCCGAAACCGCGCTCCCCATCCTGCGTGCGGCGGTCTCCGGCCTCCCGTCCTATGTACCCGGCCGGCGCAGTGCCGGCGAGGACATCGCAGCCCTCGCCAGCAACGAAAGCCACTATGAACCACTGCCCGCGGCCGCCGCGGCCGTGGCCGAAGCGGCCGGCCGGATGAACCGCTACCCGGACATGGCCGCCGTCGAACTCCGGGAACGGATCGCCGGGCACCTCGGCGTCAGCGCCGGGGAAGTCGCGGTGGGACCCGGCAGCGTCGGCGTCCTCCAGCAGATCATCACCGGGCTCTGCGACGCCGGGGATGAAGTGATCTTTGCGTGGCGGAGTTTCGAGGCCTACCCCATCCTGGTGGAGCTGGCAGGCGCCCGGCCCGTCCGCATCCCGCTGGACGACGCCGAGGGCCACGACCTTGACGCCATGGCCGCAGCCGTCACCGAGCGGACCAAGGTGGTCCTGCTCTGCACCCCCAACAACCCGACGGGCGTCCCGATCAGCCATGAACGCATCGAGGCGTTCCTCCGCTCCGTGCGGTCCGACATCCTCGTGGTGATCGACGAGGCCTACGTGGAATACGCCGAAGCAGGCAGCGGGCCTGACTCCCTCGCGCTCTACTGTGACTACCCGAACGTCTGCATCCTTCGCACGTTCTCCAAGGCCTATGGACTCGCCGGCCTGCGCGTGGGATACGCCGTGGCCGCGCCGGACATCGCGGAGGGACTGCGCCGGACCGCCATCCCCTTCTCCGTGACCGCCCTGGCCCAGAAGGCAGCCGTCGCCTCGCTGGACGCGGCCGACGAGATGCAGGCGAGGGTCGCCGTCGTCAAGGAAGAGCGCTCCCGGCTGGCCGCACAGCTGGAAGCCCAGGGCTGGAAACTGCAGCCAAGCGAAGGCAACTTCCTATGGATCCGGGCCGATGATGACCTCACGGCGAGGCTCGTGGCCGCATTCGACCAAGCGGACATCCTGGTCCGCGCCTACCAGGGCGACGGCATCCGGATCACCGTTGCCGACCCCGCTTCCAACGACCGCGTGCTCCAGGTTCTGAAGGCCGTCCCAGCAGCCCACACGGCCTGAAACCCCCATCCGTTCCACCTTTGCCCGTTCTACCTTTACCCGTTCGACCGACAACCCAGAGGACTACCCATGGAACAACAGACAATGACGTCTGCCCCGGCGCTTGGCGCCGCCCTTAAACCCCGTCAGCTCACAATGATGGGACTCGGAAGCGCCATCGGCGCGGGTCTCTTCATCGGTTCGGGCGCCGGCATCCAGGCCGCCGGCCCGGCGGTGCTGATCTCCTACTTGGTCGCCGGTACCCTCATCATCCTGGTGATGTGGGCCCTTGGTGAAATGGCTGCCGCCAACCCGGACAGCGGCGCCTTCTCCGTCTATACCGCCAGGGCCTTCGGGCCCGTGGCCGGCGCCACGGTGGGCTGGCTCTGGTGGCTGCAGCTGGTGGTTGTTATCGCGGCTGAAGCGCTCGGTGCGGCAGGCCTGCTTTCCACGATCTTCCCCGCCCTGCCAGTATGGCTGATGGCCTTCGTGTTCATCGCGGTGCTCACCGCCGTGAACCTCACCCGGGTGAAGAACTTCGGCGAATTCGAGTTCTGGTTCGCGCTGCTCAAGGTGGCCGCAATCGTCGGGTTCCTCCTCATCGGCGCGGCCTTGCTCTTCGGCTGGCTGCCGGGCGTCCAATCACCGGGCCTGGCCAACTTCACGGGAGGCGATGTCGCGCCGCACGGTTTCGCGGGGATCGCCACGGCGCTCTTCGTTGTGGCTTTCGCCTTCGGCGGCACGGAGATTGTCTCCGTGGCCGCAGCCGAAACCCAGGATCCTGCCCGCAGCGTCGGGAAGGCCGTCCGCACGGTCCTCTGGCGCATCCTCATCTTCTACATCGGCGCGATCTTCATCATCGCGGCCGTGGTTCCCGTGGGATCGGCGGGGCTGAAGAGCCCGTTCGCTGCCGTGCTGGAGGCCGCAGGCATGCCCGGCGCAGCCACCGCCATCACCCTGGTTGCTGTCGCAGCTCTGCTCTCTGCCCTCAACGCCAACCTCTACGGCGCCTCCCGGATGGCGTTCTCGCTCGCCGAACGGGGCGAAGCGCCGCGCTCGCTCGCTTTCCTGTCCAAGGCCCGGGTCCCGGTTGTCGCCGTCCTGGCCAGCGTCTCCTTCGGCGTCGTCACGGCCGTGCTCGAGGTTGCCTTCCCGGAGAAGGTCCTACCCCTCCTGCTGAACATCGTGGGCTCGACGTCCCTGCTGGTGTGGACTTCCGCACTGCTCGCCCAGCTTGCACTGCGTCTCCGCGCCGACCGTGAGGGGATTTTCCTTCCCTTACGGATGGCGGGCTTCCCCTGGCTGACAGGCCTTGGCCTGCTCATTCTCGCGGCCATCTTCACTGTCGGCTTCATCGGCGAGGATTCCCGTCCCCAGCTCCTGAGCACCTTCGGCCTCGTGGTTCTCCTGGCGGTGGGGAACTGGCTGCACCACCGTTCCATGGACCTCTCCATGAAGCGCTCCGCCAAGACCCCGGGCCGCGCTCATTCTTCGGAGCGCGTCGAGCCTCCGGTGCTCATCGACTGAAGCCCGGCTTGGGTTCCGCGCAAAGTGTAGGGCTCGTCCGGCCTGGCCGGGCGCGCCCTTCAATCCCCGTTAGCGCCTCACCCCGAGTTTTTGTCCAGATAATCCACCCTTGGCACGATTCAAGTCGCGATATCTGGCCAAAAACTCGGGGCTTGCCGGGCCCGCAGCCCGCGTGCGCTACGAGGCGGCCGAATTGAAGCCCGGATCGGTGGTGGCGGTTTCGAGCAGCCGGTCGAAGCTGCTGATGCCGTAATCCGGTGGGGTAGCTGCGATGACGATGCGCGTGGTGGTGACCACTTCCGTTTTCGGCTTGGCGTACTGCTTCGGCTTCGGCGAGGGCTGCGGAATGACCATCAGGTGCAGGCCGGACACGCCGTTCACCAGCAGCGGGAGGCTCCCGCCCTCGACGAGCAGCGAGCGGAGCTCATCAGGCGAGAGCTGGTTCGTCCTGTCCGCCGTCAGTTCAAGAACCACTTCGTTGACAGTGCCGGTCAGCCGCTCCAGGAATGTCCGCTCACTCGAGTTCTTGCCCAGGATTCCCAGGACCGTGAACGTCGAGGCGAAGAGCGCGACAAACAGCATCGTGGCGCCGACGTCCCTGAGGCCGGGCGTGAAGGTCATCAGGACCAGGCATAGGACGAAGCCGATGACGGAGAATCCGCCGAACATGGCGCCCGCACCGTCGGCCGGCCTGCCCGTCCAGTCCTTGGAAGTGAAGCTGCAGATTTCCCGGGTCTCTGTCCGTGGAGTTGGCATGATCAGTTCCCTTTCACTTCCAGCAGGGCCTCGGCCAGGATGATCGCTTCCCGCGCCTCCCGAAGGCTTTCCCGAAGCCCCGGGTCCGGGAAGCCGAGATTGATGCCCTCCGCGGGGACCGAAAGATCATTGGCAACCTTCCGGAGGTTCTCCCGCTCCAGCGCGAGCATCCGGGACGACGTCAGTTTGACCCTGCTTTTCTCAAGCTCAAACAGCGACGTGTTGATCTGGTCCCGGCGCGCCCGGATCGCGCGGCACACTCCCTGCACGCGCTGGGTGCGGCTGGTGAACATCTGCTCCATCTTGAATGCAACGTCATGCAGTTCTTTCAGCGTGCTGTACCGCCGCGCGTGCTGGGCTGCCGTGTGCCGGGCCAGGAGCTGGTTGATGAGGGAGAGGCGCTGACCCCATAGTTCGAGCCCGGCGTGGTTCTGGTTGAAGAGCAGCTCCGCAGCGCCAAGGGCCTTGGCCAGGGCATCCCGCCGCGGAGTGAGTTTCCCGGCAGCTGCGTCCAGCCGTCCGATGAACTCCGCATAGTTGTCGAGCGGCGGCGCCGGCGCCGCGTCCCTGCTCACCCCCCGCGTGGCTGGCGAAGCGGGCGGTCGCTTGGCCGCCGTCGAACTGTCTTTTGCTGTTCCGATCCGCGGCGGATTGGCCGGTTTTCGTGGTGGGACGGCGCGTGGTTCTGGTCCGGAGTCAGATGCGCCGTCACTCATGATCAGTCATCCCCATTCATGATCCGTCCAAGGCAGCCTCACCGCCTACGAACGAAGCAGGAGCGCCCGCGCACCTGCTTGTGAAAGCTCATTGTAGAACCCGGGGCTGGCGTTGTCTGCGGGTTGATTGCGGCGGGCTGGGTTTCGACAGGCTCAACCGGCGGGTTTGGTTTCGGCGGGCTCGGTATTAGCACACTCGACCAGCGCCGCGTCGCGGAGGGCCAGGGCTGCCTGGACCAGCGCGGCGTGGGTCATGGCCTGGGGGTAGTTGCCGAGGAAGACCCCGGTGGCAGGATCGATCTCCTCGCTGAACAGGCCGAGCGGACCGGCGATCCCAAGAAGCGCCTCGATTATCTCCGCGGCCTCCGTTGCCCTTCCCGTCAGGGCGAGGGCCTGGGCGAGCCAGAACGAGCAGGGCAGGAACGCCCCCTCGTCCCCGGCCAGCCCGTCCTGGCCCGGCGGGTAGCGGTAGAGGAAGGGGTAGCCGGCCGACAGCTCCACCCAGACCGCATCCACCGTCCCCTGAAGTCGCAAAGAGTCCCGTGACTCGAAGCCGGTCACGGGCAGGATCAGCAGGGCCGAGTCGAGGTCGGCGGATCCGTACGAGCGGGTGTAGGTGTTCCGGGCGGCGTCGAATCCCCTGGTCCTGATGTCGGCGGCGAGTCCGGTCCTCGCTGCTTCCCACCGCCGCTGCCGCCGGGCGCTGACGCGACGGCTTTTGGCGATGCGCAGTGCCCGGTCCAGCGCGAGCCAGCCCATGATTTTCGAGTGCACGTGGTGGGCCGCGTCGGCCCGGATCTCCCAGATGCCGGCGTCGGGCTCCGGCCAGCGCCGTGCTACGAGGTCGGTGAAGCCGCGCATCGCCCGCCAGGTCTCTGAATTGAGCCGGCGCCCCTGCCGGACCAGGTTCCACGCGGCGTCGACGACCCAGCCATAACCGTCGAGCTGGTGCTGGTGCGCGGCTCCGTTGCCCACCCGCACGGGCGCGCTGCCAAGGAAGCCCGGCCAGTTCTCCAGCGTGCGCTCGCGGGGGACATGCCCTCCCGTCAGCGTAAGCAGGGCCGGCAGCCGGGGCCGCTCCAGCCTGCTGGCATGCAGGAGCCAGTTCAAAAAGTTGAGGGCCTCGCTGTCCTTGCCCACGCCCAGGAACGCGCCGATGCCGATGCTGGCATCCCGCGGCCACGCGTACCTGTAGTCCCAGTTCCGGACACCACCAGGGTCCTCGGGCAACGACGTGGTGGGTGCCGCGACGGGTGCGCCCGAGGGGGAATAGGTCAGCAGTTTCAGCGTCAGCAGGCTCCGCAGGACGGCGTCACGGAACGGGATGTCCCCGCTGATGCCCGACGCCCACTCCCGCCAGCGCGACTCGTCGGCTTCCACCAGATCCCACGCGGATTCCGGGTCCACCCAGATCAGCGGTTCCGCGTAGGCCACGGCGAGCACGAACACGACGGGACGGCCGGGCTCGACGGTGAGTGCCGTCGTCGTCCCCGGAGTAATCCTCATCCCGCCGCTGCAGCCGAGTGACAACGCCAGCGGGCCCCACTCGCAGACCAGGTGCCGGCCCGGCCGGACGCGGGGGTGGAGGTGGCGCTCGCCGAGGCGCGGGTCAAAGTCGACGGCGGCCTCGGCCGGGGCGCCATGGGCGGACAGCCGCCGGATGAGGAGGGTGGTGGGCAGCAGGCTGCCCGACACTTCCGCCACCATGGCTTCCGTGAGCGACAGCGTGCCTCCGCCCGTGGACCATACCGTCTCGAGCGTGGCGGTGTGCGGCCGGTAGCGGCGGGCGACGGCCGGCGCGGGCAGGGCGGGACCCACACGGAAAGTGCCCGCTTCCGGCCCGCCGAGCAGGGCGCCGAAGACAGGTTCGCCGTCGAAGGTGGGCGCGCAGAGCCAGTCGAGGCTGCCGTCGGCCGAGACCAGGGCGGCCGTGCGGGTATCTCCCAGCAGCCCGTAATCCGACAGGGCGGGGGTGCTAACGGGTGCCATGCGTTCACCTTCTCTCGTATTGAGAGGCGTCAGTAGACCGTGAGGAGCAGTCCGAGTAGCGAGCCGTAGACCACGTGGGCGGCCACGGCCACCGCCGGCGTCTGGATCCCGTAGTTCAGGGCCAGCAGGCCCGGAGGTTCCAGCGTCGCGCGGCTTTCCGGACCGGCCCTGGTGGTGGCCATTCTCGGATGTATGCCGGGCAGCAGGGGGAGAATCACGGTCAGCGCCACGGCAACATGCAACAGCCCCAGCAGGGCACCGATCCACCACGTGGCCCGGCCAAGCAGCGCGAACACCGCCGCGTAGCCGAGGGCGAAGGCCTGCCCCGCCGCCAAGTGGATAAAGAACCCGGCGACCCTCGCTTTGTCCGGATCCGGGGTGACGAGGGTACCCAGGACCAGGGGCAGATCGAGCCGGGTCCAGCCGGCCATTTGGGCGGCAATCATCACCACGGTCAGGGCCGCGGTGGCGAGCAGTCCGAAGAGCGCCCAGCCCTGCCAGTCCATCTCAACCGCCGCCCCTCTGTGCGGGCCTTGGCGAGGTTCCCGCTTGTGCCGTCTCCATGGCGTCACCTTCTAAAACTAGGTTCTCTAATTTTAGAGTGCCCTTGTGCGGCATTCAAGGGCAGGCGTCAAGGCAGCAAAAGGAAGTCACCTCGGCGCAAATCTGCACCACATTCCGTGCTGCACCAGCCTTGGCCCCTCGGAATTCCGGGGGCGCCCAGGCTTTGGCGGTTGCAAAGCGGTGCAGAAATGCCCCGCCGGGGCGTCGCGCTCAGAGAAAAGGCGGCTACCCGCGCGCCACCAGTCCCGGCACGCGGTCCTGGATCTCGAACGAAGCCTTCGTCGACACAGGGGAGCCCGGCGCCGTGACGTAGTCCAGCACGCGGAAGTCTGCCTGCAGTGAGTCCCTGGTGATCCGCGCGTTCACGTAGCCGCGGTTGTCGTTATAGAACTTCAGGTGCGGGTTCCACGCCATGACTGGATCCGCGGTGGAGCCGGAGCCGTTGCCCGTGGAGGTGATGGACGTGCACACCAGCTCCGAGCCGACCACCGGCGACGCGGGATCCTTGTAGTCCACCTTGAGGTCGTTCGCCCAGTTCCGGTGCACGTCACCGGTGAGCACGACGGCGTTGCGCACGTTCGCGTCCACCCACCCCTGGGTGATGCGGCGGCGGGAAGCGGCATAGCCGTCCCAGCCGTCCATGGACAAGTCGTCGATCTCGGGGGCCCTGTTCCGGTCGCGCTCGGCGAAAAACACCTGCTGGCCCAGGATGTCCCAGCGCTGCGTGGAGTTCCGGAAGCCGTCCAGCAGCCACTTCTCCTGCTCCGCGCCGGTGATGGAGCGGTTCTCGGCCAGCCGCTCGGTGACGTTCTTCTTCCAGCCGTCCCCGGCAAGCTGGTCGTCCCGGTACTGCCGCGTGTCCATCATGTGGAAGTTGGCGAGCTGGCCCCACTGGATGGTGCGGTAGATCTTCATGTCGAAGCCGGCAGGCACGGACGACCGGCGCAGCGGCATGTTCTCGTAGTACGCCTGGAAGGCCGCGGCCCGGCGCTCGCGGAACCGCTCGGTGGTGTCGTTCTTCTGGGCCGGATCGTTGTTTTCCGGAACCTCGTCCGCCCAGTTGTTGTCCACCTCGTGGTCATCCCAGACCACCAGCCACGGTGCGACTGCGTGCGCGGCCTGCAGGTCGGCGTCGGACTTGTACTGCGCGTGCCGCTGCCGGTAACCCTCCAGGGTGACCGTCTCCGGTCCTTCGTGGTCGCGCGGGTTCCCGCCGCCGATCAGGTAGCTGCCCTTCTTGTACTCGTACAGGTAGTCACCCAGGTGCAGCACGAGGTCCGGGTGATCCTGGGCCAGGCGGGTGTAGGCCGTGAAGTAGCCGTGCTCATACTGCGAGCAGCTCGCGAACGCCATGGCCAGGGCGGCCGGCGTCTCGTGCGGCGCCGGGCTGGTGAGGGTCCGGCCGACGGCGCTGATGTGGCGGCCGCTGCGGAAGCGGTAGAAGTACTCACGCCCTGGCTTCAGGCCCTGCAGCTCCACATGGACCGAGTGGGCGTTCTCGATCCGTGCCTGCTCGACCCCGCGGGCCACCACCTTCCGCATGCCGGCATCCTCTGCGACCTCCCAGGCCACGGAAACGCTGCGCGAAGGCATGCCGCCCAGGCCGTCTTCGGCGAGCGGATCGACCGCCAGCCGCGTCCACAGCACGAAGCCGTCCGGCCACGGCTCGCCGGAGGCGATGCCGAGCAAGAAGGGATCGCTGCGGAGCCCGGCGTCGTCCGTAGTTGAAACCGCGACGGCGGCACCCGGCAAAGCGGCGACCAGTCCGGCCCCGAGGCCGGCGGAAAGAATTGACCTGCGTGAGATGTTGTCCATGGAGCCGACGGTATGCAGGGAATTCTTACAGCCCCTGATCCCAGCGTGAACCGGGGGTTAACGGTGGGGCACCGCGAGGTGCTGCCGGTTAGCGGCCGCAGCCGGAGTCCTGCCGGCAGCGGCCCGCGAAATCCCCCGGGCGCTATTTCTTCTGGCCGCGCGCTTTGGGTTCCTTGGGTGCTTTGGGCTCCTTTGGCGGCAGTCCGGCCACATAGGCGTAGGCCTTCATCACCCACGCCCGTGCCCGCGCTTGATCGCCGTCGCCTTCTTCGTTCCACACCTCGGGCAGTCCGACATAGCCGCCCATCGGCCGCTCCTCCGGGCCGAACGGCACGGTCCGCTCGGAGCTCTCCAGTAGTGTTCGGTCGGCCTCGGACAGCCGGACGCCGATGGTGGGACCGAACAGCCCGGCGAACATGTTCCCGTTTACGAAGGCGCCGAGGTTTCCGAACATCGGCTTCACCACCACGTCCGGATGATCCGGCACGGCAGCACGGAACCGCTCCTTGTCCTCCTCGGACGGCTTGGGCATCTGCATTCTGAACACTTCCTTGGCGGTGGGGTGGCGGGAGAGGCTGGACTTGTCTGAAGCATATTCCCGCACCCGGCACCGGTCGACACCCAAGCCGGCAGACCGCCGTCGTGATACCGGACGGCGGCCGGGTCTGGGTCCTGGCCGGAAGCCGTGGTCACCGGTGGTGAAAATCTCCTGTAGTGTTGTACTCGTTGTTGTGTTTATGCAGTTGGTAGTTCAGGCAGTACGCGCGGTCGAAAGTCCGCGTTCTTCTGAAGTAGCGGTTTTGAACACCCCACACCGGAGGGCCCGAAAGTCGGGACTTTCCCTCCACCTTCACGAAGGACAAAAATAATGGCTACTGGTACCGTCAAATGGTTTAACGCTGAAAAGGGCTTCGGCTTCATCTCCCCGGACGACTCCTCGCAGGACGTTTTCGCGCACTACTCCGCGATCAACTCCGGCGGCTTCCGCTCCCTCGAAGAGAACCAGAAGGTTTCCTTCGACACCGAGCAGGGCCCCAAGGGTCCCCAGGCTGTCAACATCCAGGCTCTCTAATTTCCTAGAGAACCGGGACCGTTAGGTTTCGAGCAGGGCCCGTCTTCGGACGGGCCCTGTTTTTTCGTTATTCCTTGTGCCGCCTGCACGCCTCGAACGGAGGTTGGCAGCATCTGCAGTTTGGGCCCGAATCGGTGCGCGGCTGTCGTAAGACATATACTCCGAACATGCCAATCACGCGACTCAACCGAGGCACCCACGCCCAGCCGTCCGCCCTCGAGCAGCACCGGGGCGACCTGTGAGCGGCGGTCTCGTCGCCCTGCTGGACGACGTCGCCGCCCTGGCCCGCATAGCGGCCGCCTCGGTGGACGACGTCGCTGCCGGAGCCGCCAAGGCTGGGGCCAAGGCCGCCGGCGTGGTGATCGACGACGCCGCCGTCACCCCGCAGTACGTGTCCGGGGCAGACCCGTCCCGCGAGCTGCCGATGATCAAGCGGATCTTCTGGGGCTCGCTCCGGAACAAGCTGCTGATCATCCTGCCGGCACTGTTGCTCATTAGCGCCTTCCTCCCGGGGGCCATCCCGTTCATCCTCATGCTGGGCGGCACCTACCTCTGCTACGAAGGTGCCGAAAAGGTCTGGCACAAGCTCCGCGGCCACCACTCCGCGGACGAAGAAGCCCCGGCGGTCGAACGGGGCCCCGAAGCGGAAACCAAGGTGATCAAGGGCGCCATCACCACCGACTTCATCCTGTCCTGCGAAATCATGGTCATCTCGATGAACGAGGTGGCCGGAGATTCCTTGTTGTCCCGGGCGATCATTCTGGTCGTCGTGGCCCTGGTGATCACGGTGCTCGTGTACGGTGCCGTCGGACTGATCGTCAAAATGGACGACATCGGCCTGCACCTGACTACCAAAGACTCCGCGCGCTCCAAGCGCTTCGGCGAGCTGCTCGTCAAGGGGATGCCCGCCGTGCTGGCCGCGATCACCGCTATCGGGACAATCGCCATGCTTTGGGTTGGTGGCCACATCATGCTGCAGGGAGCCCACGACCTCGGCTGGCACGCGCCGTATGACCTGGTCCATGCCCTCGAGCACCCCTTCGTCGGAATCGCGGTGGTGGGCGGATTCCTGGCCTGGCTCGTGAACACCCTGTGCTCGGCCGTCGTCGGAGTCGTCTGGGGCATCGCTGTAATGGCTGTCGTGCACCCGCTGCTCAAAGCGCTGCCGCTCGGCAAGGGAAAGGGCGGGCACGAGGAAGGCGACGTCCGCGCCGAACTTGCTGGCTATCGGCCGACCAAGCGTGACCACGATCCGGGCCATTAGCAGGGAACCTGTACCTACCTCTTCAGCGTGAGCATGAGCTTGGGTGCGGCGGTGCTGCTGGCCTCCTTGGAGTTGAGGTCCAGGCCGTCGCTGCTGCTGGAGTCCAGGCCCAGTGAGAGCTGTTGGCCAAGTTCACCGGTCAGGCCGCTGACGGTTAGCGGAACGTTGTAGTTGGTGTTGGTCGTGGTGGGGCCGAGCCTGCCGATGCTGGTGCCAAGCGCCGGACGGTTGTTATAGGTGATCGCGCCGGTCCCGCTCTCGGTCCAGCCGTCATTGGCGACCAGCTTGATGTTCTGGGTACCGGTCGATCCGCTCCCGGCGCTGCGCAGCTGCAACGTCGCACTTTCCAGGGTCCTGCCTGCATAGGCCGAGAGGTTGAACTTCAAGTACGTGTGCGCCACCGGGCTGTTGTCCACAGCCAGCAAGGTACTCGTGCCGAAGTTCGTCGTCGTCGCCCCGCTCGAGACGTAGCTGTCAGCGGTGGCCGTGAGCGTGACGGTCTCGGAAGTGCCGCCGACCGCGGCAGCCGTGGTGAAGGTCCACGTCCTGTCCGTCGCCAGCGCGTTACCGGCAAGATCCTTCACCCCGTCGGGGCCGCTCCTGATCGTCGCCGTGTACGTCGTATTCGCCGTCAGGTCCGCAGTCGGGTTCAACGTCGCGACCCTGTCCGCGCCGTACGTCACAGATGCCGGCACCGTCGTCGTCCCAGTCCTCAGAGAGAACGTATTCGACGTGAGCGTCGAGGCATCCATCGCCTCCGAGAACGACCCCGTCACATTCGCCGAAACCGCTACACCAGCCGCGCCATCAGCCGGAGACGTAGCCGTCACCGTCGGAGCCGTCGTATCAGAGCCACCGCCACCGCCACTGCCGCTGACCGTGAGGACGAGCTTGGGTGCGGCCGCGCTGCCGGCCTCCTTGGAGTTGAGGTCCAGGCCGTCGCTGCTGCTGGAGTCCATACCGAGTGAGAGCTGTTGGCCGAGTTCACCGGTCAGGCCGCTGACGGTCAGCGGAACGTTGTAGTTGGTGTTGGTCGTTGTCGGGCCGAGCGTGCCGATGCTGGTGGTGCCGAGCGCCGGGCGGTTGGTGTATGTGATCGCGCCGGTCCCGCTCTCGGTCCAGGTGTCAGTGGCGACCAGCTTGACGTTCTGCCTGCCGGTCGATCCGCTCCCGGCGCTGCGCAGCTGCAACGTCGCACTCTGCAGCGTCCTGCCCGCATATGCCGAGAGGTCGAACTTGAAGTACGTGGCCTCCACCGGGCTGCTGTCCACACCCAACACAGTGCCCGTGCCAAAATTCGTCCCCGAGGCCCCGCTGGACACGTAAGTGTCAGCGGTGGCCGTGAGCGTCACGGTCTCCGTCGTGCCGCCGCCGGAGCCGACGCTCCAGGCATGCCTCGCTGCTGTCAGGTCAGTGTTGCCGGCTGCGTCAGTACCCCAGACATCGAATGTGTGGGATCCAGTGGACAAACCGGTGTAGGTCTGGGGCGACGTGCATGCGGCGCGCGCCGCACCATCCAGGCTGCACTGGAACGTCGAATTGGCTTCATTCGAGGTGAATGCGAAGGAGGCGCTGGTCGACGTCGATGACGCAGGTGGTCCCGACGTGATCGACGTCTCCGGCGGCATGGTGTCCCCTGCCGGAGGGGTCGTGTCCACGGTCCACGTATAGCTGGCGGGGGACGGGTCACCGCCGTTCTGGTCAGAGGCGCGAACCCGGAAAGTGTGTGCGCCATCGAGGAGTCCGGAGTACGACGCCGGACTGGTGCAGCTGGCAAATGCTGCCGAGTCGAGCGAGCAGGCGAAGGTCGCGCTGCTGGATGCCGAGGTGAAGCTGAACTGAGCCGATGTGGAGCTCGACGGGTTGGCCGGCGTGCTCGTGATGGTGGTGTCCGGCGGATCGGGGGTGGTGGTCCCCGCCCCGATCTTGCGCGGGTCGTAGACCGCGTCGACGAGCAAAGCCGGGGCGTAGGCGGCAGCGATGGACTGCCATGGCACCAGCTTGAAGTTCTGCTGCAGCCCGTTGTCATTGGCTGTGTCTTGGGTGACGAAGAAGCCTTGGGGGAAAGGCCCGCCGACGCCGAAGTTGGTGACGTCTATCCCGTCCATGCCGGTGACAGCATCGATCCCGTTCCCGGCCGGGATGGCGAAAGCTCCCAGCGGCCGGTTGTCGTCGCGGGCATAGACGTGGAATTGGTTGGAGCCCTGGCTCGCGGCCAGCAGGTAACCGGCGCCACCACTACCGTAGTAGATGCTGATGCCCTTGATGTCCTGGACGATGTCGCCGCCGTTCTCGATCGTGCTGACAACTTTCGTCCCGGCGGTTGAGTCCCCGGGCTCGGCGCCGTAGCGCCAGATTCCGCCGACGTCCTCCTGCGCAATGTAGAGCCGCTTCATCTCGTCGTCGGCCACCAGACCCTCAGTGTGCGCCGGACCGCTCACCGTCCAGCTGCGCACGAGCCGGCCGGTAACTGAGCCGGTGGAGCCGTCAAGTTCCCACTGCTCGACCTTGCCGATATCGGTGACATAAGCGAAGTACTTACCCGTATCCGGGGAGTGGTAGAACGAGAATCCGCGGGGCGTGCCGATGTTGGCAGTGGGCGTGAAGCTGCCCACCTTTGTCAGCGAGCGGTCCGACTCGTTGACCCTATAGAAGTCAAGGCTCCGTTCCCGGTTTGAGGCACCGACCAAGCCGACGCGGCTGCTGCCGAGGGGGAAGTTATAGCGGACATCAACATTGTTCATGCGCCCATCGGGGTAGTAGAACAACTCCCGTCCAGACAGGTCGTAGACGACGAGACCGCGCCCATCCCTGCTCTTGTCCGTGCCAATGATGGTGCTCATCGACGGGTCGGTGGGATGGAGCCAAATGGCGGGGTCGTCCGCAGCATCCCCTGTCCCATGCATCGGGGCAGTTTCGACCGTTGCGCTGACCTGTACGACGGCGGCACTCGCGACCGGAGCGGCGAGGCCCATAAGCAGTCCAGCAAGTAGTCCAGCCACCGTCAAAGGGGTGAGGAATCGGATGACCATGCGCATGATGACCTCTCTGTCATCTGGGGGAAATCCCGGGGGACCGGGCCTGACAATGGGAGATATGCATGCGGATGCGCGCGACGACGTTCAACGCCTGACGGATGAATCTACGGTCATCCGGGGAGTTACACTTCTAGTCCTGCGACCTTGGGAAAACCTTGCAGGGCAGACCAGAAACCGAGGGCCCGTCTCCGGACGGGCCCTGCTTTATTGTTAATCCAAGTGTGCAGTTAGCCGCAGGAACGCCTCCGGCGCGGGGGTCTTCAGCCTCCGGAAGGTATTCCTAGGCAGGCAGCGCTACGGGCGCCGGAGCTGCTCGGCGTCCGCAGGTCACCCGGCCTTGAAATCGTAATGAAGTGTCGCCGGGAGGGGACCCTGCAGCATGTCGGCCGTGATGCCGTGAATCGCCTGGATTTTCTCCCTGAACCACTGATCGTGCGGATCGTCCGAGATGGCGGCCGTCTGGAAGGACTTGGCCAGATCCTCGCCCTCATGGAACAGGCAGGCAAAGTCCCCCTGCGGCGTCTGCATGCGGCTGACGACTTCGCGGGTCAGTCCCATGCGCTCACGGGAACGCCGGTGTTCCTCCTCCCGGGGGCCGTGAATCTCCTCGATGAGCCCTTTCCACTCGTCCAGCTTGCCGGGCAATATCGGCACAAACCACGTAATACATTCCATGACGTGTCCTCCCACGCAGTTGCTCTGACGCGTGCTGCGGCACGGCGGCGACCGCAGGCGCGCACCTGCATCGTAGACCTGCGGACTGCGCCGGACCAGAGCTCTCGGGTCTGCTGACCGCCGATCGAGAGGCTGCCGAGGTCAAGGCGCCAGGTTTCGACAGCCCAACTAGCGGCACTCTGAAACAATGGTCCTCATGCAATCAACCGGTGCCGTCCCCGCCTTTGACCTGCGGATCAGCATCACGGGTACGGAACCGGAGATCTGGCGCCGGCTTCAGGTTCCGTCGGCGCTGACCGTCCCTCAGTTCCATCTGGCCGTCCAAGTGGCCTTCGGATGGGAGGACCGTCACCTCTACGGCATCCGGTACATGAGCGGCAAGGGTGAGCCGAGGACTCTAACGGGCCTTCCGGACCCCGAAACGGAAGATTACGAAGCGGAACCGGCCTCCGTCGTCGTACTCTCCGACCTCCTGGACCCCAGCAAGCCGCAACGTTCCGCTTTTGACTACGAGTACGACTTCGGCGACGGCTGGGTGCATCACGTGGAGGTCCTTGGCGCCATCGGGCTGGGTCCCGGCGATCTCATTTGCACTGGTGGAGCCAACCGCGGGCCGGTGGAGGACTCCGGCGGCGCTGGCGGCTACCGGCGGCTGGTGCAGATTCTGGCGGACAAGACCCACCCGGAACACGGAGATGCAAGCAGCTGGCTCTATCAGCTGACCGGCGACTTTGACTCCCAGTTCGACGCATCAGCCTTTGACCTTCGCTCCACAAACCGCAAGCTGCGGATACTCAGCCTCCAGTGGTGGCCCCGGCCCCTCACGGAGGAGGAACGCGACGCCGTGCTGCGGCCGGTGCGGTGGCTGCTGGAACAGGCGTCGCCCGACGGCGTGCAACTCACCAAGGACGGCTACCTGAAGCCGGACCTGGTGCGGCGGACCGTGGAGGAGCTCGGTTGGAGCGATTCAGTCGTGGGAAAGGCGAACCGGGAGGTGAATGTGTGGCCCGTGATGGAACTCCGGCAGCACCTCATCAACTGGAAACTGCTCCGGAACCTAAAGGGGCGCCTTGTGCTGACTCCCCGGGGCAGGCGCGCGCTGGAGCGGCCCGACGACCTCTGGGACTACGCCGTCGACGCCATCGCCCGGCCCAAGCACGACGCCGTTTATCTCGTCACCCGCCTCTACTCGCACTGGCATCTGAGCGGCATCGCCCCGCCGTGGAACCGCAAGGTGGAGGTGGCCCGCGCTGCCCTGGAGGATGCCGGGTTCGTCACGCGGTCCGGTGAGCCGATTCCCGAGGAGTGGGCAAGGGAAATCAACCAAGTTGTCAGAGGAGCCCTCGGTTGCCTCCATCTGCTGGAGCCTCAAAGGATCGGCTGGCGGCGGACATTGCTGACCGACGGCGGTGTGAAGTTTTTCCTGGAAGTCCGGGAAGTCGGACGCCTGGCGAGCAGAGGCAAAGTGAGCTACTGACCGCTGATCGAGCCTGTCGAGATCAATGTGCGGTACGTTTCGACAGGCTCAACCGGCGAACCAGTTCAACCGGCGGGGGCTCACGCTACTTGGGGCAGTGGAGCCTGGGATTGTACGCCGCGAACATGCCGTCAGGATTGTCGCGCCAGATCCATGCGTGCAGGGCGAACGTGCCGGGGAACGGTCCGTTCTCGAACTTCACGCCAGCAATTTCCGGACGCTTCTTAGCAGTTGACAGGAACTCGACGGCTACCAGCTTGTACTTGCCCTCCTTGTTGGGCATGTACACCAGGATCTCCGGCTTGCGGGGGTCGGTCTTTGCGTCAATCAGCGAGTTCTTGGCGTAATGGAACCCCATTGCGCCCACGCCCTTTTTGGCCACGCATGGGGTGACCTTCTTGTAGCCGTCCTCCTTCGCCTCAGCCAGCGAGCGGTATTCCTCGGTGACGTCCTTCAGGGTCTTGACCAGCTTGCGCTGCTCGGAGGTCAGCTTCCTATCCTTATCGTCGTCGTCCCCGCCACCATGGGCGGCGGCAGTGGTGGGCATGAGCCCGGCCGTCAGGACGCCGGCGACGAGCATGGACATGAGTCCCTTTTTGGTGCGATGCAGCATTGTCTTTCTACCCTCTGAGACCGTTTTTTCAGCAGGGGTGCGAAGCCAGCGGGCCAGCCCGGGCCCGCGTTCGCCAGAATGCCGGCGGCCTTTTGGGTGCAGCCGGTGAATGATCCGCTCGTTCATTATGTCCGCGAATTTGGAGCGGCCCTAAGATTATGCGCTTAGCGGGAAAGCGGCACCAGAGGGGATTAGTGAAGGCCCATAGCCTCTCGGACCTCGTTCAGGATGTGGTGCATTGCCGACTCTGCCGCCGTTGTGTCCCCTCCGGCCACCGCCGCGGCGACCTCTTCGTGCGCGTCCAGGGCTTCGGGCCGGGGCTTGAACGGCATCAGCCCCTGATGGGTGCGGCTGGTGAGCACCTCGGCCACCATCCCCTCGAGCGCGGAGAACATCTCGTTGCCGCAGCTCCGCAGCAGCAGGCTGTGAAAGGCGATGTCCGCCGCCAGGAAGGCCTGCAGCTCGCCCGCTTCGCCCAGCCGCCTCAGGTCCGCCGCCAGGGCGACGAGCTGGCTGCGCTCCTCGGCGCTCGCCCTGCGCGCGGCCCCCGCCGCCGCGATGGGTTCGACGGCGATGCGCAGCTCCGTGAGGCTGCTGTACTGCCGGGCGCGGCGCTCGGAGGCGAGGCGCCACCGCACCAGCTTGGGATCAAAAACGTTCCAGACTTCCCGACGCTGCACCACGATGCCGACGCGGCGCCGTGAGTAGACCAGGTTCATGGATTCGAGGACCTTCATGGTGTCGCGGGCAACGGTGCGGGACACTCCGTACTCCTGCTGCAGCCCCTCCAAGGTGAGCCGGCTTCCCGGCGGAAGCTCCCCGCCGGCAATGGCAACGCCCACAGCGTCAAGCACGCGTTCGTGCATGGCGGGGGACCCGCCGTCGTTCGCGTCATTCCCGTGGTCTGCTGTCGCCGTCGACATGGTCCTGCCTTCCGTCCGCGCCCGAAGCGCCATCACCAGCGTAGCCGAAGGTTATAGAAAGGTATGACCTGTGACACCAAAAGATAGTATCTTTGTGAATGAAAGGTGATACCTTATCTCCAGCGCAGTTCGACTCGGACCGCCAAACGAGCTTCTTCCACAAGCCAAAGACGTCTTCTTCGGAGGTAAACATGCAGTACCCAGCCACGCATCTGGTGGTGATGGGCGTTGCCGGTTCCGGCAAGTCCACTATCGCGGCCGCTCTGTCCAAGCAGCTTGGCTGGGCCTGCGCCGAAGCCGACGAATTCCACCCGCAGTCCAACATCGACAAGATGAGCCAGGGCACCCCCCTGCAGGACGAGGACCGCTGGCCCTGGCTGCAGCAGATCCAGGACTGGATGACCGGGAAGGCCCGCGCCGGCCGCAGCACCGTCCTCACCTGCTCCGCCCTCAAGCGGAGCTACCGCCAGTTGCTGTCGGAAGCGGAGGGCCGCGTGCTCTTCATCCACCTCCACGGCGAGGCCGACCTCCTCAGCCAGCGGATGCAGGGACGTGAGGGCCACTTCATGCCGCCCACGCTGCTGCCCAGCCAGCTCGCCACGCTGGAACCTCTGACCGACGAGGAACTCGCCGTGGGAAGCCTGCGCCTGGACATCTCCCGTTCCCCGCAGGAACTCATCGCGGGCATCCTGGCCGCCCTCGAACTGCCGGCCGAGCCGGGCACCGAAACCGGCTCGGGCACCGAAACCGGCTCTGACCCGGCGCGCTGCGCCCACTGACCCCCACTCTTCTCGACTCCCCAACCTCAACACCCTGTTTCAAAGGAGAACCATGACCATCGAAGGATGGACCCAAACGCTGGGCGCAGGACCACTGCTGCTCATCGCCGCGGCCGCGATCGCCGTCCTGCTGTTCCTGATCATCAGGCTGCGCATGCACGCGCTGCTTGCGCTGATCGTAGTCAGCCTCGCCACCGCCTTCGCCACCGGGATCCCCGCCAACCAGGTGGTGCCCGTGCTCATCAACGGCTTCGGGACGACCCTCGGAACCGTGGCACTGCTCGTCGGCCTGGGCGCGATGCTCGGCCGCATCGTGGAAACCAGCGGTGGCGCCAAAGTCCTGGCCGACTACCTGATCGGCATCTTCGGTGAAAAGCGCGCCCCGTTCGCGCTCGGCCTCGCCTCGCTGATCTTCGGCTTCCCGATCTTCTTCGACGCCGGCCTCGTAGTCATGCTCCCCGTGGTCTTCGCCGTGGCCCACCGCCTGGGCGGGGGAGTGCTGCGCTACGGCCTCCCGGCTGCCGGCGCCTTCTCCGTGATGCACATCTTCCTGCCGCCGCACCCGGGCCCCGTCTCGGCGTCGGCCTTCTTCGAGGCGAACGTCGGCCTGGTCACCGTCGCCGGCCTCATCACGGCCATCCCCACCTGGTACGTGACCGCCTACCTGTACGGCCTGTGGACCGGCAAGAAGCTGCAGCTCCCCGTCCCGGAACTCCTCGGCCACGCCGACGCCGAAGCCCTGTCCCACCCGCCGCGGTTCCGCACCATCATTGGGCTGCTGCTCCTGCCGCTCGTCCTGATCTTCATCAACACGGGCCTGAACACCTTCGCCGCCTCCGGCGTATTCCCGGAAAGCGTTCGGGACGCGCAGTGGTTCCAGCTGCTGCGCGCCCTCGGTGAAACCCCGGTTGCGCTGCTCATCTCCGTCCTCGTGGCGATGTTCGTGCTCGGCGCCCGGCGCGGAACCACAAACGGCGCCCTGGAAAAGCTGCTCGAGTCCTCGCTCGGCCCGGTCTGCTCCGTCATCCTTATCACCGGCGCCGGCGGCATGTTCGGCGGCGTCCTGCGCACCTCCGGCATTGGCGACGCCCTGGCCGACGTCCTGGGCAGCATTGGCATCCCGCTCATCTTCGCGGGCTTCCTGATCTCCGCCATCCTGCGCATCGCCCAGGGCTCGGCCACGGTTGCTTTGACCACGACGGCGGGCCTCATCGCCCCGGGTGTTGCGGCCGCCGGACTGAACGGCATGCAGATCGCGGCCCTCGTCATCGCCGTGGCCGCCGGCTCCGTGGTGGTCTCCCACGTCAACGACTCCGGCTTCTGGCTTGTCGGCCGCTTCTTCGGCATGGACGTCAAGACCACCCTGAAGACCTGGACCGTCATGGAAACCCTCATCGGCGTCATGGGCTTCGCCATCGCTGCGACCATCTTCGGCCTCGCCGGCCTGGCGGGTTAGCGTCTCGTTCTGAAGTACGACGGCGGGAGGCTGGCAAATTCTGCCAACCTCCCGCCGTCGTTGTGCTAAGACTGGAAGCCACAACCACGAAGGCGGGCCACAGTGATCAACCTCCAGCAGGATGCCGAAGGCTTCATCCGGATGAACCGGCACTTCCCGGCCAGCGTCCGGATCTCCATCACCTTTTCCGACGGTTCGGTGGAGGAAGTCTCCGGCCGGAGGCTCAACCGGGCCTACGATGAAGCCCTGGCCGAGTACCGCGCACAGAACCACTTGAACGCGAAGGGTTTCTCACGTCACCAGAACAGCCGGACAAATCCCGGGAACAAGGTCGACTTCGTGCGGGTACAGCCCGGCATGGGGACTGCAAACGGCTGACAGGGCCGGTTTCGACGGGCGCAACAGGGGCATCGGAAGGTTCCGAGTCGTACAGAGCAAACTGTTGACACTCCTTACAGAAGACTAGTATTGTCGACAATCGACGGCACTTCTCATGAGCCTTTAGCCGAGAAGTTCCATCCCACGTCTCGTCGACAATCGACGAGCGCAGAATATTTGGAGGACAAATGGCATTCGAAACCCAACCGAAGTTCGCTACGTTCGACATGAACGGAACACTGATCAAGTTCGCTATCGCGGACGCCACCCGTGAGGTCCTTGGCGACCGGCTGCCGGCCGAGATCGCCGACGAGTACCTGCAGGCCACAAAGGCGTACCGCATCGATGAGTGCATGGGCGATTACAAGCCGTTCCGCCAAATCATCGCCAACTCCATGGAACGCGCCTCCCGCAGGCTCGGCCTTGAGTACCGTGAGGCCGACGCTCAGGCGGTCTACGAGATTGTCCCCACCTGGGGCCCGTACCCAGGTGTCACCGAGGCGCTGAACCGCCTGGCTGAGGACATTCCGCTGGTCATCATCACGAACAGCGACACCGCGGATGCCGCGCGCCTCGCGGCGAACCTCAAGGCCCCCTTCGAAGTCATCATCAGTGCGGAGGAGATGGGCACGTACAAGCCACGGCTCGGTGCATTTGAGTACATGTTCGACAAGCTTGGCGTGACACCCGACGAGATCGTGCACGTCTCCGCGAGCCCGATGTACGACCTGCGATCCGCGGCCACCCTGGGCATCAAGAACAAGGTGTACGTGGACCGCGGCTTCGAGCACGACGAGCACTGGCTAGGCTACGAGCGGATCACCGACATCGCCGACCTCCCCGTCCTCTTCGGCCTGCCGCGTCCCGCTGCCTCCTAAGGGAGACCTGGGTACAGATGAGTCTGCCACTACCTCAAACCGTAAAAGGCGCCTCGGCATTGGATCGGCTCGAGGCCCTCAGCCTGGAGCTACCGGTCCTCGCGGATAACCCCTACTTCGTGCACCACCGGGCGGTGGATTCCAGCATCCACATCTCCGGCCAATTGCCCTACAAGGACGGTGTCCTGCTGGGCCAGGGGATCGTCGGCAGGGACGTTGGGCTGGAGACGGCACAGGACCTCGCCCGCCATGCCGTTGTCAACTGCCTCGCCGCCGCCGTGCAGGCGGTGGGGGATCTGGAGCGGGTCCGGGTCGTGCAGATGCTGGTCTTCGTGGCCAGCGCGCCGGATTTCGGTCTGCAGTCGCGGGTCGCCAACGCGGCCAGTGAAGTGCTCATCGAAGTGTTGGGCGAGAACGGACGGCATGCCCGCACCGCGATCGGCGTCGCCGGGCTGCCGCTGAACACTCCTGTGGAGATCCAGATGATCTGCACAGCCGTTTAGGGGCGGACGTGTTGGCGGCAAATTCAGGAGGAGAACAAGCGTGAACCGTATTCAGGGAGCACTCAATGCCCTCGCCGGGCGAGTCGATACCCCTGCCCCGATCGTTCTGGCCGACGTGATGCAGGACAACATCGATCGCATGCAGGGCTTCGCCGCCCAGCATAACCTCGACGTCAGGCCGCACGTAAAAACACATAAGTGTGTCGAAATCGGCCGGCGCCAGGTGAAGGCCGGAGCTGTCGGAATCACCGCAGGAAACGTTGGTGAGGCCGAAATCTTCGCCGCAGCAGGCTTCGACGATATCTTCATCGCCTACCCGATCTGGCCTTCGGGAACGAAAGGCCTGCGGATCCGCAAACTTGCCGTCACCACCCGTCTGCGGGTCGGTGTCGACAATTTCGCGGCTATCGATGCACTGGCTGATGCGATGGGAACTGACGCCGAACGGCTGCAGGTGGTGATCGAGGTGGACTGCGGTGCTCGTCGTTCCGGGGCGCCACCCGAGATCGCAGGCGACCTCGCAGTTGCCGCCCGCAGGCGCGGACTGGTCCCGGTTGGCATCTTCACGTATCCGGGTCACGGAAGCTCCAACCGTGACGCCCGCAAGGGCGCGGCACTGGACCAGCAGGCCGCGCTCACCACAGCGGTGCGCAGCTTCAACAGGGTGGGCATCAGCCCCGAGGTGGTCAGTGCGGGCTCCACACCCACCGTGGAGTTCTCCGCCACCAGCAGCGTGATCACCGAGATCCGGCCCGGAGAATATGTGTTCAATGACTTGAACAACACCCGGCTCGGGGCCTGCACTGAAGATCAAATTGCTCTGTTCGTCGCTGGCACAGTGGTCAGCAGCTGGGTTCCCGATCAGGTCATCCTGGATGTAGGCAGCAAAGCACTAAGCCGGGAAGGCAGCCCCGAGATTGGCTACGGGGCCGTCGCCGGCACGTCGGCCATTCTCTCCAAGCTCAACGAGTATCACGGGTTTCTGCCGCTGCCGGCTAACGAATTCCGCCCGAGCGTCGGCACGGTGCTTCCGATCGTGCCGAACCACGTCTGCCCGGTTGTCATCAATTTTGAGGAATTGATTGTCACGGACAGCGCCGGCGCATCGCTGGAGCGGTGGCGGGTGGATGCGCGCGGATTCCTGAGCTGATCCATCCCTGAGGACAACCCGGCCCAAGTCCCGCAACCCAAGCAATTCACCGTACCAAGGAGTGACCCCCATGAGACTTGATAAGACCACTGCCGTTATAACCGGTGCCAGCAGCGGAATAGGGGAAGCAGTGAGTTCCCGCTTCCGGCGCGAAGGCGCTCGGCTGCTGCTCACGGGCCGCAGGGAGCAACTGAATGCCGCCCGACCCGACGACCTGTACGTCCCTGGAGATCTCAACGATGAGGCTTTCGTCGAAAGCCTGGCCCGCCAGGCCGCCGAATCGTTCGGAACCGTGGACGTCGTCGTCCTTAACCACGGACTGCAGGTCAGCGGCCCACTGACGGAGATGGCGTATGAGGATGCGAAGAACGTAATCCACAGCAACCTGCTCAGCGCCTTCCTGATGATGAAGCACTTCGCACCACTTATGCCCGCAACGGGCGGCTCGTTCGTGCTCGTCAGTTCACGACTGGGCATCGTTGGCAAACCCGACGAGGTGCTGTACTCCGCGGCCAAGGGCGGCCTCATCATGCTCGCCAAGGGCGCTGCCATCGAGTGGGCCTCACGCAACATCCGCGTCAACGTTGTTGCGCCAGGACTGACTGTCACTCCCGTCATCGAGGCATCGTTCCAGCGCAGGCCCGATCCCGAGGCCTACCGCCGCGAGCGGGAGGGCCAGATCCCGCTTCAACGCCTCGCAACCCCCGAGGAGATCGCCGACGCCATACTCTTCATGGCGTCACCGGAATCCTCCTATATCACCGGAGCGGTCCTCCCCGTCGACGGCGGATACACCGCCTTCTGACTCCGCGCCATCCAGCGGAGACACCTACAAGCCGGCCAAGGCTGGGTGATGGCCCGCAGTCCTATTAGCTCAACGGTTCACACACAAAGAAGGACAACAATGACAGCCCTCGCGGCAGCACCCCGAAACGGAGAGCTCGGCTTCTGGATGGCCGGACTCGCGGACAAGAGGCCCACGTACCCCCGCTTCACAGGCGATGGCTCAGTAGACCTGGCCATAATCGGAGGCGGCTACACAGGCCTGTGGGCGGCGTATTTTGCCAAGAAGCTCGAGCCGTCGCTCTCGGTGGCGGTTTTTGAGGCAGAACAGATAGGCTACGGCGCGTCCGGGCGGAACGGCGGCTGGCTGTCTGCCATGATTCCAGGAAACCGTGCGACGTTTGCCCGCGTCTCCGGGGGCGGGCTGGACGCGAGCCGGGCCTTCCAGCAGGAGCTTATTGCCGGCGTCGACTCCGTCCTGGATATTCTTCAGGCCGAGGGCATTGATGCGGATCAGCATAAAGGTGGCGCGCTCGTGGCTGCCCACACCAAGGCAGGGCTGGGCCGGCTGGTCACCAGGCGCGATGCCGACTTGAAGTACGGGGTGACCGAAGATGAGGTCGACCTGCTCGGCCGGGACGAGTTCCGGAGCCGGGTCAACATCTCCACCGTCCACGGCGGGCTCTTCTACAAGCACTGCGCCCGGATCCAGCCGGCCAAACTCGTCTACGGGCTTGCGGACACCCTGACGTCCATGGGCGTGAGCATCTACGAACGCAGCCGGGTAGGCAGCATCGACGGTCCGACCCTCAGCCTGGACAGCGGGCGGGTGACCGCGGCGAAGACGTTCATTTGCACCGAAGGATATTCGGGGGAGCTGCTTGGCAGCCGGGCCCTGATACCGATCAATTCCTCGATGATCGTGACCAAACCGCTGTCGGAGGAGGCATGGCAGCAAATTGGCTGGAACGGGCAGCAGTGCCTTAACGACTCCGCACACACTTTCATCTACTCCCAACGCACAGCGGACGGCCGCATCGCTATTGGCGGCAGGGGAGTGCCATACCGCTACGGCTCCGGCACCGGGGGCGCCGGTTCAACTGCCCAGTCGACGATCGACCTAATCTCTACAAAGCTCCGCTCCTTCTTCCCTGGCATCCAGTTCGAAGTGGATCACGCTTGGTCCGGAGTCCTGGGCGTAACCCGTGACTGGAACGGCGGGGTGAACTGGGACCCAGCGTCCGGGATCGGATCTTCAACCGGATACGCAGGGCACGGCGTCACGGCAGCCTACGTGGGCGGGCGAACTCTCGTGGAACTGGCTTTCGAGCGGGAGACGCGGCGCACCACACTTCCCTGGGTTGGCTACCGCGCACGGAAATGGGAGCCGGAGCCCATCCGCTGGCTGGGTGTTCACGGCATGTACCGGCTTTTCGGTCTTGCTGATCAATGGGAAGAGCGCAGGGATTCCACCAAGACCTCACTGCTGGCCAGATTCGGCAGCAGGCTCGCGGGACTGCACGAATAGTGACCCATCACCGATGCCAAACACAACAAGGAGAGGTTGTTTCCATCATGCAAACCATCACTGACGGAAGCATGGGCTTCGCCCGCCAAACAGCAAGTCCCCTGCTGTTCATGAATGACGACTTCGGGGTGCTCTAAACAATGGACGGAAAACTTGCCGTCATTGGCCTGGGCAGCATCGGGAGCATGGCACTCTGGCAAGCCTCACGGCTTTCCGATTCCGTGGTCGGCTTCGAGGCACACACTCCCGCCCACGCGCGCAGCGCCGTAGGCGGGGACACCCGGCTGTTCCGCATGATTTATCGCGGAAGCCCCGGGTTCTACCCCATCCTGGAGCGCTCACGGGACCTCTGGGCGGAGCTCGAAGCAGAAACCGGTCAGGACATCCTCACTCGTTGTGGTGGACTGTCCATCGGCACAACGGATGGGCCCTATCTCCGCAGCGTCCTGGAAACCACCCGGATCAACGGGGCTGCCCACCAGATCCTGACCCGTGAGGAAATGGCCGAACGCTACCCCCAACACAACCTCAGGGCCGACGATTCCGCGTTGTTCGACCCGAACGCCGGTGTTCTTCGGACCGACCGGGCAGTTACGGCAGCCGTGGCCGCCGCACAGGCAAACGGAGCAACGGTCCTCAGCAACACTCCCGCCAGCAGCATTAGGGAAACCAACGACGGCGTTGTCGTCACCTCCGGAGGCACCTCCTGGACCTTCGAGAACGTCCTCGTCGCCTCGGGGGGTTGGTCCCGGCAGCTCATGCCCGACTACCTGAAAGCGCACACGGAAACACGCAGAGTTTTCCTTTCTTGGTTCGTTGCCCGCGACGCAGCCCAGTTCACCCCGGAAAAGTTCCCCACGTTCAGCCGGATGTACGAGGACCGCTCCATGTACGGAGCGCCCGCCGTAGACGGCGTCACAGTCAAGGCCACCCTGGACGGCCGAGGCACGGTCACAACCGACCCCGATGGTTTCCCCAGGGAACTCTCAACAGCCGAACTCGCCGAGACTCTCGAAACCGTCACCGAGTTCTTCCCTGGGCTCATTCCGACGATCGTCCGCTCCGACGCCTTTCCGGACCTCTACACCGAGGACCGGAACCCGCTGCTGGGCTGGCTCAGCGAGTCAAGCAGGATCTACTGCGCCACAGGTTTCTCCGGAGGCGGATTCAAGAATGCCACTGGCCACGGCCACATCGCCGCGTACGAAGCGCTCGGCAAACGCTCATTCGACGGCCTGGACTTCGTGCGCCCGGAGCGGTTCAAGACGCGCTAGGCCTCCGTCCAATTCCCTGCCCCTCAACTACTGAAAGCGTGACATGACCACTTCATTTGACCCGACCACTCTGCACACCCAGCTGTTCATTGACGGCGTATGGCAAGAGGCAGCCAATTCAGCTACCTTCCCGGTGGAGAACCCCGCGACGAACGAGATCATTGCACGTGTTGCCAACGGCGGTCCTGAAGACGCTGCCTTGGCCCTCCACGCAGCAGACCGCGCGCAGGCTGAGTGGAGCAAATCCACGCCCCGCGAACGGGGTGACATTCTCCGGCGCGCCTTCGAACTGGTGACCGCCAACACGGACCGGCTCGCCGGCATCATGACGGCGGAAATGGGGAAGCCGCTCGCAGAATCGAGGGGCGAAGTGGCCTACGGTGCTGAAATGCTCCGGTGGTTCTCAGAGGAAGCTGTCCGTATTGGTGGTGACAGCGCAGCCTCCTTGGATGGGAACACCCGGATCATGGTTACCAAGGAACCGGTTGGTCCTTGCGTACTGGTGACTCCGTGGAACTTCCCGCTAGCCATGGGCGCCCGCAAGATCGCCCCTGCCGTCGCCGCCGGCTGCACCATGGTCTTCAAGCCCGCGGCCCTGACGCCCCTGACATCCCTAGCCCTGGTAGAGATTTTCCGTGATGCAGGCCTGCCCGATGGCGTGTTGAACGTCGTCACCACCTCCAAGGCCTCCAGCGTGGTAGATCACTGGATGAGCAGCGGCATCGCCAGGAAGGTCAGCTTCACCGGTTCCACTGAGGTTGGCAAAGTTCTCCTCAAGCAGGCGGCGGACAACGTGATGCGCTCCTCAATGGAACTCGGCGGCAATGCGCCGTTCATCGTCCTGGCCGATGCAGACATCGAAAAGGCAGTAGACGGAGCCATGACGGCCAAGATGCGGAACATGGGCGAGGCCTGCACAGCCGCCAACCGCTTCTTCGTCCACCGTTCCGTCATGGAGGAATTCAGCGGGAAGTTCTCCAAAAAGATGGCAGAACTGCGGGTGGGCAACGGCGCTTTGGCTGGTACCGACGTCGGGCCCCTCATCGACCGGAAAGGTGTGGAAAAGGTCGAAAGCCTCGTTGCAGATGCTGTCTCCAAGGGAGCACGGGTACTGGCCGGCGCAAGCCGGCCGGAAGGCCCCGGCTACTTCTACAACCCCACCGTCCTGGCTGATGTGGCGCTGGACTCTCAAGTGATGAGCACCGAAATCTTCGGCCCGGTGGCGGCGATCCTGCCGTTCGACAGCGAAGAGGAAGTCCTCCGCCTGGCCAACGATACCGAGTGGGGGCTGGTGGGGTACGTGTTCACAGAAAGCATGGACAAGGCACTGCGCTTCTCGGCCGAACTGGAAGTCGGAATGGTCGGCCTGAACACCGGCCTGGTTTCCAACCCGGCGGCACCGTTTGGCGGCGTCAAGCAATCCGGACTTGGACGTGAAGGCGGAAAGATCGGGATCGAAGAATTCCTGGAGTATAAGTACACCGCAATCGCGGTCTGATCAGGCGGTGCCCGGTATAATCGACAATCGACAGGGAGGCAGCAATGGACCGCAAGTTCGAGTGGCAGGAACAACGGACAACCACGCCAGATGGTGTCTACCGCGTGCTCCGTACCGCCATCCTTGACGGAACTGTGCCTCCGGGGGAACAACTGCGCGAGACGCACATCGCTGCGGACCTCGGTATCAGCCGGTCCCCATTACGTGAGGCGCTGACCAAACTCGAGGAGGAAGGGCTGGTCGTAAGGATCCCCTTCCGTGGGTCATTCGTTGTGGAAGTCAGTGCTCGCGACGTCGCGGAGATCGCAGCGATCCGGGTCCTCGTAGAGCCCTATGCTGCCGAGCTCTCGGCCCCCACGCTGCGGGGTCCCGAGCAGCTCCGGCTGAAGCAAACCATCGAGGAACTGTACCGGGCCACCGACACCAATGACATCCCAGGCAGCATCGACGCTCATCTTCGCTTCCACAGGCTCTTCTACGAATTTTCGGGGAACGCCGCGCTGCAAAGCATGTGGAACGGGTGGGAGAACAAGCTGCGTCTGTACCTGGCGGTTGACCACCGTTCCTACAGCGACCTTCATGACATCGCTGTTGAGCACGAGAAACTCGCTAAGCTTGCTCTGGAAGGCGACTTCGAGGCCTTCCGCCAGGAGACGGTCAATCAATTCCGGAATGCTCTCCAAGCAGAACCTCTAGAGCAGAAGTAAACGGACTTCGAGACGTCAATTCTGGACCACCCTGCCTTAGTCCACGACCTCCGACTCCGTCTCAAGAACGTTCGGACGCTTCACCGCCGCCACAACGGGAAGATCAACCGCGCAGGTCCGGGCAGGCCACGCACCGGCCCGGACCGTATCCGCGGTGACAAGGCCTACTCATCCAAAGCCATCCGAGCCCACCTTCGCGGCCGCGGCATCACGTCACGCTTTCGTTGATGGCCGGAACCGTTGAGGGCGGACGAAGTCGAGGCCGCCGAAGGTCTCTTTGCTGTGGACTTCGTGTGCGGCGATTTCGCCGAAGCCGGTGGCACAGTAAATCCTGCTGTCTTCGCTGATCCTGGCGAGCAGGGGGGTGTTCGTCGGTGGTGAAGAGGTCGGGGAAGGCCATCTGCTTCAGCACCGCGGTCAAGCGGCAAGGAAGCACCCGTGCCGTGGAGATGTTGCGCGAATACAACGACGCCATCGACACCATCGAAAAGCTAGTGCACGACGACGGCATCGACTGCGACTACAGGCGCTTCGGAGCTCCCGCTGGCCTTCCACGAGTCCCATTACGACGATGCTTTCAACAAGGTGCAGCCGGTAGCGGTGAAGGGGTCGTTGAGGGGAGTGACGCGGGATTCTTGTCCAAGGCGGTCGGGGTTTGTCCCACACGGTGACCAGGAGCTGGTTGACTACTTCGGTTCCGTCTCGTGGAAGGTCACAGAGCGGGAAGTGCGGGGCCGGGAGGCGCCATCCTTGGCGGTCCAGTAGTTTGAGACGTCCCGGGAACCAGCAAAAGAAAATTGTTGACAATTGGCAGATCGGCATTTAGATTCATAGTGAATCAAAAACGCTCAGCCGTAGCACTCGCCGACAGATGGCTGACAACCCCAAGTCCAATCTCCTAACTCAATCCTTGAAGGGACTAATCATGGCTCCGACTAATCTCCGGCCGAAGTACATCTCCTTTGATATCTACGGCACGCTGATCAACTTCGACATTGACTCCACCACGCGTCGCCTGCTCGATGGCCGCATCTCCGAAGAGCAGTGGCCGACCTTCAAGAAGCAGTTCCGTGGGTACCGGTTCGATGAGGTCCTTGGCGACTACAAGCCCTACGAGCAGATCCTGCAGGATTCCTTTGACCGCGTATGCAAGTACTGGGGCATTGGGCCGACCGAAGGCGCCGGCGCAGCGTTCGCTGACGCGGTACGTAGCTGGGTTGCTCACGAGGACGTGCCGGCTCCGCTGAAACTCATGGGTGACAACTACAAGCTGGTGGCACTGTCCAACGCGGACACCAGCTTCCTCGATATCAGCATTCCCAAGCTCGGTGCAGACTTCCACGCCGTGTTGACCGCTGAGCAGGCCCAGGCTTACAAGCCGCGCTACCAGGCGTTCGAGTACATGCTGGACACTTTGAACGCCAGGCCGGAGGATTTCCTGCACGTCGCCTCGCACACCCGGTACGACATGCATCCGATGCATGACATGGGCTTCCGGAACCTCGTTGTGCTGGACCGTGGCTATGACCCCATTACCGAGGGCTACGACTACACCACCGTGAAGTCCCTGGACGAGCTGAACAAGAACCTCGGTCTCTAAACCCGGTTCCTGAGGCGATGCGTCCTTGACTACGAAAAGGTGATCTGAATGACCGATGGCAAACTCGCCGTTCTCGGCCTGGGTAGCATCGGCAGCATGGCGTTGTGGCAGGCATCGCGTCTGTCCGACTCCGTTACCGGGTTCGAAGCCGCGTCTCCCGCCCACGGCCGCAGCGCCGTGGGCGGGGGCACCCGCCTGTTCCGCATGCTTTACCGTGGCAATCCCGGTTATTACCCCATCCTGGAACGCTCAGGGGATCTCTGGGCGGACCTTGAAGCCGAAACCGGCCAGGAAATCCTCACCCGTTGCGGCGGGTTGTCCATCGGCACAGCCAACAGCCCCTACATCAGCAGCGTGCTGGAAACGACCCGGATCAACGGCGCCGAGCACATAGTCCTTGGCCGTGAAGTCATGGCAAAACACTTCCCCCAGCACAACCTCCGCCGAGACGACATCGCCGTCTACGACCCGAAGGCTGGTGTCTTGCGCACTGACCGCGCAGTCACCGCCGCAATCGCAGCCGCCGAAGCCAACGGCGCGACAGTTCACACCAACACCCCCATCAGGAGCATCATCGAAACGAGCGACGGGGTGGTGGTCACCTCCGGCGGCAGGTCCTGGACCTTCGAGGACGTCATCGTTGCTTCCGGCGGCTGGTCCCGATGTCTCATGCCTGAGTACCTCAAGGCCGCAACGGTGACCAAGCGCCTCTTCCTGACCTGGTTCGTCGCGAAAGACGGAGCCGAATTCACCCCCGAGAACTTCCCCGTCTTCAGCCGGACCCACGAGGACCGGTTTATGTATGGTGCGCCCGCCGTGGATGGGGTCAGCGTCAAGGCAACGCTGGACGGCCGCGGCGGACCAGCACCGGACCCGGACGCCGTGCCCAGGGAAATGACTCCCGCGGAAATTACCGAGACCACCGAAACCGTCACGGAGTTCTTCCCCGGCCTGTTCCCCAACATCGTGCGATCGGACGCCTTCCCAGACCTCTTCACCACAGACGGTCACCCCCTCCTCGGCCGATTCAAACACGGGAGCAGGATCTACTGCGCCACCGGCTTCTCCGGCGCCGGCTTCAAAAACGCCACCGGATTCGGCGAAATTGCCGCCCACGAAGCCCTCGGCAGACGTTCCTTCGAGGGCCTGGATTTCGCCCGGCCCCAACGCTTCAACTAACCACAGCCAGGTCTCCTGACTTCTCCTTCAATTATTGAAAGGGTGAGATGAGTCCCTCCTTTGACCCCACGACAATTCACACCGGCCAGGCCCAGGGCGTCGGGGCCACGGACCCCGCCCAGGTACCCTTGGCCGTCACTAGCTACTCTGCTTTTATCGACGCCATCGCATCAGAAAGTGGTCTCCTGGCAGAGCACTCTCCGCTCGCTGACTCAACTGTTTTGGAGCTCCTTGAACAGTCCTACGGCCTGAAGGGGACGCTTGTCCGGATTCCCACCGAGAAGGACGAGACTTTCCGCCTCCAAGACGGAGAAGAAACCTATCTGGTGAAGGTGTCGCCACCGGATGAGGATCCGGTGATCGTGCACCTTCAGACGGCATGCATGGAGCATTTGGAACGGACTGCTCCTGAGCTTCCGGTGCAGCGTCTTGTCCGAAGCCTTGGCGGAGATCCCCAGGTCCTCATCCCGGCGCCTGGCGGACCCTTTGACCGGGTACTTCGGGTGATGCGCTACATGCCTGGAGATCTGCTGGCCACTCACGAGGCGTCAGCCGGTCAGCTCCAGTTGGTGGGCTCAAGTCTTGCGCATCTTGGCCTTGCTTTACAGGACTTCGATCACCCGCGTGCCGACCGTTTGCTCCTGTGGGACCTGAAGCACTTTCACCGGATGCGGCCGCTTCTTGACTATGTCTGTGAGAAGCACAAGCGCTCCCTGGCCGACGACATTTTCGACCGGTTCGACGAGACAGTGGTTCCGCTCTTGGACACCCTGACCTCCCAGGTTGTCCACGGGGATTTCAGTCCGTTCAATATCCTTGTCAACCCGGACAGGCCGGACTACGTGACCGGGATTATCGACTTCGGCGACGTTGTGCGGACGCCCGTGATCTTCGACATCAGCGTCACCATGGCCAACCTTCTGGGAGCAGACCCGGCCAGCCCTTGGAAACATGCCCTCCACGTCATGGAGGGCTACCGGAGCATTCGCCCGCTGCCCCACCACGAGCTGGAGGCCCTGATCGTCTCAGCCCAGGCCCGGCTCCTCCTGCGAGCCCTGATCACGCAGTGGCGGGCAAGCCAATTGCCGCAACGGCGCGATTATCTGCTCTCCCACTCAAAGCCGGACTGGGACCGGCTCGCCGCCGCAGCCGCAGCCGCCGCACCAAAACTGCCTTCGTCACTCAACCAGACGCACTAGCCATCAAGGAAAAAACCATGAGCACCACTCCCCAAACCATCCGCAAGCCTTCCAGGGCCATGATCAATGGCTTTGATCCCAACCGCCTTGGTGAGCTGCCGGATCAGATGCAGAAGAACATCCGGCGCCGGGACCAGAGTCTCGGGCCCGGATACCGGCTCTTCTACGACACCCCCCTTGAAATCGTCCGCGGCAAGGGCGTGACCTTGTTCGACCGGGACGGAAATGACTATCTCGACGTTTACAACAACGTTCCCTCTGTCGGTCACGCCCACCCGCGTGTCATTTCGGCTGTCCACGAACAGATGCAGACGCTGAATACCAATACCCGCTACGTCCAGGAATCCATCCTCGATTACTCCGAGGACCTCCTGTCCACGTTCCCGGCCGAGCTCGGGCATGTCATGTTCACCTGCACCGGGTCCGAAGCCAACGATCTCGCCATGCGCGTGGCAAAATACGCCACCGGAAACCAAGGCGTCATCGTCACCTCAGGCGCCTACCACGGCTTGACTACCGAAGTAGCGTCCTTCTCCCCATCCCTGGGCGCCGGCGTGCCCCTGGGCGCGAACGTGCGGGTCATTGACTCACCCGACGCCCTTCGCTACTCATCAGACCAGGAATCCCTGGAGGATCACCTGCGGAACCAGGTGCGTGCCGCCATCGCCGACCTGCAGCGCCACGGTGTCGGAGTGGCGGCATTCATCGCCGACAGCATCTTCTCCTCCGACGGGGTCTTCGCCGGCCCGGCGGGCTTCCTTCGCCCGATCGTTGAGGAAATCCACTCCGTTGGCGGCCTCTACATCGCGGATGAGGTCCAGCCCGGTTTTGGCCGTACCGGTGAGGAATGGTGGGGCTTCCAACGCCACGGAATTGTCCCGGACATCGTGACCATCGGCAAACCCATGGGTAACGGCATTCCCGTCGCGGCAGCCATCTTCAAGCCCGAACTGCTGGTGGAGTTCGGGAAGAACATCCGCTACTTCAACACCTTCGGCGGGAATTCGGTAGCCATCGCGGCAGCTCAGGCCGTCCTGGACGTGCTCCGCGAGGAATCACTGATGGAAAACGCCCACAAGGTCGGCGAAAAGATTATGACCGGGCTTAAAGACCTCAGCCAGGGCCTGGACCAGGTCGCAGAAGTCCGCGGCAGTGGCTTCTTTATCGGTGTGGATCTCGTCACTGACCGCTCCACACTCACACCCGACGGGGAAGCCGCCGCCGGAATCGTGAACGCCCTCCGGGAAGACCGGATCCTCATCTCCGCCTGCGGCGCCCAGGGCAACGTCCTGAAACTCCGCCCTCCAATGCCCTTCTCCAGCAACGATGCTGATCGCCTGCTCGAAGGAATGGGCCGCGCCTTCAAGGCTCTGCGCTAGGCCCGAATGGGCCCGGGGAATCCTACTACTCAACAAGCTCACTCGCTCTGCGGATACATCCGCGGAACCCAATTGAAGGGTTGCACCATGAAGACCAGAAACAAAATCCAGACTGCAGCCGCCGGGCTCGCTGTCCTGTTGGCCCTCACTGCCTGTGGCGGCACGGCAGCGGGCACCCAGAACGCGGACATCCCGAAGACACAGAACACCCGTGACATCTCAGAGGGTGTCCAGCCGGATGCGGCCGCGGTGAAGCTGTTGCCCGAGTCCTACAAGTCCAAGGGCGAACTGACCGTGGCGATGGATCTGAGCTCCCCGCCGATGACGTTCCTCGCAGAGGACAACCAGACCCCCATTGGCGTGAACCCGGACCTCGCCCGTTTGGTGGCCAAGAAGCTGGGGCTGAAGCTGAAGTTCGAGAACACGGCGTTCGACACGATCATTCCGGGTATCGACGGCGGCCGCTACGACTTCACCGCCACCACCATGTCCGCCACGGAAGAGCGGCTGAAGGTCCTGGACATGATCAACTACCTTAAGGGCGGTTCGGCCGTGGCGGTAGCTAAGGGCAACCCGCTCAATCTGACGAACGACACGCTCTGCGGCAAGAACATTGGCGTGACCAAGGGCTCCACCCAGCAACTCAAGCACCTGCCGAACGTCTCGAAGTGGACCTGTGAGGAAAAGGGCCAGCCGGCCATCAACGCCATCACGCTGCCCAACATCCAGGAGGCCCTGACGCAGCTGGACTCCAAGCGGATCGACGGCGTCTTCTACGACGCCAGCGCCCTGGCCTGGGCCAACGAGCAGCAGCCCGACCACTTTACCGTCCTGGAGCCGCGGATGGATACCCGCACGGACACCAACGTCGCCATGGGTGTGAAGAAGGGATCACCGCTGACCCCGGCACTCCAGGCAGCGATCCAGTCCGTGCTGGAAACCCCGGAATACAAGGAATCCCTGGAGTACTGGGGCCTGGGCGAATCAGCCATAACCGACGCCACCATCCGCTAGGACCAGTGGGCGCGCCGTCTGAACTCTCATTAAGGTTGTGCTATGACCAGCATCCCCACGGCACGTGACCACACTAAGGCTTCTGTCCTTGATGCGGTCCTTTCAGAGGCGCCCTTGACGCGCACCAGGCTGATCGAATTGACACGTTTGAGTCAGGCGACGGTGTCCCGGAAGGTGGATGAGCTTCTTTTGGACGGTTTCCTCGTTGAGCAGGGAGTCGATGCCGTTGTGCGCCGTGGCCGGCCCTCCACCTTTCTGGATGTCCCCGGCACGGCGGGGCACATTGTCGGTATCTCTTTCGGGACGCGAACCACGTGCGTCCTCGTCACCGACCTGAGAGGTCGCGAGGTTAAGCACAACATTGTTCCCAGCCTCGAGGGGGGCGATGTTGGAACCACTGCCGAGTGGCTGGTGGACTTGATTGTGGAGACCAGTGATTCCGCAGAGGGGCCATTGCGCCAAATCGTCGCCGCGATGCCCGGCCGTGTCCCGAATGGCACCAACTGGTCCGGGACACCAGAATCAAGGAAGATTTTCCTGGCTTCGCGTCTCCAGAATGCCATTGAAGAACGGTTGAAGGCTCCCGTAACCGTTGAGAGCGATGCCGACGCATCCTTACGGGGGATCCTGAAGGATGATGCGAGCATAGGAAATGCAGCTTTGTTCATGCTCAGTACGGTGCTGAGCTTCGCTGGTTGTACTGATCATGAGATCGCCAAAGGACGGAGCCCTGCCTTCGGTGATCTGGGTGGTGTTCTCTTCTCCGGCGTTGGCAACGAGACCCTCGACGGACTGTTGAGCACAACGGGCATCCTCCGATTCGCCCAAGCACGGGGACTGGATCTAGAAGGCATCGAAGCCCTGTGGTCACAGCCGCAGGAAATGGCGTCCCGCGCGGAAGTGGTGGAGGCATTTACGACGGCGATCGTGACCGCAGTCGGTGCCGTTGCCGTTACGCTGGACCCGGAGTCCGTCTATTTTGTGGGTCGCCTGAGTCCGCTCGTGGACGAAGTCCTTCCCGAGGCGCGCAGGCGACTAGCACAAAGCTTTCCCATCGCCCCGGAGATCAGGGTCGTGCCCCAGGTGATCGGACTATCGGTGGCCCGGGGAGCGGCGCTGGCCGGACTGGCCCTGGCTCAGTCCCGGCTCCGTGAATCGGTGCTCTAGGCCCGTAGCGCGGAATGAACCAGCCGTCTTGGACAGCTTTGGAGTTCACGCTGTTCCGTGGAGGGAAATTCGCTGGCCATCGGAGTCCGTCATTCTTCGTTCTGCGTGGTGCCGGCCTCGTCAGGTGACTTTGGGCTGCTGGCTTTTTCGATGCAGTCCGGCCTCTTTCACCAGTTCGGCCAGCCAGGGCCGGTGCCCTTTGTGGAAGACCAGTCCGTCGGGCAGCCCCTGGACCGTGGGAACGGAATTGGCGATGTCGATGGTAATCCTGCCTCCGCCCATGGGGGCGTTGGTTATGTGGAGGTCGCCGTACGACTCCGGAAGGGCGGGATCCATCCAGAAGCCGCCGCGGGAAACATGCGTGTCGTACCGCATCAGGGTGGTCACGAGCTGGATCGGTGTGGTGGCGGCCCAGGCCTGCGGCGAACAGGCCGTCGGGTAGGGAACGGGTTCAGTGAACTGATCGCGGCTGAAGCCGCAGAACAGTTCCGGCAGCCGTCCGTCCGAATAGTCGGCGGCGTCCAGAAGGGCTGTGGAGATGCGCTGTGCTTCCGCCACGAATCCGTAGCGCATCAGGCCTGCAGCAATGACGGCGTTATCGTGCGGCCACACTGAGCCGTTGTGGTAGCTGGCAGGGTTGTACGCGCCCATGTCGCTAGCCAAGGTCCTGACTCCCCAGCCACTGAACATTTCCGGCGACATAAGTCGTTCGGCTACCTGCGCCGCCTTATCCTCGTCCACGAGGCCGACCCACAGGCAATGGCCCATGTTGGAGGCGCATGCGTCCACCTGCCGCTTCCTGCCGTCCAGCGCGATCGCATAGTAGCCGCGCTCGGGGATCCAGAACTGCTCATTGAACCGCTTCTTCAGCTGCGCCGCGCGCTCCGCCAGTTCGTCACCCAGACGTGCGTCACCGGCGTCGTACGCTATCCATGCACGCGCCATGTATGCGTCATAGACATAGGCCTGCACTTCGCAGAGGGCGATAGGGCCTTCGGCCATGGTGCCGTCGGCGAAGTTGATGCCGTCCCAGGAGTCCTTCCAACCCTGGTTGATGAGCCCACGCGGGTTGAGGCGCTGATACTCGACGAACCCGTCTCCGTCCCTGTCGCCGTAGTCCCGGATCCAGTCCAGTGCCCTGTCCGCGTGCGGCAGCAGGCCGGCGATGGTGTCCTTCGCGAAACCCCAGCGGCTCACCGTACCCAGTATCGTCACGAATAGCGGGGTAGCGTCCACGCTGCCGTAGTAGATGTTCTTTCCCCCCAGCGAGAGCCCGCTGGAGACATCCAGCCTGACTTCGTGCAGGATTTTTCCCGGCTCCTCCTCCGTAACCAGGTCCACCACGCTGCCCTGGCGGTCAGCCAGTGTCTGCAGCGTGCCGAGGGCCAGGGAGGGGTCAACCGCGACGGCCATTTCCGAGGCCCACAATGAGTCGCGGCCGAACAGGGTCATGAACCAAGGGGCTCCGGCGGCGACCACGATCCTCTCCGGGTGGTTCGGATCTTCGATACGCAGCGCGCCCAGATCGTCGTAGCTGCGCCGCAGGGTCCGTTCGATGGAATGGTTGCCCATATGCAGTTTGGGAATCTTCGCCACCCACTCCTGGCGCCGACGGTCACGCGGAGAGACGGCTTCCCCCTGAGTGCGGACGAACGACGGCGGGGGAGGACTTGCCGCTTCATTGCTGGGCATGGCGGTGAGGATCGTACTCCACTGGCTGCGCGGCCCGACAGACACGCGGTACGTCAGGGCCTCCTGCGTAACCTCGGCTCCGGGAGCCTGGACAAGGATGCCTTTCCGCACCTCCTGCCAGACGGCCCGGATGGTCAGCGAATCACCATCCACTTGACGTGTTTGTTCCCAGCGCCGCTGGATCCGGGCTTCCTTGACCTCGAAGAGATCCGCAAAATCTGCTTCAGGCCGCACGGATATCACGCATTCTGCGAACTCGAGCGAGTAGTTGCGAACGGTAATCTGCTCCTGGATACCGGCACCCACTTCCCGCAGCCGTTCCACAATCAATGGGCTGTCGGCATACCCGTCCGACCGGGTAACGCGGCCGGCAAACAGGGCACGGTAGGGTTCCTTCGTCTCCGCGGCGAGCGGCTCCAGCGAGCTCCCGTTCACGGTGAGGCTCCATCGGGACAGGACGCGCGTGTCCTGGTAGAAGACTCCATGCGGATTTTCGGGGTGGATGTCCCCGTTGGGCAGGGAGATGCAGAAGGATGTGCCTTCGACCAAGGTGATAGTCCCGGACCCCACAGGTCCGGCCGCAGTGTCAGCGTTCCATCCAGCCATTCCGGCCCCTTTGCGAAACCAACGCCCCGCGCCTGGCCTCCAGCGGCATACCGCTGCCCGGCGCCGCCATGTTCCCTCAGACGCTACTCTTGCTTGCCTTCGGATTCCAGAGGGCGCGTTCAGTCACGAACCTCCGAGAGGAGGCACAGACGGTCAGCAGGTCAAAGTGTCAATTGTTGACAATCGTAGCCGTGGCCCGTAGGCTTCCTTAGTTGTGCCTTAATGAATTCCAGTGTCCACAAGAAAGGTGTGCCGCATGGCCGGGCTCTTTCCTCCAATCCAACACCCCGCTTCAGCTGCCGTCGGCTCTCCCCTCGGTAAGGCGGATGTGCCGGTCCTGGTACGACGCCTTAAGGAAGCAGGGATCCCAGTAGAGACTTCCCCGCGGCGCCTGGCCGAATATTCCTATGACGCCTCCAATTACCGGGTAGCTCCGGTGGCCGTGCTGTACCCGCGTAGCGTCGCCGACGTCGTCACCGCCCTGGAGGCCTGCCGGGAGACCAGCACGCCCGTTGTCCCGCGCGGCGGCGGGACGTCGATGGCGGGCAACGCTATCGGCCCGGGCCTGGTGATCGATTTTTCCCGCTACATGGCCCGCATCCTTGCCATCGATGAGCAAGCAGGAATGGCCGACGTCGAGCCTGGCGTGGTCTTGTCCGAGCTGTCAAAGACAGTGGAGAAAGCCACCGGCCAGCGTCTGACCTTCGCCCCCGACCCGTCGTCGAAGAACCGGGCCACAGTGGGTGGTTCGGTAGGCAATGATGCCTGCGGAAACCATTCAGTGCGGTACGGCCGCACGTCCGACCACCTGGTGGAATTGGACCTCGTAACCACCGAGGGTTTCCGGATCACGGCCTCCTCCACCGGGCTACGACCTACAGATCCCGCAGACCGGGCAGCGGCAGAGCGGGCCAAATCGCTCACTGCGGATCTCAAGCAGCTGGCACACGGACATCTGGCCGAATTCCGAACTGAGCTGGGACGCATCCAGCGTCAGGTCTCGGGTTACCATCTGGCGAACCTCCTTCCGGAGAAGGGCTTCAATGTGGCCCGCGCGCTCGCCGGCTCCGAGGGCACCTGTGCTGTCATTGTGGGGGCACGCATGCAGCTGGTGCCCAAACCTGCCACTTCCCTTCTCGTGTGCCTGGGCTACGAAGGTGTTGTGGAGGCCGCCCGGGATATCCAGGAGATCCTCACCTTCTCACCGGCAGCCGTGGAGGGCATCGACGAGGCCATCGTGGATACCATGCGTTTCCGGCGCGGCGAGGATTCGGTGCTGGGCCTGCCGGAGGGCAAAGCCTGGCTGTACGTCGACCTCGACGGCGACGATCCGGCCGCCGTCGCTACCGAAGCGGACCGGTTGCTGGCCACGCTGCGCCTGAACGGGCGGCTGACTGACGGCCGCGCCGTGCCCGACCCCGGAGAACGCGCCTCGCTGTGGCGTGTGCGGGAGGACGGCGCGGGGTTGTCTGCCAGGCTGGCTGGGGGAGGTGAGTCCTGGCCGGGCTGGGAGGACTCCGCCGTCGCTCCCGAGAATCTGCCGGAGTATTTGGCGGACGTGAAGGCGCTGCTGGCCCGGCACGGGCTGACAGGCGTCATGTATGGGCATTTCGGCGCCGGCTGCATGCATATCCGCATCACTTATGACCTGCGCACGGATGCCGGCCGTGCCGTCTTCCAGGCATTTTCCCGTGAGGCCGCGGAACTGGTAGTCCGCCACGGCGGCTCCCTGTCGGGGGAGCATGGGGACGGACGTGCACGCTCTGCCCTGCTGCCCGTCATGTACTCCCCGAAAATGCTCGGGGCCTTCGACTCGTATCGGCGCATCTGGGATCCCGCCGGGATCCTCAACCCCGGTTCCCTGACCGACCCGGATCCCATCGACGCAAACCTCGCCCTGGCTGGTGTCCCGCAACGGGAGTGGCGTACCTCCTTCGACCTCCGGCCCCACACAGGTACGGAGCCGAATGCGGGTGCCGGTGGACCTGACGCGGACGGAATCGACACCTGGGTGCATGCCGTCCAGGGTTGCATAGGCGTCGGGCGCTGCCGCTCCGATGCGGGCGGCGTCATGTGCCCGAGCTACCGGGCGACCGGGGACGAGAAGGACTCCACACGCGGAAGGGCGCGGGTGCTCCAGGAGATGGTCCGCGGCGCACGTACGGTCGAAGAAGGCTGGAGATCGGAGGAAGTCCGGGAGTCACTGGATCTTTGCCTTGCCTGCAAGGCCTGCTCCAGCGACTGCCCCACCGGTGTGGACATGGCCACCTACAAGGCGGAGTTCTTCAGCCATTACTACGCGGGCCGCCTGCGTCCGCTTTCGCACTACTCCCTTGGCTGGCTGCCGCGTTGGCTCAAGGTAACAGGACGCATGGCACCCGTGGTGAACTCCGTCCTGGCCACCCCGCTGGGTAAAGCCGTTGCTGCCTTGGGCGGGCTGACCACCAAGCGCAGCCTTCCCCGTTTCGCAGCGGCCGGGGACTGGCGGAGGCAGGTGCAAGCCGAGCCCGGCCAGGGCGGCAAGACCGGGCTGGCCGGCAACACTGGCTTGGCGGGCAACACCGCGGGCAACAGGCCGGACGGCGATGTGGTGCTCTTTGTTGACACTTTCACCAAGGGCTTCCGTCCCGAGGTGGCCGGGGCGGCCGCGCGGGTGCTCGCCGACGCCGGCGAAAGCCCGACCTGTTCGGCCGACGCCTGCTGCGGGTTGACCTGGATTTCGACCGGCCAGTTGGACACCGCCGGCAAGCTGCTCGGAAAGGCGGCTCAACTGCTCGACGACGGCACGGACCGGCCGATCGTCGTCATCGAGCCCAGCTGCGCCGCGGCCCTGCGCAAGGACCTTCCGGAACTGGTTCCCACCGAGCAGGCCCGGCGGGTGGCGGCACGGGTGCGCAGCTTTGCCGCCCATATCGGGGAACTCGCGGCTACAGGATGGAGGCCTTCCCCCGCGGTCCCGCTGCCGTCCGAGGTGGTGCTGCAGACCCACTGCCATGAATACTCAGTGTTCGGAGCCAGCGTCCAGCGCGCCGCCCTGGCCAAGCTGGGCATCACTGACGTGACGGATGCTTCAGGGTGCTGCGGGGTGGCAGGAAACTTCGGCTTCGAGCGGCAGCACTATGACTTGAGCATGAAGGTCGCGGCAAATGCCTTGGCCCCTGCGCTGCGAAGCACTGGCGACGTCGTACCTGTCCTCGCGGACGGCTTCTCCTGCGCGATGCAGGTCAGGCAGCTCGACGCCTCACGGCCTGCGCTCCACCTGGCCCAGTTGCTGGACCCGGCCCCGCCAGCAGGCTGACGGCGGCAGGACAGAAGACCTCCGTGGTGGAACGTGGCTCGTCTCAAGCCCGTGTCCACAACGGAGGTCTTCCCATGTCTGATGCTGATGCTGTTTGTTCGGGCGGGCGGTGTCAGGTCAGCCTGCCGAATCTCCACTGCGACGGGCAAGGAGTTTGAGCTCCCGCGCAACAGCTTCTATCGCTTCCGCTCTGGTTGCTGGCGTTCTCCTTCTTGAACGGTTCCGTTCGGTGCGGTCCGTTCCGCGTGAACCATGAAAAGGCAAGCCGGGGACGTCGGGGGAGCCTGCACGCTGCTCGGCTAAGGAATCGGAGAGCGGGTCATGGAACACCAGCTCCGGCCCCATTGGGGACGGGCCGGTCACTGGAACGCCCCTTGCTGAATATGAACAGCCAAGAGGACCGAACCCAGGGCAAGGACACCGGCACCGACGTGCAACAGCGACAACTCTCTGGCCCTTTTCTTACGGACTTCTCCTGTAGCTGACCAGGGTACGAGCGTGACTGCACTGGAGCTGGTCACAAGCGCCGCTGTGATGAGCACAATCAGGCTGAGCATGGCGCCCCCCTCGTCGATGTACCGGAAAGCCCGTACACAAATGCGAAAACTTCACTTCAAGTCTATCGTCAATTGTTGACAATTGGTAGGGTGGATGTCGTGCTCTTCCAATCAGGGGCACGTCAGGACAAAGGGCACAGCCCGAGAAGGAGTAACTATGGTCAAGGCGACCGTCATGAGTGATGCAACAACCGTGGACCCGGGGGAGCACCAGTCCAAGGAAACCTCCGTCACGCCCGGCCAGACCGAGGTGTCCCTGCGCCTTTGGGCGCGTGAGGGCCTGAAGACGGGCATCTGGGAAGTAACTCCGGGGGAGTTCAAGAGCACCCGGCCCGGCTACGACGAGATCTGCCAGATTCTGAGCGGGTCCGGCACCATCACCGAACCGGATGGCAGCAGCTTCGATATTGGTCCGGGTACTTTGTTCGTGACTCCCGCCGGCTGGGAGGGCACGTGGACCATCCGCGAAACGGTCCGCAAGATGTGGGTTGTCGCGGACCTTCCCGCTACGACCGACTAATCCGGGAACCCCGCTTTTACAACTCCTGGCAGGCAAGAGCCCCGGGCAGAGCTGCCCGGGCTCTTGCCCGTGCCGGACGGTACCGTTACGTCAGCGCCTCGCCTAGTCAGGCCGTTGTGGCGGTGAGATCCTCAACGGCCTGCCGCAGGTGCCGTGTGATGGCATGCTGGAGTCCTTTTCTGTCGCCTGCTTCCAGCAGATCCAGGAGGATCTGGTGCTCCTCTACCAGAGCATCCACCCGGGGGTAGGAAACCTCCAGGTTGAGTATGCACATTCTCGATTCGGCGGCCAGTGTGTTGTAAATGCGGATGAGGCGGGAATTCCCCGTACCGGCAACAAGGGAGGTGTGGAATTGCATGTCCAATCGTGCAATTGCCGGCCAGTCGGATACGGCAACCTGCTTCGCCATGTCCTTGATGATCCCCTTCAGCACGTCGCAGGTGTCGCTGATCTTCTCCTGCCCGGCATCCATCAGCATATTTGCGGCGGCCAGTTCCACGGCCTCGCGGACGGCGTAGATCTCCTTTACGTCATCGCTCGAAAGCTCCAGGACGAACACCCCGCGGTTGCGATGGCTGACCAGGATCCCCTCTTGGCTTAGGCGCTGCAGCGCTTCCCGCAGCGGGCCCCTGGACGTACGCAGCTGGCTGGCAACTGCAGATTCATTGATCTGCTGACCCTGACGGAAGGTCCCCTGAACGATCAGTTCCCGCAGCTGATCGGCGATAAGCTGCGCCGTGGGCCTTCCCTCCAGGACAAACAATCCTTCCGGTGCCGCCATTATCTTCCCCTCATTTCTTTCGGTGGCCTGATTACGCATCTTCCAGAGAAGTCCCCCGCACTTCTCATCGGGCAATGCCTTCCGGTTGGGTCAGCACAACTTTCTTGGCCTTCCGGGGAAGCCTGGAGGACGCACGGGAGTACCTCTTCTCCAGGAGAGACTGCGGGTAGCTCAGGAGCAGGGTCATCACGAGGTACCAGAGGCTGGCAACGATCAGCAGGGGGATGGTCTCGTAGGTGCGGGCGTAGATGAGCTGGGCGCTTTGGAGCAGTTCAGCGACGCCGAGCACGCTGACGAGGGAGGTCTCTTTGAACATGCCGATGACTTGGTTGCCGGTGGCCGGGATGATCGAGGGCATGGCCTGGGGAATGATGACCTTGCGCAATTTCATTGCCCGGCTCATGCCCAGGGAGTCGGCCGCTTCGATCTGGCCCTTGCCGACGGCGGTGAACCCCCCGCGGATGATTTCGGCCATGTAGGCGGCCTCATTGAGGGTGAGGCCGATCAAGGCCGCCGTGATGGGCGCCATCAGGGCGTTGATGTCGACTGCGGTGCTGATGTCGGTAAATGGAATCCCGATGGTCAGGTTCGGGTACAGCGCGGCGATGTTGAACCAGAAGATGAGCTGCACCAGAACCGGGGTGCCGCGGAACAAGGTGATGTAGACCCCCGCTGTGGCGGCGATCGGTTTGATGTTGGAGGACCTCATGATCGCCAGCACCAGGCCCAGAAGGGTTCCGAGGACCATACTCGCAACCGTGAGGAAGATGGTGAGCATCAGGCCGCGGATGATGGTTTCGTGCGTGAAGTATCTGGCGACCACGTTCCACTTGAAGTTTGGATTGGTCGATACGGAAATAAGAATGCCCAGGGCCAAGAGGCCGCATACTATCCAGGCGGCGTACTCAAAGGCGCTTCGCCGCCGGAGCCTTGGCTTGAGTGCAGGGTCCACCGGAGGCATTGTGGTTGCACTTCCGCGGCCATTGAATTTCAGCACGGTGGCCCCTAGTTGAGCTTTGCTTCGGTGATGGCGCCTGCCTCGAGGCCCCAAGTCGCGAGTGACTTCTTGTATTCGGGGCTGTCCAGAACGGACTGAATGGCCCTCTGCAGGGCCGGCGTCAGCGGTGATCCCTTCTTCAGGGCGATCGCAGCCACGTGATCCGAGCGCGTGTCCACCTGTGGCGTCAGGATCGTGAAATTGTTCGGCTGCTGCTGGTCTGCCCAGGCCAGCGCCGGAGTGTCATAAAAGACGCCGTCGATGCGCTTGGAGGCCAGTTGCGTGAGCGCTTCCTGGATGTTGGGCAGGGTGACGCCGTTGATGGCCGGCTTGCCCTTGGAGGTGCACGTCCATTCGGAGACGTTCGGCAGATGCTTCAGCTGGGCATTGGAACCTTTGGTGACCGCGATGTTCCTGCCGCACATGTCGTCATTGCTGATGTTCAGTGGATTGCCGTGCGCCACGGCCACCGAAACCCCTCCATTGAAGTAATCGATCATGTCCAGCACCTGCAACCGCTCAGGGGTGGGGGACATTGTGGTGGCGGTGAAGTCATAGCGGCCGCCGTCGAGACCGGGAATGATGGTGTCGAAAGCGGTGTTCTCGAATCTCAGCTTCAGTCCGAGCTTCTTGGCAATCAGCCGCGCCATGTCCGGGTTCAGGCCAATAGGGGTTGTGTTGTCGTCCGCCAGGAACGTCGTCGGGGGATAGTGCAGGTCCATCGCCACCGTCAGTTCGCCCTTCTCCTTGTAGGACTGCGGCAGTAGCTGGAGGGCGCTGTCGTCGGGCTGGACGCCCTCCGAGATGTCAGCCGTGTTTGAGGTGTTGGAGCCCTCCTGTGGCGGATCACTGCTTCCGCCAGCGCCGCACCCGCCGAGTGCTAACAGGATGGCCAACCCTGCAACGGCTAGCTGGAGGTTGCTTCTGGTGTTCATCGGTACTTCCCTGGGCGGGGGTGCTGTTGGAGTGGCTCTTGGACTAAAACTTCCTACTCACTAATGCAATCACGTGGATCGCAGATCATCGACAATTTACAAAATTTTTTTGTGAGAAACGAAGAGGTAGCCAGCTCCATGGGAACTGGCCACCTCTTCATTTGCTGCGGGATGCCCTAGGCAGTGATTTCGTCGTCTTGCCTCGGGACGGTGAGGTCCTCAACAGCCTTTCGCAGGTGACGTTTGACAGCCTGCTGCAGTCCTTTTCGGTCTTCTGCTTCGAGCAGGTCCAGAAGGTTCTGGTGTTCTTGGACCAGCACATCCAGGCGGGGGTAGGCAACTTCAAGGCTGAGGATACACATTCTCGATTCCGCTGCCAGTGTCTCGTAAATCCGCATCAGGCGGCTGTTTCCTGTGCCGGCAACGAAAGTGGTGTGGAATTGCATGTCCAGCCGGGCAATAGCCTGCCAGTCGGATACGGCGACGTGCTTCGCCATGTCCCTGATGATTTCCTTCAGCATCAGGCAGGTGTCGTTGATCCGGTCCTGCCCGGCGTCCAGCAAGGTGTTGGTTGCGGCCAGTTCCACCGCCTCACGCACGGCGTAGATCTCCTTGATGTCGGCGGTCGAAAGCTCCAGGACGAAGACTCCACGGTTGCGGTGGCTGACCAGGAGGCCCTCCTGGCACAGCCGCTGCAATGCTTCCCGGAGCGGACCCCTGGACGTACGCAACTGGCCGGCCACTGCAGATTCATTGATCTGCTGTCCCGGGCGGAAGGTCCCCTGGACGATCTGTTCCCGCAGCTGATCGGCGATCAGCTGCGCCGTGGGCCTTCCTTCCAGGACAAACAGTCCTTCTGGTGCCGCCATTGACATCCCCCTCATTTCATTCTTTGGCTTGTTGCGCTCTTTAGACCGCTATTGCGGTGTATTTGGTCTCAAGAAATTCCTCGATGCCAATTTTGCCGCCTTCTCGTCCGAGTCCGGACTGCTTGACGCCTCCGAACGGTGCTGCAGGGTTGGAAACAAGGCCGGTGTTGACGCCGACCATGCCTACTTCCAGTTCTGCGGAGAAGCGAAGGGCCTTGTTCATGTTCTCAGTAAAAACGTAGCCGACGAGTCCCCACTCGGTGTCGTTGGCGAGGCGGAGCACTTCGTCCTCGCTGTCGAAGGGCGTAATGGCCGCGACCGGGCCGAAAATTTCGGTGCTCATCAGTTCCGCGTCCAGGGGCACGTCGGTCAGGACGGTGGGGGTGTAGAAGTAGCCGGGTCCTTCGGGGCGGGTGCCGCCGGTGAGGACGCGTGCGCCCTTGGAAACCGCATCGCTGACCAGGCTTTCGACCTTGTCCAGGCCCTTCTGTTCGATCAGGGGGCCGACCTCGGTTCCTTCCACGGCGCCGTTGCCTACCTGCAGTTCGGAGATCTTCTTGGCGAACTTCTCGCTGAATTCCTCCACCACCGAGCGGTGCACGTAGAAACGGTTGGCGGCGGTGCAGGCCTCGCCCATGTTGCGCATCTTGGCCTTCATGGCGCCGTCGACGGCTTTTTCGATGTCGGCGTCGGCCAGGACGATGAAGGGGGCGTTGCCGCCCAGTTCCATGGAGGAGCGCATGACGTTATCGGCCGCCTGGCGCAGCAGGATCTTGCCGACCTCGGTGGAGCCGGTGAAGCTGACCTTGCGTGCGATGCCGCTGCTCATCCAGGTCCCGACCACGGTGGAGGCGCTGGAGGTCGTGACGACGTTCAGGACGCCGTCGGGAAGGCCTGCCTCCCTGAAGATCTGCACCAGCGCGAGGGAGGTCAGGGGTGTCAGCTCGGCGGGCTTGAAGACCATGGTGCAGCCGGCGGCGACGGCGGGGGCGATCTTGCGGGCGCCCATGGCGAGCGGGAAGTTCCACGGGGTGACCAGCACGCAGGGGCCTACCGGTTCCTTGGTGATCATGATCCGGGTGTTGCCGTCCACGGAGGTGGTGCTGTCTCCGCCGATCCGGACGGCTTCTTCGGAGAACCAGCGGAGCATGTCGGCGCCGTAGGCCACTTCGCCTTTTGCCTCGGCGAGGGGCTTGCCCATCTCGGCGGTCATGATCGCTGCCAGCCGGTCCGTGTTGGCTATAACCAGCTCAAAGGCCCGGCGCAGAATGTTTGCCCGCTCCCGCGGTGTGGACTTCGCCCACGCCGCCTGGGCGCGGCCTGCGGCTTCGATGGCAGCCAGGGCTTCTTCGACGCCGCCGTTGGCCACGTTGGCGATGACCTCATGCGTGGCCGGGTTCTCAACCGGGAACGTCGCTCCACTGGCGGCCTTCTGCCAGGCGCCATCGATGAACAGGTCCGTATGAAGATCTGAGGGGTCAAATGAGGGACTCATGTCACGCTTTCAATGCTCGAAGGAGGGATTAGATGGCAGTTGTCTTCAGCGCCTGCGTGAACCTGGCCAGGCCGGCCTGGATCTCGTCGCTGCTGACGTTGAGTGCAGGGATGATGCGGACGACATTTCCGTGCGGCCCGCACGTGAGGAGAAGGAGCTCTTCCTTGATCGCCGCTTGCTGGACAGAGAGTGCGGCTGCAGCGTCAGGCGTTCCATCTGCTGCAGTGAATTCAACGGACTGCATCAGGCCGCGGCCTCGGACGTCTCCGATGGAGGCGAAGTCGCCCTTGAGGCTTTCCAGCCCTGCGCGCAGCTCGTCGCCGCGAACCAGGGCATTGGTCACCAGGTGTTCGCGCTCGATGACACCGAGGGTCGCCACGCCGGCGGCAGCGGCGACGGCGTTTCCGCCGTAGGTGCCGCCCTGGGAGCCTGGCCAGGCTTTGCCCATGAGTTCGGTTGAGGCTGCGATGGCGGAGATGGGGAATCCGCTGGCCAAGCCCTTGGCGGTGATCACGACATCGGGGGTGATGCCTGCCCAGTCGTGTCCCCAGAACTTTCCGGTGCGTCCCACGCCGGCCTGGACCTCATCGACGATGAGGACAATGCCGTGCTTGTCGGCGCGTTCCCGCAGGCCCTGCAGGAAGCCGACGGGGGTGGGGATGTAGCCCCCGTCTCCGAGAACCGGTTCAATGATGAAACCGGCCGTATCCGCGGGGCTGCTGATGCTGGCAAGGAGCTGGTCCAGCTCCTTGAGCGCAAAGGCAACGGCGGTTTCCTCGTCCCAGCCGTACCGGTAGGCGTGGGGGAAGGGGGCAATGTGAACGCCGCCCATCAGTGGCGAGAAGCCGGAGCGGAATTTTGTGCCGGCTGTGGTGAGGGAAGCAGCACCAACGGTGCGGCCGTGGAAGCCGCCGTGGAAGGAAATGATGTTGGGCCGTCCGGTGGCCATACGGGCCAGGCGGATGGAAGCCTCTACAGCCTCGGAGCCGGACGTGGCATAGAAGACGCTGTCCAGCCCGACCGGCAGGTATTCTCCCAGTTTCTCGGTGAGCTCAAGCAGTGGCTTGTGCATCACGGTGGTGTACTGGGCATGGACAATCTTTCCCACCTGCTCGCGGGCAGCTGCCACGACGTCGGGGTGGCAGTGGCCCGTGCTGGTCACGCCGATTCCGGTGGTGAAATCCAGGTATTTCTTACCGTCGGTCGCGTAGATCCAGCTGCCAAGGGCGTGGTCGACGATTACAGGCGTGGCCTGCTTCAGGATGGGGCTGAGAGTTGCCATGGCTTCATACTTTCTTAGAGACTGTAGATTGTCAACAATTCCGCGATCCGAGGAGATCGCTGTTGTTGGGAGAAGTGAACTAGCGGGTCCTGAACCGTTGTGGGCGCACGAAGTCGAGGCCGCCGAAGGTTTGTTTTCCGAGGGCTTCGTGTGCGGCGATTTCGCCGAAGCCGGTGGCGTTTTTGAAGCCGGCTCCGGAGAAGCCGGTGGCGCAGTAGATCCTGCTTCCTTCCTTCAGCCGGCCGAGCAGGGGGTGCCCGTCGGTGGTGAAGAGGTCGGGGAAGGCGTCCGAGCGGACGATGTTGGGGAAGAGGCCGGGGAAGAACTCGGTAACGGTTTCGGTAGTCTCGGTGATTTCTGCCGGGATGAGTTCCCTTGGTACCGAGTCCGCCTGCGGTGTGGGTGTGCCGCGGCCGTCCAGGGTTGCCTTAACGGTGACGCCGTCGACGGCGGGTGCGCCGTACATGGAGCGGTCACCGGAGATGCGGATAAAGACGGGGAATCTCTCGGGCGAGAATTGCGCCGCGTCCTTCGCTACAAACCACGTCAGGAAGATCCGTTTGGTCTGGGTTGCTGCGGTGAGGTAGCCGGGCATGAGCCCGCGGGACCAGCCGCCGGAGGAGACGATGACGTTCTCGAAGGTCCAGGACTTCTCGCCCGAGGTGACCACTACGCCGTCGTCCGTTTCCTCGATGCTGTCGATCGGGGTGTTGGTGTGGACTGTTGCCCCGTTGGCCTGGGCAGCGGCGACGGCCGCGGTGACTGCACGGTCGGTGCGCAGGGCCCCGGCGTGGGGGTCGTAGACGGCGATGTCATCCGGGCGGAGGTTGTGCTGCGGGTAACGTACCGCCATCTCTTCGCGGCTGAGGATTTCGTGGTCGGCGCCATTGATGCGGGTGGTTTCCAGCAGGCTGGGAATATAGGGACCGCCGGCGGTTCCAATCGACAGGCCTCCGCAGCGGGTGAGGATGTCTTGGCCGGTTTCGGCTTCGAGTTCGGCCCAGAGGCTGCGGGAGCGTTCCAGGATGGGGTAGTAGTCGGGGATTCCGCGGTAGAGCATGCGGAACAGGCGGGTGTCCCCGCCCACGGCGCTGCGGGCATGGGCCGGGGACTGTGCCTCGAATCCGACCACTGAGTCGGACAGGCGGGAGGCCTGCCACAACGCCATGCTTCCGATGCTGCCCAGGCCGATAACGGCCAGCTTTCCATCCGTCATTTAGAGCACCTTGTCCAGGAAGGCCTGGGTACGGGGTTCCTTGGGGTTGCGAAGGACTTCCCGGGCGTCGCCGCGTTCAACGACGTAGCCGTCGTCCATGAAGATCAGGGAGTCGGCGACTTCGCGGGCGAAGCCCATTTCGTGGGTGACCACCACCATGGTCATGCCCTTCTTGGCCAGGTCCTGCATCACCATGAGGACCTCGCCGACCTTTTCGGGGTCCAGGGCGGAGGTGGGTTCGTCGAAGAGCATGATGTCGGGGTCCATTGCCAGGGACCGGGCGATCGCGACGCGCTGCTGCTGCCCGCCGGAGAGTTGGGCGGGGTAGTAGTCGCCGAAACCGGCCAGCCCGACGCTGGCGAGCAGTTCGTTAGCCCGCTTGGCGGACTTCTTCTTGTCGGCGCCCTTGACCAGCACGGGGCCGGACATGATGTTTTCCAGGGCAGTCATGTTCGGGAAGAGGTTGAACGACTGGAAGACCATTCCCACCCTGGTGCGCTGTTCGGCGAGCTTTTTAGGGCTGTGGGCGTGGTAGGCGTGCGCGGTCTCGTAGTAGCCGAAGTCCTCGCCGTTGACTTTCAGGACACCTGAGTCGACGGTTTCCAGGCCGTTGATGCAGCGCAGGATCGTGGACTTTCCCGAGCCGGACGGGCCGATGATGCAGCAGATCTCTCCGCTGGCGATGTCCAGGTTGATGTCCTTCAGGACGGTTTTGGGTCCGAAAGACTTTCGGATTGCGCGGGCGTGAATGGTGCCGTCGTTGCTCATCGGAGGGTACCTTCCGGTTCTGTCAGCACAACCTTCTTCGCTTTCCGGGGAAGCCGGGAGGTTGCGCGGGAGTATTTCTGCTCGAGCTTGGACTGCGGGTAGCTCAGCAGCAGGGTCATCACGAGGTACCAGAGGCTGGCAACGATCAGCAGCGGAATGGTCTCGTAGGTGCGGGCGTAGATCAGCTGGGCGCTTTGGAGCAGTTCCGCAACACCGAGCACACTGACCAGGGAGGTTCCCTTGAACATGCCGATCACCTGGTTACCGGTGGCCGGGATGATCGAGGGCATCGCCTGCGGGATGATGACCTTGCGCATCCTCGTGCCGGCGCTCATCCCCAGCGAGTCGGCGGCCTCGATCTGGCCCTTGCCGACCGAGGAGAAGCCACCCCGGATGATCTCGGCCATGTAGGCGGCCTCGTTCAGGGTCAGGCCAACCAGGGCTGCGGTGATAGGGGCCATCAGGGCATTCATGTCGATCGCGGTGCCGATGTTCGTGAACGGGATGCCGATGGTCAGGTTCGGGTACAGCGCGGAGATGTTGAACCAGAAGATCAGCTGCACCAGCACCGGGGTGCCCCGGAACAGGTTGATGTAGAGGCTCGCGGCGATGGAAACCGGCTTCACGTGGGATGAGCGCATGATCGCCAGTCCCAGCCCCAGCAGCGTTCCCAGGGTCATGCTGGCAACGGTGAGGAAGATCGTGAGCATCAGCCCACGGAGGATCGATTCATGAGTGAAGTACTGGGCAACCACGCCCCACTTGAAGTTGGGGTTGGTTAGGACCGAGACGAGGATCCCGATGCCGACGAGAATGCTGAACACCCATCCCGCGTACTCGCCGGGAGTCCGAAGCCGGAGCCGGGGTTTGAGCGCCGAATCAATGCTACTCATCGTTGCTTCACTTCCTTTGTTGGTAGCTGTGACCATGGAGGCGTCCCGCTAGTTCAGCTTGGCATCGGTGATGGCCCCGGACTCGAGACCCCAGTTCTCCAGGGACTCCTTGTACTCCGGGGTCTCAAGGACGGACTGGAGTGCTGTCTGCATGGCCGGGGTCAGCGGCGAGCCCTTCTTCAGGCCGACGGCGGTCACGTCGCTGTTGCCGACGTTGACCCGGCCGATGATGGTGAAGGAGCCCGGCTGCTGCTTCTCTGCCCACCCGAGCGAGGTTGTGTCGTAGAGGACGCCGTCGATCCGCTTGGAGTGCAGCTGGGTCAGGGCCTCCTGGACGTTGGGCAGCGTCACGGCGTTGATCGCCGGCTGTCCCTTGGAGGTGCAGGTCTGCTCGTTAAGGGCCGGGAGGCGCTTGAGCTGGCCGGTCGAGCCCTGGGTGACGGCGATGTTCTTGCCGCACAGGGTCTCGACGGTGAGGTTCAGCGGGTTCCCCGCGGCTACGGCCACAGAGTTGCCGGCCTTGAAGTAGTCGATCATATCCAGGACTTTGAGCCGCTCTTCAGTCTTGGACATGGTCGTGGCAGTGAAGTCGAAGCGGCCGCCGTCAAGGCCGGGAACGATCGTGTCGAACTTCGTGTCCACGAACTTCAGCTTCAGGTCAAGCTTCTTCGCAATGAGTCGGGCGATGTCCGGGTTCAGGCCGATCGGGGTCACGTTGTCATCAGCGAGGAAAGTGGTTGGCGGATAATGCAGATCCATCGCGACCGTCAGTTCGCCCTTGTCTTTGTAGGACTGGGGGAGCAGCTTGACTGCAGCCGGATCAGGCTGGATGCCCTCCGAGATGTCAGCTGTATTCGATGTCTTCGAGCCGCTCTCGGCCGGGTCGCCGGTGGCAGCGCCGCCACAGGCGGTCAGGGCCAACAGGACGGCCAAGCCTGCCGCTGCGCTCTGAACTTTGTTTCTGGTCTTCATGGTGCTTCCCTTCGAATGGTTTCGGATTGGACTGGTCCACCAAAACAGTGCCTATATCGCCGTACCGCCGGGTCTGCGCCTCTGGTTGGAGGTCGGTCGGCGCTCCGGCGGGTCGTCCTTCATGCGGGGCTGTGATCCGGATCTCGTTCCGCATCTAACCCAATGCAACCCCCTGAACCGCAGATTGTCAACAATTGACGAAAAGAAAAATGATGGGCAAACACGGGAGGCAGACGGAGCCTCTAAACTGTTGACAATTTACAATTTGGCGTCCTAGAGTCGATGGTATCGGCAGCAGAGTGCTCGTCTCGGAGACCAACCCACAACGCTCTGTGCATGCCTTGGAACCCGGGAGGCTCAAGCCCCGGGCCTTCAACACAACTTCAAGAAACGGACGAATCATGGCAGATACGAACTTCCGGCCGAAGTACATCTCTTTTGATATCTACGGCACTCTCATTAACTTCGACATCGACCCCACCACGCGCCGTCTGCTTGATGGCCGCATCTCTGAAGAGCAGTGGCCGACCTTCAAGAAGCAGTTCCGTGGGTACCGGTTCGACGAGGTCCTTGGCGACTACAAACCTTACGAGCAGATCCTCCAGGATTCCTTTGACCGGGTGTGCAAGCGTTGGGGCATCGGGCCGACCCCGGGTGCGGGCGCAGAGTTCGCTGAGGCTGTTCGCGGCTGGGTTGCCCACGAGGACGTGCCGGCTCCGCTGAAGCTCATGGGCGACAACTACAAGCTGGTGGCTCTGTCCAACGCCGATGACAGCTTCCTGGACATCAGCATTCCCAAGCTCGGCGCCGACTTCCACGCAGTGCTGACCGCCGAGCAGGCGCAGGCCTACAAGCCGCGTTACCAGGCGTTTGAGTACATGCTCGATACCCTGAACGCCAAGCCGGAGGACTTCCTGCACATCTCCTCGCACACCCGCTATGACGTGCACCCCATGCACGACATGGGCTTCCGGAACCTCTGGCTGCTGGACCGTGGCTATGACCCCATTGGCCCGGGCTACGACTTGAACGTTGCTAAGTCCCTGGACGAGATCAACAAGCACCTCGGTCTCTAACGACGACGACAAAGCGAAAGGTCAACCCGTGAAACTCATTCCTTACTGGCTGGACACTGCCGAGCCTTCAGCCGACTACCGGCGCACTCCGGTCCCCGAAAACGTCGATGTCGCGATCATCGGCGCCGGATTTACCGGGCTGTCCGCGGCCCTGGAATTCGCCAAACAGGGCGCTAGCGTTGCTGTTTTCGAGCGTCACACCGTGGGGTGGGGCGCGTCGGGCCGTAACGGGGGAATGGCGACCACCGGTTTGGCCATCGGCTTCAGCACCGCGGTCAAGCGCTACGGCGAGGTGCGTGCAGTGGAGTACTTCCGCGAGTACAACGATGCCATCGACAGCATCGAGAAGCTCGTCCACGACCACGCCATTGACTGCGACTTCAACCGTTTCGGGAAGCTCTCGCTGGCCTTCCACGAGTCGCACAACGACGGCTTCAAGAAGTCTCAGGAGCTGCTGGCCAAACTGGTCGATCACCACGTTACGGTCATCCCCAAGTCCGAGATCCACAGCGAAATCGGTACGGACTTCTACCAGGGCGCGATGATGGACCCGCTGGGCGCAGGCTTGCATGTTGGCAAGTTCGTGCACGGGCTGGCGAAGGTGGCCGTTGAGGCCGGAGCAGACATCTGCGAGAACGCAGCTGTCACCGAGCTGAAGAAGGTCTCCGGCACGGTGCACGATGTGCACACAACACGGGGCATCACTCGTGCCAAGCAGGTCCTGGTCGCCACCAGCGGTTACACCGGCGGTGTCACCCCGTGGCTGCAGCGCCGCGTGATCCCGGTGGGCAGCTTCATCATCTGCACCGAGCCGCTGCCCGAAGACGTGGTCAACCGCATCCTGCCCAACCGCCGCCAGGCCTCGGACAGCAAGATGCTGACCTACTACTTCCGGATCACCCCGGACAACCGGCTGCTCTTCGGCGGCCGCGCCCGCTTTGCGCTCTCCAGCCCGGACTCGGATGTCAAGAGCGCCGAGATCCTGCGCAAAGCCATGCTCGAACTCTTCCCCTACCTCTCCAAAGCCAAGGTGGACTACATCTGGGGCGGACTGGTGGACCTGTCCATGGACCAGATGGTCCACGCCGGGCTCCACGACGGCCTCTACTACTCCCTTTGCTACAGCGGACACGGGGTGCAGATGGCCGCGCACATGGGTAAGCGCATGGCCCACTACATGGCCGGCGACAAGAGCGCCAACGTCTGGGAAGACCTGAAGAACCCGCCCGTACCAGGCCACTTCGGCCCGCCCTGGTTCCTGCCCTTCATCGGCGCAGCAGCCAAGATCATCGACCGGGTCAAGTAAGCCCGGCGATCCAAGTAACAGCCGACTCACTTAGCCGCCTCATTTAGCCGACTCACTTAGACAAGGGACCACATGTCGCCAACGACGACCCTCGCTGACGCGCGCCCGGAAACAGGGTACAGCCGGGCAAAAATCGCCAACCTTCCCGGGGGAGCCTTCATTGAAGGACAGTGGCAGACCGCTGACCTGACCGTGGAGGTCCGGGATCCGGAGGACGGCCTGCTGTTGGGGCGGGTCTGCACGTCAACTCCCCAGGACGTGCGCCGGGCCATCGCCCACATTCATCGCCACCTGCAGATTCAGGAGTGGCCGTTGCGCTCCCGCCGGGAGGCGCTGGAAAAGGCTGCCCTGCTCCTTGGTGAGCAGTCTGCGCGGTTCGCCGGGATCATTGCTGCCGAGAGCAGCAAGACCATCACCGAGGCCGAGCGCGAAGTTCGCCGCTGCATCGAGACGCTTCGGCTGTCCGCGGCCGCCTCGAACGAGTTGACGGGGGAGACCCTGGGGTTCGAGGACAGCATGGCCGGCGGGAACAAGATCGGCTGGTACAGCCGGAAACCGGTGGGCATCGTCGCGGCGATCACCCCGTTCAACGACCCGCTGAACCTCGTGGCACACAAGCTGGGCCCGGCCCTGATCGGAGGCAACGGCGTCGTGCTTAAACCCTCCACCCGGACCCCGCTGACCGGGCTGGCCTTTGTCCGGCTGCTGCTGGAGGCCGGCGTCCCGGCCGGGCGCCTCGCCGCGATCGTGACCGGTCCCGGTGTCTCCACGGCGCTGGTCACCGACCAGCAGGTGGACCTGATCTCCTTCACGGGCGGCCCGGCGACGGCGGACCGCATCGCCGCCGCCGCCGGGTCCAGGAAGATCCTCTCTGAACTCGGCGGGAACAACGCCACGATTGTCTGCGCCGACGCTGATGCGCAGGCCGCGGCCAAGGCTATCGTTGCCGGGGCCTTCGGAGTTGCCGGGCAGAACTGCCTGTCCGTGCAGCGCGTCTACGTGCACATCTCGCTGTTCGAGGAAATCCTGGAACAGGTGACCATCGGCACCAAGTCCCTCACAACGGGACCCAAGATGGACCGGGCCACCGACGTCGGTCCGCTGATTTCCGACGACGAAGCCAAGCGGGTCGAAGAGTGGGTGGAGGAGGCAAAGGCCGCCGGCGCCCGGATCCATGCCGGCGGGCGGCGGCGCGGGACCTTCTACGAGCCCACCGTCCTGACCGACGTCCCCTCGGAATGCCGGGTCATCCGGGAGGAAGTCTTCGGGCCGGTGGTTTCCCTCATCCCGTTCATCGAGATCGCAGACGCCATCCACGACGCCAACAACACCGCCTACGGACTGCAGGCAGGCGTCTTCACCCAGTCCGTCGACACGGCCTTGAACATCGCCGACAGGCTGGACGTAGGTGCTGTGGTCATCAACGAGACCAGCGACGTCCGCATCGATTCCATGCCCTTTGGCGGATTCAAAAAATCCGGCGTCGGCCGCGAAGGCGTCCGCTACGCGGTCCACGAGATGACCGAACCAAAGAGCACCATCATCAACCTTGCAGAGCAGCCGCGCTGGCAAAGCCTCGGGCTGACGGAGAAGTCATGAACACCCACAGCATCGCTGTCATCGCCGGCGACGGCATCGGCAAGGAAGTCGTTCCGGCGGCCATCGCCTGCCTGGAGCGGATCGCGGACCTGTATGCGCTGAACCTGGAGTTCACGCATTTCGACTGGGGCTCGGACTACTACCTCGAACACGGGCGGATGATGCCCGTGGACGGGCTGGACCAGCTTGCCCGCCACGACGCGATCTTCCTCGGCGCCGTCGGCTCCCCGGAGGTACCGGACACCGCATCGCTGTGGGGGCTGCTGATCCCTATCCGGCGGGAGTTCCAGCAGTACATCAACCTCCGCCCGGTCAAAACGCTCGACGGCGTCACCTCGCCGCTTGCGTCCAAGGAACCGATCGACCTCCTGATCGTCCGGGAAAACAACGAGGGCGAATACTCCGAGGTCGGCGGGCGGATGTACCGTGGGCTGCCGCACGAGACCGCGGTACAGGAAACCATCTTCACCCGCCTCGGCGTTTCCCGGGCGGCCCGCTTCGCGGCAGCCCTCGCCTCATCCCGGTCGGGGAAGCTGACGTCCGCGACGAAGAGCAACGGCATCATCCACACCATGCCCTTCTGGGACGAGGTCGTGGAGGAAACCGTCCGGCAGTACCCGGGCGTCACGGTCACCCACGAGTTGGTGGATGCCCTGGCCGCGCACCTGGTCCTGAAACCCTGGACCCTGGACGTCATCGTTGCCTCCAACCTGCTCGGTGACATTCTCTCGGACCTGGGCAGCTCCGTCACCGGGTCCATCGGGCTCGCGCCGAGCGCGAACCTGAACCCGGAGGGTGAGTTCCCGTCCCTGTTCGAACCGGTCCACGGCTCGGCACCGGACATCGCCGGCAAAGGCCTGGCCAACCCGGTCGGCCAGATCTGGTCCGGGGCGATGATGCTCGAACACCTCGGCCACCCCGACGCCGCCTCGCACCTGCAGGCAGCGTTCGAGTCCGCGCTGCGTGACGGGCACGGTACCCGCGACGTGGGCGGCACCTCCTCGACGTCGGAGTTCACCGCCGCCGTCCTGACCGCCATCGACGCCTTGGTTCCGAACCATGTATCCGTCGTCGGGACTGCGGCGTCATGACCGCCGCAGTGACGGGCAGCAGGCGGCCGGTTGTCGCGGCCCTGTACCGGGAGGCGCTGCCGCCGCGTCTGGCCGAGATCGAGGAGCTGGCCGAGGTCCGGCTGACCAAGGCCGACGGTCTGGCGGAGGCGCTGGACGGCGCGGATGTGCTGTACCAGTGGCACTCTTTCTCGCCGGCCTTGAAGGAGAACTGGGGTGCAGCCGCGACCCTGAAATGGGTCCACGTCTCAGCGGCCGGCGTCAGCCAGTTGCTCTTTGATGAGCTCATCCGCAGCGACATCACCTACACGAATTCCCGCGGTGTCCTCAGCCGTTCCATCGCCGAGTTCGCGCTGGGGTTCGTGCTGGATTTGGCCAAGGACGCGCAGGGTTCGTTCCGGCTGCAGCAGCAAAAGCGCTGGCAGCACCGGGTCACCCGCAAGATCCAGGGCCAGAGCGCGCTGGTGGTCGGCACCGGATCCATCGGCCGCGAAACCGCCCGGCTCTTCCGCGCCGTCGGCATGAACGTCGACGGCGCCGGCCGCACCGGCCGGGACGGGGACGCCGAGTTCGGGCGCATCCACTCCTCCCGCGACCTGGCCAAGGTCGTGCAGGACTATGACTACCTGGTCCTCGCCGCGCCCCTGACCAACGACACCAGGGGACTGGTCAACGCCGAGGTCCTGGCCGCCATGAAGCCGACCGCGCACCTGATCAACGTCGGCCGCGGGGAACTCGTCTACACCGGAGCCCTGACCGAAGCACTCGCCGCCGGCTCCATCGCCGGCGCCGCCCTGGACGTCGTGCACCCCGAGCCCCTGCCCGAAGGACACGCCCTCTGGAGCATGGAGAACGTCATCATCACACCCCACATGAGCGGCGACACCGAAGACTACCTCGATGACCTCGGCAAACTCTTCATCGACAACCTCAAGCGGTACCGCAACACCGAACCGCTGCACAACGTCGTGGACAAATCCCTCGGATTCGTCGCCAGCTCCTGATCGCCCTTTAGTCCGCCATCCACCACTATCTGAAGCTGCGAGCAATGGCACAAACCACCGTATCGTCCCTTTTGCAACCCATCGGCAGCAGGACGGAGACCGACTTCATGGGCACCCGGCTGATCCCGGCCGGTGCTTACTGGGGCATCCAGACACTGCGGGCAGTGGAGAATTTTCCGATTACCGGTACTGCGATCTCCTCGTTTCCCCGGCTGGTCCAGGCACTTGCCCAAGTCAAGCATGCGGCAGTGCTGGCCAACTTCGATTTGGGCCTGATTGACAGGACCAAAAAGGAAGCCATCGTGCAGGCGTGCCATGACATTGAACAGGGTTTCCTGCGCGACCAGTTTGTGGTGGACGTCATCCAGGGAGGAGCCGGAACCTCAACGAACATGAATGCCAACGAGGTTATCGCCAACCGTGCGCTGGAGCATCTGGGACTGGCGAGGGGCCAGTACTCGGTGATCCACCCCAACGGGGACGTGAACATGGGCCAGTCAACCAATGATGTTTACCCCACCGCGATTAAGATCGCGACTATCAAAGGCGCCCATGAGCTGCTCTCCTCCATGACGCATCTCCGCGAAGCACTGCTACGCAAGGCTATTGAGTTCGATGACGTGGTGAAGGTGGGCCGGACTCAGCTGCAGGACGCGGTGCCCATGACCCTGGGACAGGAGTTCAGCACGTATGCGGTGATGATGGACGAGGATGAACGGCGGGTCCGCGAAGCGCTGGTCCATCTGCACGAGATCAACCTGGGCGCAACCGCCATCGGCACCGGCATCAACACCCACCCCCGGTACGCCGCCGAGGCATGCACACACCTGCAGCGCATCACCGGGCTGCCGCTGGTAACGGCCGGCAACCTCGTGGAAGCAACCCAGGACTGCGGAGCCTTCGTGCTGTTCTCCGGGACGCTGAAACGGGTGGCCGTCAAGCTGTCAAAGATCTGCAATGACCTGCGGCTGCTTTCCTCCGGGCCCCGGGCAGGCTTCGCTGAAATCAACCTTCCCCCGCGCCAGGCGGGGTCGAGCATCATGCCCGGAAAGGTCAATCCGGTCATTCCGGAAGTCGTCAACCAGGTGGCTTTCGAGGTCATCGGCAACGACGTCACCATCACCATGGCCGCCGAGGCCGGACAGCTGCAGCTGAACGCATTTGAGCCGGTGATCGCCCGGTCCCTGTTCGCCAGCCTCACGCACCTCAGCGCTGCCTGCACGACCCTTGCCGATCACTGCATCGATGGGATTACCGCCAACAAGGAATACCTTCGCTGCCAGGTTGAGGCGAGCATCGGCGTCGTAACCATCCTCAACCCGCTCATCGGGTACGACGCGGCAACCTCCATCGCACGCCATGCGCTGTCTACCGGCCGCAGCGTCACTTCCCTCGTTCTCGAACGGGGACTGCTCTCTGCCGCTGAGCTCGAAGAGATCCTCCGTCCCGAACACCTGGCAAACCCACAGGCCCGCATTACAGGCACCGAAAGCTAAGGAACTGCCATGCCCACCCTTGCCAAAGCCTACGTGGCCGCGTCTCCCACGACGCCCCTGGAACCCGGCACGGTTGAACGCCGCGATCCCGGTGACTTCGAAGTACGGGTTGCCATCAAATTCACAGGAATCTGCCACTCAGACATCCACACCGCCCGCGGTGACTGGGCGCGGGTTAGTTACCCGGTGGTCGTAGGGCATGAAATTGCCGGCGTGGTGGAGGCTGTCGGAGCCAAGGTGACCCGCTATTCCGTGGGGGACCGGGTGGGCGTGGGTTGCTTCGTGGATTCCTGCCGTGAGTGTGCCAACTGCCGTGCCGGGGAGGAGCAGTACTGTCTGAGCGGAGCCACGAGCACCTACAACTCTGTGGGGCGGGACGGCCTGCCGACCGCCGGCGGCTACAGCACCAGCATCGTGGTGGATGAGAACTACGTACTTCGGATTCCCGACGGCATTCCGCTCGATGCAGCCGCGCCTCTGCTGTGCGCCGGCATCACCATGTACTCGCCGCTGCGGAACTGGAATGCAGGGCCGGGGAAGCGCGTCGCGATCATCGGGATGGGCGGGCTGGGCCACATGGGCGTCAAGATCGCGGCCGCCCTGGGCGCGGAAGTCACGGTGCTGAGCCAGTCGCTCAAGAAGCAGGAGGACGCCATCCGTCTTGGGGCGCGGCACTACTATGCGACGTCAGACCCTGCCACCTTCGACATCCTGGCAGGTCACTTCGACCTCATCATCAACACCGTCTCGGCCGATATCGACGTCGATGACTACCTGTCCCTCCTCGATTTGGACGGCACCATGGTTCTTGTGGGGCTGCCTTCGAAGCCGCTGACCCAGCGCGCATGGTCCCTTGTCGGCTACCGGAGGAACCTGGCTGGGTCCAAGATGGGCGGTATCCGGCAGACGCAGGAGATGCTGAACTTCTGCGCAGCGCACGGGCTCGGAGCCGACGTCGATGTTATTCCGGCGAGCAAGATCAACGACGCCTACGACCGCGTCATTGCCAGCGATGTGCGCTACCGCTTCGTCATCGACGCAGGCACATTCTGAGACAACCCGTAAACAAGCAGAGAAAGGCGTTCCACCATGTCAGGTACACCATCCACACCCGTCACGAGCAACAGCCGTACCAAACATGGCGCGGCTGACCGGCCGAAGCCGACTAACTACAGCGTGGGCGACCGCGTGGTTTTTGAGGCAGAGGGGATCGCGGGGGCAGGGGTCGTCGATGACACCATGCCTGATGGTTCCGTTGTCTGGGTCTGGCCCGACGACGCCATGGGCCGGAAAATGCTCTACGCCGCCGATGCCCTGTCGGTGCGGTACGAAGACCGGTCACACAACCGACATACCCATTCCGAGTAAGGAGACTTCCGCATGTCCACACACGGGACTGACAGCCGCTGACCGGGCACCGCTACAGTTCTAGCCGACGGCGGCCGGTGCGACTTAGACTCCCTTTATGCCGATCACAAGCAATGTCGCGTGGGACGGGCGGCTGGAGCTTTTCAAGGGCAGGGACAGCACCCAGTACGTGAGGACGGCCGCCAGCACGGCCACGGCATGCGCCACCTGTGGGCTGCCGCTAACGGCCGACGAGCAGCTCTCCATGTCTGTTGCCGTTTCTGTGGGTACCGGACCCGACGGCACCGACTACCGTGCTTTCGATTGTTGCGTCTGCCACCGCGCGTGCTGCGTACCGGACCTCACGGTGCACGAGGGTGGTGTCGTGCCGGAAGAAGTGACCAGCGCCGGAGCGGTGATGGTGCTGCATTACAAGACCACGGCGGTCCCGGCGCTCGTTTTCACCCTGCTCCCGAACCTGACCTTCGGTGTGTCTGGCGCGGAATTTAGCTCCGTCCTGGTCAGCGTCCTGCTCGGCCAGGGCTTCCAGCTGGCGCCACGGGCGGACTGGGGTTTCATCCTCGGACACGCAGAAAGCGTTGGCTCCGAAACGTTCTGCACCCTGACCCCGCAAGGCCTTCTGGTCCTGCACGTGGCTGGGCAGGACATGTACACCCACCAGATGGACCGGTCAGAACCGGATGGAGCGGCCTGGCTGGAAGCAGCAGCGCACAGTGGAACGCTACTTGTCCTAGGCGGGGACAACCTGCTCATCACCCAATCCGGAGTCGATCTGTCTCTGGCCGCATCGCAGGGGACACTAGTTGCCGGCTTAGCAACCCTGATCAGCCGAGCGACCCCTCCTGTCGAGATTAGTCCTGAGTAGTTTTTTCGTGGCGCGCCGGGCTACCAACCCGGGCCTCTGGCCGCGTGTCCAACGCAAACGCCGTCAATTGCTGCCCCCGGCTCCGGGAATCCATGCTCGGGGCACCGCCGCGAGATCCAAAGCCTGGAGCAGGTGGCGCTGGCCAATTCCCGCCGCGGCCTATTCGGCGAGGGCCTTGATGACCTCCTTGGCCACGTCCTCACTGGACTGCGGGTTCTGGCCCGTGATCAGGTTGCCGTCCCGCACCACAAAGCTGGCCCAGTCCGGCCCCGTCTCCACATGTGCGCCCTTCTCGCGCAGCCTCGACTCCACCAGCCACGGCGTGTTCTCGCCGGTGCCGCCGCCCAGTTCCTCGGAGTTGGCGAAAACGGTGAGGCGGCGGCCCGCGAAGGCGAAGGCGCCGTCGTCGGCCGTGGCACTGAGCAGGCCCGCAGGGCCGTGGCAGAACGGGGCGATGATCTTGCCCGCGCCGTTCATCTCCACGAGGATCCGGCCGAGGTCCCTGTCCCGGAACAGGTCCGCCATGGGGCCGTGCCCGCCTGGCAGCACCACGGCGTCGTACGCCGAAGGGTCGACGTCGGCCAGCACCAGCGGCGCGAAAAGGTCGACGTCGATCATGTCCAGATACGTGCGGAAATCCTCCGCCCGCTCCTCGCTGCCGACTGCCTCTGCCTGAAGGCTGACCTTGTCCACGGTCGGTTTCACCCCGCCGGGAGTGGCGAAATCCACCATATGTCCTGCCTCGAGCAGCGCGCGGTGGGCCACCACCAGCTCTTCGGCCCAGTACCCCGTGGGGTGCTCGCTGCCGTCCTTCATGGTGAGCGAGTCGGCGGCGGATACGACCATCAGGATGGCGGCCATGGGATTCTCCTTTTGTGTGGGTTCTTGGTTTCGGCGGGCGTGATCAGCTTGGTTTCGGCAGGCTCAACCAGCTGTCCACTGCCGGAGGCGCAGCGGCGGCTCGGCGCCCCCGGGCTTTTGCAGCAGCACCTGGTTAACCCCGGTCAGCCCATTTTCGAACCCCAGCGCGCTTGACGCCATATACAACCGCCACACCCTGGCGCGGCCCGGCGACGTCAGGCGCACCGCCTCCTCCCAGTGCTCCTCTAGGTTCCGGACCCAGGCCCGGAGGGTCAGTGCGTAGTGTCGGCGGAGCGCTTCGACGTCGAGCACCTCGAAGCCCCCGCCCTCCAGCGCCACCACCATCTCCGAAAGGCTCAGCATCTCGCCGTCGGGGAAGACATACCGTGGGATGAAGGAGTCGGGGTCATCCTCCGCCGGCCCGGCGTTCCATGAGATGGCGTGGTTGAGCAGGCGGCCGCCGGGGCGGAGCAGGCTGTGCAGCTGCTCGACATAGCGGGGGAGTTGGGCGCGGCCCACGTGCTCGGACATGCCAATCGAGCTGATGGCGTCGAACGGCCCGTCCTCGATATCGCGGTAGTCCTGGACCCGCACGTCCACGCGCTCGGTCAACCCCGCCTCGGCCACGCGCTTGCGGACGAACTCCGCCTGCTCGGTGGACAGGGTGATGCCGACAACGTTCACACCGTAGCGCTCGGCGGCGTGCAGCACGAAGCTTCCCCAGCCGCAGCCAACGTCCAGCACCCGCATGCCCGGCTGCAGTCCCAGCTTGCGGCAGACCAGATCCAGTTTGGCTTCCTGCGCCTCTTCCAGGCTCGTGTCGTGGCTGTCGAAGACCGCGCAGGAGTAAACCATCGACGGGCCGAGCACGAGGCGGTAGAAGTCGTTGCCGACGTCGTAATGGTGGGAGATCGCCGCTACGTCCCGGTTCTTGGAGTGCCTGCGCCCGTGCTTTTCCACCCTAGCCTCCTCGGGGGGCGGCGCCGGATTCGGTCCCACCGCGCCGAGCAGGACCGCGGTGGTGAGCAGCGTCCCCAGCTCCCGGGGCGTCGGCCTGCTGAAGGGTCCCGGCTCGGCGAACTTCCCGGCGGAACTGAGCGCAGTGAAGGCCGCGAAGATGTCTCCGTGCGCCTCGATCTCGCCGGCCACATACGCCCGGCTCAGGCCCAGCTGCCCGGGCGACCACAGCATCCGCCGCAACGCCCGCCTCGACCGGAACTCGATCACCGGCGCATCTGCCGGACCCGCTTCCGATCCGTCCCATGCCAGCAGCCGGACAGGAATCTCCTCCGTGCCCAGGACAATGGCCAGCGCCTCCGCCAGCCGTGGTGCCACACCCGATGTCTTTGTCATACGCGTCGCCTCTCGTCCGGTGCCCCAGCTCGGCGGTCTGCCCCATTGCAGCCCCGTGGAAATAACGTACACAAGCCTCCCCCCGCCGGACAGTGAGACAAACTTGTCCGCCTCCCGAAACCTTTCCGCTCTGGACCGGAAATCCGGGCGGTGGGATCCTAATCGCAAAATGTCGAACGGGGGGAGAGAGGCTGGAGCCGACCATGGACGACGCGGATACACGCCAACGGCTGTCCGAGCGCATTGACCAGAAGCAGCAGACCATCCGCCTTTACCTGGGACGGGAGCGGCCCCGCCGGAACAGGCTCTCCAACATCAGCATCGTGGGCAGCGCGCTCGCCGCCATGCTCACCGCCGGGCCGGCCGTGGGCGGCACCGGATTCACGGAGGCGGCGCGCGGAATCTTCGCACTTCCCGACGACTCGGTTGTGTGGCGGTTCCTGTGCCTGGCCGCCGTCATCTTCTCCGTTGCGGCGGCGCTGGCGACGAACTTCGCCAACTCCCGGGCCCTGGGCGAGAAGGTCAGCGCGGCAGAGACCGCCAACGCGCAGCTGGAAGGCCTGCAGCTGTCGCTGAACTTCGGCAACCTGGCTGTGGACGAGGCCTTGAAGCTCTACCAGCAGGCCGTAGCGCAAGTAGCCTTCGTGGACGAGTTCAGGACCCGGTGAATTCTTCTTTACCAACAGAACGCACGACGGCGGGTGCCCAGCACATTGCCGGCCACCCGGTTTATTTGTGGGAAGGGGGCGCCATTGATCCGTTACGCGAGGAGCTCGCAGATGTCGGTGACCTTGCCGGGGCCTTCAAATGCGCTGTCCCTTGTCGTCCAGTACGAACTCTACGGTGCCTTGAGTCAGGTAAATGGCCCTCTCTGTCACCAACAGGAACGATGAGTACGTTTCTTCCCGTGGACGTCACAATTTGGAGGCCGGGCTCGCTCGTATCAATGTGGGTGGCACCGGTAATAACGTAGGTGACACTTTCCCCGGTTTGGATGCTGGTCAGGGTCACCTCCTGGTTGGGTGCGGTGATGATGATCGCACCGCCGGGAAGTTCGTTGACTCCTGACTTCCCGGTGACCACCGCCTCAATTCTGTAGCCGCAGTCTCTGTTGACGAACGTGAATGACCCGATTGGTTATGGAGGGGCAGCTGAAACGGGACCACCTCCTGCAACCAGCGCGGTTAAAAGGGCAGCCAGAATTAGCATTCTTTTCATTACAAACTCCATCGGAGATGTGGGTGGTAAAAACCGCACGATGAAAGGGCGTCGGAGACCTGCGGATAGAATGATGGGCACGGATATTCAGAGATGAAATAGACTCGACCACAACGCCTCCGGAAGTGCCCTCGGACAGCACTTCGGAAGCGTCACCACTCAAGCGTTCACTTCCCCGTCTCCACCGGTTCACCCGCGCCGTCAAGAGTGGCCCCATGACTGCTCTTACCCGCCGAAACATCCTCAAAGGTGCCATCGCCGCTGCCGGTGCTGCCGCCGTCGCACCCGTCACAGCCAGCCCCGCACTGGCCGGAGCCGCGCAGACAACCAGACACTCCGGCGTCGCACTGGTCCGCAACCGCCTGACTCTCCCGTCCGGCATCGCCACCGGCGACGTGACCGCCGGTTCGGGCGTCCTCTGGTCCCGCGCGTCGGGATCGGGACGCCTGGTGGCCAGCCTGCTGGCCGTCGACGACGACGGGTCCCCGCTCCGCGGCAGCCGCGCCTTCCAGCGGGTGCTGCGGGGGACCGCCGCCACCGAAGCCACCGATTTCACCTCCAAGATCAACGCCACTCACCTCCCGGCCGGCACGCGGTTTGCCCTGAGCATGCACTTCGAGGATGCCGAGGGCAATGCCGGCGAAACCGCCCGGGGATCCTTCGCCACCGCACCGGGAACGGGGCTTCTCCGCAGCGGCCGCACGCCGCGCCGCCAGAGCTTCGTCTGGTCAGGCGACACCGCCGGCCAGGGCTGGGGTATCAACGAGGACATCGGCGGCATGCGTGGCTACGCGGCCATGCACGCCACCCGCCCCGACTTCTTTATCCACTCCGGGGACACCATCTACGCCGACGGGCCGATCACCGCGCAGGTCACCGAACCGGACGGGCAGATCTGGCGGAACCACGTGACAGAGGAGGTCTCTAAAGTGGCCGAAAGCCTCAACGATTTCCGCGGCCGGCACCGCTACAACCTCATGGACCGCAATGTCCGCGCCATGTACGCCGAGGTTCCCGTGATCGCCCAGTGGGACGACCACGAGACCACCAACAACTGGTACCCCGGCGAGATCCTTACCGACCCCCGCTACACGGAGCGCCGCGTGGACGTCCTCGCCGCGCGTGGCCGCCAGGCCTGGCAGGAGTACCAACCCATCGCCCAGCTCGGCGACGGCAGCACTGGCTTCGAACCCGCCCGCATCTACCGCAAAATCTCCCGAGGGCCGCAGCTGGACATCTTCTGCCTGGACATGCGCACGTTCAAGGGCCCCAACACCGACGGCAAGGAAACCAGCCTCACCCACATCCTCGGCGAGGAGCAGGCGCGCTGGCTGATCAGGGAGGTCAGCAGGTCCAGGGCCACCTGGAAGGTAATCTCGGCCGACCTCCCGCTCGGCATCATCGTGCCGGACGGTCCGGTCAACCAGGAATCCCTCGCCAACCGCGACGCCGGCGCCCCCTTGGGCAAGGAACTCGAGATCGCCGGTGTGCTCTCAGCGTTCAAGCGCAACCGGGTCAAGAACGTGGTCTGGCTGACCGCGGACGTCCACTACTGCGCCGCCCACCACTACTCGCCCGAGCGTGCCGCCTTCTCCGACTTCGACCCCTTTTGGGAGTTCGTGGCCGGCCCCATCAACGCCGGCACCTTCGGTCCCAGCCAGATGGACGGCACCTTCGGCCCCGACGTCGCCTTCTACAAGGCCGGCGCGTACGCCAACCAGTCCCCGCGCACCGGCGAAAGCCAGTTCTTCGGCTATGTGGACCTCGACGAAGACGACGTCTTCACCGTCAGCCTCCGCAACGCCAACGGCACCGTGCTCTGGAGGAAAGCCCTGCACCCGGAGCGCTGACCGTTCATAATTGCGCTCCCGAGAGGAAATCCACTACCGGAACTGCGAAGATGTTCCGGTAGTGGAAGGGCCAAAGCAACGGCCTGACTTTTCACTTCAGCGCCAGGGGGAGGCAAGCAGTGCAGGGAATCAGTTTCACCGCCGTCGATTTTGCGACGGCTAACAGCGATAGAGCGTCGGTGTGCGGCGTGGGTCTGGCGAAGGTCCAGGACGGACGCATCGTGGACAAGGCCTCGTGGCTGATCAAGCCGCCGCCCGGCCTGGAGGAATTCGATCCCGTGAATATCGACATTCACGGCATCCGTCCCGAGGACAGCGGCAGTGCGGCCGACTGGGAAATGTCCATCGAGGGGATTCTGCACTTCACCTGCGAGGATCCTTTGGTCGCCTTCAACGCCCCATACGCCGCAGACGTGCTGCTGAGGGCGAGCGAGCGGCTGACACTGGACCTGCCCTCCAAAGACTTTTACTGCGTCCTGCAGTTGGCCCAGAACCACCTGGGCATGCCAAAACCAAGTTTGAGAGAGGTCTTGGCAGCCTTGAAGCTGCCGCCACTCGTACAGCCGGAGCCCGGCGCCAACGCGATGGCCTGCGCCAAGGTTGTGCTGGCTATCGCCCGTATGCGCAGGATGGGCAGCCTTGCGGACATCTGGAACGAGCCGGCGGTGACCGTCGGGCGCAAGCCGCAGGGCCGCCGTCGTAAGCATTCATCGGAGTAGGCATATCCCCGACCAGCGCGAACGGACACTTAAGGCCCCGTCACTTTCCGGCTGCCAGCCGAGCTATTTCTCCTTGGGGATGATGATCCACAGCGCGATATAGGCCAGCTCGCCGACTCCGAACAGGCCGAAAAGCACGAAGCCGATGCGGACGAGAGCCTTGGAAATTCCGAAGCGTGCCGCAAGGGCTGCGCAGACTCCGGCGATCATCTTTCCTTGCCTGGGCCGAACCATGATTGCGTCCATGCGGCCACACTAGCAGCCAGTGGCGGCGCCGTCAGCGGCCCGCTGGCCCTTTTGCTCCCACTAGACCAGCGCGAACGGACAGTTGGGGCCCTGTCCCAGCCGCGGACTCCCGCCAGCTGCGGCAGCGGCGGAAGAACCCCGACGACGGGCGGCCGGCGACGCTGGCAGCCCTCCCGCCGTCGAGCTTGGGGAACCTTCTCGGGGGAGCGGGGCGGTCAGGCGGCCGTGACCGTGACAGTCCGCGTCGCGAGGACCTGGCCGGTGATCCAGTGCTGGAAGTCGACGGCGATCGTGTACCTGCCGGGTGCCGGGGGACGCAGCAGGAAATCGAACTTCTCAGCCGCGCCGGACTTGATGATGCTGGTGAGCAGCGGCTGCCCGGCCACCGAGGGCTGAACGGCCGGGCCTGTTGGGTTGGGCGTGTTCCAGAACGGGCGGCCGTCATGGGCGATCAGTTCGGCGATGCGCACCGGCCTGCCGGCGGCGTCCATGAACCGGGTGCGCGTGGGGAAGTAGTCCACGTTCACCATCCGCACCAGGGTTGGCCTCTTGTTGCCGGCTACGACGTTGGCCTTCATGGTGGAGATGGCCCAGACCCGGTCGCCCCCTGGGCGGGCGGGAATGACGCCTCCCAGCAGGAAGAAGTGCCTGGGCTCGAAGCGGTTAAGGCCCGCGTCTTCGCCGGACAGCCCCGCGGCGTGGTTGAGTTCGTGCCACCGCGGATCGACCGAATACGGTGCGATCAGGGTTTCGGTGGCGATGTCGTAGAAGGGTCCTTCCGCGGAGTGGCGCCGTGTTCCCGCCGGGGCCGGGTTTGCCGGATCGGCTCGGGGATCCACGATGACCGCCCCGAACATGCCCATCTGGACGTGGAGGGGGGTGTTGACGTGACAGTGGTAGAAGTAGGTGCCGGCAGCGCCGCGGTTCGGGTTGCCGCGCTCCGCAAGCTCTGGCCGCCACTGGTAGGTGTATTCCCCCGTCACCTCGAAGGACGTATGGCCCACGCCGTCATTGCGGGGGTCCGGCTCGAGGCCGTGCCAGTGGATGGTGTGGACTTTCTTGCTCGGCTTGATGGTCGCGTGGAAGATCTGGCCTTCGGTCACCCGCACGAGCGGCCCGGGGAGCTGGCGGCCCGACTTCTCGTTCTCGAAGCTCCACACCTCGTGCTCGGAACCGTCGGGGAATTCAAGTTCCCTGCTGAAGAAATCCATTTCCACCGAGACGTGGGGGCGCAGCGGAAACTCGGTCTCGGGGCTGCCTTCGTGCGGCTGGTCCGAGGCGAAGTCAACCTGGCTTTGGAACGTGTGGTGGGCCTCGTCCTCCACGGTTCCGGGCAGGCCGGGCTCGGGTACCGGGTGCGCGGCGAGCGTCCAGTCGGACAGCAAACCGCCGGGGTAGAGCCCGCCCGCGGCCGTCTGGGACGGTTCAGCATGGCAGTGCATGGGATATTTCCAGTCCTCGTCCCGCGCGTTCCACACCTCGTCGACCACTTCCGGCGGACGGCGGACCGGAAGCATCGCTTCCTTCCGTTCCCCAGGCTGCAGCTGGACCGTGTCCTCCCACTGCTGCAGGACGACGTCGCCCGCGGGGCTGACCCTGCCGTTCGAGCGCGGGAAGTCGATACCATTGGCGCGCACCGTCCACACGTGGTTCCCGTGGTAGTGCAGCTGGTGGTCCACGATTCCTGCGTTGACCATCCGCATAAGGTGGCCGGTGCGGACTGCACCCGGGGCGGGGGATGCGCTGAAATTGCGCACATCGGTTTCCCGCGGAAACCCCGAGGGCAGCGTGTCCTCCTCACGATGCTTGTTGAACTCCTCGTCCGTAGTGAGGGCCAGCGCCTGGAAACCGGAGTATCCGTTGAGTGTGAAATACCGCGGCACCGCCGGTGTCGTGAGGGGGTTGACCGCCTGCCCCTGTGAGGCGAGGCGCGCCCAGTTCGGTGCCACGTCGTGGCACAGCCACAGCCACTGCCGTTCGAACTCGGGTCCGGTCGGACCCAGCCGCCAAGCATTCCGCGGGTCGATGACCACCAGCCCGCCATACAGACCCAGCGTCCGCTCCACCGGCTCGGTACCGGGATCGGAGAACAAGTACGTTCCTGGTGCCGGGGCACGGAACTCCAGGAGCTTGGATTTCCCGGGGGCAACCTTCCCGCTCCTGACGTGGACCCCCGCCGGGCCGGCGCTATGGAAGAGCAGCTCGTGCGGCTGCGACAGGTTGTTTTGCAGCAGGATACTGATGGTGCTTCCGCTTTCGGCGATCAGTGTCCGCTCCGGGAAGTAACTGGCCCAGTGCGCCCGCCTGGCGAGGAACTCCCGTTGGAACGCCGGGTCCGGGCGCAGGGGTGCCGGCCTGCCGTACGGCGGCGCAGGGGCCTTCAGCGGATAGATGCGGCTGGCGACGACTTGGCCGGCGGCCGTGAACACGCGCGGGCCCATCTTCAGCGCAGGCTTCGGATCGTTGATCAGGGTCCGCCTGTCGCCGAATCCCCGGTGGTAGACGAGCGATCCGTCCACCATCGGCAGAAATCCCTCGTTTATGTGCATGCTCAGGGGGCTCATGACAGCCCCCGGCACTCATTGCGGCTGGAAAGTGGGCTGGCGGTTGTGCAGGTATTCAGGAACATGTCCCCCCCAATAGCTGTTTGCGGACGCGCCCATCGTGCGGGGACAAGCTGGGGAAAAGCTGGGCCCTTGGGGGAACATATGTGGGGGGTCTAGGACGAGTCTACGTTCCGGCTTTCCAACCGGATCTCAAGGTCATTGACGACGACGGCGGCCAGGTCCCGCAGCGTTGCCGCCTCTTCGGGGGTCAGGACGCGCGGTTTGAAGTCCAGGATGCACAGGGTGCCGAGGTTGTAACCGTCACGGGTGGTGAGCGGCGCGCCGGCATAGAACCGCAGGCCGAATTCTCCGGCCACCAGCGGATTGGCGAGGGCACGCGGGTCCTCGGGTGCGTTTTCCACCACCCACAGGTCCTCCTGCAGAATGGCCGAAGCGCACAGGCCCGCATCCCGCCCGATTTCACTGGCCTCGAGGCCGTGGTGGGACTTGAACCAGATGCGGTCGTGGTCCACGACCGAGACGATGGCGATGGGAACCTCGAAAACCCTCGCCGTCAGTGCCGTGATCCTGTCGAAGGCGCCATCAGCCGGTGTGTCCAAAATGCGGTAGCGGTGTACGGCTTCCATTCGTGCGAACTCGTTTGGGGGGATGATGGCGGCGTCCACCTTGTGTTTTCCCCTCCTGTTGACGGCGAGGTCACCGAGCGCTTGGGCGACCTCGTATGTCGAGGGCCGCTCCTGCGGGTTTCTTGCGGTCATGGCCACCAGCAGTTGCTGCCATTCCGGATCCAGATCGTTCGGGATGGCCGGATCGTCGATCAGCCGGGCCAGGGCGCTCTGAAGGGGATCACCACGGAAGACGGGCTCGCCGGTGAGGCATTCGATCAGCACAAGGCCCAGCGAATACACATCGCTGGGCGGGCCGGCCGGCTCGGACTTCGCCTGCTCCGGGCTGAGGTACGCAGCGGTCCCCAGGACCCCGCCGGTGTCGTATTGCGGGCCGTCGGACATCAGGGCAATGCCGAAGTCCGTCAGCTTGGCACGCATCCGGGCGGCATCGTGGTTGTAGTCGAAAACCAGGATGTTCCCGGGCTTGACGTCGCGGTGGACCACGCCGTTTTCATGGATGTAGCTCAGCGCGTCGGCCAGGTCGTAGCCGATCTGCGCGGTGTGGCGCGGCGGCAGCGGGCCGTCCTGGAGACGGTGTTTGAGATCCGGGCCCTCGACGAGCTCCATCACGAGGTAGATGCGGGGCCGTCCCGGCTCTGTCCGGTCCACTCCGGCGTCCAGGAGCGTGACCAAACTGTGGTGGTTCAGGCGAGCGAGGACCTTGACCTCCGCGTCGTCGTCCTGGGGTGCGCCGGCGACCGCTGACTTGATGATCACTTTGACGGCGACGTCGCGGCCGAGGGATTCGTCAGTGGCACGGTAGACGTTGGCCATGGCTCCGGAACCTAGTTGTTCCACAATGCGGTACCTACCGCCGAGCGGGGTGCCTACTGAGATGCCGGGCAGTTCGTCCATGGGATACCTTGCGTTTTCCGGTCGCGTATCTTGTGGCGCGACGCGTCAATTGATGAGAAGTGCCGGCGGAATGAGGTCATTCCGGCCCTGGGCTTTGGCTACTGCGCGTGTGGCAGCATTGGATCATTAGGGTCCGGCGTGCTGCTACTCGGGCTGCTTCGCGGCCTGAACGTTGTTCATTCGACGACCGGCGTTAAACGAATCAGGAAGAGCCGGGACCGACCGGCTCTTCCTGAGAGGCACTGAGCTAGATCAAGCTCGGCGCGCTGGCAAGAATGTAGTCCGCGGCGGCCGGGCCGGTCATCGACAATTCATTCTTGTCAGGATCAATACCGAGGGCCTTCAAGCCCGCGCGGAGGGCTTCGGGGGTTTCGGGCTGGGTCTTGTTGATCAGGCTCCAGCTGGTGTAGAGGCCATAGAGCTCGTCCGGGGTGAGTCCTGTGTCGGTTTCCCGGTCCGCAGTGAGAGCTTCGGCTACAAAGCGGTCAAAGTGTGTTGCAGTCATTAGTTCGCTCTTTCATGGCATGCACGTCAATTCGCCGTTCTGCTTCAGCGACGCGGCCCCTCAAAAGACGGAGCCGGTCCTTGAAACTTATGCGAGACAGACTGTTCTGTCTAGTTAGTGTTCGCATACCACGTCACGCGCCGGTGGGCGGGGCGCGCGCTGGCTGCGCGATGGCCGGCTATGCGGCAGGCCACTCGCCGTCAGGTCTCCGGGCGGGACTATTGTTTTGCCGCATTCGCGGCGCCGTAGCCATGCGGGGAAGTCGATTTGCGTGGCCCGTTGGAGGTGTGTAAAGTAATTTGAGTCGCCGCCGCTGAAGCGGAAAAATAGCGACCGACCCCCACAGAACAGCCCGAAAACGGCGGCCTAAAACGGCGCGCTGAAACAGGCCGGGGACCTGCTTGGAACGCTCAGATCGCAGAAATGCGAATTTGCAAAGCAAAGACAAGTCGGGTAAGTTTGGAAAGTTGCTCCGGAGCGATCCTGAACGGGTGTTTGGGTGGTGCCGGGTGTGTCTGTTGTTTGAGAACTCAATAGTGTGCCAAGT
>NZ_JBIVOQ010000012.1:0-122141 GCF_044754225.1 Arthrobacter sp. NPDC093125 | reverse complement strand
ATCCACTGGTACAACAACGAAAGAATCTCGACGAAGCTCAAGGGCCTGAGCCCGATACAATACCGAAGCCAGGCCCTCGCGGCTTAGGCCCTTACTAACCCGGTCCAACTATCGGGGACCAGTTCATTTCGCAGGATTTGGGGGACGCTCCTTCACCTTTCGCAGGATTTTGGGGGACGCTCCTTCACCTTTCGCAGGATTTTGGGGGACGCTCCTTCACCTTCCCGCCTAACGTCAAACGCTCCGGGACTGTAAGAAATCCGGGACTGTAAGAAAAACGGTGTATGAGGGTCCGGCCAGATCCGAAAGGAGACGGCCGGACCCTCATACACCGTTTTTCTTACAGTCCCCGACAATCTGCGGGTGGGCAGGATGTGCGGGAGCGACGGCGCTAAAGCGGCGGGATGTGCCGGAGAGTCGGGGTAAAGGCGGCGGGAAGTGCGGGAGCGTCCGGGATGACCCGACGGGATCTGAGGGAGCGTCTGGAAGCGGGGGGAAGGCTACCTGACCGGGCTGGAGCGTGCTACGTCCCATGCGTTCGTTGCGGCGCTCATCAGCAGGGCTGCTCCGAGCATGTGTGCGCCCACGAGGAGTGCCGGGATGCCGTTGTAGTACTGGGTGAAGCCGATGACGGCCTGCAGCAGCGTGACGCCAAGGAGCATCAGCACGGCTGTGCGGAACAGGCCCGTGATCCTGCGCCTGAAGACGAGGTAGCAGGCGAAGAGCGTGCCCGCGGTGATCAGGTAGGCCGGCACCGCGTGGATGTGCGAAAACAGGTCCCAGTCGAGGTTGTTGCGGGGCGCGTCGGCGTCACCCGCGTGCGGCCCGGCGCCGGTGACTACGACTCCCAGCATGACCGCCAGGGCAGAGAACGCCGCGACGGCGGTCATCACCGGGCGCGCAACCCCCGGCAGCGCCGGCAGCACCCGGTCCATGAAGCGGCCGGTCCGGCCATAGGCCCTGTTGACGAGCAGGGTGGCAAACACCACCAGCGCCATGGAGACAAGGAAGTGGAGCCCAACCACCCAGGGATTCAGCCTGGTGAGCACCGTGATGCCGCCGATGACTGCTTGCGCGGGGATGCTTGCCAGGAGGCCGAGTGCGAGCAGGAAAAGATCCCTGCGCTCTTTCCGCAGGTTCCACAGGTACACGAGCATCATGGCGGCAACGGCGGCCAGCGCGAACGTCAGCAGCCGGTTGCCGAATTCGATGAAGCCGTGGATGCCCATTTCAGGCGTGTTCACCAGTGAGGCCTCGGTGCAGCGCGGCCAGGTGGGGCAGCCCAGGCCGGACGCCGTCAACCGGACTGCGCCGCCGGTAACCACCAGGATCGTCTGGCCCACGAGGGACAGCACGGCCAGGCGTCGGATGGCAGAATCAACGGCGATTGGCAGCCTGGATGTAACGCGGCTAAGGATCTTTGGGAGGCGCGAAGCCGTACTCACTTGTTATCTCAATTCCACTTGAACCAACGGATGGCTGCTGCGCCGGCAAGAACCAGCCACAGCAGCAGAACGAGGACGGCGTTGCCGTTCAGGGTGCCGTGCAGGAACGCATCGCGGAGCCCTTCGCCGAGGGCGCCGGACGGCAGCAGGTGCACAGTGTCCTGCGCCAGGCGCGGCAGCCGCTCCGCGGGAATCACGATGCCGCCGAGGGCTCCCAGGAGGATCCACAGCAGGTTGGTGATCGCGAGCGTCGCTTCCGGCCGGACCGTTCCGGCGACCAGGAGGCCTATCGCCGTGAAGGCAGCAGCGCCCAGCACCAGCAGGCCCAGGCCAAGGAGCCACCCGGACGCCGCCGGTTGCCAGCCGAGGCTGAAAGCCACGCAGGTAACCACGAGGACCTGCAGTGCAAGCACCGCGAGGACGGCGATGATCTTGCCGGCGATGAGCCCTGCGCGTCCCAGCGGCGTAGTGGACAGGAAGCGCAGCACGCCGTAGCGGCGGTCAAAGCCCGTCGAGATCCCTTGCCCGGTAAAAGCGGTGGACATGGCGCAGAGGGCCAGGATGCCGGGCACCGCTACGTTGACCCTCGTGTCACCCATGCCGTCCAGCAGCGGCGTGACGGTGAGGCCAACCAGTGCCAGCAGCGGCAGTACCACTGCCAGAATCAGCTGTTCGCCGTTCCGGAGCATGGTCACGGCCTCGTACTTGCCGTGCAGGACGATGCGGCGGAGCAGGGGAGCGGGAGCGCTGCCAAGCGTGGAGGTCATCGGACGTCCCTTCCGGAAATGTCGAGGAAAACGTCTTCGAGGCTTCGCGCCTCCATGCTCATCGATCCGGGCATGATGCCGTGCTGCGCCCACCAGGCGGTCAGGGCCGCCAGATCCTCCGGTGCGAGGGCGCCGGTGGCCGAGTAACTGCCGGCCCGGTTTTCCCGGACCTCCACCTCCGGCGGCAGCACACCGCTGAAGTCGAGGCCCGGCAGCGCCTCAAAGTGCAGGGTGCGGACGTGGCCCTTATGGGTCATCTCGGGCGTCTGGTGCTGCAGCAGCTGGGCGACCGTGCCCTCCGCAACGTTCCTGCCGGCGTCGATGATGTAAACATAGTCAGCCAGCCGCTGGGCGTCGTCCATCAGATGGGTGGTCAGAATGATGCCCATACCGCTGTTCCGGAGCTCCGAGATCAGCTCAAAGACAAGCTGGCGGGACTGGGGATCCAGGCCGGCGCTCGGTTCGTCCAGGAACAGGACTTCCGGATTGCCGATGAGCGCGGCCGCCAGGGCGAGCCGCTGCCTCTGGCCGCCGGACAGCCGCCGGACCGAGGTGCGGCTGAACGCGTCAATGCCGAGCCGGTCTACGAGCTCGTCCAGCGGCCTCGGGTTCCGGTACATCCCGGCGATGTGCCGAAGGAGAGGCAAGGGACGGGCCGACGGCGGGAGCCCGCCTTCCTGGAGCATGACGCCTACGCGGGACCGCAGGTCAGCCCCGGCCTTGCCCGGGTCCTGCCCGAGCAGGGTTATGGTGCCGCCCGTGCGCCTTTGCAGGCCCTGGGCGCATTCGATGGTGGTGGTTTTGCCAGCGCCGTTGGCTCCGAGGAGCGCGGTGACCTCCCCGCGGCCGGCAACGAGTGAGACGCCGCTCACCACCCTCAGCATCCTGCCATCGAGGGTGGGCAGCGGACCTACGTCCTTAACGAGCCCGTCGATGGCCAGAACGGGGGATTTGGGGGATCGCACCCCAGCATTCTACGTGAAGTAGTACTGTGTCTTATGTGCCCCGGCGCCAGTCCTGCCTCGCGCGGGCTCTCGGTACAGGTCAGTCTCGCCTTACTGGCAGGCCGGAGTAAATTACGACAAAATTATGTTGTGTATTCCATGACTAACCCCACGCCCCTGCCTCAGGCGGGAAGCGGAGCGCGTATCCGTGTGCTTCGCGGTGGAAAGCCGGCTGCCCGGGGCGGATCGTCGCCTGCGGTCGACAGCGACGAGCGCACGCGGGACCGCGTCCTCAACGCGGTGCTGGAACACGGACCCGTAAGCGCTGCTGAACTGGGTGACCTTTTGGGGTTTACCCCCGCCGCCGTCCGCCGCCATCTGGACCACCTTTCCCGTGAAGGCGTCATCGAAGTCAAGCGGGTTGCGCGGGCAGGCGCGGGAGCTGGCCGCCCTGCGCGCCGCTACGTGCTCAGCTCCCAGGGCCAGTCCACGCTGGGCGATGACTATCTCAACATTGCCAGTTCCGCCCTGACCCAGCTGGAAGAAATCGCCGGCGCCGAAGCGGTCCGCGCGTTTGCCGCCCAGCGCTTTGCCGACATGGAACGCCGCTACGCCCCCGAGGTTGAGCAGGCGGGCAGCGACATCACTGCGCGCGCCCAGGCCCTTTCCGCTGCACTGTCCCGCGACGGCTTTGTGTCGTCCACAGCATCCATTGAGGCGAAGGCGCCGCTGCCGGCAGCGCTGTCGAGCGTCCAGCTGTGCCAGGGCCACTGCCCCATCCAGCAGCTGGCCAGGCAGTTCCCGGTGTTCTGCGACGTGGAGACGGAAATGTTCTCCCGCCTCGTAGGCGTCGATGTCCGCAGGCTCTCGACCCTCGCCCGCGGCGGCCACGTCTGCACCACCCACATACCAACAGGCCGTCCGGCCGCGACGGGGCCTAATGCTCCCCGAGCCGGACAAGACACCCTGCACGAAGAATCCAACCATCTGCAAGAAAGGCCGTTATGACGGACCAACTATCAGAGAACAAGGTTGCTGAGACTGCTGTCATTTCGGAGATTCTGGAGAAGAACCCCGAACTGCACGGCATCGGCACCTACGAGTACGGCTGGGCCGATAAGAACGACGTCGGCGCCAACGCCCGCCGCGGCCTGAACGAGGAAGTCGTCCGTGACATCTCGGCCAAGAAGGGCGAGCCGGAGTGGATGCTGGACCTGCGCCTGAAGGGCCTGAAGTACTTCGGCCGCAAGCCCATGCCCACCTGGGGCGCGGACCTGTCCGGCATTGACTTCGACAACATCAAGTACTTCGTGCGCTCCACGGAAAAGCAGGCGGCCTCGTGGGAGGACCTGCCCGAGGACATCCGCAACACGTACGAGAAGCTGGGTATCCCGGAAGCCGAGCGCAGCCGCCTGGTCTCCGGTGTTGCTGCCCAGTACGAGTCCGAGGTGGTGTACCACCAGATCCGCGAGGATCTCGAGAAGCAGGGCGTCATCTTCCTTGACACCGATACTGCGCTGCGCGAGCACCCGGAGATCTTCCAGGAGTACTTCGGCACCATCATCCCGGTGGGCGACAACAAGTTCGCCTCGCTGAACACGGCCGTGTGGTCCGGCGGTTCCTTCGTCTACGTCCCCAAGGGCGTCCACGTCGATATCCCGCTGCAGGCCTACTTCCGCATCAACACGGAAAACATGGGCCAGTTCGAGCGCACCCTGATCATCGCCGATGAGGACTCCTACGTGCACTACATCGAGGGCTGCACCGCCCCGATCTACACGTCGGACTCGCTGCACTCGGCTGTTGTGGAAATCGTGGTCAAGAAGGGCGCCCGCGTCCGTTACACCACCATCCAGAACTGGTCCAACAACGTGTACAACCTGGTGACCAAGCGTGCCATCTGCGAAGAGGGCGCCACCATGGAATGGATCGATGGCAACATCGGCTCCAAGGTCACCATGAAGTACCCGGCCGTCTACCTCACGGGCGAGCACGCCAAGGGCGAGACCCTGTCCATCGCGTTCGCCGGCGAAGGCCAGCACCAGGACACCGGCTCCAAGATGGTCCACATCGCGCCGAACACCAAGAGCTCCATCATCTCCAAGTCCGTGGCCCGCGGCGGCGGACGCGCGGCCTACCGCGGCCTCGTCCAGATCCGCGAAGGCGCCAAGCACTCGGCCAACACCGTGCGCTGCGACGCCCTGCTGGTGGACACCATCAGCCGCTCGGACACCTACCCCTACATCGACATCCGCGAGGATGACGTCCAGCTGGGTCACGAGGCCACTGTCTCGCGCGTTTCCGAAGAACAGCTCTTTTACCTCATGTCCCGCGGCATGCGCGAAGACGAAGCCATGGCCATGATCGTGCGCGGCTTCATCGAGCCGATCGCCCGTGAGCTGCCGATGGAATACGCCCTCGAGCTGAACCGCCTCATTGAACTCCAGATGGAAGGATCCGTCGGTTAATGACTGCCGAAATTACTACTGAAAAGGCCCGCATCGGAGCGCCTTCCATCGCAGGTTTCACCGAGGAAGGCGAGGGACTGGTCTCTGCCAAGGTGGACCACAGCCACAACCACGGTGTGACGGTGATGTCCTCGCGCGCCGAGCGGCTCACCAGCTTCAACGTGGCTGACTTCGCGCTGCCCACCGGACGCGAGGAAGAGTGGCGCTTCACGCCTGTCCGCGGCCTGGCCAACCTCTTCTCGGATGCAGCCACCGATGACGGATCTGCCGTCTTCACCGTTGACGCCCCGGAAGGCTACGTCCGCGGCACTCTGGCAAAGGAAGCCGCCCCCCGCGGTACTGTCCTGACCCCGGCCGACCGTGCCGCCGTCGTCGCGTCCGCGAACGTGGATGAGGCCCTGCACGTGGTGATTCCCGCGGAAGCCGAGCCGGCTGAACCGGTGCGGATCCACGTCCACGGTGCCGGCGCAGGCCGCCGCTCCAACGGACACGTCGTGCTCGAAGCCGCCCCCAACTCCCGCAGCGTGGTCATCGTGGAGCACACCGGTGCTGCCGACCACAACGGCAACGTGGAAGTCATCGTCGGCGAAGGCGCAAAGCTCACTGTGATTTCGGTGCAGCTCTGGGAAGACTACGCCAAGCACCTCGGCCAGCACGACGCGCAGGTGGGCAAGGACGCTGTGTACAAGCACATCGCCGTGTCCCTGGGCGGATCCGTCGTGCGCCTGAACTCCAACGTCCGCTTCGCGGGCGAAGGCGCCGAGGCTGAACTGCTGGGCCTTTACTTCGCAGATGCCGGCCAGCACCTGGAGCACCGCTCCTTCGTTGACCACAACGTGCCCAACTGCAAGTCCAACGTCCTGTACAAGGGCGCGCTGCAGGGCAAGAACGCGCACACCGTGTGGGTTGGCGACGTGCTGATCCAGAAGCAGGCCGAGGGCACCGACTCGTACGAGAAGAACCAGAACCTCGTCCTCACGGACGGCTGCCGGGCGGACTCCGTTCCGAACCTGGAGATCGAAACGGGCCTCATCGAAGGCGCCGGACACGCGAGCTCCACCGGACGTTTCGACGACGAGCACCTGTTCTACCTCATGGCCCGCGGCATTCCGGAAGAGGTGGCGCGGCGGCTCGTGGTGCGCGGCTTCCTCAACGAGATCATTCAGCAGATCAAGGTACCGGCCCTCGAAGAGCGCCTGACCGAAGCTGTTGAGCGCGAACTCGCGGCAACCGACAACTAAGCCGCAGAAGTTACAGGACAACGGATGACTGAACAGCCAAGGGGCGAACTGGTCTGCAAGGCCAGCGAAATCCAGCCCAAGCAGGCCCTGAGGATCTTGATCGACGACTACCCCGTCGCGATCGTCAAGGATTCCATGGGGGAGATCCACGCAATCGGCGACACTTGCTCGCATGCGGACATCTCCCTTTCCGAGGGTGAAGTCGAGGGATGCGCCATCGAATGCTGGGGCCACGGTTCGCAGTTCGACCTGCGCACCGGCGAACCGCTCCAGCTGCCGGCCTACGACCCCGTCCCGGTCTTCGCTGTGGAGATCGTCGGTGACGAGGTTTACGTCGACTTCACCCGTGTCCTGAACGGGGCCGAGACCCCGAACTTCAGCTAGCCGGCCGCTTTCCGGCCTGCACCAGAACTCAATACCTTCCAGACCAAAGACCGCACCGCAGCCTGACCGGCACGGTGCAGAGGAGAACAAGACATATGTCTACTCTTGAGATCAAGGACCTGCACGTCAGCATCGACACCGAGCAGGGCACCAAGGAGATCCTGAAGGGCGTCAGCCTGACCATCCGCACCGGTGAGACGCACGCCATCATGGGCCCCAACGGCTCGGGCAAGTCCACGCTCGCGTCCACCATCGCAGGCCACCCGCGCTACAACGTCACCGGCGGCACCATCACCCTCGACGGCGAAGACGTCCTGGCCATGAGCGTGGACGAGCGTGCCCGCGCCGGCGTCTTCCTGGCCATGCAGTACCCGGTTGAGGTTCCTGGCGTTACCATGACCAACTTCCTGCGGACCGCCAAGACCGCAATTGACGGCCAGGCCCCTGCCCTGCGCACCTGGACCAAGGACGTCAAGGCCGCCATGCAGCAGCTGCGCATTGACGCCGACTTCGCCCAGCGCAACGTCAACGAAGGCTTCTCCGGCGGTGAGAAGAAGCGTGTGGAGATCCTGCAGCTCGAACTCTTCAAGCCCAAGTTCGCCGTCCTCGACGAGACCGACTCCGGCCTCGACGTCGACGCCCTCAAGATCGTCTCCGAAGGCGTCAACCGTGCGCACGCTGAAGGCAACATGGGCACCATGCTCATTACGCACTACACGCGTATCCTGCGCTACATCAAGCCTGAGTTCGTCCACGTCTTCGTTGACGGCCAGATTGTTGAAGAGGGCGGCCCGGAGCTCGCCGACCGCCTTGAAGAAGAAGGCTACGACCGCTACGCCAAGGGCGCGGGCGCAGCTTCGATCACTGCCGCCGCAGCCCAGGCCTAGTAAGGACACGCCATGACAGAAATCGACGCAGCCCGCACCGGGCTGGACGATGTTGAAGAGGCACTCAAGGATGTCATCGACCCCGAGCTCGGGGTTAACATCGTGGACCTCGGGCTGCTGTACGGCCTGAAGTACTCAGAGGACGACGGCGCCCTGCTGATCGACATGACCCTCACCACCGCGGCCTGCCCGCTGACCGACGTGCTCGAGGAGCAGGTGGGCCAGGCGCTCGAGGGCGTCGTGGACGAGTGGCGCCTGAACTGGGTATGGATGCCGCCATGGGGTCCGGAGCGGATCACAGACGACGGCAAGGACCAGATGCGCGCCCTCGGGTTCAACATCTGAAACCGAATAAAGTACGCCGGCGGCCGGTGACCTTCTTCACGAGGGTGGCCGGCCGCCGTCGTTCCCCACCCACCGGCCCAGCGGCAGGAAGCTTTTACAGCGTTGCTGCCCTGAAAGTGTCGCACTGGGCGATGTCGCCGGTCTGGTACCCGCGGTAGAACCACCGTTGCCGTTGCTCACTGGAGCCGTGGGTCCAGGCTTCGGGGGTGACCCGGCCCGTGGCGGACTTCTGGATGCGGTCATCCCCGACGGCGGACGCGGCTGAGAGGGCGTCGTTCAGGTCCTTTTGCGTAAGGGGTTCGAGGAACGGCTGGCCGGTCTTGGGATCCTTCTGCGTGGTGGCGTAACGGGTCCAGAGCCCGGCGTAGCAGTCCGCCTGCAGTTCCACCCGGACGGCGCCGGACTCGGGTCCGCGCGGATCCCGCTGAGCCTGGTCCAGGTCCCCGAGCACGTTCTGGACGTGGTGCCCGAACTCGTGGGCCACTACGTACTCCTGCGCCAAGGGCCCGCCGGAGGACCCGAACCGGTCGACGAGATCCTGAAAAAAGCCGGGATCGAAGTACGCCGTGGTGTCCGCCGGGCAGTAGAACGGGCCCACTTCTGACGTGGCGGCGCCGCAACCGGTGTCGGTGCCGACCTCAAACAGCACGGTCCGTGGCCGCTCGTAGCCAACGCTGTACTCGGCAAGGTAGTCCGGCCAGAAAGCGTTGAGGCTGTTCACCGTGCCGGTGATGCGGCAGTCCAGGCGCTGGTCGGCATCCGAACCGAGCTTGCAGTCGGCCGGCGGTGTGCCCTGGCTCAGTCCGGGTTGTTCCTGGCCGCCGCCGACGAGTCCCTCCAGCAGCTGGGGATTGATGCCGAAGAGCGCCGCCAGGAGCAGGACGACGCCGCCGCCGATGCCTCCGCCGATCTTCGTGCCGCGGCCCATTCCTCGGCCCCGGCGGTCTTCCACCTGGGTTGGGTCGAGCTCGACCCCGTCATTGAAACTCATGGTGTCACAATAGTCTTCCCAAGCGGTGCCCGGGCCGGTTCCGCCGGTAAAGTTGATCCGATGCCTTTCCTCAACAGACTCCAGCGCTGGGCTGCTGACCGCCCTGACGACACCGCCGTCGTCGTGGCCGGCCAGCGCCTCAGCTGGGCCGAACTCCGCGACGCCGCGGAGGCCACGGCCGCCGGCAACACCGCTAAGATCACGGTGCTGGCCGAACGCAACTCGACGCACTTCGCGGTGGCCTTTACTGCAGCCGTGGCGGGAGAGCGGCAGTGCGCTGTCCTGGATCCGTCCTGGCCGGAACCCCTGCTGGACGAGGTCGTCCAGCGGCTGGGCGCAGCCTCCCGCGCAGTGCCAGGGAAGGGATCCGTCCCTCAGGCCCGGGCAACGGGACCCGGGCCGGCAGACTGCTTGCTGGCCGACGGCGAACCCGGGACCTCCTTCCTGATCGGCCTGACCTCCGGCACCACATCAGTGCCTAAGGCCTTCACCCGTTCGCGGCGCTCGTGGCAGGAATCCTTCGAGGCGTCGATGGAGTTTTTCGGGCTGACCCAGGACGATAAAACGCTGGCTCCCGGTCCGCTCACCTCGAGCCTGAATCTTTACGCCCTCGCCGAGTGCCTGTACGCCGGCTCCGAGTTCCACACTCTGGAGTCGTTCGACGTCGGGGACGTCCACGCGGCGATCGGCTACGACGGCATCACGCGGCTGGTGCTGGTCCCCACGATGCTGCGCATGCTCAGTGAACGCGGCCTGACCGGCTGTGTTGACGCCTCGGGTGTGCGGACCATCATCTGTGCCGGCTCCAAGCTGGACGCCCGCACCCTGGAAGCAGCCCGGCGCTGGGCGCCCAATGCCACGATCTATGAGTACTACGGCGCCTCGGAGCTGAGCTTCGTTTCGGGCACCGGCCTGCCGGCCGGCAAGCCCCTTGATGCCGGCGGCACCGGCATTGGACGGCCTTTCCCGGGCGTCGAGGTCAGGATCCTGGACGACGCCGGCGAGGTCCTTCCCGAAGGGGTGGCCGGAAACATCTGTGTCCGCAGCGGCATGGTCAGCAACGGGTACCTGTGGGGCGACGACGGCCAGGCGTTGAGGTCCTTCAACGGCTGGTTCACGGTGGGGGACCAGGGGTACCTCGACAAGGGCGAGCTCCACATCCTGGGCCGCCGCTCGGACATGATCATCACTGCCGGTAAGAACGTCTACCCCCATGAAGTGGAACTGGCCCTCGCCTCGATCCCCGGCGTAGCCTCGGCTGTCGCTGCCGGCATGGCTGACGATGTCAGGGGACAGCGCGTGGTGGCCGGGATCGTCCCGTCACACGGGGGCGTCACCGCCACGCAGCTGAAAACCGGCCTGGAAGAAATCCTGCCCTGGGACAAGAGACCGCAGCAGTACTTCTCCCTGATGGAGCTGCCCATGACGGACCGAGGAAAAGTCAGCCGGCGCATCATGCTCGACTGGATCGCCGCCAGTGACTCCCGGGTGAAGCGCCTTGTCTGAGGCATCCGGGCGCACGGCTGCCGGGCCGGCAGCCGGACCTTTTGGTGGCGCCGGCGAGCAGGGAACCGGGTTCCTTCCTCCCGAGCGGCAGCCGGTCATCATCTCGGCCCTGCGCACGCCGATTTGCCGCGCAAACGGGCTGCTCAGGGAGTTCCGGGCCCACGAACTTCTCGCGCCGATCCTCACGGCGCTGCTGGCCGAAACCGGCGTCGCACCCTCCGAAGTGGCAGACGTCGTCATAGGCAATGCAGTCGGCGGCGGGGGCAACGTGGCGCGGCTGGCTGCCCTCGAGGCCGGCCTGCCCGTGACCGTTCCGGGCCTCACCGTTGACCGCCAGTGCGGTTCCGGCCTGGATGCCATTGTCCTTGCCTCCCGGCTGGTAGCTGCCGGAGGCGGCGGGATCTACCTCGCCGGGGGCGTGGAAAGCATCAGCACCGCACCGCTGCGGGCACACAGGAACGATGACGGCGATGCCGCCTTTTTCAGTCGCGCCCGGTTCGCGCCGGACAGCCACGGTGATCCCGACATGGGAGTGGCCGCGGAGAATGTTGCTGCCGAGTTCGCCATCAGCAGGGAACGGCAGGACGAGTTTGCACTGCGCAGCCACCGCCGGGCGGTTGCGGCAGCAGCCGCGGGCGGTTTTGCCGGGGAGACCGTTCCGCTCGAATCCGCCGCCGGCACAGTAAAGGCAGACGACGGGCCCCGGCCCAAGCTCAGCGAGGCCCTGATGGCACGGTTCCCCGCCGCTTTCGTGGAATCCGGAACTGTCACCGCCGGGAACTCCTGCTTTGACGCGGACGGCGCTGCCGCCGTCGTAATCACCTCGCTGGCCCGCGCCCGGGAACTGGGCGCCACGGACGCCCTGCTGGTGCTGGGGACGGACACGGCAGGGGTGGATCCCCGGCTCCTCGGAATCGGGGCGGCCGACGCTGCCGCACGGCTGCTGGAGTCGTGCGGCGTGAGGGCCGGCGCTGTTGACCTGGTGGAGTTTAACGAAGCCTTCGCGTCGCAGACCATAGCGTGCCTTGACCGTCTGGGGATTGACGCGGTGCGCGCAAATGCCGACGGCGGTGCGCTGGCACTGGGGCATGCGTACGGGGCGTCCGGGGCCGTGCTGGTCACGAGAGTGCTGGCCCAGGCGCGCCAGCAGACTCCTCTGGCGCTGACAGGGACGTCGCCTGCAGGACCGCACCGGGGAAGGCTCGCATTGGCAATGATCAGCATCGCCGGGGGCATGGGCACCGCTGCGCTGTTCCGCCACATCTGGCTGTAAAGCCCTGGGCCAACGAACTTCAGCTCTTAACGGCGACTATGAGGGAGAGGGCGACGCTGGATGGCGCGGATTCTCATCACCGGGTCCACTGACGGGCTGGGCCTCGCTGCGGCGGAAACGCTGCTCGGCGAGGGGCACGAGGTTGTCGTGCACGCTCGTTCCCAACAAAGGATGACGGCGGTGCAGCACCTGATCGGTCGCGGAGCGCACTGCCTCGTCGGGGACCTGGCCGATGATGCCGGGGTCCGGCAGATGGGCGACGACGCGAACCGGATCGGCGGTATTGATGCGGTGATCCACAACGCGGGCGTGCTGAACGGCTCCGCGCTGCTCCCAGTCAATGTCGTCGCCCCATATCTGTTGACGGCGCTTATCCGGGGGCCGAGGCGGCTGATCTACCTGAGCAGCGGAATGCACCGTAGTGGCGACACCCGGTTGAGCGGGCTGGACTGGGCGGGAAGGTCGGCCACAGCGTCCTACTCGACGAGCAAGCTTCACGTTACGGCACTCTCAGCCGCGATCGCCCGCCTTTTTCCGCACCTCGTGAGCAACGCGGTCAATCCCGGCTGGGTTCCCACGCGGATGGGCGGGCGGTCAGCGCCGGACGATCTGCGGCTTGGCCACCGCACGCAGGAGTGGCTGGCAACGAGCAGCGACCCTGCCGCGCTGACGAGCGGCGGTTACTGGTTCCACCAACACCTCCAGACCGCGCACCCGGCCGTCCATGATGCGCGGTTTCAGGACGCACTGCTGGCGCAGCTGGCGGAGCACACCGGAGTCACGCTTGCGGCACTGACACGGCAGCCCGGCAGCAGTCGGGATTGATCGCGGAACCCGAGCGTTAGCGTGCGCTGACGCAGATGCGCCTCAGGTGTGACCCGGGGACGCACCGCCAGCATGCGGCTACGCATCTGCATACCGGCGTCGCCACAGCCCTGTACGGCGACGGGAGGCTGGAGTAGCTTGTACTCGCCACGGCCACTGCCCCTGCCTCTGCCACTGCCACTGCCACTGCCACTGCCACTGCCACTGCCACGAGGAGTCTCGGATGAAACCCAGGACCACCGCCTCCCTCGCTGATTATGGCCTGCACGACCTCGATGCCGCCGGCGGGAAGGGCGCAGCACTGGGCGAGCTGTTGCGGCAGGGCTTTCCTGTGCCGCCGGGCTTCATCGTCACGACTGGCGCCTACCAGGTGTTTCTCGCTGAGACGGGGCTGGGAGCGGCGCTGGACGGCGTCATCTCCGGCGGAGCCACTTCCGGCCAGAACAGGTCCCAAGAGGGCCAATCCAACGAGGACCAATCGAACGATGGCCCATCAAGTGAAGGCGGTCCCGACGGCGCCGCCATCCGCACGCTCTTCGCCCAAGCGACCGTGCCCGAAGCTTTGCGGATGGAGATAGCCGGGGCTTATGCGTCGCTGGGTGGCGGAGCTGTGGCAGTCCGTTCCAGCGCCACTGCCGAAGATCTGCCCGGCGCAGCCTTTGCCGGGCAGCAGGACACGTTTTTGAATGTGGACGGCGAGGAAGCGGTGGTGAGGGCCGTCCGTGACTGCTGGGCTTCCCTCTGGACCGACCGGGCCATTGCTTACCGGCGGCGGCGGGGGATCGATCCCCATGAAGTGGCGATCGCCGTCGTCGTACAGAAAATGGTGCCCGCAGACGTCGCCGGCGTTCTGTTCACGGCGAACCCTGTGACGGGTGAGCGCAGCGAGATCGTAGTGGACGCCGGCCAAGGCCTGGGGGAGGCCGTTGTGTCGGGCCGGGTCACGCCGGAACACTACGTCCTGGATCGTTCAGGAAGAATTCTCAGTTTCGAGCCCGGCGGCGGCGAGGTGGTGATCAGTGCTGCCGCAGGCGGCGGAACGAAGGAGCGCGCGGGCAGCCGCAGCTACGGGCCCACGTTTGCTCCGGAACGCCTGATGGAGTTGGCCGATCTGGCGCGGAAAGCGCAGGAGCACTTTGGCCGGCCGCAGGACATGGAATGGGCGCTGGCCGGCGGCAGGGTGTATGTCCTGCAGTCGCGGCCCATAACGGCCCTCCCGCCTCCGCCGCCAAAGCTGAACGCGATCCAACGGCGGGTGGGACCGTTCTTCGTAGAGATGTTCCAGGTGCGGCCCTACCCGCTGGACGTATCCGGCTGGATGATGCAGGGGATTCTGGCCATGCTGCACGGGATGGCCGGGAGCGTCGGGGTGGTTTTCCCCACGGTTGAAGCGCTTTTGCCTGAGGAGGACGGCGTGGTGGTGCAGCTGGTACCGCCGGTGCCGCGTCCTACCGTCCGCACCCTGGCCGCGCCGGTAACCCTGGTCCGCCGTGCGAGGCAGTTTCCGTTGTCCGGCTGGAAGCAGGATCTCCGGTTCACCTCGTTCCTGGGGCAGGTGGAACGGCTGAACGGGCGCGACCCGCAGCCACTGCGCTGGTCCGAGGTGGTCCTGATGGCGCAGGAGTGCTTTGGTGCCATGCGGGGCATCACCGACCTCCGCATCTCCTACTTGCCCGGCATCTTCCTTCCTGTGCTGAAACTGCGCATGCTTCTCCTGCTGCTGGGCCGGACGGGGCTGGCATCCGCGCTGATCGCGGGCGCGGAAACCCGGACGAGCCAGGCCAACAGCGCTCTGGATGAGCTCGCCGCCATGGTCCGTGCCGATCCCTGGCTTGCCCGCGCCTTTGCCGAAACGGAGACGCCCATACTGCTGCAGTTGGTGGAACGTGAGCCGGCCTACGCAGCATTCCGGAAGGCATTCACCTCGTTCCTGCACGAATACGGCCACCGCGAGACCGTCAGCGTGGTGCTGAGCAGTTCACCTACCTGGTCCGATGCTCCTGAGGTTGTGCTCGGCCTGATCAAAGCCCTGCTCGGCCGGCGTCCCAACCGGGCAGACCAGACCGGGACAGCGCTGGCGGAACTGCAGCGTCACCCCGCGCTCCGGTTCACGCCCCTCCGCCGGCAGGTGCTCGCCGCCGTCGGGGCCGTCCGGGCGGGGATGGCGTTCCGCGAGGACAGCCACTTCTACGCCACCAAGGTCATCCCGCCCATGCGGCGCGCCTATCGCGAACTGGGCAGGCGCCTTGTGGCTGCCGGCGTGATCGATGATATCCAGGACGTCTTTCACCTGCGGTTTGAGGAACTGGCGTCGATGACGGACGACGACGGCGCGCTGCCGGCTTCCCTCCGGCAGCGTTACCGGCCGCTGGTGCTGGCACGCGCGGCCAAGCGGCGCGAGCTTGAGGGCATCCCACTGCTGGATCCGGCCGTGCTTTTCAGGAAGGCCCGGCGGACAGCCGGGGCGCTTGTCTCCGGCACGCCGGCCAGCCGCGGGCGAGCTGAGGGACCGGTGAGGGTCATCAGGGGACCGGACGAGTTTGGGCGGCTGCGCAGCGGCGACATCCTCGTCTGCCCCTACACGAATCCGTCCTGGACGCCGCTGTTCCAGCGCGCGGCCGCCGTCGTGGTGGACATGGGAGGGCTCGGCTCGCACGCTGCGATCGTGGCGAGGGAGTACGGCATCCCGGCCGTCATGGGGACCGGTACCGGGACGAGCGTGCTGGCTGACGGGCAGCGCGTGGTGGTGGACGGAAGTGCCGGAGCGGTGCACCCCGCCTCGATGGGTTAGTCGTCCTCCGGCTCGCCCAGGCCACGGGCCGCTAGAGCGTCTCCCGTGTGGCGGGCATAGGCCACAGTGGTGATGAAAACCGGCAGGATCAGCGCCCGGGGGTTGCGCTCCAGGCCCCGGGCCCGCGCAGAATCCCGGACGTCCGCGAAGGCGCCAGCGATGAAGGGGATGCTGCGGAGCATGATGGCAATAGTCAGGGCGAAGCGTTCCGGGTCCGCGCCAAAGCGCTTAAAAGGACGCGCGAGGGAAACGACGCCGTCGAGCAGCCGCTGCAGCGGGGTGGTGGCGGTCAGCAGCGACGCCGCCACCACACAGAGCAGCACATTCAGAACGATGCGGGCCGCCACCGGCGCCCCAAGCTGCCACCACTGAAACAGCCCGATGGCGAGCAGGATGGGCAGCAGCGGGCGGACGGCACGAAAAAGCCGCCCGAATCCCGCGCCGCTCAGCAGGAACAAACCACACATCACGCCAAGGGCCGCGACAGACAGCCGCCAGTCGACAATCAGGAACGACGCCATGCCGCAAACCACCACCACAAGGAACTTCAGCCACAGCGGAGCGCGGTGGAGCAGGGAGGTGCCGGGAACATAATTCGCCAGCAGGAAGCCGTGGCCTCTCACAGGGTGTCCCCGCGGTCCGCTCCGGCACTGTCGGCAGCTGCGCTTCTGGCGGCGGCACTGTTGGGAAGGGCACGGTTGGGAAGGGCATCTCCACCCGCACACAGCGAACGGTAATGCTCGACGGCGGCGGCAGCACCGCCGTCGTACGCAATCCTGCCGGCCTCGACCACCAGGACACGGTCCATATCCAGGGCGAGCTCAAGGTCGTGGGTGGACATGATGACCTGCTGGCGAAGGCCCGCGAGTGTGTTCCGGAGCAGTTCGCGGTTGCGCAGGTCCAGGAGGGTGGACGGCTCGTCGAGGACCAGCACGTCGGGTTCGACCGCCAGCACCGTCGCCAGCGCCAGGAGCTGCCGCTCGCCGCCGGACAGCTCGTAGATGCTCTGGTCGGCCAGCGGCAGCAACCCGAAGCGGTCCAGGACGGCGTCGGCTTTGGCCCGGCGTTCGGCACCGTTCCGCATCGAACGCCGCAGGGACAGCTCAACGTCCTCGCGGCCTGTCGGCATGACCAGCTGTGACAGGGGATCGGTGAAGACAAACCCCACCTGCTGCCGGACCGCCCGTACCTTCCGGACGGTGTCCGCGCCGTTGACGGTGACCGTTCCCTCGGTGGGCTCTACCAGGCCGTTCAGGAGCCTCAGCAGAGTGGACTTGCCGGAACCGTTGGCGCCTATGACGCCGATCCTGCGCTCAGACAAATCCAGCGTGACGTCCTGAAGCAGCACCTTGGGGTCCGGGCGGCCGTCCATGGCCACCCGGACCCCAACTCCGGTGAGGGAAATTGCTGTCACTGCTGGTCTGGGGAAGGCTGCTCGGACGTCTTCTGCATGGAGCTCTGCAGTCCGGAAGGAGCCGCACCCAGCGGGCGGACGCGGCGGACCAGCAGATCCGGGAAGGCCTTGTGCAGGGCCAGTGCCACCGTGACGGCAAGGACGTTCTTGATGATGTCTCCGGGGTAGAAAGCGAGGTCGGCTAGGAAGGCCTTGGACCAGTCCAGCTTCGCATTGAGCATCATGCCCAGCACGCCGAGTCCGTGGATCACCACGATGCTCGTCACCATGGCGGCAGCGAAAAGGAGGACACCGCGGTACTTCAGCGTGCGCCGGATGATGAGGGCCGCAAGCCAGCCGACCGCTGCAGCAGCAAGCGGGAAGGCGATGATGTAGCCGGCGGAGGGGCCGGCCAGGATTCCCAGGCCGCTGCGTCCGCCGCTGAAGATCGGGAGTCCGGCAAGTCCCAGCAGGGTGTAGAGCCCGACGGCGGCGAAGGCCCGCCCGGGTCCGAGCGCAAGGCCGGTCAGCATGACGGCGAGGGTCTGCAGCGTGATGGGAACGCCGAGCCCGCCGACGGGAATCGCGGCAACGAGGGCGGAGCCGGCTACGAGCGCGGCAAAAACGGCGATGAGGCCGAGGTCTGTGGCATTCCAGCGGGAGCGCTTTGCCGGGCGCTCAGTTGCGGGATGGGTCTGAGTCATGGGTTGTCCTGTCGGGGAGATACAAACAATTATCTGCTGAGGTTGACGATACTGACCCTGGAGGAGGTAGATTTTGTAGCTGTTCTACAAGGCGCCGGGGCCGGGGCTGAAGGCGGCGAACAAATACCGCAAACAAACAGCGGACCCGGACTGGTGCGCCGGTGCATGCAGGGACCACACCGTCCAGGTAGGGGGAGTGGGCCTCTGGCCGGTAGACTTGTACAGGCCGTTCTCCCGGCCGTACCGCTCGGCACTCTCATCAACCCCGGCACATCCTTCAAACGCCGCTTGTTATCCCCGTGCCGCTGCGTTCCCTGTTGTGAAAGGCCATACCTGCTTTGATTACCGTCCAGGACCTTGAACTGCGCGCCGGCGCCCGGCTGCTCATGGACCAGGTGAGCTTCCGGATCGACAAGGGTGACAAGGTAGGCCTCGTCGGGCGGAACGGCGCGGGCAAGACCACGCTCACCCGCGTCCTCGCCGGGGAAGGCCTGCCTGCCGCAGGCAAGGTGACCCGCAGCGGCGAGATCGGGTACCTGCCGCAGGATCCGCGGACGCCGGACATGGAGCAGCTGGCCCGTGACCGGATTCTGTCGGCGCGCGGCCTGGATGTGGTGGTCGGAAAGCTGAAGCAGGCGCAGACGGACATGGCCAGTGATGACCCCGTGGTCCAGCGCAAGGCCATGGGCAGGTATGACCGGCTCGAGGCCGAGTTCCTGTCCGGGGGCGGCTATGCGGCGGAAGCCGAAGCAGCTGCCATCTCGTCCAACCTGGCCCTGCCGGAACGCATTCTCAACCAGCCCCTCAAGACGCTGTCCGGCGGACAGCGGCGCCGCGTGGAGCTGGCCCGCATTCTGTACTCGAGCGCGGAAACCATGCTGCTGGATGAGCCCACGAACCACCTGGACGCTGATTCCATCTCCTGGCTCCGTGACTTCCTGAAGAACCACCAGGGCGGGCTGATCGTGATCAGCCACGACGTCGAGCTGCTGGAAGCCACCGTCAACAAGGTCTACCACCTGGATGCGAACCGCGCCCAGATCGACTTCTACAACATGGGCTGGAAGCGCTACCTGCAGCAGCGCGAAACCGACGAGCGCGCCCGCAAGCGCGAGCGCGCCAACGCCGAGAAGAAGGCCCAGGTGCTGATGGACCAGGCCAACAAGATGCGGGCCAAGGCCACCAAGGCCGTTGCGGCGCAGAACATGGCCAAGCGTGCTGAGCGGCTGCTCAGCGGCCTCGAAGCCGTCCGCGAGCAGGACCGCGTGGCCGCCCTGCGCTTCCCGGACCCGTCACCCTGCGGCAAGACCCCTCTCACGGCGGAAGGGCTCAGCAAGTCCTACGGCTCGCTGGAAATCTTCACGGACGTGGACCTGGCCATCGACCGGGGATCCAAGGTGGTCATCCTGGGACTCAACGGTGCCGGCAAGACCACCCTGCTGCGGATGCTCGCGGGTGTGGACCGGCCCGATACCGGCGACATCGTTCCCGGCCACGGTCTCAAGGTGGGCTACTACGCCCAGGAACACGAAACCCTTGACCACGACCGCACCGTCCTGGAAAACATGCGCTCTTCCGCGCCGGACATGAAGGACGCCGAAGTCCGCGGCATCCTGGGCTCGTTTCTGTTCTCCGGGGATGACGTCGACAAGCCCGCCGGAGTGCTCTCCGGTGGTGAGAAGACGCGCCTGGCCCTGGCCACGATTGTGGCCTCCAGCGCCAACGTCCTGCTCCTGGATGAGCCCACCAACAACCTTGACCCGGCCAGCCGCGCAGAAATCCTGGGCGCACTGCGTAACTACACCGGCGCCGTCGTCCTGGTCAGCCACGACGAGGGCGCAGTAGAGGCACTCAACCCCGAGCGCGTGGTGCTGCTGCCCGATGGCGTCGAGGACCTCTGGAATGAGGACTACCTGGACCTGATCACGCTGGCCTAAGCGGCATGGTCCCGTCCTTCGTACGCCGTGCGGAGTGGAGATGCACCAAGAATGGCAGCCTGAAATCCGGACAGCAATGGGTTTGCCGTCCGCAGGGGCTCCTGCAGGCCCCTGCCTCGCGGTTAGGATGACTGCGATGGACAGACCCACCACGTCAGGAGCGACCATGGCCGACTCATCCACGCAGGGAATCAAGACGGTGCTGCATCCGGTATCCGATCTGGCAGCGGCAAAGGCGGTGTACACAGCGCTGCTTGGTGTCCCGCCCCAGACCGACGACTCCTATTACGTCGGCTTCGAGGCAGCAGGGCAGCACATCGGGCTGGTACCCGGTGGCGGCCCCCAAGGCATGACATCGCCAGTGGCCTACTGGCACGTGGCGGACATTGAGGCAAAGCTGGCCGAGGTGACGGCCGCGGGAGCCACCATCAAGGAACAGCCGCGCGACGTCGGCGGCGGGCGTCTGGTGGCCACCGTCACCGACCCGGACGGGAACGTTCTCGGTCTGCTTCAGGACCAGTGACAGCGTGGATACAAGCATGGCCACCAGGATGGAGAGCCCCTCTTCTGCCCTGCACATTGCGGACAGCCACGACCTCATCAGGGTGCACGGCGCGCGCGAGAACAATCTCAAGGACGTCAGCGTCGAGATTCCCAAGCGCCGGCTGACAGTATTCACCGGCGTTTCCGGATCGGGCAAAAGCTCGCTGGTGTTCGGGACCATCGCCGCAGAGTCGCAGCGCATGATCAACGAGACCTACAGCGCCTTCGTGCAGGGCTTCATGCCGACATTGTCGCGTCCGGAGGTCGACGTCCTGGAGGGCCTGACGACGGCCATCATCGTCGACCAGGAGCGGATGGGCGCCAACCCCCGTTCCACCGTCGGCACAGCCACGGACGCCAATGCCATGCTGCGCATCCTCTTCAGCAGGCTGGGCCAGCCGCACGTCGGCCCGCCCACGGCGTTCTCCTTTAACGTGCCTACGCGTAAGGCCAGCGGGGTGATGAGCACCGAGAAGAGCGGCAGGGTCGAAAAGAGCGTGGTGCAGAACGCCGTGTACCTGGGCGGCATGTGCCCGCGCTGCGAGGGTATGGGCTCAGTATCCGACTTCGACCTCACCGCGTTGTTCGACGAGAGCAAATCGCTCGGTGAAGGTGCCCTGACGGTGCCCGGCTACAGCATGGACGGCTGGTACGGCCGCATCTTCAGCGGCGCCGGCTTCAACATGGACAAGCCGATCGCGAAGTTCACCAAGAAGGAAATGCAAGACCTTCTCTACAAGGAGCCGACCAAGATCAAGGTCGAGGGCATCAACCTCACCTACGAGGGCATTATCCCGAAGATCCAGAAATCGATGCTCTCGAAGGACGTCGACGCGATGCAGCCACACATCCGCGCCTTCGTTGAACGCGCCATCACATTCCAGGCCTGCCCCGAGTGCGAAGGCACCCGGCTCAGCCCGGAGGCCAGGTCCTCGAAGATCCAGGGCAAGAACATTGCCGACCTGTGCGAGATGCAGATCAGCGACCTGGCCGCGTGGGTCCGGGAGCTCAAGGAGCCTTCGGTCGCGCCGCTCCTCAAAGGCCTGCAGCACCTGCTCGACTCGTTCACCGAAATCGGGCTGGGTTACCTCTCGCTGGACCGGCCGGCGGGCACCCTGTCCGGAGGAGAGGCCCAGCGCACCAAGATGATCCGGCACCTCGGTTCATCCCTTACAGACGTCACATACGTCTTTGACGAGCCGACGATTGGCCTGCACCCGCATGACATCGAGCGGATGAACCAGCTGTTGCTGCAGCTGCGCGACAAGGGCAACACTGTGCTCGTCGTCGAACACAAGCCGGAGACCATCGCCATCGCCGACCACGTCGTTGATCTCGGTCCAGGCGCGGGCACCGAGGGCGGCAGAGTCTGCTTCGAGGGAAGCGTCGAGGGGCTGCGCGGGACCGACACCATCACCGGCCGCCACCTCGACGACCGGGCCACGGTCAAGGAATCCGTGCGCACGCCGTCCGGCATGCTCAAGGTGCGGGGCGCCTCGACGCACAACCTTAAGGACGTCGACGTCGACGTGCCGCTGGGCGTGCTTTGTGTTTTCACGGGCGTGGCGGGTTCGGGCAAGAGCTCACTGATCCAGGGCTCGGTGGCCGGCCGCGACGGTGTTGTGGTTATCGATCAGGGTGCCATCAAGGGGTCGCGGCGCAGCAACCCGGCGACCTACACGGGCCTGCTGGAACCCATCCGCAAGGCGTTCGCGAAGGCCAACGGGGTTAAGCCGGCACTGTTCAGCTCCAACTCAGAAGGCGCATGCCCCACCTGTAACGGCGCGGGCGTGATCTTTACCGAACTGGGTGTTATGGCCACCGTGGAGTCCACCTGCGAGGACTGCGAGGGCAAGAGGTTCCAGGCGTCAGTCCTGGAGTACAAGCTGGGCGGCCGCAACATCGCCGAGGTGCTGGCCATGTCGATGACCGAGGCGGAGGGGTTTTTCGGGGACGGGGAGGCACGCACGCCGGCGGCACACAAGATCCTCGACCGGCTCGTGGATGTCGGGCTCGGCTACCTCACCCTTGGCCAGCCGCTCACCACGCTGTCCGGCGGCGAGCGGCAGCGAGTTAAGCTCGCCACCCAGATGGCCGAAAAAGGGGACGTCTATGTTCTCGACGAACCAACCACCGGCCTCCACCTTGCCGACGTCCAGAACCTGCTGGGCCTGCTCGACCGCCTTGTGGAGTCAGGCAAATCGGTCATCGTGATCGAGCACCACCAGGCGGTCATGGCGCACGCCGACTGGATTATCGACCTCGGCCCCGGGGCGGGCCACGACGGCGGCAGGCTGGTCTTCGAGGGCACACCTGCAGACCTTGTCGCCGCCCGGTCCACCCTGACGGGCAAGCACCTCGCCGCCTACGTCGGCACCTGACCGGAGGCAGCCTGACCGGGCGCTATTTCACCGGGGCCTGGCGGAAGGGCTGCGCCTTCCGCCAGGTCCACCGAATCCTCGGCCACCCAGCGGAGCAGGTCTCCAGGCTGGCACTTGAGCACCTCGCACAGTGCGGCGAGGGTGGTGAAGCGGACCGCCTTGGCGCGGCCGTTCTTCAGCACCGCCACGTTGGCCGGCGTGATTCCGACACGTTCTGCGAGCGTGCCCACGGGCATCTTGCGCTTGGCCAGCATCACGTCGATGTCAACGATGATCGGCATCAGATCACCACCGGACCTGCAAAACCTGGGCCGCGGTGACCCGGAGCAGCTCGCCGTAGCTGATGGAGAACATGGAATGGTGGTCGCCCGCTCCGGCCCACAGCGTGTCGTATTCCTCCAGTGAGGCGTCCAGGAGCGTCCGGATCTTCTTCGGATGGCCGACGGGTGCCACTCCGCCCACCTCCTGCCCCGTGTGCGCCAGCACGAAATCGGGATCGGCGCGTCGGATGCGGCCAGAGCCCAGCTGCGATGCGACGTATCGGGTGTCGACTCTCGCCGCGCCGCTGGCAAGGATGAGCAACGGGGCGCCCTCGAGTTCGAAGATCAGACTGTTGGTGATGGCCGCCACGTCGCACTTCAGCGCTGCGGCAGCGGCTGCCGCCGTCGGCACCTTGCCCGGGAGCACCGTGACAGTGTCCCGGAGGCCTGCTGCGGTGAGGGCGCGCCTCACGTTCGCCACGGGGCCGGGGGCGCCCTCCGGCCACCCGTCGTCAGTAACCCTGTGCATCCAGGATGGCGTCTTCCTCTTCTTCCGCCGTGGGGCGCTTACGCTTGCGGGGTGCAGTCGAACGAATAGATGCACGCTGGGCAGTACGACGGCGGTCTCCCGCGGCGGCGGCGTGCCCGGTGTCACCGGCGGCGGCTGCCTCGGTGCCTGCAGCGGCGGGGCCTGCAACGCCCGTATCTGCGGCGTCGATTGCTGCGTTCCGGGCCTGCTGCCGGGCGGCGTACCCGAAGCCCACGAACATCAGGACGCCGAAGGCGAACCACTGCAGCGAATAGGACAGGTGGGTGCCTTCCTCAAGGGAGGGCATGGGGAACGGCCGCGGCATCTCCGAGGCGGGCGGCGTCTCGGAGGCAAGTTGCCCGTAGGCTCCGGTCAGCAGCGGATAGCCGAGCTCGCCCGAATAGGCCGCCAGGTCGATGGAGGCGAGCTGGCCTTCGGGGGCTCCCCGGTCCAGGGCAGGTTCGCCATGCTTCAGGCGCACCACTGCAGTGACCTCGCCGGAAGGCGGCGCCGGAATGGAGTCCGGGCGGCCCGGATTGTTGTTGCCGATCGGCAGCCAGCCGCGGTCAATGACGACCGTTTCGCCGGAGACCAGTCTGAACGGCACCACCACCTCGTAGCCGGGCTGGCCGTTGAGGGGACGGTTGCGGACAATTCGCTGTCCGGCGGTGTCGTAGCTGCCGCGCAGTTCAACCTGTGTCCACTCCCGGGCCGGGTCCAGCCTCAAGAACTGGTCCTTTGCCTCAGTGAAACTGATGGGGGTGGCGGAGTAGTTGGACGTGACGCGCTGGATCTCGGCCAGGGCTTCTGCGCGACGGTCCATCTGCCAGCGGCCCAAAAAGACGCAGCCCGTCGCGAAAATCACGGCCAGCAGGAAGTAGCCCAGCCACTTGCTGGAGAACAGGAAGCGGTACATTCAGCCGTTCCCGCCAGATGTCGGTGCACTGTTAAAGGACGGCCCTCCGTTAGAGGATGGCGCCCCTTCGGAGGCCGGCTCCCCTTCAGAGGGTGGCGTCCCGTCAACCCGAAGGGTTTCCTTCCACAGACCGCGGGTCTGGAGATAATCTTCCAGCCACTCCCTGTGCTCGCCGCACGCCAGCCACACCTTCCGGCGGTCCGGGGTGTGGATTTTCGGATTGTTCCACAGCAGCTGCCAGGATGCGTCAGCCCGGCAGGCCTTGCGGGAGCAGGTGGTTGCGGACGCCGGGCTGGCGGCCGCGCCGGCATCCCCGCCGAGGTTGAAAATGTTCATGAAGCTTTCCGTCCCAGGCCGTCGTCGTCTTCTTCATCATCGATCAGCTCGCCCTGCAACACAGAGGGCGAATCCTCCCCGGACTCGTCCGGCTGCAGCCCCTCCGCTGATTCGAGTTCGGCGTACGGCGCGTAGTCCAGGAGCGCATCGCTGTGCGCCTCGGCCTTGTCCGAGCCGTTGGCGATCACCACGGCGATCCACGGCAGAAAGACGGCCCCTGCCACCGGGATGAGCTTGAACCAGCCGTCCACCACGAAGATCAGGATCAGGCAGACCATGCGGATGCCCATGGCCACCGCATACTTGATCATGCGCTCCCGCATGTCATCGGAATGCGCTGCCGCAGCGTCGGTGATGCTGTGCACCTCCGGATGACCGGATGCGGTGCCAGGCTTCTCGGGCATCGGCTGTCCGGGCTGGTTTTGGGGTGTCACTGCTGTCTAATCACGCTCCAATGGGTCACTCAATTCTCTCACCATCGGAGGGAGGCACCCAAACGGGCGCTAAGATCGGAGGCAGTCCAAAATCCAGCACCAGGGCGGAGCCATGCTCCGCAGAATCCGGAGTACCCATGTCTGAAGCAGCCACCCAGGCCCGCAGCGTCCTCATCACCGGCGGAAACCGGGGCATCGGCCTCGCCATCGCCGAGGCCTTCCTGGCCAACGGGGACAAGGTGGCTGTGACCTACCGCAGCGAAGCGAAGCTGCCCGAGGGCATCCTCGGCGTCAAGGCCGACGTCACCGATGAGGCGTCTGTGGACGCCGCCTTCGCCGAGGTCGAGGCAGCCCACGGCCCGGTTGAGGTGCTCGTGGCCAACGCCGGGATCACCAAGGACACGCTGCTGCTGCGCATGAGCGAGGACGACTTCACCTCCGTGATCGACACCAACCTCACCGGCGCCTTCCGCGTCATCAAGCGGGCCTCCAAGGGCATGATCCGTCTGCGCAAGGGCCGCGTGGTTCTGATCTCCTCCGTTTCCGGCCTCTACGGCGCCCCGGGCCAGATCAACTACTCCGCATCCAAGGCCGGCCTGGTCGGCATCGCCCGCTCCCTGACGCGCGAACTCGGCTCACGGGGCATCACCGCGAACGTCGTGGCCCCTGGGTTCATCAACACCGACATGACCGCAGAGCTGCCCGAAGCAACGCAGAAGGACTACCTCGCCAGCATTCCGGCAGGCCGGTTCGCGGAGGCTTCCGAGGTGGCCAACGTCGTCCGCTGGGTCTCCAGCGATGAGGCCGCGTACATCAGCGGCGCTGTCATTCCGGTCGACGGCGGCCTCGGCATGGGCCACTAGCAGCCGCCTGCTGCTCGCGACCGTCGCGCGGCGGCTACGTCACTAGCCAGCCGGGCCTTCTTTGTGGACGTCGAACAAGCGGATTGGAAGTCCGCGCTGGCATGATGGACTGCAGACCTACAGAGATTTAGACGTTTCGAACAAAAGGGAGCTCGTATGGGACTGCTGGACAACAAGACCGCCATCGTGACCGGATCCTCACGCGGAATCGGCGCCGAAGTGGCCAAGATCCTCGCCGGCGAGGGCGCCGCCGTCGTTGTTAACTACCGCCAGAAGGCGCCGCGCGCCAGCAAGGTGGTCGCCGGCATCGAGGCCGCTGGCGGCCGCGCTGCGGCTGTGGGCGCTGACCTCACCACAAATGAGGGTGTCCACGCGCTGGCCAGTGCAGCCATGGAGAACTTCGGCTCGCTCGACGTCCTGGTCCTCAACGCCTCGGGCGGCATGGAGTCCGGCATGGAAGAGGGCTACGCCCTGAAGCTCAACCGCGACGCGCAGATCAACATGCTGAACGCCGCCGTGCCCCTCATGCAGGAGGGCTCACGCGTCGTGTTCGTGACCAGCCACCAGGCGCACTTCATCAACAGCGTCCCCACCATGCCCGAATACGAGCCGGTTGCCCGCAGCAAGCGCGCCGGCGAGGATGCACTGCGCGAGCTCCTGCCGAGCCTCACGGAGAAGGGGATCACGCTGGTGGTCGTCTCCGGGGACATGATTGAAGGCACCGTCACGGCAACGCTGCTGGACCGCTCGAACCCGGGCGCCATCGAAGCCCGCCGCGCCGAGGCAGGCAAGCTGTACTCCGTCGAGGAGTTCGCTGCAGTTGTGGCGGGCATGGTGACTGCCGACGTCGAATCCGGGCATACTGAGTACGCTGGCGGCGCCGACTACTTCGGCAAGAACGCCGGGTAGCGATTCGTGGAGCTCCGGGCAGCACGCCTGCCCGGGGCCTCGGGTCGTTGCCCCGAAGGCATTGCCCGACTGTACCGGGCCGCCTACCGTCGTAAGCATGGAACAGCAGCGAAAGGTTGGCCGGCGCAGCTATCCAGCCGGCGTCCCGTGCTGGGTCGACACCCAGCAGCCGGACGTGGAGGCCGCCATGGCGTTCTACGGGCGGCTCTTCGGATGGGAGTTCGAGGAAGCCGCCAAACCCGGTGCGGCCGGCAGGTACGTCATAGCCAACCTTGACGGTCAGGAAGCCGGGGCGATCGCCGGCCTGGAACACGGCGTCCCGGCATGGAACACCTACGTTTCCGTTGAGGATGCGGATTCTGCCGCACGCCACCTGCTCTCGGCTGGCGCCACATTGAAATCAGCTCCCGCTGACACAGGCGCAGGAGGCGTGCAGGCAGTGCTGGCCGACCCGCAGGGCGCCGAATTCAGCATCTGGCAAGCCGGCGGACGACTGGGGGCACAGGCAGTCAACGTGCCCGGGGGCTGGAACTTCAGCGACCTCCACACAACAGACCTGAAGGCAGCCGTCGCTTTCTACACCAAAGCATTCGAATGGCAGTTCGACACCCTCGACTTCGGGACGATGATCCGCCGCCCCGGTTATGGCGACCACCTGGAGGCCACTGTCGACCCCGACATCAGGGTTCGTCAGTCCGGCGACGCCGTTCCCCGCGGTTTCGAGGACGCCGTGGCGTGGCTTGTCCCCGCGGGCAGCAGGGAGCGGCCGCGGTGGCATGTGACATTTACTGTCGCGGACCGGGATCGCACGGCCGCAGACGCAGAACGCCTGGGCGCCAGCGTCCTAAGGCAGGAGGATACGGCCTGGACGCGCACGGTGCTGGTCCGGGATCCCGGGGGAGCAGTATTCACCGCAAGCCAGTACACGCCGCCATCCGGCTGACTCGGACCCTGCCGACTACAGGACTGGAGGCAGGTCGGACGCGCGAGGTCGGAGGCAGCTCAGACGCCCGCGATGTGCCGGACAGCGTCAAGGTACGGCATGTTGATCGCCGCGTCCGCCACGGCGCGGACGGCGGGTTTCGCGTTGAACGCCACGCCGATGCCAGCTGCTCCGAGCATGTCGAGGTCATTGGCCCCGTCACCCACGGCAATGGTGTGCTCCAGGGCAATGCCCTCCGCGGCCGACCATTCTCGCAGGTACTTCTCCTTGGCGGCGCGGTCGATCACGTCGCCAAGCACTTTGCCGGTGAGTGCGCCATCCACAATTTCGAGTTCATTGGCGATCCAGTAATCCAGGCCGAGGTCCTCGGCGATGGGGCGCAGGATCTGGTTGAAGCCGCCGGACACCACGGCCACAACATGCCCTGCAGCCTTGAACGCCGCGACGAGTTCCGCAGCGCCCTCACTGAGCTTCACTTCTGCCCGGACGGAATCGACGACGGCGGCCGGAAGTCCGGCGAGCACCGCCACCCGCGCATGGAGGCTCTGTGCGAAGTCCAGTTCGCCGCGCATGGCGGCTTCGGTGACGGCGGCGACTTCGTCGCGCTTGCCGGCGTAGGCGGCGAGGAGTTCGATGACTTCCTGTTGAATGAGGGTCGAATCGACGTCCATGATGAGGAGCTTGCGGCCCGCCTGGCGCAGCTCTGCGGGCACAACGGCGGTATCCAGCCCGTCCCGGGCACCGTTCTCCTTTGCCGCGGCAATCAGGTGGCGCAGGCCGGCAATTTCTGCGGCTGAACCGGACGGCACTGCAAAGTCGACGGTACAGACGTCATAGCGGCCGTTGCTGCTGCGGGAATCCGCTTCGAAGGTCGTCCCGGAACCAACCAGCAGGGAGCGGAGGATTTCCGCTTCGGAGGAGGGCAGGTGCACGCCGTAGCTGACCGCAGTCACGTTCGAAGTCATGGCTGCAATCTTAGCCAGCGCGGGGGGTCCGGCCCGAATTGATTTCACCTCACGCGCCACCCACGCGCGCGCAGGGGCCGCGCGGGCGTATCCGGTTATCAGTCACGCTGGGTTTTGTCCTAGTGTCTACTCCTATGAGTGATGTTCTTGAAATGGCCGCCGTCAGCGTTGTCCGAGGAGCCAAAACGCTCCTGAGCAGGGTGGACTGGCAGGTCAAGGAAGGCGAACGCTGGGTGATCCTCGGACCCAACGGCGCGGGCAAGACCACTCTGCTGCAGATCGCGGCCGCCCGGCTTCACCCCACCAGCGGCATGGCCGGCATCCTCGACGAAAGCCTGGGGAAGGTCGACGTCTTCGAACTGCGGCCCAGGATCGGCCTGTCCTCGGCCGCCCTGGCCACCCAGATCCCGGAACATGAGAACGTGCTCAACGTCGTGGTCACCGCGGCCTATGGCGTGACCGGCCGATGGCGCGAGGGCTACGAGAGGGACGACGAACGCCGCGCCTTCGCCCTCCTGAACGACTGGGGCATGGGCCCGCTCCTGAACCGCAAGTTCGCCACGCTCTCCGAGGGTGAACGCAAGCGCGTGCAGATCGCCCGCGCCCTGATGACTGACCCGGAACTGCTGCTGCTGGACGAGCCGGCTGCCGGCCTGGACCTCGGCGGACGCGAGGACCTGGTGCACCGCCTTAGCCAGTTAGCCATGGACGAGGCGGCCCCCGCCATCGTGCTTGTCACGCACCACCTCGAGGAAGTCCCGCCGGGCTTCACGCACGCCATGCTGATGCGCGACGGCGGTGTGGTCGCCGCCGGGCCCGTCGCCGAGGTCCTCACGTCCGGGAACCTGAGCGAGACCTTTGGCCTGCCGCTGGATGTCAGCGTCAACGCCGGGCGGTACACCGCCACTGCCAGCCGCTGACGGCGCGGCCGGCGCACCACCGTGGAGTTACTCAGCGGCATCCTTGTGTTCTTCGCCGGCCTTTGGGCCGGCACCATTAACAGCGTTGTCGGTTCCGGCACACTTGTCACCTTCCCCGTGCTGATCGCCCTGGGGCTGGCGCCGGTGACCGCCTCCATGAGCAACGCTATGGGCCTCGTCGCCGGCGGTGCTGCAGGCGCATGGGGCTACCGCCGCGAGCTCAAGGGCCGGGGGCGCCAGCTGCTGAAGCTGCTCCCCGCATCCCTCCTGGGTGGAATCACGGGTGCCTGGCTGCTGCTGCACCTGCCGGAGGAAGTGTTCCACTACGCGGCCCCGGTGCTGATCGTGCTGGCTCTGCTGATGGTGGTCTTCCAGCCACGGCTGCAGCGCTGGGTCCGCAACAGGGAGGAGAACCCCGAACATGCCCTCCGGGACAAGCACCACGGCGTTCTCCTGATAGTGCTCGTGTACCTGGCCGGTGTGTACGGTGGTTACTTTGTTGCCGCCCAGGGGATTCTGCTGGTCGGCATCCTCGGTGTCTTCATGACCGGCACCATACAGAACGCCAACGCCATGAAGAACATCCTGGTGCTCGGGGTCAACCTGATCGCGGCAACCTCTTACGTACTCTTCGCCTTCGACCGGATCAACTGGATCGTGGTGGCCATCATCGCGGTCAGCTCCCTCATAGGCGGCCTCGTCGGGTCGAGTGTGGGCCGCAGGCTTTCGCCGCCGGTCCTGCGGGGCGTCATCTTTGCGCTCGGGCTGGTCGCGCTGGGTTTCCTGATCGCGAATCTGCTCCAATGATTACTGAAATGGCTGCCCGGTGACTTTCCACTATCTCGAATCCGCCCAGGACCCGCGGGTTTCGGACTACACGCAGCTGACGGACGTTCACCTGCGCAAGATCCGCGAGCCTGCCGAGGGCATGTACATTGCAGAATCCTCCCGGGTCCTCCGGCGCGCACTCGCCGCCGGCCACCGCCCCCGTTCGTTTTTCCTCGCGGAAAAGTGGGTCGACGATCTCGCCGACATCTTTGAGGAGTATCCCGACGTGCCCGCCTACGTCGGCAGCTCGGCTCTGCTCGAGGAAATCACCGGATTCCACCTCCACCGCGGGGCCATGGCCGCCATGCACCGCCCTGCGCCCGTGCCGGTGCACGACCTCCTGGCCGGCGCCCGGCGCGTGGCGGTGCTTGAAGACATCGTGGACCACACGAACGTCGGCGCCATTTTCCGTTCCGCGGCGGCGCTGGACGTGGACGCCGTCTTCATCTCGCCACGCTGCGGCGATCCCCTCTACCGGCGCAGCGTGCGGGTGAGCATGGGCACGGTGTTCCAGGTGCCGTGGGCGCGGCTGGACAGCTGGCCGGAGGGCATCGAAGCGCTCAAGGATGAGGGGTTCACGGTGGCGGCCATGGAGCTCACGCCGGACGCCCTGGACGTTGACGACCTCGCTGCCCGCAACCCCGACCGGCTCGCGCTGGTGCTGGGAACGGAAGGCGCCGGAATGAGCCCGGCGACACTGGCCGCCGTCGACCTCGCCGTGAAGATCCCGATGCGCAGCGGCGTGGACTCACTGAATGTCGCCGCGGCCTCAGCCGTGGCTTTTTGGGAACTGCGCCCGCGCAGGAAGACGCGCTAAAAGCCGCCAGCCGGCGTGTTCGTCACTGGCCTGCAGATCCGCTATTATTGATAGCTGGCTGCCCTGCGTTTTCAGCTTGCGAGAGTTTTCAGCTTGCTGAAACAGCAGACACCGGCCATCCCATTCATACCTGGCGGCTGGCAAAATCCAGCGCTGCGAACAAAGGTCCCATTATGAAGTCTGATATCCACCCGAAGTACGAAGCTGTTGTCTTCAACGACCTGGCCTCCGGCACGAAGTTCCTGACCAAGTCCACCGTGTCTTCCTCGAAGACCATCGAGTGGGAAGACGGCAACACCTACCCGGTCATCGACGTCGAAATCTCCTCCGAGTCCCACCCGTTCTACACGGGCAAGCAGCGCATCATGGACTCCGCAGGCCGCGTCGAGCGCTTCAACGCTCGCTTCAAGGGCTTCGGCGGCAAGAAGTAATATACTTCGCCCCAAGGTTCTTTCGAAAGCCCGCACCGGAAACGGTGCGGGCTTTCCGCGTTTGTGGGGCAGGATGGAAAACATGACTGCCTCGCCCTTCCCTGCCGCCGACGATGCCGCCCCGCGCCTTCACGGGGAGTACAAAGTGCCGGGCGGGAAGCTCGTCGTGGTGGACCTCGACGTCGTCAATGGCGCCTTCGCCGGCGTCTCCCTCAGCGGCGACTTCTTCCTCGAACCCGACGAGGCCCTGCTGGACATCAACGCGGCCCTGGAAGGACTCCCGGAAAGCTCGACGGCGGAGGAAATCGCGGCCGCTGTTAGGGCTTCCCTGCGGGAGGACGCAGTGTTGTTCGGATTCTCTGCGGAAGCCGTTGCCGTGGCCGTCCGCAGGGCGCTGTCCAAGGCCACCTCCTGGTCCGACCATCACTGGAACGTCATCGCCCCCACCGTGCTGCCCACCCACCTGAACGTGGCGCTGGACGAGGTCCTGACCGAGGAAGTCGGCGCCGGCCGCCGCAATCCCACGGTGCGTTTCTGGGACTGGGAAGAACCGTCGGTGGTGATCGGCAGCTTCCAGTCCTACCGCAACGAGGTCGACCCGGCAGGGGTGGCCAGGCACGGCATCACCGTGGTGCGCCGGATCAGCGGCGGGGGAGCGATGTTCATGGAGGCCGGCAACTGCATCACCTACTCGCTGTACCTGCCCCAGACGCTCGTGGACGGCATCAGCTTTGTCGACTCGTACGCGTTCCTGGATGCCTGGGTCATGGCCGCCCTGAAGCAGCTCGGCATCAACGCCTTCTACGTGCCGCTCAACGACATCGCCACGGAGCAGGGCAAGATCGGCGGAGCCGCGCAGAAGCGGCTGGCCAACGGCGGCATGCTGCACCACGTCACCATGAGCTACGACATCGACGCCGACAAGATGGTGGAGGTGCTGCGGATCGGCAAGGAGAAGCTTTCGGACAAGGGCGCCACCAGCGCCAAGAAGCGCGTAGACCCGCTGCGGCGCCAGACCGGGCTCTCCCGCGCCGAGATTGTGGCCGCCATGATGGAGGTTTTCGCCGGACGGTACGGCGCTGCGCCCTCGGAGATCACGCCGCAGGAGCTGGAGACTGCCCGGGAGCGGGTCCGCGCCAAGTTCGGCACGGACGAATGGCTGCACCGGGTGCCTTAAAAACGTGCGCCCTAGAACGCGTGCCCTAGTAACGCGTGCCCTAGTAACGCGGTGACACTGCCTGGGCCCTGAGCGCACGGTGCAGGTGGCTCCGCTGTTCGATGATGATGCGGCGCAGCGCCGGTGGCGCGTCCCGGTGCTCACCGAGCCAGGAATCCGTCCGCACAATCACCGGGTGTTCATCGGGGGAGCCCGTGCCTGGGAGGAGGTCCTGAGAGGCGGGATAGAGCCCGCGGAGGATCCGGCCGGCTATCTCGATGCTGCGCCCGGCCCAGACCGGTTCCAGGCAGTCGAAGTACGGCTCGACGAAGGGGTCCAGCAGCTCCGGCGGGCTGGTGTTGAAGCCGGCAATCGTGGCGCTGAGCAGCTGGTTGGACAGTTCGGTGTCGTGCACTGCTGCATTCCACGCAGCAGCCTTGACGGCCGCGTCTGGCCGGGCGGCGAGCCCGGTGACGTGCCCCGCGCGTCCGGAGGCTGTCAGGTCCTTGGACAGCTCGGCGTCGAGCTCGTCCTCGCCGGCGCGGCCGTGGGCGGCGAGGGCGTGCCAGAGGCTCCACCGGAGTTCTGCGTCGACCGCGAGGCCAGGCACAGTTTCAGTGCCGTCCAGCAGGCCGCGCAGCAGGGGCAGCTGGCTGCCGTCCTTGCGGCTGAGCGTGGCCAGCGTCCGCGCCCAGGCTAGCTGCTGGTCCGAACCGGGGGAGGCCCGCCGAAGTTCAGCGGCGGCGGCCGTGGTGAACGCTTCCCGGAGGCCAGGGCGTTCACCGGACGCTGCGAAGTGTTCCAGTGCTGTCGAAGCGTTGCCGAGGACATTCAGCAGGACGCCGATGCCCGTCTCGGCAGGCGCGAACTGCTGTACGGCCTGCAGGTACAGGGAGGCTGGGAACAGTCCGTCGCGGGCCGAGTTCCACAGCGCCGACCAGCACAGGGCCCGGGCCATCGGATCACTGATCCTGTCCAGCGAGGACCGGACGGTTGCCTCGGAGACGGGGTCCAGCCGTACCTTGGCGTAGCTCAGGTCCTCGTCATTCACGAGCAGCAGGGCAGGCGCCGGTTTGCCGGCGAGGGCAGGAATCTCCCCGGCGGCGCCGGCCAGGTCGGACTCGACCGAGTCTGTTCGCACCAGATTGCCGCCGGCGTCGAAGTTGTAGAGCCCGAGGCGCAGCCGGTGCGGACGCAGCTCCTGCCGTCCGGTGGCCGGGTCCAGCGCGTCCTGCAGCAGCGTGACTCTCGCGAGCGCCGGGCCGCCCGGCGTTGCTTCGGTTTCCAGCTCGGCGCTTAGCGTGGAGATGCCGGACGTCTGGAGCCACTGCCGGGCCCAAACTGCAAGGTCCCGGCCTGACGCCCGGCTGAGCGCAGCCAGGAGATCGGCCAGCGTGGTGTTGCCGTACGCGTGTTCCCGGAAGTACTCCCGGGAACCGGCGATAAACGCTTCGAAGCCGACATATGCCACGAGCTGCTTGAGGACGGAGGCGCCCTTCGCATAGGTGATACCGTCAAAGTTCTGCTTGGCCGCTTCAAGGTCCGGAATGTCTGCGACGATCGGGTGGGTGGTGGGCAGCTGGTCCTGGACGTAGGCCCAGGCCTTCCGGTTGTTGGCGAAGTTGACCCAGGCCGTGTCCCATCCGGTTGCCCGGTCCACTCCCAAGGTCCCCATGTAGTCCGCGAACGACTCTTTAAGCCACAGATCGTCCCACCACTGCATCGTGACGAGGTCACCGAACCACATGTGGGCCATCTCGTGCATCAGGGTGTTGGCGCGGCCTTGGTACTGGGAATCAGTGGCACGGGATGTGAAGACGTAGTTCTCAGTGAACGTGGCCAGGCCGGGGTTCTCCATCGCCCCCAGGTTGTACTCGGGCACGAACGCCTGGTCGTACTTTCCCCACGGGTACGGGTAGTCGAAGAGGCTGTTGAAGAACTCCAGCCCCTGCTTCGTGAGCTTAAACAGCTCACCGGTGTCGAAGGAGGCCGCCATGGAGGCCCGGCAGTAAAGGGCCAGCGGCACCTCAAGCCGGGTGCCGTCGTCGAGCGTTGCGCTCCAGTGCTCCTCCGCCCTGAAATATGGGCCCGCCAGCACTGTGGTGATGTAGGTGGACATCGGGAGTGTGGGCAGAAAGTCCCACTGGCTGGCGGCGGGGTCGCCCTCGACCGGGGTGCGCACCGCCTCGGCGCGGTTGGAGGCGACGTGCCACCCGGAGGGTGCGATGACGGAGAAAGTGAAGGCGGCCTTGAGGTCGGGCTGTTCGAAGTTGGCGAAAACGCGGCGGGCGTCGGCGGGCTCGTACTGGGTGTAGAGGTAGCACTGGCCGTCCGCCGGATCGAAGAAGCGGTGCATGCCCTCGCCGGACCTGCTGTAGAGGGCGCTGCCGGCCACCGTGACGGTGTTCTCCGCCTGCAGGTTGTCCAGGCGGATCCGGGCACCGTCCACAACATCCGCGACCGGCAGCGCCACGCCGTTGAGGACCACGCTCTCCACGTCGCCGATGAAGTCCAGGAACGTCGATGCTCCCGCCTGGCGTGCCGAGAAGGTGATGGTGCTCCGGCTGGCGTACCCGGCGGTTTGCTGCTCCGCGGCGCTGCGGACGTCGAGGAGGACGTCGTACGTGTGGGTGGTGATCAGGGCAGACCTGGCTGCCGCTACAGAGCGCTGGAGGTTCGCATTCGACACCCAGTCATTGAATCACGCCGGCTATTGCAGCATGCCGCTCACTGCAGCATCAGGAGTGCCGCGGCCAGGCCCAGCACGGCAATCAGCAGCCACGCCGCCAGTGCCGCGGTGACCGCCCGCAGCCCCGTGTGCAGCAGGGTCTGGATGCGCACCGCAGTCCCGAGGCCGAACAGCGCCGCCCCGAGGAGGATGTCCTGCAGTCCCGCGGCCGCTTCAAGCCCGGCGTGGGGAATCCACCCGGTGGAGCGCAGCGCCACCATCGCCACGAATCCGACGACGAACAGCGGCACCACGGGCGGCAGCGCCTCCGCCGGCAGCCTCGTTCCGGAACCATCGCCCGCAGGGCCGTGGCTTTCACCGGCGGAGGGATTCCCTGCGCGGCGTGCCCGCCGCAGGGACGCGATCCGCTGCTGTACACCGGCGGCCGCCACCATGGGCGCCAGCAGGATGACCCGCGTCAGTTTGACGACGACGGCGATCGCCAGCGCCGCTGGACCCGCGGTCTGGGCAGCGGCCACCACCTGGCCCACATCGTGCACCGAGGCGCCGGTCCACGCGCCGAAGACCTCGGGGCTCAGCCGCAGCGGATGGATCAGCAGCGGGAGGACTCCAATGGCGAGGGTCCCGCAGAGTGTCACGAGAGCCACCGGCAGGACGGTATCCGGGTGCTTGATGCGCCGCACTGCCGCCATCGCCCCGATGGCCGAGGCGCCGCAGATGGAGAAACCCGTGGCGATCAGCAGCGAGGCCTCCCGCGTCAGCCGGAAGAGACGGGAGATTCCGTAGGTTCCCGCGAAGCTGGCCAGCACCACCGCTGCAATCAGCAGCAGCGAGGCCCAGCCGAGGCCGAGCACGTCCCCGATGCCCACCTTCAGACCGAGGAGCACAATGCCGCCGCGCATCAGGTGCTTGCCCGCGAAGTCCAGGCCGGGCCTTGCCCGGCCTGCAGCCCACACCGCGGTGACCGGCAGATTGGCCGCCAGCAGGCCCAGCACCACGGCCAAGGTCATCACCGGAAGGGCCGGAACGGCAGCATGGATAAGGAACGCCAGAGCCAACGCAACCACTGCTGTCAGCAGACCCGGAAGATTCCGGGTAAGGTTCTGATGCGCCACCCTGGGCGGCCGCGGCTGCGGCGGCATCGGGAATCGGAAGTCTGGCACGTCCCAACCTTGCCGGACAGGTGAGGGAAAAGACCAACCGGACGGCCCAGTCAACACGCCAGAGCGCGGTACGGAAATGAATTTGCAACAAAAAGGTGGTTGGCTAATGACCATGTCTGACCTATTCCAGGATTACTCGACGGCCGCCGGCCGCACGGGTGCCTACGACGAGATGTTTGCCCCGGGGCAGACGGCCCGCACGTCCTACGGGCAAGTCGCCGGTGCCCTCCGTGAGCTGTCCCTCGCCGACGTCAGCGCGCGCGCAGACTCGATGGCACGGACCTTCCTGGACCGCGGGGTGACGTTCGACTTTGCGGGGGAGGAGCGGCCGTTCCCGCTGGACATCGTCCCGCGCGTGATTCCAGCCGATGAGTGGGCTGTGCTGGAGCGCGGCGTGGCTCAGCGCGTCAAGGCGCTCGAGGCGTTCCTCAACGACGTCTACGACAAGATGACTGTCGTCTCGGACGGCGTCATTCCCCGCCAGCTGGTCACCACGAGCGCGCACTTCCACCGTGCCGTCCACGGTTTCGAACCGGCTGGCGGCGTCCGCGTGCACATCTCCGGCATCGACGTCGTCCGTGACGCCGCGGGCACGTTTCGCGTCCTTGAGGACAACGTCCGGGTGCCATCAGGCGTCAGTTACGTGCTGGAGAACCGGCGTGCCATGGCGAAGGGCCTTCCCGAGGCGTTCGGATCCCAGCTCATCCGCCCCGTGGAGGAATATCCGCGGCGGCTGCTCTCCGCCCTGCGCAAGACCGCCCCGTCCGGCGTCGACGATCCCACCGTGGTGGTGCTGACCCCCGGCGTCTTCAACAGCGCCTACTTCGAGCACACCCTGCTCGCCGGGCTGATGGGCGTTGAACTCGTTGAGGGCCGTGACCTCATCTGCCGCGGTAACCGCGTCTACATGCGGACCACGGCCGGCGAACAGCGCGTGGATGTCATTTACAAGCGGATCGACGACGACTTCCTTGACCCGCTGCAGTTCCGCTCCGACTCCATGCTTGGATGCCCGGGCCTGGTCAACGCCGCACGCGCCGGCGGCGTCACCATCGCCAACGCCGTGGGCAACGGTGTGGCCGACGACAAACTGGTTTACAGCTACGTTCCGGACCTGATCCGCTACTACCTGGGCGAAGAGCCCGTCATCGCCAACGTGGACACGTTCCGGCTCGAGGAAGACGAAGCGCGCGAGCACGTCCTCGACCGGCTCGATGAACTCGTGGTCAAGCCGGTGGACGGTTCAGGCGGCAAGGGTCTTGTAATCGGACCGGACGCGTCGAGGGAGGAACTGGACGCCCTCCGGAAGCGCATCATCGCGGACCCCCGCGGCTGGATCGCCCAGCCGGTCCTGCAGCTGTCCACGGTGCCCACGCTCAGCGGCGACAAGTTCGGCCCGCGCCACGTGGACCTGCGTCCGTTCGCCGTGAACGACGGCGACGACGTGTGGGTCCTCCCCGGCGGCCTCACCCGCGTGGCGCTGAAGGAGGGCTCCCTGATCGTGAACTCAAGCCAGGGCGGCGGGTCCAAGGACACCTGGGTGCTGGCAGATTCCCCGCAGGTGCCGGTGGAACAGCTGCCGCGGCCGACCATTACCGTCCGCGAACGCGTGTCCGTCTGGCCCGTCGAAAGCAACTGGCGGGACCGCCAGTCGGAGCAGCAGCAGTGACGCCGCACGCACCCGTTCCAACCCCACTTTCATCCACCGCCAGGCTCGCGCAGGAGGTAGCCGCACATGCTTAGCCGAATCGCCGAGTCCCTTTTCTGGATCGGCCGCTACGTTGAACGGGCCGACGGCACCGCCCGCATCCTGGACGTCCACCTGGAGCGGCTGAACCACCTGCCCACGGAGGAGCGCCGCAGCGTCGCCCGGGAGCTGCTCGCAGTCATGGGGGCGCGTCCCCAGGGCGAGGACTTCGGCCTCGAGGAGCTGCTGCACGCCCTCGCCTACGACAAGCACAGCGCCACGTCCATCGCCGGATCACTGGGTGCCGCACGTGAAAACGCCCGCCGCGCCCGCGAGACGGTCTCCTCGGGCCTGTGGGAAAGCCTCAACACCACCTATTACGGCCTGAATCAGCACCGCAAGGACGTGGTGGGCACCTACCGGTACTGCCACTGGGTACTGGAACGCACCGCCATGGTCAGCGGCCTCGCGGACACCACCGTGAGCCACGATGACAGCTGGCTGTTCCTTGCCCTGGGCCGTTCGCTGGAGCGGGCGGACATGACGGCACGCATGCTCTCTACGCGGGACGTCCTCTCCGCAGGCATGTCCTGGGTGAACATGCTGCGCTGCGCCGGTGCGTACGAGTCCTTCCTGCGCACCCGCAGGGCAGCATTCGGAGACCAGCACGCGGCCGAGTTCCTGCTGCTGGACCGCCTCTTCCCGCGCTCCATCGTCTACGCCCTGCGCGACGCGGACGATTACCTGGCGAAGCTCGACCCGACGGCCCAGCGCGTCGGCTTCATTAACGACGCCCGCCGGATTGTGGGCCAGGCGCGCACCTTCCTTGAGTTCCACCGCACCGACGACCTCATGTCGGAGCTGCCGGAACACATGGAGCGCGTGCAGAAGGCTGTTTCGCAGGCCTCGGACGCCATTTCCCGTAAGTACTTCAATCAGGCGGACGAACTGGCCTGGGTGGGAGAAGTTTCATGACCCGGCTGAGCATCATCCACAAGACCGGCTACAAGTACAACAAACGGGTGACGCTGTCCTACAACGAGGCCCGCATGACACCGCTGACGGATCCGCAGCAGGTGGTGCTGGAGTCGTCTCTGAAGGTTTCCCCGTCTCAGGCTGCGGTGAGCAGCTACCGCGACTACTGGGGCACCCGGGTCACGGCCTTTGACATGCAGATGCCGCATGAACACCTCGAAGTGCTCTCCACCACCACGGTCGAAGTGCACCGCGTGGAACGCATCCCCTCGGAAACGGACATCGTGGGCTGGGACCACCTGGCGTCACCCGAGGTGCTGAACCAGCACAGTGATTGGATCCCGCAGTCGCAGCTCACCGGCCCCGGCGACGAGGTGCTCGCCATCATCCCGGGCGTTGTGGAGGGTAAGAACCCGTACGAAGCCGCCATGGCGGTCTTTGAGTGGATGCGGGGGGAGATGACCTACATGAAGGGCACCACCGGCGTCACCACCAACGCCGAACAGGCCTGGAACCAGCGGCAGGGCGTCTGCCAGGACCTCGCGCATCTTGCCATCGGCGCGCTGCGCAGCTGCGGCATCCCCGCCCGGTACGTGTCCGGTTACCTGCACCCGCGTTCGACGGCGGACATCGGTGAGACGGTTGCCGGCCAGTCCCATGCGTGGCTGGAGTGGTGGGACGGCGAATGGCGCAGCTGGGACCCGACCAACCACAAGCCGGCGGGCGATTTCCATGTCACCGTGGCGCGCGGCCGCGACTACCGTGACGTGCCGCCGCTCAAGGGCATCCTGTCCGGCGGCGGAGGCTCCGCCCTCAGCGTGAGTGTCGAAATCACGCGTCTGGCCTAGCGCATGCCTGGCGGCCCCGGCTGCTTAAGCTGAAACTGCGGGCTCCCGGCATTGCCGGGAGCCCGCAGTTCGTACTGTTGCCAGTGAAACTTGCACCGGTGACCCTGTTACCAGGGGCTCGGCTTGTAGTCCTTGAGGAACACGCCGTACTGGTCCTCGCCGTTTTCGCCCATGACGATCGGATCGTACACGCGGGCGGCCCCGTCCACGAGGTCCAGCGGCGCGTGGAAGCCTTCCTCCATGAGCCGGACCTTGGTGTAGTGCGGGCGTTCGTCCGTGATCCAGCCGGTGTCCACGGCCGTCATGAGGATGCCGTCGGTGTCCAGCATTTCCTTGGCGCTGGTCCTGGTCATCATGTTCAGGGCGGCCTTGGCCATGTTGGTGTGCGGGTGGCCAGGACCCTTGTAGGCGCGGGAGAACTGGCCCTCCATCGCAGAGACGTTCACGATGTACTTGCGGCGCGCGGTGGAGCGCCTCATGGCGTCGCGCAGCCTGCTGACCAGCAGGAAGGGCGCCGTCACGTTGCAGAGCTGCACTTCCAGCATTTCCAGCGGGTCAACCTCGTCCAGCACCTGCGTCCAGCTGTTGATGCTGGCGAGGTCGGGCACCAGCCCGCCGGCGTCGATGGCGGTACCGGAGGCAATGCGTTCCAGGGACGCGGAGCCGGTGGACAGGGCAAGCGAGGTGACGGCGTCGCCTGCCAGCACCGGGTGTTCGGTCACGCTGCTGGCGAGGGCAAGCGGGTGCTTGTCATGGGCGTGGCCGAAGGTGACCAGCTCGGGGCCTCCGTTGCCGGCCTGGAGAGCGGCGGGAAGCGGCTCGTCCTCGGCGTCCACCAGCGGCTTGTAGGCATTGCCCGAGCGGCGGACGGTCTGCGCCGCATTGTTGATGATGATGTCCAGGGGTCCGGCGGCGTTGAGGTCGTCGGTGAGCGCCATGACCTGGGACGGGTCGCGCAGGTCGATTCCCACGATCTTCAGCCGGTGCAGCCAGTCAGCACTGTCCTCCATCGCGGCGAAGCGGCGGACGGCGTCCTTCGGGAAGCGCGTGGTGATGGTGGTGTGTGCGCCGTCCCGAAGCAGCCGGAGGGCGATGTACATGCCGATCTTGGCGCGGCCGCCGGTGAGCAGGGCGCGGCGGCCGGCGAGGTCGGTGCGGGCGTCCCGCTTGGTGTGGCTGAACGCCGCGCACTCCGGGCAGAGCTGGTGGTAGAAGGCGTCTACCTGGGTGTAGTGCTGCTTGCAGATGTAGCACGGCCGGGACCTGATGAGGTGGCCGGCCACCTTGCCGGTCGCCGAGGGGGCGAGTTTGTTGCCGCGGGTTTCGTCGTCAATCCGGTCCGGGGCCGCCGTCGCCGTCTGGGCGAGCACGGCCCGGTCAGCATCTGCGATGAGGTCGCGCTTGGTCACCCGGCGGTGGCGCTTGACGGCCTTGAACATCTTCCCGGTGGCGCGTCGCACCGAGACGTAGTCAGGGTGCTCCTCGTCGTAGACGTGGATGGTGTTCAAAACCTTGAGGCAGGCCTGAATCTCTTCAGGCGTCAGATCGGAGGAGCTCATTGATCAAATTTTACAGCCTGTTGGGATTCGGGCCTGCCTCAGTGCGTGCCGGGGAGGGCAGGTCAGCGCAGGTGCGCGGCGGCTACCGCGACGGGGAGTCCACGCCGACGGCGGCCGCCTGGACCTTGCCCACGTGCTCGACGGAACTGCGGACCTCAGGCCAGTTCTCGGTGGCAGCCTTCACGGCGTCCGGAACAAGGTGGAGGTTGGCCGCGGACAGCTTCCGCTCGGCGTCGTCCGGTTCCGGAACCGACTGCCCCTTGGAGAGCACTGTGATGCCCGAATCGGTGACCTTGAAGCCGCGGGCGCGGTCCAGCTCCGGGTCAAGGCCGATGGCTGCACCGGCCGGGACGCGCACGTTCTTGTCGATGATGGCGCGCCGTACCACGGCACCCTCACCGATCTGCACCTTGTCCATCAGCACGGAGTCAATGACGCGGCTGGCAGTTCCGACGTACACGTCGTTGGACAGCACGGAGCCCTCGACGATGCCGCCGGAGATGACCACGCCGCTGGCAACGATCGAATCAAGGGCGGTCCCCACAGTATTGTTGTCGCCGCGGACGAACTTGGCCGGCGGGGCGATGCTCTGGCGGGTGTAGATGGGCCACTCGGAGTTGTACAGGTTGAACACCGGCAGCGGCGAGATCAGGTCCATGTGGGCGTCGTAGAACGAATCGATGGTGCCGACGTCACGCCAGTAGGTGCGATCACGTTCGGTGGACCCGGGGATGTCGTTGAGCGTGAAGTCGTAGACGCCGGCCTCACCGCGGTTCACGAAGTAGGGGATGATGTCCCCGCCCATGTCGTGTTTGGTGTCCAGGCGTTCGGCGTCGACATGCAGCGCGTCCACCAGGGCATCCGCGTTGAAGACATAGTTGCCCATGGATGCCAGGAACTGGCTCGGGTCGGCTGCGAGTCCCGGCGTTGACGCGGGCTTTTCCACGAACGCCGCGATTTTCTTCGGATCCTCCTGATCCACCTCGATGACGCCGAACTGGTTGGCCATGTTCAGGGGCTGGCGGACGGCGGCAACGGTGGCCTTGGAGCCGCTGAGGACGTGCTGCTCCACCATCTGGGCGAAGTCCATCCGGTACACGTGGTCGGCGCCGACCACGACGACGATGTCCGGGTTGGCGTCGTGGATCAGGTTCAGCGACTGGTAGATGGCGTTGGCGCTGCCCAGGAACCAGCTCTTGCCCACGCGCTGCTGCGCGGGAACGGAGGCGACGTAGTTGCCGAGCTGGGTGGACATGCGCCAGGTCTCGGAGATGTGGCGGTCAAGGCTGTGGGACTTGTACTGCGTCAGGACCACGATCTGCAGATAGCGGGAGTTCACGAGGTTGGAGAGGGCGAAATCGATCAGCCGGTAACTCCCCGCAAACGGCACGGCTGGTTTGGCCCTGTCCGCCGTCAGCGGCATCAGGCGGTTGCCCTCCCCGCCAGCCAGGACAATCGCCAATACTTTCTTAGTCAACGGCATAGTAGTCGCTCCCTGTACACCTTCGTAAACTCCCCAACAGTCCGGCACGCCCGGACTTCTTCACACTAGAACAGATAAGCGTCAAGGACTACCTTGGGCATCATGCGAATAGACATTGTGACTAAAGAGTTCCCGCCGGAGATCTACGGCGGTGCAGGTGTCCACGTAGCCGAGCTGAGCCGTGTCCTGGCCCAGCACGTCGACCTGCAGGTGCGTGCCTTTGGTGCAGCGAGGGATGCCGACTACCACGGGGCGAACGTGACCTCCTACTCCGTTCCGGAGGATCTCGGGTCAGCGAACGCGGCAGTCCAGACGCTCGGCGTGGATCTGCGAATCGTGCCTGACGTCGAAGGCGCCGACTTGGTCCATTCGCATACCTGGTACGCCAACATGGCCGGACACCTGGCCTCGCTGCTGCACAGCATCCCGCATGTGCTGAGCGCGCACAGCCTGGAACCGCTCCGCCCGTGGAAGGCCGAGCAGCTCGGCGGTGGCTACGCGCTGTCCTCCTGGGTGGAGAAGACCGCCTACGAGGCGGCGGCCGCCATCATCGCCGTGTCAGAGGGCATGCGCCAGGACATCCTGCGCAGCTACCCCGAGGTCGATCCGGCCAAGGTCAAGGTGGTGCACAACGGCATCGACGTCAGCCTGTGGAACCGGGACGAGAACGACGACGTTGTCCGCTCCCTCGGCATCGACCCTGAGCTGCCCAGCGTGGTGTTCGTGGGACGGAACACGCGGCAGAAGGGCGTTCCCTACCTCCTGCGCGCTGCCGCAAAGCTTCCTGCCGACGTGCAGCTGGTGCTGTGCCTCGGGGCCGCTGACACCCCCGAGCTCGCCGCCGAAACCGCGCGGCTGATCGAGGAGCTGCAAAGCCAGCGCAGCGGTGTTGTCCTCATTGAGCGGATGCTGCCCCGCAACGAACTCATCCAGGTCCTCAGCCACGCCACTGCATTCGCGTGCCCGTCCATCTACGAACCGCTGGGCATCGTGAACCTGGAAGCCATGGCGTGCGGCGCCGCCGTCGTGGCCAGCGCCACCGGCGGCATCCCCGAGGTGGTGCAGCACGGCGACACCGGACTGCTCGTGGACCTCGAACAGGTGACCGACGGGACCGGCACGCCGCTGGATCCGGAGAAGTTCGTCACTGACTTTGCCGCTGCCCTCACTGAAGTGGTCTCCGACCCCCAGCGCGCCCGCGCCATGGGTGAGGCCGGCAGGCGGCGCGCCGAGGAGCACTTCTCGTGGGAGTCCATTACCGAGACCACCCTCGACGTCTACCGCTCAGTGCTCAAATAGCAGCAGCTGAAGCGGGCTGCTGCATTAACGCCCGACATTAACGCCCGACGGCGGCGCTCCCCACGGTGGGGAGCACCGCCGTCGGGGTTTAAGCTGACTTTTCGTCGATCGGGGCGCTGCCGCTGGCCCGCTGGACGCGGTAGAACCCGCGCGCCTCGTCTTGCCGGAGTTTTTCGGCCCCGGTGGCGATGGCAGCCCGCAGGTGCTCCGGACCGTAACCGAAGGCGTCGACCAGATCCAGGGCGTGCGGCCGGATCTTGACCAGTAGCCTGTCGATGTAGCCGCCCACGGCCCGTGCCCGCTGCATGGAAAGCCGGCCGTTCATCAGGTACCAGGACAGGTTCTTCTCGATCAGGGAGAGCCCGAAGAGATCCCTGAGCCACGTGAGCACCGTCTTCGTCCCCGGATCCCCGACCTGCGCCAGGGCCTCGGTAAACGCTTCCCACTGCAGCAGCTCCGCGTGCGCCTGCGCCGCATCGATGAGCTCGTTCTGGTGCCGGTTGAAGACGGCGGCAGCCTCGCGCTGGGGAAGCCTGTTGGCACCCCTCAGGGAAGTGGCGGCCTCGGCAACCATGGTCTGCACCCGGTCGGTGAGCAGGGCACGCTGGCTCTCCTCATCCCGCAGTGCGATTGCCGCCTTCTGCGGCAGTCCGGTGTCCGCCACGAACTGGGCGACGCCCCGCAGGCCGGTCCGGTGGATGGCGGTGCCCGCCGCCTGGTTGACGACATAGCGCGCCAGGACCCCGAAGTTGACGTTGCGGAATTCCCTGGCGTAGTCAGCCAGCAGCCGCTTGGCCACCAGCTGAAGCAGTACCGTGTTGTCCCCTTCGAAGGTGACGTAGACGTCCAGGTCGGCGCGGAGCGAGGCGAAGCGGTTCTCGATCAGGAAGCCGGCGCCGCCGCACGCCTCGCGGCACTCCTGCAGGGTGTCCAGCGCGTGCCATGTGCTCAGCGGCTTGAGGGCTGCGGCGAGGGTCTCCAGATCTTGCCGGTCCGCGTCGGTGCAGTCCGCGCCGGAGAACACGTCATCGAACCTTTGCAGCAGCTGCTCGTGGGCGAACGCGGCGGCGTACGTGGTGGCCAGGCGCGTGAACAGGCGGCGCTGGTGCCTCTGGTAGTCAAGGAGCACCTCTTCCTCGGTCAGGGAGGATGAGTTGAACTGGCGGCGCTCGGTGGCATAGGTAATGGCAGTCTTCAGGGCCAGCTTCGAGGCGGCGACGGCGGCGCCGTCGAGGCTGACCCTGCCTTGGACGAGGGTGCCGAGCATCGTGAAAAAGCGCCGGCCCGGGCTGGCGATGGGCGAGCTGTAATGTCCGTCGGCATCCACGTCGCCGTAGCGGTTGAGCAGGTTGCTGCGGGGGATCCTGACATTGCTGAAGTGCAGGCGGCCGTTGTCGATCCCGTTCAGGCCGCCTTTGACGCCGTCGTCCTCGCCGCCGATCCCGGGCAGGAACTCCTTGGTGTCGGGGTCGCGCAGGTCCACATAGAACGCGTGGACCCCGTGGTTCACGCCGCGGGTGACGAGCTGCGCGAACACCACGGCAGCCAGGCCGTCGACGGCGGCGTTGCCGATGTAGTCCTTCCAGGCCCCACGGAAAGGCGTGTTGATCACGAATTCCTGGGTGCCGGCGTCGTACGTGGCAGTAGTGGCGATACTCGCCACGTCCGATCCGTGTCCCGTCTCCGTCATGGCAAAGCAGCCGGGGATATCCAGGTTCATGATGCCGGGCAGCCACTTCCGGTGGTGCCCGCCGGTGCCGAGGTGCATCACGGCCGAACCAAAGAGCCCCCACTGCACGCCGGCCTTGATTTGGAGGGACGGGTCGGCGGTGACCAATTCCTCGAAGCCTGCAATGTTGCCGCCGTGGTCATCCGAACCGCCCAGGTCCGCCGGGAAGGCGCGGTGCACGCCGCCGTTGTCCACGAGGTAGCGGAGCTGCCCGAACGTGCGCTGCCGGTGTTCGGTGTGCGTGAGGCCCTCGATCTTGTGCAGCTCGGGGTGCGCAGCAAGTTCCCGCGCCTGGCGCCGGATGTCCGCCCATTTCCCCAGCAGCTGCTCACCAAGCGCCGCCACGTCGACGGCGGGCTGGCCTCCGTCGGCTGTGCCAGCGGTGGTGTCAGAGGGGCGGTCCGCTACTTCAGTCATATCGCTTCCTTCGTTGGGTCTGACAAATGTGGGTTTATGGGACGTCGTTGAGCTCGGGTGCGATGCCCACGCACAGCCATGCCGTGATCTGGCGTGCCATCGTTTCCTGGTCAGGCTTCCCGGGGGAGTCCGGGCTGGCCAGCCATTGTTCACCCGCGTTGCGGACAAGCCCGATCGCGGCATTGGGCCAGTAGCCGATCACAGCCTCCTTGCCCGGGCCGAGGTGGGTGCGCATGGGACGGGCGATCATGTCCGCGATGGAATCGAAAAAGTGGCCCAGTGCCCCTGCCGTGGCGATGCTCTGACTGCCGTCGGGGTCCGCTGCTGAGTAGCGGGTGACGAACGTATAGACATTGGGGCTGGTCTCGGCCATCTGCAGATACGCCGAGACCATGGCGAAAAGGCCCTCGCGTGGGGTCTGGGCCGCCTGCGCCGCTTCCTGGATCCGCCGCTGCATCTGGTTCAACACCACGTCGCCCACAGCCTGCTGAAGGCCGGCTTTGTCCCCAAAGTACCGGTAGAAAACGGACTTCGAGGTCCCGGCGGCCGCGGCGATGTCCTCCATCGAGGCATCGCTGCCAAGCAGGTGGACCGCCCGGCGGGCAGCTTTGATGAGCTCCCTGCGGCGCTCCTCACGGTGGGACTGCCACCTGGAAGCCCGGCCGTCGACTGCAGCGGATACGGGTTGGGAATCGCCGGGAGGCGGGGGGTTGTTCACGATACCCAGCGTATCAGGTACGCTGGGTATCGATAACCCAAGCGGAACAAAGGAGACTCGCATGTCCACTGAGGGACAGTCATTGAATGGAACCAGCGAAGCTGTAGCCTCATCCGGCCGGAACCTGCGTTCGGCCGTCGTGGTGGGCGGCAACAGGATCCCCTTTGCGCGCACGGGCGGCGCCTACACAAAGTCGTCGAACCAGGACATGCTCACGGCCGCCCTCGACGGCCTGGTGGCCCGCTTCGGGCTGCAGGATGAGCGGATCGGAGAAGTTGCCGCAGGCGCGGTGCTGAAGCACTCACGGGACTTCAACCTGACCCGTGAAGTGGTCCTCGGGTCGGCGCTCTCTGCCGAGACCCCCGCCTATGACCTGCAGCAGGCATGCGCCACAGGGCTCGAAGCGGTGCTGAGCCTGGCCAACAAGGTCAGGCTCGGGCAGATCGACTCGGCCATCGCCGGGGGTGTCGATTCCGCGTCCGATGCGCCCATCGCCGTGAGCGAGGGCCTGCGGGAAATACTGCTGGACCTGAGCCGTGCCAAAACCCTGCCGCAGCGGCTGCAGGTTCTCGCGAGGCTGCGCCCCAAGGACCTCGCCCCCGACGCTCCCAGCACCGGTGAACCCCGGACAGGCCTGTCCATGGGAGAGCACCAGGCTCTGACCACTGCGCAGTGGAAGATCACCCGCGAGGCGCAGGACGAAGTGGCCTACAACAGCCACCGCAATCTCGCCGCCGCCTACGAGTCCGGATTCTTCGATGACCTCCTCACCCCCTACCGCGGGCTGAGCAAGGACTCGAACCTTCGGCCGGACACCAGCCTTGAGAAGCTGGCCACCCTGAAGCCTGTCTTCGGCCGCAACCTCGGCTCGGAAGCGACCATGACAGCAGGCAACTCCACCCCGCTGACCGACGGAGCCTCAACCGTTCTGCTGGCTTCAGAGGAGTGGGCTGACACCCATGGTCTGCCCAAGCTCGCTGCCATCGTGGATGGTGAAGCTGCGGCAGTGGACTTCGTCCATGGTAAGGACGGCCTGCTGATGGCCCCGGCGTTCGCAGTGCCGCGCCTGCTCGCACGCAACGGCCTGACCCTGGACGACATCGACTACTTTGAAATCCACGAGGCCTTTGCCGGAACCGTCCTGAGCACACTCGCCGCATGGGAGGACGAGGACTTCGGACGCACACGGCTTGGCCTGGTCGGTGCGTTCGGCAAGGTAGACCGCTCCCGGCTCAACGTCCACGGCTCCTCCCTCGCGGCCGGGCACCCGTTCGCCGCCACCGGCGGGCGCATTGTGGCGACCCTGGCCAAGATGCTGCATGAGAAGGGCGCCGACAACGGGCGGCCCGCGCTCGGCCTCATTTCCGTCTGCGCTGCCGGCGGACAGGGTGTTGCCGCACTGTTGGAAGCACGCTAGGGGATTCCGATGACGGATACATATACGCGGCTGGTCAGCAAGGGTCCGGGCAGGGACGTCGCGAAGAAGCTTGGGCTCCCGCAGCCGGCCGCGCTCCGGCGCTACGAACCCCGCCAGCCCCTCCCTGCCGGTCCGGTGCTGGTCATAGGGGCGAGTGCAGGAGCGGACGACCTCGCCGGGGAGCTCCTGGACTGGGACGTGGAGGTCCGCCGGCATGCTGTGGCCAAGGAGCGGGTGGGGGCCATCGTGCTGGTCTTGGACGATCTCCAATCGCCCGCCGATCTTGAACAGCCGGTGCTCACCGCGGGACCCGCCCTGCGGGAGCTGGCACCGAACGGGCGGGTGGTCACCATTTCCCGCGCACCCGACGGCGGCCGGCCGGCCGCTGCTGCTGCCCGCCAAGGGGTTGACGGGCTGCTCCGCTCCGTGGCCAAGGAACTGTGGGCCGGAGCCACGGGCAACGGCATCGTCCTTACCGAGGGCGTCAGCGCCACGGCTCCCTCCGTGCTGGGTGCGCTCCGGTTCTTCCTCTCGGGCCGCTCGGCCTTCGTCGATGGACAGTTCCTGCGGGTCGGGTCGCCGTCGGGAAGCCTCCCCGCCGTGCCGGACGCGCCGCTCACGGGGAAGGTTGCCGTCGTCACGGGCGCCGCCCGCGGCATCGGGGCGTCAATTGCACGAACGCTGCACCGGGACGGAGCAACGGTGGTGGCTGTGGACATTCCCGCCGCGGGAGACCATCTGGCCGAGGTCGCCAACGGGATCCGGGGCACAGCGCTCCAGCTCGATGTCACGCGGGAGGACGCCGGCCAGCGGATCATTGACCACGCCGTCAGCCGGCACGGACGGCTGGACATCATGGTGCACAACGCGGGCATAACCCGGGACAAGCTGCTGGTCAACATGGATCACGGGCGGTGGAGTTCCGTTATCGGCGTGAACCTTGAGGCCCAGCTGCGGATCAATGAAGCCTTACTGGCCTCCGGCCACTTCCGCTCTGCTCCAAGAATCGTTTCCGTGGCGTCCACCAGCGGCATTGCGGGCAACCGCGGCCAGACGAACTACGCGGCCTCCAAGGCCGGTGTGATCGGCATGGTCCGCGCCACGGCCCCTCTGCTTGCAGAATATGGCGGCTCCATCAATGCTGTGGCTCCGGGTTTCATTGAGACGGAGATGACGGCCCGCATGCCGTTTGCTCCACGGGAGATCGCGCGGCGGCTCAACTCGCTCCAGCAGGGCGGGCGCCCGGAAGACGTTGCCGAAGCCATCGCGTTCCTCGCCAGCGATGCCGCCGGAGGCATCTCCGGACAGGTGCTCAGGGTGTGCGGTCAAAACCTGGTGGGCGCATGAGCATGGCCCAGCCCGTCATCCTGGGCGAGATGCCGTCGCTGTCCAAGCTGTATGTAAATGCGGCGGCAGGGGCGGCGCGCCGTCGGATTCTTGGCTCCCCGGCCGGTGCCGCCCTGCCTGCCGTGAGCCACGAAGTGCGGGAGGTGCGGGCCGACGTCGAAAACCTGACCGCGTACCAGCACCTGGTCGGTGAGACGGCGAGCGATGTGCTTCCCGCAGGGTTTCTGCACGCCATGGCGTTCCCAGTGGCAATGAGCGTTCTGAACCGGGACGACTTTCCGTTGCCGCTGCTTGGCATGATCCACCTCCGGAACGTAGTGGAGCAGTTCATCCCGGCGCGGTTCACCGAGCCTTTGGACATCACGGCCCGCGCGGAGGGGCTGCGTGCCCACCGGGCGGGAACGCAGCTGGACGTCCTGGCCGAAATCCGCGGATCAGGGGACGGCGCCGTACGCTGGCGCGGCGTTTCGACGTACCTTGCGAAGGGGGTCTTTCTTCCCGGGATAGATAAAGCATCGGCTGAGGTCCGGGCAGGGGACTTCAAGGCGCCGGACCCGACGGCGGTCTGGCAGCTGGGAGTCGACACCGGGCGTGCGTACGCGGCAGTCTCCGGGGACTTCAATCCCATCCACCTCAGTGTGTTGTCCGCCAAGGCCCTGGGGCTGCGGCGGTCAATCGCCCATGGCATGTATCTGGCGTCCCGCGCGCTCGCGGATGTCGGGGCAGCCAGGGGCGACTCGTTCCGCTGGGATGTCTCCTTCGACGCGCCGGTGTACCTCCCGGCGCGCGTGGCGCTGGAGATCTCTACCGTGCAGGGCGAGGGCGACGCCTGGCTGAAGTCGGACTACGTGGCCTGGAACCGGAGCTCCGGCCGCAAGTATTTCAGCGGATCCGTCAGCGCCCTCTAGCTATCCTCCGCCCGGGTCACGCGCAAAATCCTGTGGAGGCTGAGCAGGATGGATTCCGCGGCGCTGGGCGCACCGGTGTCGGTGTCGTCCTCCAGGATGCGTGCCCTCAGGGCGTCGACGGCCCGGTGCGCTGCCTGCTTCAGTTCATCCCGCCGCACTGAGTCCTCCTCTTCCGCGGCGCGCAGAACCTCTCCGACGGCGGTGAGCGCCTTGGCGAGCGGCTCACTGTGGGCGATCGGGATGGTGAAGGGCAGGTCCTTGTTCCAGATGACCTCGGCGAGGACCTCGGTCATGTCCTGGATGTAGAACGTGATGCGTTCCAGGTCGCGGAGGTTGCGGTAGTCCAGATCCACGTCGCGGGGGTGGAAGCGCCGCCGCGGGTTTGCCTCGCGGCTTGCGTCTGCCCGCTGCACGGCGGCGCGGACAGACCTGGCCGACCTTGCCAGTTCGTCAGACCGGAGGGACCAGTCCTCGTGCTCCGGCGGCCACTTCTCGTGGACTGCCGCCCCCATGTCCGTCAGCTGCCTGGCCAGGGCAAGCCGCAGCTCGGCCAGGCTGAGGGCCGCCGCATTGAAGTGGAGGGGCGGGAAAACGAGCAGATTGACGGCGACTCCCACGGCGACCCCGACGCCCATTTGGAACAGGTAGCCGTACGAGAAATCGTCGGGATTGCTACCGCCTACCAGCAGCACCAGCAGCGCCGCCGTCGGAATCCAGTCCCGGCCGGCCCGCAGCCGGGGGAGCCCGGCCAGCAGCACGCCGAGGGCCATCACCAGGCCAACCGACAGCGGAGTAGCGCCGAAGCTGAGCAGCAGGAAGGCCAGCCCGATTCCTGCGGCGAGGCCCACAAGCGTCTGGAGGCCTTGTCGCATGGAGCCGGCGACGTTTTCGTACATCACCACGAGGGCGCCGAGGGGCGCGTAGTAGGCGTACTTGGCTGCAGCCCCGGGCATGTGCGGGGCGATGAGGAACGCCACGCCCGCGGCCAGCCCTGCCTTGGCTGCCAGCTGGAGGCGCGGCGCCGCAAGGGCACGCCGCAGTCTTTCGGCCGTGGTCCGTCCGAACTTCCGCGCCCAAGATTCTCCGGCTGAGGTCTCCTGTTTCAGCGTGCTCATCGGGCCAACACTAGGTTGGCTGCCCGGATGCAACAAATGGATAAACCAAAGCTGGAGGCCCGGAAGCCCTGGCGTGCAGCCGTCAGCCGGCTCCGTGCCCGGGGGCGACTTCTTCCCCGGCCCGGACAGGCCCAGGCGGGGTTCCTTCGCCAAAGGGGCTCCCGCCCAGCGCTTCCCGGCCGTGCGGAGTGAGCCACCCGGACAGATCGGGTCCTGCAGGAACGATGCGGGTCGGGTTGATGTCCTCATGGACGATGTAATAGTGCTGCTTGATCTGCACGAAGTCGATGGTGTCCCCGAAGCCCGGGGTCTGGAACAGGTCCCGCGCGTAGCCCCACAGGTTCGGCATCTCGCTGAGCTTGTTCCGGTTGCACTTGAAGTGCCCGTGGTAGACGGCGTCGAACCGCGCCAGCGTTGTGAAGAGCCGTATGTCAGCCTCGGTGATGGAATCACCCACGAGATACCGCTGCCCTCCCAGCCGTTCCTCCAGCCAGTCCAGGGCCGTCCATAGGCGCTCGTAGGCGGCGTCGTATGCTTCCTGGGAGCCGGCGAAACCGCACCGGTAAACGCCGTTGTTCACCTCGGTGAAGACGCGCTTGTTGACGCTGTCGATTTCAGTCCGGAGGTGTTCCGGATAAAGCTGTGGCGCGCCCGGCCGGTGGAAGTCAACCCACTCCGTGGAGAAGTCGAGCGTGATCTGCGGGTAGTTGTTGGTCACAACCGCACCGCTGGCGATGTCGACGATGGCGGGAACGGTAATGCCGCGCGGATAGTCGGGGAACCGCCGGAAGTACGCATCCTGGATCCGCTCGATGCCGAGGACGGGATCCTTGCCGTCGGGGTCGAGGTCGAAGGTCCAGGAACGGGCGTCATGCGTGGGGCCGGGCTGGCCGAGCGAGATGACGTCCTCCAATCCCAGCAGGCGTCGGACGATGACTGTCCGGTTGGCCCAGGGGCAGGCCCGGGCAGCAATCAGCCGGTAGCGGCCCGGTTCCACAGGCCAGCCCGGCTCGCCGTTGGGCCCGGGGTGTCCGTCACGGGTGATCCGGTCCTCGATGTAGTTCGTGTCTCGGTTGAATTCACCGCCGGTGACGTAGGCGCCCTTGGTGCTGTATTCCTTGACGCTGCTGGGATACTCGTTCATGAACCCACACTAAGCGCCCCCTGCGAAGATCCGCGACATCGGCTGCCAGGCAACAGCCCATGAAGCGGCCACAACGAGGGAGAAAAGGGCGATCCAGACCCCGGACGGCACCGCCGTCGCGCGGTACAGGATGTACGCGTCCGAGGTGGCCAGCTGGTCGCGCCGGCGGAGGTGCACGTTCGTGAGCTTGGCCAGGTCCCGGACGGCGGCCACCAGCAGGGCAAGTCCCAGGATGATGGCCACGTGCCCCGTGAAAGCTGACGGCACTGCGAGGACCAGTGCGCCGGCACAGAGCACTGTGGCCAGCAGGATAAGTACGCCGGCCGCATTGCGGATGAAGATCATCGATGCAAGCAGAACAAGCAGCCCGGCAGACATCGCGGCGGGGCCCCAGCCGTTGAACCCTGACCAGACCAGTGCGGCACCCGTGACGCCGGGGACCGGATAGCCCCAAAATCCTGACCACACTGCCGCGAAGCGCCCTCGGGTAAAGGAGGTGGTGGTGCCGGAGTGGTTGAGCCTCAGCTTGATCCCGCCCAGACGTTGGCCGCTGGTGAGGGCCGCAAACGCATGTCCGAGTTCGTGAGTCACCGTCGCGAACAGTCCGAAGTACCGCCACGTTGCGCTCGGGACGGAAAGGACGACGGCGACCAGGACGACGGTGAGCAGTTCGGTAACGGTGACCGCAGGAACCTCGGACCGGGCGAAACCTGCGGCGATCCGGTTCCACCATTCCTCGGGCACGGTCTGGACTGCGGGGGCGAAATAAACCATAGGGATCAAGGCTACCGCCGGCAGGCGGGGGAGATGTGCGCTGGCCGCTTAAGGTGCACGATGGAATTACCCACGCCCTTGCGGTACCGCTACTGCTGGATAAGGAAGCCATGAGCACATTGAAGGAACGCCTGCACGCCGACGTTGTCGCCCACATGAAGGATCGCAACAAGGTGGCCCTCACCACGGTCCGCAATGTCCTCGGGGAGATCGAAACGCGTGAGAAGTCGGGCAAGACGCCGGTGGAACTGGATGACGCCCAGGTCACGGCTCTGCTGCAGAAGGAGGCCGGGAAACGCCGCGACACCGCCCGGATTTACACGGAAGCGGGAGAGAGCCACCGCGCTGCAGCGGAAGTTGCCGAGGCCGAAGTCATTGAGGCGTACCTGCCCCGGCCGCTCACGGCAGCCGAGGTCGAGGCAATCGTGGATGAATCCATCGAAGCCCTCAGGTCGGAGGGCGCCGAGTTGTCACTGCGGCACATGGGCGCCGTGATGAAGCCTGTGACGGCACGGGTTGCCGGACGTTTCGACGGCAAAGCCGTCAGCGAGATCGTCCGGGCGCGCCTGTCCTGATCTCCGGTTTCCTTCCTGGCGTCCCGCTCTCCTGAGTCTCGGCGTACTCCTGAGTCTCGACGCGGCGGCGGAATGGGAGGAGGATTTAAGCACACCCACACTAAGGAGGTCGGTGATGTGCTATTCATCGTGCGAGGGGTGGCGGAGCTACAGGAAGGATCGCGCCCGGGAAACCGAAGACAGCCAGGAGACGAGGCCGGACAAGGCCCCGGAGCCTCAGGTGCAGACAGAGGAATCCAGGATGTGGGCCTACCTCGCCCGAATGGAAAAGAGCGCTGCTGATCAGCCTGACCGGATCAGCGAACGCGTCTGAGTACTGAAAGTCCAGGCACAAAAATCTGAAAGGCTCCGCACGCGCGGGGCCTTTCGACGTCGGGCTATTCCAGAAGCCTCTTCTTGGCGAAGGCCAGATACTCTCCGGCTGCCTCCTCGAACCCGAAGTCCTGCCAGTACGCCTTCAGCGTGGCTTTGGCCTCTTCATACTCGGCCGAGCCCTCCGGGGGAGAGCCATCGCCCGCGGCCGGCACGGCATGGACGACTACCAGGTCCACGGACCGGCCGACGGTTTCGACGATGGCGTGGAGGAAGGTGTATCCCATCCGCCCGCCCCGGTACTCAGGGAGGATCTCCAGGGTGGAAACGATCATCAGGTCGCCGCCGTCCTGCAGGTACTCGGTGACCAGGTCCGGGCGCTCGGCAGTGAGCATCTCCGCGATCCGTGCCATGTCCGGGTCGGCGCCGTCCGTCGTGACGAACAGATTGATCATTCCGGCTTTCGGAACGACCTGGACGACGGCGTTGCCCACCGGCACTTCTTCGCCCTCCGCAGCGCCGCCCTCGTGCGCAGAGTCTTCTGCCCCTGCCGCGCTGCCAGGCGTCCCGCCGCCAGTCGTGACGGTAATCTCCCATCGCATCGGATAGTCCCGCGGGACATGCTCCATTCCTGGAACGCCCCGGTAGCGGAGCTTGTACTCAAAGGTCAGCAATTCCGGGTCGATCACGGTCATGAGGCCGTCCTTGAGGTGGCAGCATCTTCGCTTACACGGGCAGTCTATGCCGGGACACTGCCCGTCAGGAATGGGAGCCGACGAGTCCGCATCCGACTGTTCCCGGGCCGCTGTTGCCAAAGTGATAGTGGAGGGCCAGAGTGAAGTAAGTCACATCAAGGCCCGGAACCGGCAGCGGCGGCCGCCGAAGGGGCCGAACACGCTGTGGAGGTCACCATGAGCACCACCTCTGACGAACTGCACGACACATCTGCTGAAGGCACCGAACCTGAGCTCAAACGTGTCCTGGGGCCCAAACTCCTGCTCCTGTTCATTGTGGGCGACATCCTGGGTGCCGGGGTCTATGCGGTCACCGGAACCATGGCCGGGACTGTCGGCGGCATCGTCTGGCTGCCGTTCCTGCTGGCATTCGTCGTCGCCACGCTGACGGCGTTTTCCTATTTGGAGCTTGTGACGCAATACCCCCAGGCGGCGGGTGCAGCGCTGTACACGCATAAGGCGTTCGGAATTCACTTCGTGACCTTCCTGGTTGCGTTCGCCGTCGTCTGCTCCGGCATCACGAGTGCCTCAACGTCTGCGAATGTGCTCGCCCAGAACTTTTTCGGTGGCCTGGAGATCAATGGCTGGATGGCCGTGCCGGACCAGAGCGTGATCACGGCAGTTGCACTCGGTTTCATGCTGCTGCTGGCTGCGATCAATTTGCGCGGCGTGGGGGAGAGCGTAAAGTTCAACGTCGTCCTCACACTGGTCGAGATGACGGCCCTGTGCATCGTCATCGGCGTCGGTTTTTATGTCATGGCGCAGGGGACGGGCAACGCTGGGGAAATTACTGTCTTCACCGATTACCAGGACAAAGGACTATTCCTGGCAGTCACAGCGGCCACCTCCATCGCCTTCTTTGCGATGGTGGGCTTCGAGGACTCCGTGAACATGGTCGAGGAAACGAAGAACCCCGAACACATCTTCCCCCGGACCATGCTGACCGGCCTCGGCGTGGCGGTGATCCTTTACATGCTGGTCGCCGTTTCCGTTGTCAGCGTGCTCTCGCCCACCGAACTTGAGGGGATCAGGGAGGCTGAAGGTGCCGCGCTTTTGGAGGTCGTGCACAAGGGCTCCCCGGACTTCCCGATTGACAGGGTTTTTCCGTTCCTTGCTGTCTTCGCCGTCGCCAACACTGCGCTGATCAACATGTTGATGGCCAGCCGGCTCATCTACGGGATGGCCCGGCAGGCCGTCCTGCCGCGGCCGTTGGGGAAAGTGCTGCCGACCCGCCGCACGCCCTGGGCCGGGATCGCGTTCTCAACCGTCCTTGCGCTGGGTCTGATCTGGTACGTCACCGGTGATCCCGAAAGCAATATCGTGGCGAACCTGTCGGGCACAACGGCGTTCCTGCTGCTGTGCGTGTTTACCGTGGTCAATGTTGCGTGCGTCGTGCTCCGCGGCAAAAGGGACCCTGACCGCAAGGTCTTCTTCACGTCCCCAGGGCCGCTGCCGATCGTCGCGGCGCTGCTGTGTGCTTTCCTCGCCGGTCCCTGGGTGGGCCGCAACGTCATCCAGTATCAAATTGCGGGCGGACTGATGGCCATCGGTGTCCTGCTCTGGGTCATCACATGGCTGGTCAACAGGAGGACCAATGCCGGGAAGGGCGGGCCGGCCGGTGCCAGCCACAGCGGTCATCCATGACCTGCCGGAACCTCGGCCGTGGCCTCCATGGCCATGGACTAGGAGCGGGAGCGGGCGCACTCCGAGGCGCGATCGATTTTCACATCAAAATCCAGGAGGGCGCCGTCACCGCTAAGCCGGTGGGCCAGATAAGCGCGGAGCGCGGCGTTGGAGGCTGTGTGTGCACCGGGGAGGGCCTCACCGTTGAGCAGGGCATAGGAGTCACTGATGTGGAAGACGGACAGGAAGCAGTCCTCAAGCTGATCTGTGCGCAGGTTCTGGACGGTGTCGCGGAAACTGCCTTGTGAGCCCGACTTGGGCATGGTAGTCACGGAAAAAGTCACTGTGTTTGCCATGGAGCTGGTCCTCTGGGTGCTTCGGGCCCGGGGGACGCTTCCCCGGCCACCTGGAAGCCTAACTGCTCCCGTTGGCGAAGATAACCCTTACCGGGCAGTAAGTTGATGGATCCGTAAATTCGGATAGTCCTGCGCCCGGTATTCCCTTGCCCCTCGAGTGCACCCCTCTTTTGCCTCCACTGCTGCCACAGCAACATCATCCTGGGCGCCCATTTCCCACACCTCGCCGTCATCGTCGTCGGATTCTTGCCACGCAAGGCAAAGCCTGCTTGGGGCCCTTGTCGATGGTCTGTCACTGCGCGGCTGCGCAGTCAGGAGCGCGGACTCCCGCACCGACTGCTGACACCGGTCTGCGAGGTCCGCCGGGCCTGGAGTAACAAGGGTAGGCTCCAGGCCCGGCTGTCTGAAGCGACAGGTCGCGGCTCCCGTGGGCTTCAGGGACACCACAAGTCTGGAACGGCCGCATTGGGATGAGCGGGTGGCAGCTGGGAGTCGGCGGTCGTTTGCACCCCATGTTTGAGGGGACAGCGTGCGTCCGTCCGAATTTTTTCCAAGCTTTCGTCGTCTTCCCGACCTAAAATTATTTATGCGCCCCGAGGAAGCGATCGTGCTGGTTTTTGCAATTGCTGTCGTCTGGACCGGCACCATCCTGGTGTTACTTACCCGAATAGACCGGCCCGAGCGGCAGGCACGGCGCCAGGAGCGCAAAGCGGAACGGATGGCACAGCGGCGGGTTCACTATGAAACACGGCCGCGGCCGGAACGCCGCCGCCGGCCCTAGCGGCTCAAAGATTGTCCGCCGGGCCCGGGGATGCTGGGCGAACGCGTCCCGGCCCGGAGTGTCCGGCAACGCAGGTGTCGGCGCAGCGCCCGAGTTCGGCAGGACGCCTCGCTACCGGTCAAGATCCCTCAGCGCAGGGGATGAAGACTGCCTCCCCTGACGGGCATCCATGCTTCCTAGTCGCCGGGAATGTGGCCCATGTTCCACGCGGAGACATTTCGGAGGTCTACTCTGGTTGCCTGCATGCGGATTCTGTTTCCCCCGACACCAGCACGGGGCCAAGGAAGTGGATGTACCGGTTTGGCTTCTGCAACAGCGGGCTGACTGCCGCTTCGTCCGCTGCGCCGAGTTCCTGTTCGGCGACGGAGTCGAGGGCCTCGACGATAAGGTGGCTGCTTGTGCCTATCTGATCTTTCTGTCTCCGCGCCCAAGCCTGTTCAGATACGACCGAGCCGAGATGATGGTTCCGTCGACCACGACCGTGAGTTCAATGGTTGCGTCCGTATGCTCGCCCTTGCGGCCGAAGACCCGGGTCAACAGCAGCATCAGCCGCGGGTCAATGTCGTAATACAACTGCAGGGGCGAGGCTCGGCCGGCTGGAGAGGGCGTCTTGCAGGCGGGGCAGGTGCATTGCGATGTCCTGAGCTGAGGACGCTGCGGCGGCCCAGTCGGCCAAAGCCAGGGCCAGCTCGAGTTCGCGGCACAGCTGGTTCATTCGGAGCGCCCCCGCCAGCCACGATGTTGTTTTCAGGCTCAGGGAAGCGTCCATGGCAATATCCCGGTCCCGGACACTGACGGTGCGGACGACCCGTTCAACGCGCCGGGGGAGGAGGTCTGCGTAGTCCGCAGCGAATGACTCGGCGACCTCCACTGAGGCCTCTTCGGAGAGCTGCTGGAGGTGCTGTGCTTCCAGTGCCGGTTTCGGTCTCTCATTCGGCAGTTGTTTTTGCACTGGCTGCTCCTTCCCGACTGGCAGTGACAGGGCCCATGGTGCCGGGCGCCTGTGTCATTCCTGCTGCTGTTGTCATGGCGGCTTGCCTTCCGCTTGGGCCCCCTCCGCCGCTGCTTGGGGGCGACAGACGACGGAGGGGACGTGTAGGGTACCTGGCCTTCACCGGAGCACTGCGCCGGTGAAGGCCAAGTCGATGGTGCTGCATATGACCGGTCTCCTTGCGGGTAAGAACAGTCTCCTAGGGAACCATCAAGGACCCCGCGATGGACGATCAATACTGGATCAAGAAAGACTGGCGCCACTGCGACTCGCGCCTGCCGCCAGCATGTCGGCGTGCAGGGGATCATGGACGTCCAGCTGAAGTCCGGCTACAACACGGACCGCGGGCCAGCTTGGATCATGAGGGTGCGCTTTTCCAAGTCATGTCAGAGCGCCTATTTCCGGGGCTGCTTCCTACTCCAGGTCGGTCCGCGGGAAGTGTGTCCGCCGGGTCCGGGGTGCTGCAGGGGGAATGCATTTCCGGACCCGGCGTTCTGAAGCGGCGGGTTAGCGGCTACCTTCAGCTTCAGGGACACAAGAAGTTTCACCTTCTTACACTGGGAAACGCGTGTGCCACCCGAGAGGCAGCCACCGTTTCTACCCCTCATTTGTGGGGTCAGGAGCGCAGGTACAGGGTCATCCCAACCTTTTCGCGATGAGTACTACGTCGATCTTCCGCTTCCGGCTCCGACGCCTGCCTTCCCGCCAGCCGACCAGGCCCGCGGGCTGCCGGGCAAGGCACGGGTCATCGGGTAGCACCGCTGTTCCGCACCCGATACGTCATGAGCACACAGCCGCCCCGGATGGTCCGCGACTCCACCAATTCAAGGCCGATACGGCGCTGCAGTGGCCGGAAGAAAGGGATGCCGGACCCCAACAGGACCGGATGAACGTTCAGGCTCACTTCATCGATGGCGCCGGCGTCGAAGAGCGAGCTCGCGAGCTCGCCACCTCCCATGAGACAGATGCCCTTGCCCGGCAACCGTTTGAGCCTGTTCACGTAGCCTCCGGCATCGGAGGCGACAAGCTCCACGCCGGCCGGAGCCTCACGCAATGTGCGGGAAAACAGATACGTGGCCACCTCGGGGATTCCGCTGCCCCCTGAGCTGTCGTCATCCACCGCGCCATGAGCTGCCGCGAATTGCCATGTCTTCCTGCCCATCAGTACAGCGTCGACCGTGGACCAGTACTGGGCCATGACTTCCTCCACGTCGCGGCTGTAGTGGAGCCAGTCGATGGCGCCGTCGCTACCGGCGATGAAGCCGTCCAGAGTGCACGCCGCGCCGTAGGTTACGGTCCGCATGGCTGTTCCTCTCTTCCATGCCCTATTAGAGACTAGGCACCTGTCACGGCTTTGGCTACGTCGCGGTCTGGGGGACAGTACTTGTTGCTACCGTCTTGATCACCGAGTGCCGGGGCTTGGAGCGCTTGTCCCGGTCACGGCGAGTACCAACCGGGCTCGCGGATAGTCTCGGTACCGGCAAGTTGCGGCAGGACTTCCCGGGTACTTCGGACCGCGAGCAATGCTGCGTGCGGGCGGATTCCGGGAACTCTCCGGCCGTGAGCTTCCTGGACGTCAAAGCCGGCGGCTGCAAGTTGCAAACTCATCGCCTCTATTGACCAGGAGTATGCAGTCGTGACCGCGTGCGCAAATGGTTCGCCGGGAGACCCCTCGAAGAATCCAACAAGAACGCTGCCTCCTGGACTAATGCATCGAGAAAATTCGTAGAAAACGAAAGGTAGCTCGGCCGGCGGAAAGTGGATCAGGGAGTACCAGGCGAGGATACCGGCCAGATGTCCGTCCGGGACTCGCAGGTCACGGAGCGTCGCTACTCGAAACTGGACATTAGGAAACCGCGATTGCGCCTGTTCGACAAAGAGAGGAACGAGATCGACACCCTCTGCCGCAACGCCAAGATTGCCTAGCAGGGCAGTCCAGTGCCCAGGGCCGCATCCTGCATCGATAGCCGGACCACGGAGTGACTGGGCCCAGCGGGAGATTAGCAGCTGATCGGACTCATGGGCTTTGTCAGTCGATCCAAACAGCTCCGTGTACTCCGCTGCCCGACTGGTGTACGCGATTTCAACCGCACCGTCAGTCATCGTTGGAGCCTATACCAACTGGGGAGACCTACCTGCTGGAGTACCCAACAGTCAACCTCCGGCGGCTGTGGTTGACCACCAAACCGTACAGCTGGCCCGAGTCGACAGCCGCGAGCTCGGCGGCAACTGGCAACCGATGCCATGAAAGGGAGGATGGCCCGGACGTCCGCGTCCGTGAAGGCAACGAGGTCGACCAGGAGGGAACGTGGGTTAACCAAAAAAGCCCCTGGAATCCGTGGATTCCAGGGGCTTTCCCTTTGTGCGCGGAGGGGGACTTGAACCCCCACCCCCTTTCGAGGACTAGCACCTCAAGCTAGCGCGTCTGCCATTCCGCCACCCGCGCAGGTGGTATTTCGGAGGTTCCGATCCGCCTTTCAGCAGTTCGCTTCTCTCCGAAGCAGCGAGAAAAACTCTAACACGACTTTTGCTGAAAGATGGAATCGGGCGGAGTGGGTAGGCTGAGGCTACGTGTTCCGCAGGCGAAAACCCCGGAAACACGCGCCTGAATGCGATCCGCCAAGCACAAGGAGTGATCAATGACACAGATCCGGCCCGAGGATGAAGTCGTCAACATCTGCCAGGAGCTCATCCGTATCGACACATCCAACTACGGGGACGGATCGGGGCCGGGGGAACGCGCCGCCGCCGAGTACGCTGCGGGACTGATCACCGACGTGGGGCTCGACGTCGAAATCTTTGAGTCCGAGCCCGGGCGCGCGAACGTGGTCACCCGGCTGGCAGGCGAGGACCCCTCCGCGAGCGCCCTCGTGGTGCACGGGCACCTGGACGTAGTTCCGGCGCTGAAGGACCAGTGGACCGTGGACCCCTTCGGCGGCGAATTGAAGGACGGGCTCATCTGGGGACGCGGGGCCGTGGACATGAAGGACATGGACGCCATGATCCTGTCCGTCATGCGGGACTTCGCGCGCACAGGCCGCAAACCGAAGCGGGATCTCATCTTCGCCTTCTTCGCCGATGAGGAAGCAGGCGGAACATACGGCGCCCGGCACGCCGTCGACAAGCGCCCGGAGCTTTTCGAGGGCGCCTCGGAGGCAATCTCAGAGGTGGGCGGTTTCTCCGCCACCATCGGCGGCCAGCGCACCTACCTGCTGCAGACTGCCGAAAAGGGCCTTTCGTGGCTGCGGCTTGTCGCCCACGGCCGTGCCGGCCACGGCTCGCAGATCAACACGGACAACGCCGTGACGCGACTCGCCAGCGCCGTCTCCCGCATCGGCGGGCACCAGTGGCCCGTTGAACTGACGCCCACCACCCGGCAGTTCCTCGACGGCGTCACAGAACTCACCGGCGTCGAATTCGATCCGGACAATCCGGACAAGCTGCTCAACGAGCTGGGAACCGTGGCCCGCTTCGTCGGAGCAACCCTGCAGAACACCACCAACCCCACACAGCTCCGGGGCGGCTACAAGCACAATGTCATCCCCGAATCAGCCGAAGCGCTCATCGACTGCCGCACCCTGCCCGGACAGGAGGAGCAGGTCCTGGAGATCGTCCGGGAACTGGCCGGAACAGGCGTGGACGTCAGCTACGTGCACAACGACGTCTCGCTGGAGGTTCCCTTCGCCGGCAACCTGGTGGACTCCATGATCGATGCCCTGCACTCCGAGGATCCCGGTGCCAAGGTACTGCCCTACACGCTGTCCGGCGGCACGGACAACAAGTCCCTGAGCCGTCTGGGCATCACCGGCTACGGGTTCGCCCCGCTGCTGCTGCCCGACGAACTGGATTTCACCGGCATGTTCCACGGCGTGGACGAACGCGTTCCCGTGGACTCGCTGAAATTCGGCGCCCGGGTGCTCAACACCCTGCTGACCAACTACTGAGCTGGCCATGGAGCCGGAAGAGCTGCTGCCCGATTCCCTCCTGGAACGCCTGCGGGGGAGGGCCGCCGGTTACGACGCACGGAATGAGTTCTTCTTCGAAGACCTCGAGGAGCTCACCGCCGCCGGGTACCTGAAGCTTTTCGTTGCAGCGTCCGACGGCGGTCATGGGCTTGGGCTTCAAGGCGTCGCCGGCTGCCAGCGGAGGCTGGCGACGGCGGCGCCCGCCACCGCACTGGCAGTGAACATGCATCTGGTCTGGACGGGAGTAGCCCGGGTCTTGGCCGACCGGGGCGATGCCTCCCTGGATTTCGTCCTGAAGGAAGCCGCCGCCGGCGAGCTTTTCGCCTTCGGGAATTCGGAAGCCGGCAACGACTCCGTCCTGTTCGACTCGCTGACGGAGGCCAAGCCCCTTCCCGACGGAAGCTATGCGTTCACGGGCACCAAGATCTTCACCAGCCTTTCCCCTGCCTGGACCCGGCTCGGCATTTTCGGCAAGGACAGCACGGCCAGGAACGGCGACGGCGAGCTGGTGCACGGATTCATCGACCGCGCTGCCCGCGGCTACGAAATCTTCGATGACTGGAACACGCTCGGGATGCGCGCCAGCCAGTCCAACACCACCGTCCTGCGTAACGCCACCGTGCCGCCCGACCGCATATTCCGGAAACTGCCCGTCGGGCCCAACGCGGACCCCCTGATCTTTGCCATCTTCGCCTGCTTTGAAACACTGCTTGCCGCGGTGTACACAGGCATCGGGGAGCGGGCCCTCACCCTTGGTGTCGACGCGGCGAAACGCCGAAGGTCGTTCAAGTACGGCGGCCGGAGTTATGCCCAGGACCCGGATATCCGGTGGAAGGTTGCCGAGGCGGCGATGGCCATGGACGCCCTCTACCCCCAGCTGTCCCAGGTGGCGCGGGATGTGGACCAGCTCGCGGACCACGGCAGCCAATGGTTCCCGAAGCTCGTGGGACTCAAGGTGCGTGCAACGGAGACAGCCCGGACGGTGGTGGACCTGGCCATCCGCGTCTCCGGCGGCTCAAGCTACTTCCGCGGGACAGAACTCGAGCGCCTCTACCGCGATGTCCTCGCGGGCATGTTCCATCCGTCGGACGACGAATCGGCCCACAACACGGTTGCCAACGCCTGGCTCGGCCCGCTGGAGACGTAGAGCCTGCTAAACCGTCCGCTGGACCTGCGTGACCCGGCGCCGGAGCCAGAAGCGGCGTCCGCCGCCCACATACAGCCGGCTGCGTTCCAGTTCCCACTTGCCGTATTCAGAATGTTCCACCAGGCGACGGCGTGCTTCGGGCAGCGAGTCGTCAGGACCAACCGTCAATACGAGGTACTCGTACTGCTTCACGTAGTCCCGTTCCCGCAGGACCGAGCTGGTCAGAAAATGTTCCTTCATTGCCTCCATTTTCGTCCTTTTCCCGCTAACGTGAAGTCATGAGCATCGATCCGCGTGTCGCGCTTCAGTCCCTGACCTCCGCCCTGGAAGAACATCTGGTAGCAGCCTCAACGCGAAGGGGGGACGGCGACCCCGCTGTCGAAGCAGCATTCTTCGCCGTTGCAGATGCCTTTGAAGTCTACGAGGACGCGCTCTACGAGGCGTACAACGAGGTCACCCCGCTTCAGGTTTTCGAAGAGGAAGAAGACGAGGGAGACGAAGAGCGCCCGGTGGATGACGACGACCTGGAGATCGTCGAGGACTAGGAAGCCCGATCCGGCTCTTCCCTGCGACAGCCGGTTGCCCAGGAGAGCCCGTTCACCTTCAGGACAGGTTGCTCGATACATCCTCAAGAGCCCTGGCAATCTCCGCAGGCAGCGGCGTCAGCTGTGCGTCGAGGATCTCCTTCAGCTGCACCGGCGTCCTCGGCCCAATGATCGCCGTGGCAACGCCATGCTGCGACAGCAGCCAGCTGAGGGCCACATCAAGCGCGGAACGGCCCAGCCCCCGGCCCGCCATGGCCACGGCCTCCACCACCTGCGCCGCAGACTGCTCCAGGTAAACCTCCACATAGGTGGCCAGGCGGCTGCCGGCCGCCCGGGAGTCGGCAGGGACCTGTCCCCGGTACTTGCCGGTCAGCACGCCCCGGCCCAACGGCGCCCAGGCCATCAGCCCCATCCCCGCATCCTCGATTGCGGGAATCAGCTCTTCTTCGGGCTTGCGCCGGAGCAGAGAGTATTCGGACTGGCTGGCCACGACGGGGAATCCGGCAATGGCGGCCGCCTTCGCCGCCTGCCAGCTGTTGAAGTTGGCAATCCCTGCGTAACGGGCCCGCCCGCTGCGCACTGCCAGTTCAAGCGCGGAGAGCGTCTCGTCCAAGGGAACGTTGCGGTCCCATGCCTGGGCAAACCAGATGTCGACATAGTCGGTCCCGAGCCGCGTCAGGCTGGCGTCCAGGGCTGACAGCATGGCGTTGCGTGAGGTGTCCACCCGTTGCCGCGCGTCCGACGCCGACAGGCCGGCCTTGGTGGAGATCACCACTTCCGAGCGGGAGACGACGTCGCCAAGCATTTCCCCCAGCATGGCCTCGGCCATGCCGTCCGCGTACGACGCGGCGGTGTCCACCAGGGTACCGCCGGCGTCAACGAAGTCGTGCAGCAGTTCTGCGGCGTCCTGTTCATCTGTTTCGCGGGCCCATGACATGGTGCCGAGGGAGAGGGCGGAGGCACGAAGCCCACTGTTGCCGACGTAACGCTGCTGCATAGCAGCAAGCTTACGGGGAAACGACCTGTGGCATGACGTAGGGTCTTAGCGTGAACTGGTTTGAAGTGGCCCTGCTGGGTCTTGTGCAGGGACTGACCGAATTTCTCCCGATTTCATCGAGCGCCCACCTCAGGATTGTGGGCTCATTCCTGCCCAATGCGGCCGACCCGGGCGCAGCGTTCACCGCGATCACCCAACTCGGCACCGAGACCGCTGTGATCGTCTATTTCTGGCGCGACATCGTGCGTATCGCAAAGGCCTGGATCGGTTCGCTGAGAGGCCGCGTCTCCCGCAAGGATCCCGACGTGCGGATGGGATGGCTGGTCATCCTGGGCAGCCTGCCCATCATTGTCCTGGGCCTGCTCTTCCAGGACCAGATCGAATCCGTGCTGCGCAGCCTGTGGATCGTCGCGACCACCCTGATCGTCTTCGGCCTCATCCTGGCGGTAGCGGACGCCGTCGGCAAACAGGACCGGGACCTGGGCCGGCTCACGTACAAGCACGGCATCCTCTACGGGTTCGCCCAGGCCATGGCGCTCATTCCGGGGGTGTCCCGCTCCGGCGGCACCATCACTGCCGGGCTCCTGATGGGTTACACCCGCGAAGCGGCGGCCCGCTATTCTTTCCTGCTGGCCATTCCTGCCGTCTTCGGAAGCGGCCTGTTCCAGCTGTACAAGGTGGTGTCGAAGGAAGGCGTGAGCGGACCCTACGGACTACCCGAGACAGCCCTGGCGACGGCCATCGCGTTCGTTGTGGGGTACGTCATCATCGGCTGGTTCCTGAAGTTCATTTCCACCCGCAGTTACCGGCTCTTCGTCTGGTACCGGATCTTCCTTGGCCTCGCCCTGTACCTGCTGCTCGGTTTCAATGTCATCAGCGCCTAGCACTAGGCTTGGGTTGTGAAGTCCTGGATATCCCGCCCCGTTCCTGAGCTCCCCGGCGAAATGCCCGCCGTTCGCCTGTTCGACACGACAGCGCACGGAGTGGTCAGCCTCCAGGCAGACGGCCGGCAGTCCATGTATGTCTGCGGCATTACGCCGTACGACGCCACCCATATGGGCCACGCGGCAAGCTATGTCGCCTTTGACCTTTTGAACCGCGCCTGGCGCGACGGCGGGCAGCAGGTTTCCTACGTCCAGAACGTCACGGACGTGGATGACCCCCTGCTGGAACGGGCAACCCTCACAGGGGTGGACTGGCGTGAACTGGCGGAGAGCCAGATTGAACTCTTCCGGACGGACATGCGGGCCCTGAATGTCCTCCCTCCCGACCACTACATCGGCGCTGTCGAGGCCATGCCGCTCATCGTCCCGGCCATCGAACGGCTGCTCCACCAGGGCCTTGCCTACCGTGTCAACGGGACACCCGGCGAACCTGACGGGGACGTCTACTACGACGTGGAAGCCGCCGGGAAGCACGCTGTCGACGTCGACGCATGGACGCTCGGTGCCGTGTCCGGCCTCCCCGAACCCGAAATGCTTGAGCTGTTCGCCGAGCGCGGCGGGGATCCCGGCCGCGCCGGAAAGCGGCAGGCCCTCGACCCGCTGCTGTGGCGGGTAGCGCGCGACGGCGAGCCCAGCTGGCCCGGCGGGGAACTGGGGGAGGGGCGCCCCGGCTGGCACATCGAATGTACGGTGATCGCCCAGGAATACCTGCCGGCACCGTTCACGGTGCAGGGCGGCGGCTCGGACCTGGTGTTCCCGCACCACGAAATGGGGGCCGGCCACGCCTACTCGCTCTCCGGCGTCCCGCTCGCAAAGCATTTCGCCCATGCCGGAATGGTCGGCCTCGACGGCGAAAAGATGAGCAAGTCCAAGGGCAACCTTGTCCTTGTCTCGAAGCTCCGGGCCGCAGGCGAGGAGCCAGCTGCCATCCGCCTGGCGATCCTGGCCCACCACTACCGCTCCGACTGGTCCTGGACGGACGAAGGATTCTCGGACGCCAAACAGCGCCTCGGCCGCTGGCGCTCGGCGCTGGCGGCTGCACCGGCTGACTCCGCTGCCCCGCTCCTTAATGACATGCGGTCCGCCCTGGCGAACGACCTTGACGCACCTGCTGCACTGGCCGCCGTCGACCGCTGGGCCGACCAGGCCCTGACGGGCCATGCTGATCCGTCCACAGCCGACCAGGCACTGGTGCGCGACGCCGTCGACGCTCTTCTGGGTATCGAACTCTAAGCCGCCGAGACTTAGGGGCGCGGGACCGTAACGGCGCCGGGCGACCTGAAGCGCCCTACTGCTTGTCTTTGCCCCGACGCTTCAGGTACCGCTCGAACTCCCTGGCGATGGACTCGCCGCTGGCCTCGGGGAGGTCTGCCGTGTCCTTGGCCTCTTCCAGCTGGCGGACGTACGCGGCGATCTCCGGGTCTTCGGTGGCCAGCTCATTGACCCCCCGCTCCCAGGCGTCAGCCTCTTCAGCCAGCTCGTGCGTGTCGAGCGGGACCTGCAGCAGTTCCTCGACGCGGTGCAGCAGCGCGAGCTGCGCCTTGGGCGACGGGGCCTGCGCCACGTAGTGCGGGACCGCGGCCCACAGTGACACCGTTGGAATGCCGGCAAGCAGGGCAACCTCGGAGAGGACCCCCACGATGCCCACGGGCCCTTCGTACTGCGAGGCTTCCAGGTTCAGCCGTTCCCGCAGTGCGCCGTCATCCGTTGACGTGCTCACCGGAATGGGACGGCTATGGGGCACGTCGGCCAGCAGGGCCCCCACCAGCACCACGTAGTCAACATGGAGTGCCTCGGCGTGGACCAGCAGCTCGGCCGTGTACGCCCGCCACTTATAGGAGGGCTCGGTTCCCTGGACGAAAATGACGTCGACATTCGTACCGGGTGCAGTCGCCTTGTAGATCCGCGTGGACGGCCACTTGATCTTGCGTTCGCCGGACGCGGTGCGCCGCACCGTGGGGCGGGTGAACTGGAAGTCGTAGTATTCGTCGGCATCAATGGAGGCGACCTTCTTGCCGCCCCACAGCTTGTTCAGGTACCGCAACGCATCGCTGGCCGCTTCCCCGGCGTCGTTCCAGCCCTCGAAGGCGGCGAGCATCACGGTAATGCGCTGTCCCTCCGGAACGGGCTGCAGCAGCTGCTCCGCCCCGGGCGAGGACGTGGCACCGGGTTCCGTGGTATCTCCGTCGAAGCTATTCATCCCTTCACCCTACGTCCAACACCGTTTCCAGTGCAGTGAATGAACCGCCGCACATCCGCTGCATACGCGGATATTCGCCAACGGCGTACGCGGCGGGCTCCGGAAAGGCGCGCGAAAATCGGCCCGTAGACTGGAAGGCATGCAAACTTCAGCTGCCCAGCCCCTGCTCAAAGCCGCTTTGTGGGACATGGACGGCACCATAGTGGACACCGAACCTTACTGGATCGAGGCGGAGCACGAGCTCGTGGCCGCGCACGGCGGCACCTGGTCCCATGAGCAGGCCATGCAGCTGGTGGGCCAGTCCCTCGTCTTTTCGGCCGGCATCCTCCAGGGCGCAGGAGTGAAACTGGAAGCCCGCGAGATCATCGACACGCTGACGGCCCAGGTCATCAGCCGGGTGCGGCAGAACGTCCCTTGGCGGCCGGGCGCCCGTGAACTGCTCGACGAACTTTTCAACGCCGGCGTGCGTTGTGCACTTGTGACCATGTCCGAGACCCCCCTTGCGCGGGAAGTCGTGGCGAGCCTGCCCAAGCCGTACTTTGAATTCCTCGTCACGGGCGACACCGTCACCAAGGGCAAACCCGACCCGGAGGCCTACCTCAAGGCGGTGGAAATGCTCAGGCGGGAAGACCCGGAGCTCACCGTGGACAACTGTGTGGCCCTTGAGGACTCAGCGCCCGGCGTCGCCGCGGCCGTCGCCTCAGGCGCCGTCACCGTCGCCATTCCCCACATCGTGGCGCTGCCCGAGGACCCGCGCCGGGCCCTCTGGGACACCCTTGAAGGCCGCAGCGTTTCGGACCTGCAGGATCTTGTTGCCGCCCGCCACGGCCTCGCCGCCGCAACGGTGCTGGACAATGCCAACTGAGACCGGCAGCAGCCGCCGCGAAGGCATCCCCCTGGGCAGGATTGCCGGGGTCCCGGTCATCCTTGCCTACTCCTGGTTCATCATTGCTGCCTTCACGGTTGTCGCCTACGGGCCGATCCTGCAGATCAATGACCCGTCCCTCGGTGTGGCGGCGTACTACGTGGCCTTCGCTTACGCGCTGCTGCTGGCCCTTTCGGTACTGGTCCATGAACTCGCCCATGCCCTGACGGCCAAGATGTATGGCTGGCCCAGCGAAAAGATCGTCCTCAACCTGTGGGGCGGCCACACCCAGTTTGAAAGCTTCACCGCCACCCCGGGGCGATCTCTTGTGGTGGCCCTTGCCGGCCCGGCGGCCAACTTCGTGCTTGCCGGGGCCACGTGGCTGGTGATTTCCGCCGCCAGCCCAACGGGCGTCGCGGACACCCTGACCAACATCTTCTTCTGGGCCAACCTCGTGATCGGCATCTTCAATGTATTGCCGGGGCTGCCGCTCGACGGCGGACGGCTGGTTGAATCAGCCGTCTGGAAGGCAACCGGCAGCCACGCCAAGGGCACCATTGCAGCCGGCTGGGGCGGACGCATCATTGTCGCTGCCCTGGTCCTGTGGTTCGTCGTCCGCCCGCTGCTGGCCGGCGGCCGCCCGGACACCAGCATGCTGCTTATCACCGTCCTGGTCTGCGGATTCCTGTGGATGGGCGCCTCGGCGTCAATCCAGCAGGGCAGGCTGCGCAGCCGGCTCCATCTGGTGAGCGCGGCGGCACTTGCGGAGCCCGCCGTCGGCATCGCTGAAACGGCAACCGTCGCCGAAGTCCTGCAAGCCGCCGCTGGCGGAGGGGCCGCCGTCGTGCTGTGCGGGCCCGACGGCAGGCCGGCAAGCGTGGTTGAAGCCTCCGCGCTGGCAGCAGTTCCTGCTCCCGTGGCAGCCGCGACGCCGGCAACTGCCGTTGCCCGTGCCCTCGGTGCCGGCGCCTACGTGCCGGAATGGGCGAAGGGCCAGGAACTGCTCCAGTATCTATCCCAGCTGGAGGGCCAGGATTACGCGGTGATCGACCACAACGGACGTGTGACCGGCCTGCTGCGGCAATCCGCTGTGGTGACAGTCATTACAGGCAAGGCGCCGCGGGAAAACAGGCGTCCCCAGGGCCAGAACCGGTAGAGTTACCTGCCGGTCGTGAAATCGGCGGACGGGTCCCAGCGCGAGCCTGTCCGGGCCGCCATGCAGCACGACGTCACAGCTTTACAGGAGCGAGGAACATTCATGAGCAGCGAATCTGCCGCCATCGGGACCAGCACGGACCCTTCCGTCACGGCACACGGCACTGCAGCCGTCACGGATCAGCCGGTCGGCGCGGCGCGGCGCAGGGGACCCTTCCGCGAGGGCGAGCGGGTGCAGCTGACCGACGAGCGCGGCCGCATGAATACGATCAGCCTTGAGGCCGGCGGGGCCTTTCACACGCATCGCGGCTTCCTTAACCACGACGACATCATCGGTAAGGTGGACGGTTCCGTTGTGGTGAACAACGTGGGGCAGCAGTACCAGACCCTGCGCCCGCTGCTCTCCGACTTTGTCCTCTCCATGCCCCGCGGCGCGGCCGTTGTCTACCCAAAGGACGCCGCGCAGATCGTCACCATGGCCGACATCTTCCCCGGAGCCAGAGTCGTGGAGGCCGGCGTCGGTTCGGGTGCGCTTTCCATTTCGCTGCTCCGCGCAGTGGGGGACCAGGGCTACCTGCACTCCTTCGAGCGCCGCGAGGAATTCGCTGCCATTGCGCGCGGCAACGTTGAGACGATTTTTGGCGGAGCGCACCCCGCCTGGAAGATCTCGCTGGGCGACTTCCAGGATGAGGTGGTCCGCAGCGAAGAGCCCGGATCCATCGACCGCGTGGTCCTGGACATGCTGGCTCCCTGGGAATGCCTCGATGCCGTCGCCACCGTCCTTGCGCCCGGCGGTGTCTGGATCAACTACGTAGCCACCGTCACCCAGCTCTCACGCACCGCCGAGGCCATCCGCGCCGACGGCCGGTTCACCGAACCTGACGCCTGGGAGTCCCTTGTCCGCGGCTGGCACCTGGAAGGCCTTGCCGTGCGCCCGGACCACCGGATGGTGGCCCACACCGGCTTCCTGCTGGTGACGCGGCGGCTGGCGGCCGGTGTCACGGGCATCTCGGTCAAGCGCCGGCCCTCCAAAACCGACTTCAACGAGGAGGACGTGAACGCCTGGACTCCGGGCGCGGTGGGTGAACGGACAGTGTCGGACAAGAAACTGCGGAGGGCAGCCCGCGACGCGATTGCGGGAACCAACGTCAGGGATGACCCGGAGATCACAAACTAGTCCGTATTTCGGATGTCTTCAGCAGTACCTGCCAAGTTGGGGCTATGGTCTTAACAGAAGCGCAGGAAGGGGCTGATGCATCATGGAGACGCCAAACAATGACTCCGTGCCTACTCCGGCCGAGCAGTCGGCAGCCAATGAGCTGTCTGTTGCAGACCGGCAGGTCAACATCCTTCGGGATAAGCTGCGGCATATCGACCGCCAGCTGGCCGCTGCCACACAGAACAATTCCAAGCTCGTGGCGATGCTCGAAACGGCCAAGGCCGAAATCCTCAGGCTGAAAAACGCCCTCGACCAGGAGGGCCAGCCGCCGTACAGCTTCGGCACGATCCTCCAGCTGAACCCGCGGCGGCAACCCACCTCAGGGAGCAGCGGGCAGGCCGCCACCGAAGAATCGGCCGACATTTTCAACGCCGGGCGGAAGATGCGGGTGGGCATCAGCCCGCTCGTAAACATCAACCAGCTGGCGGTCGGCCAGGAGGTGCTCCTCAACGAAGCCCTCCTCGTCGTGGCCGGCCTCGGCTACGAGCGGGCCGGCGAGCTTGTGACGCTCAAGGAATTGCTTGGCCCCGACCGCGCCCTCGTCCTCGGCCGTGCCGATGAGGAACGCGTCATCCGGCTGGCCGGACCACTGCTGTCCGAGAAGCTGCGGGTGGGCGACGCCCTGTCCATCGATTCCCGGACCGGTTACGCCCTGGAGAAAGTCCCGCGGTCCGAGGTGGAGAACCTGGTCCTCGAGGAAGTCCCGGACATCACGTACGAGGACATCGGCGGCCTGGGACCCCAGATCGAGCAGATCCGGGACGCCATCGAACTGCCCTTCCTGCACCCGGACCTGTACCGCGAACACGGCCTCAAGGCACCCAAGGGCATCCTGCTTTACGGCCCTCCCGGCTGCGGCAAGACCCTGATCGCCAAGGCGGTGGCCAACTCCCTTGCAGCCCGCGCCGCGGAGCGCTCGGGCAACATCGACCTGAAGAGCTACTTCCTCAACATCAAGGGCCCCGAACTGCTCGACAAGTACGTCGGCGAGACCGAGCGCCACATCCGCCTCATCTTCTCCCGGGCACGCGAGAAGGCCTCGGACGGCAGCCCGGTGGTCGTGTTCTTCGACGAGATGGATTCCCTGTTCAGGACACGCGGCACGGGCATCTCCTCCGACGTCGAGACAACCATCGTGCCGCAGCTGCTCAGCGAGATCGACGGCGTGGAGCGGCTGGACAACGTGATCGTCATCGGCGCCTCCAACCGCGAAGACATGATCGACCCCGCCATCCTCCGGCCGGGACGCCTTGACGTGAAAGTCAAGATCCAGCGCCCGGACGCCGAGGCGGCGGCCGACATCTTCAGGAAGTACATCACCACGGATCTTCCGTTCCATGAGGATGACCTCGTCGAGCATGACGGGGACGTCCAGGAGACGGTGGACGCCATGATCCAGCGCACCGTGGAGGCCATGTACTCCACGGAGAAGTCCAATGAGTACCTCGAGGTCACCTACGCGAACGGTGACACGGAAATGCTGTACTTCAAGGACTTCAACTCCGGCGCCGTGGTGCAGAACGTCGTTGACCGCGCGAAGAAATACGCGATCAAGGACCTGCTGATGACACACCAGAAGGGCCTGCGCATCGATCACCTGCTCAGGGCTGTGGTGGACGAGTTCCGCGAGCATGAGGACATGCCGAACACCACGAACCCCGATGACTGGGCACGCATCTCCGGCAAGAAGGGCGAACGCATCACTTACATCCGCACCATCGTCCAAGGCAAGGCTGGGCAGGAGCCAGGCAAGTCAATCGAGACGATGCCTAACACGGGCCAGTACCTGTGACCCCGGGCTCCGAGGTGGCGCCCGGGGGAGCTCTCCCCCCGGGCGGCGCCATGCGGGTCATGGGATCGGAAACCGAATACGGAATCCACGCCCCGTCCGCCCCGGGCGCCAATGCCACCATGATGTCCGCCCGGGTGGTGCAGGCCTACGCCCAGGTCACTCGGCTGCGCGCAGCCGGGGGTGCAGAAACGCGGTGGGACTACACGGACGAGGAACCGCTGCATGACGCCCGCGGCTGGACGCTTGAACGCGGACAGGCCCACCCGAGCCAGCTCACCGACCAGCCCCCGGTGCTCGACGCCGAGGCCGTCGCCCTCGCCTATGGGCGTGAAGAGCTGGAGCTGGAGGGTGAGGACGAGTCGGGCTCGCTGCTGATGAACATGGTCCTGGGCAACGGCGCGAGGCTGTACGTCGACCACGCTCATCCGGAATACTCCAGCCCCGAAGTGACCAACCCGTCCGACGCGGTGGTCTGGGACACTGCCGGCGACCTCGTGGCGCTGGCGGCCGTCCGGCGGCTGGCAGGGGATCCCGAGCTCCCGCCCATCAATCTCTACAAGAACAACACGGACAACAAGGCGGTCTCCTACGGGTCGCACGAGAACTACCTGATGCCGCGGTCCGTCCCTTTCAGCGACATTGTCCGCGGGCTGACACCGTTCTTCGTGACACGCCAGATCATCTGCGGCTCCGGCCGCGTGGGGATTGGCCAGGACAGCTCGCGCCCCGGCTTCCAGATCAGCCAGCGCGCGGACTTCTTCGAGGCCGAGGTCGGCCTCGAAACCACCATCCGCCGCCCCATCATCAACACCCGCGATGAGCCGCACGCCACGGCGGACAAGTACCGCAGGCTCCATGTGATCATCGGCGACGCGAACCTGAGCCAGGCCTCCAACTACCTCAAGTTCGGAACCACCGCCATGGTGCTGAGCCTCATCGAGGCGGGACTGGCGCCGCGGATTGAGGTCCACGAGCCTGTAGCGGCGCTGCAAAGCATCAGCCATGACACGTCGCTGACGGCGAAAATCCGGCTGGCGGACGGCCGCCGGGTGACGGCCTTGGACGTCCAGTGGATGTACCACGAGGCCGCAGCCAAGCTCGCCCAGGACACCGGCGTCGCCGACGTCGTGGACGGGGACGGCCACACGCATGCCGTGCTCGAGCGGTGGGCCAGCACCCTGACCCAGCTGGACAGCGACCGCGCCGCCGCGGCCTCGTCCGTTGAGTGGCTTGCCAAGCTCTCCATCCTTGAGGGCTACAGGCAGCGCGACGGCCTCGACTGGGGCGACGCCCGCCTTGGGCTCGTGGACCTGCAATGGGCCGACATCCGGCCGGAAAAAGGGCTCTACTACCGCCTGCTCTCGCGGGAGCGCATGCAGCGCATAGTGAACGACGCCGACATCGCCGCCGCGGTGACGGAACCGCCGTCGGACACCAGAGCCTACTTCCGCGGGCGCTGCGTGAGCAGCTTCAGCAAGGACGTGGTCGGGGCGAGCTGGGACTCTGTCATTTTCGATGTTCCCGGCTACGGAAGGCTGCAGCGGGTGCCCACCAGGGAGCCGCTGCGGGGCACAAAAGCCCTCACCGGCCCGTTGTTTGCGCGGCACCGCGAGGCGGGTCCGTTCCTCGCCGAACTGCTCGGATCAACACCTGCTCCGCCACCGGCATAAAGACCCCCGAAGAACCCCTTGGCGTGGCAATATGGGCATACAGGATGTCCTGCCGGAACCGGCAGGACTGACAGAAGGAGATGAACATGGCAGGGCAGGAGCAGCAGCAGCCGCAGCCACGCGACAGCGAGGTTGAAGAAGAGGTCCCCGCGCCGCCCGCACCGGCGGAGGGACAGGCATCTGAATCCACGCAGGGTGTCGATGACCTTCTGGACGAAATCGACGGCGTCTTGGAATCCAACGCCGAGGAGTTCGTCCGGGCATTCGTGCAAAAGGGCGGACAGTAACCCGGCAGCGCCCTACCCCGCACGGGCACGGAGGCAAAGAGGTACCGGATCGCCGCTGAATTACACGTTGAAGGAGTGCATCAGTGCAGGAGACAACAGCCAACAAGGTAGCCGCCAACGCGACATCGTCGTTCACTGAGCATCTCCAACGCGACCGTCCTGACCTGCTTCCATACAACAGGACGCCGGCCGACAGCCAGCCGGCCGGCACGCACCTGCAGGTGCCGCACGCCACCACGATTGTGGCCATGACGTATGCAGGCGGCATCGTCATGGCCGGTGACCGCCGCGCCACCATGGGCAACATCATTGCCAGCCGGCACATCGAGAAGGTCTTTCCCGCGGACCAGTACTCTGTTCTCGGCATCGCCGGGACGGCCGGCATCGCGATAGACCTTACCCGGCTGTTCCAGGTCGAGCTGGAGCACTACGAAAAAATTGAAGGCACGCTGCTGAGCCTTGACGGTAAAGCCAACAGGCTCGGCGCGATGATCCGCGGCAACCTCCCCATGGCCATGCAGGGGCTGGCCGTCGTTCCGCTGTTTGCAGGCTTCGACACCGCGGCGGGTGTGGGGAGGCTGTTTTCCTACGACGTGACCGGCGGCCGCTATGAGGAGCAGGAGCATCACGCTGTCGGCTCCGGCTCCATGTTCGCCCGCGGCGCTTTGAAGAAGCTGTGGCGCCCCAACCTCACCGAAGACGAAGCCGTCTCCGTGGCGGTGGAATCCCTGTACGACGCCGCCGATGACGATTCCGCCACCGGCGGCCCGGACCCAATCCGTCAGCTGTGGCCGGTGGTCTATAGAGTCAACCGCGCGGGCGCCCGGCGCGTCCCGGAGCAGGAGCTGGCCACCATCGCCGGGAACATCATCGAATCCAGGGCTGCCGCCCGGCGGGAGGCCTGAGATGACCCAGCAGTTTTATGTTTCGCCCGAACAGCTGATGAAGGACCGTGCGGATTTCGCACGGAAGGGCATCGCCCGCGGACGGTCCGTGGTGGTGATCAGCTGCGAGGACGGCATCGCCCTGGTGGCGGAGAACCCCTCTCCGTCGCTGCACAAGATCGGCGAGATTTACGACAAAATTGCCTTCGCCGCCGTGGGCAAGTACAACGAGTTTGAAAGCCTCCGCCAGGCCGGCGTGCGCTACGCGGATGTCCGCGGATACTCCTACGACCGGGAGGACGTCACCGCACGCGGGCTCGCGAGCGTCTATGCCCAGAGCCTCGGCGCCGTCTTTACCGCAGAGCAGAAGCCCTTCGAGGTGGAACTTGCCGTTACGGAGGTGGGGCCGTCCCAGGACCGGGACCATCTCTACCGGCTCACGTTCGACGGCTCCATCGCCGACGAACACGGTTTCATCGTGATGGGCGGGCAGGCCGACAAAGTCTCCGGCGCCGTCGAAACCGGATGGCAGCGCGACCTTTCCTTCGCCGCCGCAATACGCCTTGCCGTCAAGGGGCTTGTGACGGATGATGAATCCCCCGATCTTCCCGCCAAAGCCCTGGAAGTTGCAGTGCTCGACCGGGGATCGGAAAGCAGCCGGGGTACCAGGCGCGCTTTCCGCAGGTTGTCCGACACCGACGTCATGGACCTGCTGGCTAAGGAGAGCTGAGATGGACAAGAGGATTTTCGGGATCGAGACCGAATTCGGCATTTCTTATTCGAGCCCCGATTCACGCCCGCTGGCGCCCGAGGAGGTGGCCCGGTACCTCTTCCGCAAAGTGGTGAGCTGGGGCCGGTCATCGAACGTCTTCCTGACCAACGGTTCACGCCTGTACCTCGACGTGGGCTCGCACCCGGAGTACGCCACGGCCGAGTGCGACGACCTCGCGCAGCTGATCGCCCACGACCGGGCCGGGGAACTTATCCTCGATGACCTCGTGGACGAAGCCCAGTCACGGCTGGCCGCGGAGGGCTTCAACGGCACGGTGTACCTGTTCAAGAACAACACCGATTCTGCGGGCAATTCCTACGGCAGCCATGAGAACTACCTGATTCCCCGCCGCGGGGAGTTCACCCGGCTCGCGGAAATCCTCATCCCCTTCCTGGTGACCCGGCAGCTGATTGCCGGCGCCGGGAAGATCCTGAAGACACCGCACGGCGCCACGTACGCTTTCTCCCAGCGTGCCGACCACATCTGGGAGGGCGTTTCCTCCGCGACCACCAGGTCCCGGCCCATCATCAACACCCGGGACGAACCGCATGCGGATGCCGAGTTCTACCGCCGGCTCCACGTCATCGTGGGTGACTCGAACATGTCCGAGACCACCGCGCTGCTCAAGGTGGGCACCGTTGACCTGATCCTGCGGATGATCGAGGCCGGCGTGATCATGCGGGACATGCGGATGGAGAACCCCATCCGCAGCATCCGCGAGATCTCCCATGACCTGAGCGGCCGCGCACTGGTCCGGCTGGCCAACGGCCGGCAGCTGACCGCCTTGGAGATTCAGCAGGAGTACCTGAACAAGGTCACGGCCTTCGTTCAGGAGAACGGCGCGCACAACCCGCACGTCCCGCTGATCCTGGATCTGTGGGGGAGGACCCTGCAGGCCATCGAAAGCGGCGACACCAGCACCATCGACACCGAAATCGACTGGGCGATCAAGAAGAAGCTCATGGACGGTTACCGGAACCGCCACGGCCTGGGGCTCGACTCGCCGCGCATTGCGCAGCTGGACCTGACCTACCACGACATTTCCCGCAGCCGCGGCCTGTACTACCTCCTGCAGTCACGCGGCGCAGTCCGCCGGGTCACTGAGGAAACCACAATCAAGGACGCCGTCGATGCCCCGCCGCAGACCACGAGGGCGAAACTGCGCGGTGACTTTGTCCGCCGGGCGCAGGAGCTCGGTCGCGATTACACCGTGGACTGGGTTCACCTGAAGCTAAATGACCGGGCGCACCAGACCATCCTGTGCAAGGATCCGTTTCGCAGCGTCGATGAGCGGGTGGATGCTCTTCTGGACTCTATGGGCTGATATTCAGGTTCAGGCGTTACTCTGGAATAGGCCGTTTTGCGGCCGGAAGTGCTCGGCCGGAGGCACCCGATGCTCCGGCACGGCATCCATCTTGCCCCGACGAAAGTTCTTACGTGCGCCGACTACTTGCAATTCTCATTCCCGGACTGCTTCTGCTGACCGCTTGCGCCGGGGAGCCTGCAGCCCCGGAACCGACCAGCCAGTCCGCAGGTGAGACAGCAAAGCTGGACTCCCTGAAGCTGACTGAAAACGGAGACAAGAAGGCTCCCAAAGTCGAATTCACCAAACCCCTGGACGTCGCCGAGCCCACGGTGAAGGTGGTGACCGAAGGCGGCGGGGACCGGGTCAAAGCCAACCAGATCGCCGAAGTTTCCGTCCTCGCCCTGAATGGCAAAGACGGATCCACCCTTGATGACGGCTTCCCCAAGGAACCGCAGCCCGTGGAGCTGAACGACCAGCTCAAGACCCAGAGCCCCATCATCTACAACGCTTTTGTGGGCGCGAAGATCGGTTCGCAGCTGGCCCTGGTAGCGCCGGGCAAGGCCGCCGCGGAGGGCGTCCCGGCCCAGCCGTCGCAGCTGCTCATCATCAAGGTCGTGTCCGCCAAGGACGCGCCGAAGGTTCTGGACAAGCCTGAAGGCGACGCCGTCACGCCGCCTGCCGGCCTGCCGAAGGTCACGGAGAAGGACGGCGTGCCCGAACTGGACGTCAAGGGAGTCGCCGCCCCCAAGAAGCTCATCGCCCAGGACCTGATCAAGGGCAAGGGCCCTGAGGTGAAGGCCACGGACACGCTGACCGTGAACTACGTGGGTGTCGCCCTGGCCAGCGGCAAGAAGTTCGATTCAAGCTTCGACCGCAAGGAGAAGGCTTCCTTCCCCTTGAACGGCGTCATCAAGGGCTGGACCCAGGGCCTGACCGGCAAGACCGTCGGCTCCCGTGTCCTCCTCGTCATCCCCAAGGACCTCGCCTATGGCGATGCGGGCCAGGGTGAAGCGAAGGGCGACCTCGTGTTTGTCGTCGACATCCTCGGCGTCAAGTAAGTTCTTTACAGTAGTTCCGTTACCAAACAGAAGGAGCATCCATGTCATTTGGCCAGCGCAACATTGACCGCGAGAAGCCCGAAATCGACTTCCCCGAGGGCCCGGTCCCCACCGAACTCGTCATCACCGACCTCATCGAGGGCGACGGCCCCGAGGCGAAAGCCGGCGACACCGTCTCCACCCACTACGTCGGCGTGGCCTGGTCCACCGGCGAAGAGTTTGACGCATCGTGGGGCCGCGGCGCTCCGCTGGACTTCCGCGTCGGCGTCGGCCAGGTCATCCAGGGATGGGACCAGGGTCTCCTCGGCATGAAGGTCGGCGGCCGCCGCCGCCTGGAAATCCCTTCCGAGCTGGCCTACGGCTCCCGCGGCGCCGGTGGAGCCATTGGCCCTAACGAAGCCCTGATCTTCGTCGTGGACCTCGTTGGCGTCCGCTGACCCACTCACTTCCTGCTGCACCCCTGGTCCCTGACCGGCACCGGGGCACAGCTGAAGGCGCGGTAACAATCGGAAGGCAATTTCCGAAGTGTTGCCGCGCTTTCGCGTTTTTCAGAGACCGGCTTTAGTAACGTAACCAGAGTGTCCGCACAACGTACAGAACGCCTGCTGAACCTCCTGATCGCCCTGCTGAACTCCCGGTACGGGCTGCGCCGCAGTGAGCTTCGGGAGAAGATCTACGACGCCGCTGCCAGCGACGCGGCCTTCAGCCGGATGTTCGAGCGGGACAAGAACGACCTGCGGGACTTCGGCTTTGAAGTGGAAACTGTCACCGATCTCGGCTGGAGCTCCGACGATCCGGCCACCACCCGATACCGGATCGGTAAGGAATCGAACCGCCTTCCGGACGTAGAACTCACCCGGGACGAATGGACGGTGCTGCTGCTGGCCTCCCAGCTGTGGGAGCAGGCCGCGCTGGGTCCTGCCGCCACCAACGCCATGCGCAAGCTGCAGGCTTCCGGCAGCCTTGCCGACGTGGAACTTCCCGCCGGGCTGCAGCCCCGGATCAAGCCGGCGGGACAGGCGTTCGAGGACCTCGTGGCGGCCATGCACAGCCAGCATGCCGTCCAGTTCAGGTACCTGGCCGGCAGTACCGGCAGGGAAGAGGAACGCACGGTAGAACCTTGGGGCTTGGGCAGCCGGTTCGGTCAGTGGTACCTGGTGGGCTTTGACCGGGGCCGCGGCGCGCAGCGGTTCTTCCGGCTCTCCCGCTTCACATCGGCAGTTTCGGTGCTCACCAAGGAAACCTTCACGCCGCCCGCGGGCTTTAACGTCCGGGCCGAACTGGACAGCCTCCCCGAGCTCCCGCTCCAGTCCGCCGTCGTCGACGTCCGGAAGGACCGCCTGCTGGGGCTGCGGAAGCGGGCCGCGCCGGTTTTGGATTCTCCCGACGGCGGAACCCCCGACGGCGGGTGGGACCGGCTGTCTGTCCCGTACCGGGACGCCGAGCTGCTCGGCGAGGAACTGGCGTCCTACGGCCCGAACGCCAGGGTGGTGTCCCCCGAGGACCTCGCCACTGCAGTGCAGCGCCGGCTTGAGGCCGCCGCTGCCTTCCTGGCCGCGCCTGCGCCCTCCTATATGTTCTCGGACGGCAGCTCAGGAAAGCGGGCCCGCACACGGACCTCGGAGGACCAGCTGAAGCGCATGCTCCAGCTGGTGCCCTTCCTAGTCCACAACCAGGGACTCCACATCCAGGACGTGGCCGACAGGTTCGGAATTACGCGGCGTGAGCTCGAAGCCGACCTGCTGATCCTCATCTGTTCCGGACTTCCACAGGGCTACCCCGATGAGCTCCTGGATATCCAGTGGGAGGATGACCACGTCTTCATCACCCAGTCGCTGGAGCTCAACAAGCCTGTCCGGTTCACGGTGGACGAGGCCTGCGCCCTGCTGACAGGCCTAGAGACACTCAACGGCCTGCCCGGCGTCGCCGAAGGTGGGGCCTTAGAGTCCGTCACCCTCAAGCTCATGGCGGCCGCCGGTGAGGAAGGGCTGCGTGCGGCCTCTCTGTCCGGTCCCGAAGTGAGCCCCGCCAACACCGCCAGCCTCGAGACGATCCGCGGTGCCATCGCCGCCGGAGAGCAGCTCCACCTCGTCTACTTCTCTGCCCAGAAGGATTCCCTTTCAGAACGCGACGTGGACCCCCTGCGGCTCTACTCCATGGACAACACCTGGTACTTCGAGGCCTACTGCCACTCCGCGGCCGGCGTGAGGAACTTCAGGCTCGACCGTATTGAGGATCTTCAGCCGACCGGGAAGCCTGTCTCACCGCCGGTACTTCCCGACGGCGGATTTCCGGCCAAGCTCTTCACCCCGAACGACGACGACACCCTGGTGACCGTTCAGCTCACCGCCCGCGGCGCCGGCCTGGCGGACGACTACTACGCTGAGCGGACTGCTGCCTTGCCCGACGGCGGCCTGGTGGCAGAGATCCGGTTCGGCAGCACCGCATGGCTGCCGATGTTCGTGGCCCAGCATGGCGGGGCGGTGCGTATTCTGGAGCCTTCGGTGCTGGCCGACGCCTCGCGGGATTGGATCGAAGCAGCCCTGGCCCGGGACGCCGGATAGACTACTCAGCATGCCTTGGTGGTCATGGATCCTGATCTGGATAGCGCTGATAGCGCTTTCCCTGCTTTTCTATCTGTTGCTGGGAATCCGGCTGTTCCGGAAATTCATGGTGACCGTGCGGGAACTGGGTGCTGCCGGAGAGAAGCTGGGCCATCTGCCGGACGCCAGCCCCGTTCCCGGTAACCCCGGTGCCTCCGACCCCGCGGATGACCCAGACGGCGACGCCGCGTTCCGGCCGCACCTGGCGCCGGGAGCTGCAGTCTTTGCCTCACCGCACCGGATGCGCCATGATTACCACGCATCCAAAGCTTCCCGGGCCGAGGCCCGGCGGCAGCGCCGGATCCGGCGCAAGGCCGGCCGCGGACAGCCCCAGAGGCTGCGCGACATCGAATTGGGATAAACGTAGGATGTACTTAAACGAAAGGACCACCCGCCATGAGGCTTGAAGGCTGGCATCTCATCATCATCATCGTTCTGGCATTGGTGCTTTTCGCTGCACCGAAGCTTCCCGGCATGGCCCGGAGCCTCGGGCAGTCAATGCGGATTTTCAAGTCGGAAGTCCGCGAAATGAAGAAGGACGACACCGCCGCCGGCACCCAGGAGGGTACGGGACCGGTTGAAGGCCGCGTCGTGAACCACCCGCGCTCCACCACGCCGGACAGCAATCCGTCTGACGGTAATGAAACCCAGCCGCCCAACCGCGCCTAAGTAAATATGGCAGTAACCATGAGTCGTCGATCAAATCCTGAGGGACGGATGGCTCTGCTTGACCATCTGAAAGAGCTCAGGAACCGGCTGTTCAAATGCGCCATCGCGGTAATCCTTGCCACTGTCGCGGGATTCCTGGTCTATCAGCCCATGCTTGCGGCCCTGATCAAGCCGATCGACGACCTCAACCGGAATGAGGGCCGCCAGGCGAGCCTCAACTTTGATGGCGTGGCCAGCTCGTTCGACCTCATGATCCAGGTGTCAGTCTTCCTGGGCCTGATCATCGCCAGCCCCGTATGGCTCTACCAGCTGTGGGCCTTTATCGTGCCTGGCCTCCACAAAAAGGAACGCCGGCTCGCGTTGTCGTTTGTAGCGGCGGCCGTGCCACTGTTCGTCGGCGGTGTCACCCTCGCATGGCTGGTACTGCCGAACGCTGTCCGTGTCCTGACTGACTTCACGCCCACCGGCGGATCCAACTTCATCAGCGCCCAGGTCTACCTGTCGTTTGTGCTGCGGCTGCTGCTGGCCTTCGGTGTGGCCTTCTTGCTGCCTGTTGTCCTTTTTGGATTGAACCTGGCGGGAATCCTCCGCGGCGAACAGCTCGTCAAGAGCTGGCGCATCACTGTCTTCCTCGTATGCCTGTTCGCAGCGATGGCAGCTCCCGGAGCGGACGCCATGAGCATGTTCTATCTTGCAGGTCCCATGCTTGCGCTGTTCTTCGCCGCCATCGGGCTGTGCGTGCTCAATGACCGCCGGCGCGACCGCAGGGCCGCGAAGCAGGCGGCGGAGACAGAAGCCACAGCCGATGTCGGAACTCCGGGCAGCGAGCTGAAGAATCTCTAGGCCGCACCCCGCTAGGCTTGAGACATGTCCATATCACCGGATTCACTGTCGCCAGCCGAACGATACAGGGCCAGCGCTGAACGGATGGCGGAATCCAAAACCCATATCGGATCATTCGCCCGCACCCTGGGCTTCGAACTGGACGACTTCCAGCGACAGGCATGCCGTTCCCTTCAGGAGGGCAAGGGAGTCCTCGTGGCCGCGCCCACCGGCGCCGGCAAGACCATTGTTGGTGAATTCGCCGTCTACCTGGCGCTGCAACGGGGGCTGAAAGCTTTCTACACCACGCCCATCAAGGCCCTTAGCAATCAGAAATACACCGAGCTGGCCGAGAAGTACGGCCAGGACAACGTCGGGCTGCTGACGGGCGATACCAGCATCAACGGCGACGCTCCCGTTGTGGTGATGACAACCGAGGTCCTGCGGAACATGCTGTACGCCGACTCCGCCACCCTGGACGATCTTGGCTTCGTGGTCATGGACGAGGTCCACTACCTTGCCGACCGCTTCCGCGGTGCCGTGTGGGAGGAAGTCATCATCCACCTCCCCAGTGAGGTCCAGGTGGCTTCGCTGAGCGCCACCGTATCCAACGCCGAAGAATTCGGTGCGTGGCTGGACACCGTCAGGGGCGACACGGACGTCATCGTCTCCGAGCACCGCCCCGTGCCTCTTTGGCAACACGTCATGGTCGGCAGGGAAATAGTCGACCTGTTCGCCGGAGAAACCACCTTCGACGAGATTGCTCCGGCGGGCAACCCCGGGGTGGTCTCTGCCGTGCCCGAGGCGCCTTCCCCGGACGACGCCGGCCGCCGCGGCTTCGAAGTCAATCCGGAGCTGCTGACGCTATCCAGGGCCGAAAGCCAGCTGAACTTCCAGGGCCGTTTCGGCCATGGCGGACGTAGCCAGCGGCGGCAGCAGCGCCAGCGCAATGACGACAGGCCCCAGCAGGAGAGCAGGGGCACCGTGCGCAGGGCAAGCAGGCCCCAGGTGATCGCAAGCCTGGACCGGCAGGACCTTTTGCCGGCGATCACGTTCATTTTTTCGCGCGCAGGCTGTGACGCGGCCGTTTCCCAATGCGTGGCCGCCGGCCTGTGGCTCACCACGGAGAAGGAACAGCGCATAATCGCCCAGCGCGTCGATGAGGCAGGCCAGGACATTCCCACCGATGACCTGGAAGTGCTGGGCTTCTGGAACTGGCGCGAGGGCCTGCTCAAGGGCATTGCAGCCCACCATGCGGGGATGCTGCCGACGTTCAAGGAGGTCGTGGAGAAACTCTTCGCCGACGGCCTGGTGAAAGCCGTCTTCGCCACGGAAACCCTGGCGCTTGGCGTGAACATGCCGGCCCGCTCGGTGGTCCTCGAAAAGCTGGACAAGTTCAACGGCGAGGCACACGTGGACATCACGGCCGGTGAATACACCCAGCTCACCGGACGGGCAGGGCGGCGGGGCATCGACGTCGAAGGTCATGCCGTGGTCCTTTGGCAGCCCGGCACCGACCCGGCGGCGGTTGCGGGTCTCGCTTCGCGGCGGACCTATCCGCTGAACTCCAGCTTCAGGCCCACCTACAACATGAGCATTAACCTTCTCGCCCAGTTCGGCCGGCCACGGGCCCGGGAGATCCTCGAGTCCTCGTTTGCCCAGTTCCAGGCCGACCGGTCCGTGGTTGGCCTGGCAAAGCAGGTGCGGAGCCGCGAGGAATCGCTGGCGGGGTATGCCAAGTCCATGACGTGCCATCTCGGCGACTTCACGGAGTACGCCCGTTTGCGGCGTGAGCTTTCCGACGCCGAGAACTTTGCCTCGCGCGGCAAATCCAGGGCGCGGAGGGCGCTGAATGAGGATTCGCTGAGCCGGCTTCTGCCCGGTGATGTTGTGGATGTCCCTGCTGGCCGCGCTCCGGGATATGCGGTGGTGTTGAGCTCGGACCACACCTCGCGCGAACCGCGGCCCGCCGTGCTCACCCTGGAGAGCCAGCTGCGCCGGATCGGCGTCGATGATCTTGAGGGTCCCATCGTCCCGCTCACCAGGATCCGGATTCCCAAGTCTTTCAACGCGAAAGTTCCCAAGTCACGCCGCGATCTTGCTTCGTCCGTCCGCAACGCCCTGCGGGAGAACCGGCCGCCTACCCGGGGCAGCAGCCGGAACACGGACTTCGGCCTCGGCTCCGCGGTCCAGAACCAGGAAAAGAAGATCGCCGAACTCCGGCGCGCCCTGCGCGCGCACCCCTGCCACGGCTGCAGCGAACGCGAGGACCACGCGCGCTGGTCGGAGCGCTGGTGGAAACTGCGGAAGGAAACGGACGGCCTGGTCCGCCAGATCCAGGGCCGGACCAACACGATCGCCAAGACCTTTGACCGGGTCTGCGACGTCCTGTCGGCCTACGGCTATCTGGAGTCTCCGGAGCCGGGCACGCACACAATCAGCCCGGACGGCCAGCGGCTGCGCCGGATCTACGGTGAGAAGGACCTGCTGATTTCGCAGTCCCTGCGCCAGGGCGCCTTTGATGACCTCGACGCCGTGGAGGTGGCCGCCCTTGCCAGCGTGCTGGTGTACCAGGCCAAGCGTGAGGACCGCGGCCTGCGCCCCCGTATGCCCAGCGTCTCGCTGGAGACATCTGTGGACATCGTGGTCCGCGAGTGGTCTGCGCTGGAGGATATTGAGGAACAGAACAAGCTGCCCCTCACCGGTGAGCCGGAGCTCGGTCTGGTCTGGCCGATTTACAAGTGGGCCCGCGGCCGGCATCTCCAGGACGTGCTCAGCGGCACGGACCTCGCCGCCGGCGACTTCGTGCGCTGGGTGAAGCAGGTGATTGACCTGCTCGACCAGCTGGCCAAGATACCGGGCCTGGAGCCCCGCCTGGCGAGGCTGTGCGGCGACGCCATCAAGATGATCAGGCGGGGAGTGGTGGCCTACTCAACGGTCGCCTGACCTGGCTTCCTGATCCGCACACCAAAAACCAACAAGCAAGGAGTCCCGCCCCGCATGACCGATGCACCCTCCAGCGGAACGGCCGGCACACGCCGCGCCGCAACGCTGTACCGCAATGGTTCCGTCTACACCGCCGCCGATCCTTTCGCCACCGCCATGGTGGTGGACGGGGACACCGTGGCGTGGGTCGGGTCCGAACAGGCAGCCACGTCGATTGCCGACAGTTCAATGGAGGTTATTGACCTCCGCGGCGCCCTCGTGGCCCCCGGATTCGTTGATTCCCACGTGCATCTCACGGACACCGGCATTGCGTTGGAGTCCCTCGAACTCGGAAGCGTCCGTTCCGCCCGGGAACTCCTGGACGCCGTGGCGGGGGCAGCAGCCGGAGGCTCGGGGCCCCTCCTTGGTCACGGCTGGGACGAATCCCTGTGGACCGATCCAACTCTCCCGGGGCAGGCCGAGCTGGAGCGGGCCGCCGGCGGCCGCCCGGTCTACCTCTCGCGTGTGGACGTGCACTCCGCCCTCATTTCGCCGTCACTCGCCGCGGCGGTCCGGGCCGAAGAGTTTGACGGCTACTCCGACGACGGGCTGGTCAAGCGCCAGGCGCATGCGGCCGCGCGGCTGGCTGCCCGGGACCTCCCCGAGGAGACACTCAGGGCCTTCCAGAAGCGGGCCCTGGAAGAGGCTGCGGCCAACGGCTACGTAGCCGTTGCCGAAATGGGCGCGCCCCAGATCGGCAGCATGCTCGACCTGCAGCTCGCGGCGGGTTGGAACGCCACCGGGGATACAGCGGCTGGAGACACGATAAAGACCCGGCCGGAGATCCTGCCCTACTGGGGACAGCTGGTCGCGTCGGTCGCAGAGGCCGAGACGGTGCTCGCGGAACTGGGCGTACCGGTGCGCGGCCTGGCCGGTGACCTGAACATCGACGGTTCGATCGGTTCCCGGACAGCCGCCCTCAGGGCCCCTTACGCCGATGCACCGGGGGAGCGGGGCGCGACTTACCTTTCCACGGACGAGGCCGCCGCACACCTGGCTGCCTGCTCGCTCCTGGGAATCCAGGGCGGCTTCCACGTTATCGGCGATGCCGGTCTGGATGCCGCCCTCGATGCCCTGGATCTGGCTGCCGCCGAAGTCGGGGAGCAGCGCATCCGCGCCGCGGGTCACCGCTTTGAGCATGTCGAACTGGCTGATGCCGACGCGATTGAGAGGCTCGCCAAGTACTCCATCACTGTGAGCGTCCAGCCTGGTTTTGATGCTGCCTGGGGCGGCCCCGGCCGGCTGTACGAGCAGCGGCTCGGCAGCAGGGCTGCTGACATGAATCCCTTTGCCTCGTTCTACTCTGCCGGTGTTCCCATCTGCTTCGGCAGCGACAGCCCGGTGACGCCGCTGCGTCCATGGGCAGCTGTGCGGGCATGCTTGGAGCACAGCAACCCGGCTCAGCGGATTTCCGCCCGGGCCGCCTTCCTCGGGCACACCCGGGCCGGCTGGCGTGCGGCCCGGCAGGCCAATCCGATGGCGGGGCAGCTCGTGCCGGGTGCGCCGGCGTCGTTTGCCGTGTGGGACGTCGAGGAGCTCATGGTCCAGGTTGCCGACGGGCGGGTGCAGTCCTGGAGCACAGATCCACGCGCACGCACCCCGCTGCTGCCGGCCCTCGACACCGGTACTGATCCGCGGTGCCTGCAGACAGTGCGGGACGGCCTGGAACTGTACTCCGCCGAAGCTTTGCGCTCCTGAGCCCACGCTCGCGGGCCACGCAGGCGAACCTCCCAGCTCGCGACGGACCCGGCTCCGCTGGAACCCGGGTCCGCAACAATGCGGGTCCCCAACAATCCGGGTCCGCAACAATCCGACGCGGAAGCGGTTTTTGGCCTGCTGGTGCCGTTCGGAAAGGCCGCCCTGACCTGCGGTGATCCATGAAGGAGCAGGTCAGGTGCCGGTTGACACTCAATTGCCGGTCCGTAGCATTGAGGATCACGGACGGGCGCAGTTGGACCGGTGTCAGTCCCGGCCACTCGCGGCGGTGGCGTTTCGTGGGCGGGTCCATGGCGCAGCAGAAAACAGTTCCCCTACCGGCATCGCGTGTTCCGGAACTGGCCCGAGGCGCCTGGACCCGCCCATGGCAGCGGGTCCCCATGACAGCGCATCGGTCGCGCAAAACCGGGTAGAAAAACGACCTTATAATGGAGAGTTGCGTTTTCCGGGCCGGACTCTTTATCTCCGCCCCTGCGCACAGACCGCTCCCATCCAGGAAAGGCCTCCCGAGTGCGTGTCCTCACCATCATTCCCACCTACAACGAGCTGGAGTCGCTTCCCATAACCCTGGGTCGCCTGCGTGCTGCAGTGCCGGCATCCGACGTCCTCGTTGTGGATGACAACAGCCCGGACGGGACCGGACAGCTCGCCGACCGCTTTGCCGCCGAAGACAGCCAGGTCCACGTCCTGCACCGCAAGGGCAAGGAAGGGCTGGGCGCCGCGTACATCGCCGGTTTCAAATGGGGTCTCGAGGCCGGCTACGACGTACTGGTTGAGATGGATGCGGACGGCTCCCACCAACCCGAACAGCTGCCCCAGCTGCTCGACGCTGTGGAACAGGGCGCCGACCTGGCCATGGGTTCCCGCTGGGTGCCCGGCGGCAGCGTCGTCAACTGGCCGATGTACCGGCAGGCGATTTCCCGCATCGGCAGCACCTACGCCCGCATCATGCTGGGCGTCAAGATCAAGGACGTGACCGGAGGCTACCGCGCCTTCCGCCGCACAACCCTTGAGAAACTCAACCTGGACCAGGTGGAGTCAGTCGGTTACGGGTTCCAGGTGGACCTGGCGTGGCGGGTGGCGAAACTGGGCCTGAAAATCGTGGAATGCCCCATCACGTTCGTGGAGCGTGAACTCGGGGCTTCGAAGATGAGCGGGCACATCGTAGTCGAAGCCATGATCAACGTGACCAGGTGGGGCCTCGCTGCCCGCTGGGACAAGCTGAAGGCCCGCAAGCCAGTCACTGCTGGAAGCTAGCCGCCGGCAAGGCAAAGGCCGGATCCGCTGCGCATGCTGGGGATCCGGCCTTGTGCGTTGAACCGGGCTGGTTCGAACTGGACTACCCGACCCGGGCTAGGTGGGTAATACAGCTAGGCTGAGCGCCTCTCGCCACGACGTTCACGCAGGATGGTCAGGCGGTCTTCGAGGATCTGCTCGAGCTCGGGCAGCGTACGGCGTTCCAGCAGCATGTCCCAGTGTGTACGGACAGCCTTTTCATTGCTGGTGTCCGGGCGTTCGCCATCAACGAGCAGCGCTTCCTTGCCGGTCTTGGAAACCCAGACTGGGGGAATTTCGGCCTCGGAGGAAAACGTGACAAAAACCTGTTCGCCGTCCTCGCACCTGTATTCAACCCGCTGGCGCGGAGCCGGCTCCACACCGGACTCAGTCTCCATGCTTTGGGCGCCAAGACGCATGCCCCGCAGGCTGCGATCGCTCATGATTTCTCCCTCTGGTCGGTTCGCGGAGCGGGCTCCGCGCTAGCCGGAGGTTTCAAAGCTGCCTCCGGACTACGTTGTGCTCTACGTAGCATCTCTAAATGGAACGCTTTGCCAAGCAATGTTGTTCCGACCGGAGTGATCCGACCGGACAAATATCCTATTATACCTGATCGTGCGGCCGCCAGCAACGGAAGCAACGGAAGCAACGGAAGCAACGGACCACCGGCAGCAACGGATGCCCGCTTCCGCCCCTGGCGGCGCTGCCAGAGGAGGGGCGGGAACCTAGCGCTAAGACGCCGGCTGCTTTCCGGTGTCCTCGGACGGGCCGAACAGGTCCCCGGACCGGGGATCCATGGCAGTTCCACCAAGGGCGTTGCCGATGCCCTTCAAAGCTTCGCCGACTTCGCTCGGGATGATCCACAGCTTGTTCGAGGAACCCTCAGCGAGCTTGGGAAGGGTCTGGAGGTATTGGTACGCGAGGAGTTTCTGGTCCGGGTTGCCCTTGTGGATGGCGTCGAACACCTTTTGAATCGCCTGCGACTCACCGTCCGCCCGGAGGATGGCAGCCTTGGCATCGCCCTCTGCCTTGAGAATGGCCGCCTGCCTCTGGCCTTCGGCAGTCAGGATGGCGGACTGCTTGGTGCCCTCAGCGGTGAGGATGGCGGCCCGCCGGTCGCGCTCGGCCCGCATTTGTTTTTCCATCGAATCCTGGATGGAGTGCGGGGGGTCAATGGCCTTCAGTTCAACCCGGGAGACGCGGATGCCCCAGCGCCCGGTTGCCTCGTCCAGTACGCCGCGGAGCTGGCCGTTGATCTGGTCGCGTGAGGTCAGTGCCTCTTCCAGATTCAGTCCGCCGACCACGTTGCGCAGCGTGGTGGTGGTCAGCTGTTCCACGGCCTGGATGTAGTTTGCGATTTCATACGTCGCAGCGCGGGGGTCGGTCACCTGGAAGTAGACCACTGTGTCGATGGACACCACGAGGTTGTCTTCGGTAATTACGGGCTGCGGCGGAAACGAAACCACCTGCTCGCGGAGGTCCAGCAGCGGCAGCAGGCGGTCCACGAACGGTATCAGGAGAGTCAGCCCGGGATTCAGGGTCCGCTGGTACTTCCCGAGGCGTTCGACCACGCCCGCCCGGGCCTGAGGCACGATCCGCACTGCACGCACCAGCACGATGACAACAAAGACAATCAGGACCAGCATCACAATTGTGAGGGCGGCTCCTCCTGGACTCTCCATACTTCTCCTTCATTCCCCATATTTAAGTGAAGCTCTGCCGGAGGCGGCCTGGCCGCCGTATCTGCCGCTGCCGGACTGCGCGCAGCAGAATCTTGGGTGGCGCTATTGGACGGCGGATTCCGACTGAGGTGCCACAACCGCCGTCGCGCCTTCAATGGCAGCGACGATGACACGCTGGCCTTCGGTGAGGGTTCCTGAATCGGATCGTGCGCTCCAGATGTCGCCGCCGATCTTCACGCGGCCGCCTGTGGCGGACACCGCCTCCATGACCAGCGCGGTTTCGCCGATCAGGCGGTCAACATTCGTGCGCTGTTCAGCGGGTCCCTTGTGCAGGTGTTTGAGCGTGACGGGCCGGACAAAGGCGATCATGAGCAGGGACACGACGCAGAAGACAACGATCTGGAGCCACAGATCGGCGCCGGCGAAGTCGGCTACGAGCGCGGCGAGTGCGCCGCCGCCGAGCATGATGAAGAAAAGATCGAGGGTCAGCATTTCCACGGCTGCGAACGCGAGGAAGACCGTGAGCCACAAGGCCCACCAGTTTTGGCCCAACCATTCAAACATTCGTTACCCCCTTGACTCCGGGGGCTGCGGGGCAGACCCTCAGTGACTTTCTTCCATCCTAGACCGAGGGGGCGACACCCGGCAGGGGAGCGGCGCCATCCGGAAGAACGTGGCCGAGCCGTTACTTAAGCAACCGGCTGGCGGGGGAGAAAGACGCTGATTCTGAACCTGGCGGCGACAAGGGTCGCGGCTGGGAGGCCGGACAGGCGCACGTCCAAGGCGGCACGGTCGGTATGGTGGCCCGCCGGTCCCATCAGGGCCACGTTGGCCACGTCCACGGGCGAGAGTTCCAAATCAAGATCGAGGTCCTCCGCGCCCAGCAGCTCGAAGTGCCCGGCCAGTGACTCAGCAAGCCGCTCCTCCTTCGCCGGCTCGATTCCGAGCATGCCGGCCTGGCTTGCGATGTCCTGAAGGTGCCCCGGGCGCGGCGTGACGACCACCAGCCGGCCCCCAGGCCGCAGGACCCGCGAAAATTCTGCGGCGTTCCGGGGTGCAAACACCACGGTCACGACGTCCATGGAAGCATCCGCCACCGGCAGCGGCTGCCATATGTCGCACACCATGTTCACCGCTTCGGGGTTGAGCCGTGCGGCGCGCCGCAGCGCGAACTTCGAGATGTCCAGTCCGACGGCGGCCGGAGGAGCGTCCGCGCGGGGAAGATCGAGGATGGCGCGCAGGTAGTGGCCCGTGCCCGTGCCGGAATCGAGCACCGCCGGATCCGCTCCCTGCAGGGCTGGTGCGGCGGCGGCCGCAACGGCCTCTGCCAGCGGCCGGTAATGCCCGGCGTCGAGGAAGGCTGTACGGGCGGCGACCATGTCGGGAGTATCTGCCTCGAACGATGTTCCCTTGCCCACCAGCAGATTGAAGTAGCCCTGTTTGGCGGCGTCGAAGCTGTGGCCATCGCTGCAGACGAGGGCGCGGATGCGCGGGTTGGCAGCCGTGTCCGCAGGCAGGGGCGAGAGTGTATTCCGGCAGACCGGACAAACCAGGGGCGGCAGGCGGGGAGGCATGAGGACAATCCTAGGGCCGCCGCCGGAGCGTTCCGCACAGAGTCTTCCGTTGAGGGCGGCGCGGGGATGGTGAGGTGTTTCACACGCCTGGGGTGAAGCGCTAGGCTCACGTGGGTGAAGCCTGAACACCTGCCGCTGCTTAAGTCCGTCTCCGCTCCCGCCGTCCACCCGGACGGGACCCGCGCCGTTGTTTCCGTGATTCGTGCCGATTTCGACGCCGACACTTACGTTGGCCAGTTGTGGTCCGTGCCGCAGGATCCGGAAAGACCGGCCCGGCGGGTGACTCGCGGTTTCCGGGACACGGCACCGGCTTTTTCACCGGACGGCCGCGTTCTCGCCTTCCTGCGCTCCGCTCCCGGCGGCAAGCCGCAGCTGTACATGGTGGAGGCGGCGGGCGGTGAGCCGCAGGTCCTGACAGACCGGCCCCTCGGGGTTTCCTCCTTCGCCTGGTCACCCGATTCACAGCACATCGTCTTTGGTTCACGCGAACCTGAGGACGGCCGCTACGGCACAGTGGACGGCGTTGGTCCCGGCGGCGAAGATGCCCGCTTCATCACCAGCTTCAAGTACCGGATGAATGGTGTGGGCTATACCCAGGACAAGCCGCTGCAGCTGTTCGTCCTGGAGGTCCCGGATCTTGGCGCGGAGCCGCCGGTTCCCTTGGCAGGGCGCGCCCTCAAGGCCAGTAAGTCAGCAGACGGCGGCGGGCAAAAGGACAAGGCCGGCGGGGCCGAGGGTCAAGCCCAAGCGCCAGGAGAACCAGCCGTTGCCGCCGGACTTCCTGACGCGAAGCAGCTCACATCCGCCGCCACGGACCATACCGGCGAGTCCTTCAGCGCGGACGGTCAATGCGTGTACTTCGTGGCCTCCCTCCATCCCACGGAGGATGAAGACCTCGTAAGCGGCATTTACCGGGTACGCGTTGGCGGCGGGGAACCGGAACAGGTCCCGGTGACCACCGCGGACCCCCAAAGCATTCATGATGTCCGCGAGTCGCAGGACGGGAAATGGCTGTTCTTCACTGCCCAGGACCTCGGCGCTTCCGGCCGTGATTTCGTGGCCAAGAACACCGTCCTGCACGTCATGCCTGCCGGCGGCGGCGAGGATCGCGCCCTCAGCGACGCCGAAGCCATGGATGTTGCCGCTCCCGGAAGCCACATCGGGCTCCGGGGCCGGGATGCAGCACTGGTTCTTAACAACGCCCAGGGCACAGTGGAGCTGCTCCAGTTCAGCGCCACGGGCGACCATGCCCTGCTGGTTCATGGCGACCGCGTAGTCACCGGGGCCGGTGTTGCGGGAGATTCCGTCTTCATCAGCTTCACTGATGCTTCCACGGCAGGCGACGTTGCCTGCCTCGACCAGGGCCAGCTGCGGCTGCTGTCTGACTTTTCGGCGGAGCTCCGGACTGAAGCGGGCATCATCGAGCCCCAGGAGCTGGTCTTTCCGTCCGCCGACGGCCACGAGGTGCACGGGTGGGTGGTGATGCCGCCGGGGCCGGGGCCGCATCCCGTGCTGCTCAACATCCACGGCGGACCCTTCGCGCAGTACTCCGTGGGGCTGTTCGACGAGGCCCAGGTCTACGCGGAAGCCGGGTATGCAGTGGTGATGTGCAACCCGCGCGGCTCCGCCGGTTACGGACAGGCGCACGGCCGGGCCATCAAGGAGCGGATGGGCACTGTGGACATGCAGGATGTCCTGGCCTTCCTGGACGGGGCCCTGGACAAATTCGCTGCCCTGGACTCCGGCGCTTTGGGAATCATGGGCGGCTCCTACGGCGGCTACCTGACGGCGTGGACCATCAGCCAGGACCACCGGTTCAAGGCTGCGATCGTGGAGCGGGGCTTCCTCGATCCTGTCAGCTTCACCGGCTCATCGGATATCGGCTGGTTCTTCGGCGGCGAGTACACCGGGCTCCTGCCGGAGCAGGTCGCAGCGCAAAGCCCGATGGCCACGATCTCGGACGTGCGGACGCCCACGCTGGTCATCCACAGCGAGGATGACCTCCGCTGCCCGGTGGAGCAGGGGCAGCGGTATTTCACGGCGCTGAAGCAACAGGGCGTCGAGTCGGCGTTCCTGGTGTTCCCGGGCGAGGACCATGAACTGTCCCGGTCCGGCACGCCGCACCACCGCCGCCAGCGTTTCGAGCATATCCTCGCATGGTGGGCACGGCACCTTCCCACAGCATCAAACCGCGCGGAGGATGACCAGGACAGACTTGCCCGCACCGGGGATGACCGGGCCGGGGAGGGCCAGGCAGCGGGCTAGGGGAGATCCGGCAGGAACCCGAGCTCTTGGCGGGCCTGCTCGATGCCCGGTTCCGCCCACCGTGCCGCGTACTCGCTGGTGGTGGTGAGGGACCGGAGTTCGGCCCTGTCGATGTACAGGGTCCCGTGGAGGTGGTCCGTTTCGTGCTGGACGATCCTCGCCTGCCAGCCGCTGAAGTCACGGGAGGTGCGTTCTCCGTCCGGAGCCGTGTAGTCGAGCCGGATGCTTTGGGCGCGTTCCACCACCGCCTGCAGCCCGGACAGGGACAGGCATCCCTCGAAGAAGGTTGCAGTCCCGGCTCCCAGGGGCGTGTAGGAGGGATTCAGGACGGCGAAGAATTCAAGAGGTTCCCGGCCCCGTGCAGCAGCGATCTCCTCATCAATCTCGAACTGGTCTTCCAGGACGGCCAGCTGCAACGGGATCCCCAGTTGCGGTGCCGCCAGACCCACTCCGGGCGCCGCGTGCATGACATTCCTCATCACACCGATCAGAGCGGAGAGTTCCGCCGCATCCAGCTGCCCCTCGAAGGGTGCTGAACGTTGCCGAAGGGCGGGGTGGCCGGCTTGGACAATGGCCGGCAACGCGTCGGACGTCAGCAGTTCATGCACCATCTCCCGGATCTGCGCGGAGGAGCTGGACGTGGGCGGCGGCTCGGGGTTCATGGAGCCAGCCTAATGGGGTCACTGCATGGTGAAGCGCCGGGCGATCAGGGTGTTGAGCGCCGGAACGGCCGCGATCCGTGCCACCGCCCCGTTCCTCAGCCGCAGCGGACGGCAGGAAAGCGGCCTGCCGAGCGCCATGTTGATCTCGGCCTGGCGCCTTGCCCTGCCGGCTGCCCGCCGGCGTGAAGCGTCAAAGCAGCGGAGCCCGGCTGCCACTGGCCTGCCCTGCAGGGCGTCCAGGATGAGGGGCTGCAGGGCTGCCGCGTCCAGCCAGCCGAGGTTCATGCCCTGGCCGCCGATGGGGCTGATCTCATGGGCCGCGTCGCCGATGAGCGCCGTCCGTCCGGCAACCATCCGGGCTGCCAGGCGGGAACGGACGCCGAAGCTGCTGAGCATGCTGTTGCCGCCCGCATCAACAGCGATGCCGGTCCGCTCACGGACCAGCCCGGCCAGCACGTGCGCGTCGGGATTAACCGGCGGGTCGGGCAGCCTGACCACCCAGCGCCGCACAGCGCCTGGCAGGGGAAAGGATTCGACGATCCCGCCGGCTTCGAGAAACAAGGCGGCATCCTGGCCGTACGCGGTGGATTCCGGAAAGTCACCCATCAGGTAGTGCTCCGGGTACCGCTTCGCGGCCGCCGGTACCCCCAGCAGCTGCCTCACAGTGGAATTGGCGCCGTCGGCACCCACGGCAATCAGTCCCGCAAACCTTCGCCGGGCGCCACCCACGGCGGCGTCCACGGTGACCCGGGCGCCGTCGTCGTGCATGTCCGTGACCTCGGCCCCGCGCAGCAGGGCACTGCCGTCCAGCTCCAGCACGCGTGCTTCCAGTACCGCCTCGGTGACGGGCTGGGGAACGGCCAGGACAAACGGGTAGCGTTCGGAGACAGGGGCGAACGGCATGTTGGCGATGTCCCGGCCGGCCCAGACGGCGTGGCCGTGCCGGATGCGGATGCCCCGGTCAATCAGTGGATCGGCTGCGCCGATGCGGTCCAGCGCGGCCAGCGCCGGGGGGTGGATGCCGATGGCCCTCGTGTGCGCGCTTCTTGCGGTGCGGCGTTCCAGGATCCGGACGGTGACGCCGTTCTGCAGCAGCAGTGCGCCGAGGTACAGCCCGACGGGTCCGGCGCCGACAATGAGGACGTCAGTCACTGTCACCGTCCGGGCGGTGGCTGAGCAGGCAGTGGAAGGGTGAGTGGGGTTCTGCTGTCCAGCCGGGGGGCACGACGGCGGCCAGTTCAGCAACGGTGTAACTGCGCCTGATGGAGGTCAGGCCGTCCCTGCGGATGTACGAGCCTGTCAGGGGCAAGGCCCCGGCGGCGAACAGCGCGTAGGCGAGGCCGCTGCGGCGCAGGTCGTTGTGCAGGGACAGGCGCCGGGTGAGCTGGGCGGAATCGTTGAGCAGTCCCTGCAGCTCCGCGGCGTCCAGGTGGTGCAGCACATGGTTGGAGATCGTGAAGTCGAAGGTGGCGCCCTCCGAGACGAGCTCGGCGCTCATCGCCTGGCGGAACGCCACCCGCGACACCGGCGGCCTGCCGGCGGCGAAGCGGTAGGCGCGCGGATCCGGATCGATGCCGGTGATGTCCAGCTGCAGTCCGTCCCGGACAGCCCACCCGGCGAGCATCAGCGCCAGGTCTCCGCCGCCGCAGCCGATGTCCAGCAGCGTTGCAGGCGCTGACGGCGACAGCAGCGGCCGGAGCCTGCTGCGGTAAAGGCCGCGCCAGCCGGAGATCGTGCGGTTGACCAGCGCGAACTGCCGGTACGTGCGGTCGAGGCGTTGCGGATCGCAGTCCGGCCTGTCCATGTCCTCGACGGCGTCGACCAGGCGGGGGCCCAGCAGTGTCATGGCTGCTCAGGCCAGGGAGGACTCGGACTCGTCGGCCGTCCGATCGCGTGTGGTCGGCTGGCTGATCTTGGTGAACAGGCCCGTCTCCACCGTCAGGCCAGGCCCGAAGGCCATGGAACAGATGCGTTCGCCGCTGCTGTCCTGGGCGCTTTGCTGGGGGCCTGCCTGCTGCGGCAGGTCCAAAATGTGTTTGAGGACGAAGAGCACTGTGGCGCTGCTCATGTTGCCATAGTTCCTGAGGGTTTCGCGGGCGGGCACCAGCTGCTCATCGGTGAGGTCCAGCCGGGACTGCACCTTGTCCAGGATGCTGCGGCCGCCCGGGTGGATGGCCCAGTGGGTGATGTCGCGGTAGGGGAGTTGCCGCAGGGAGGCGTCACGGGCCAGGAGGGGTTCCAAGGCGCCGACGATGTGATCGTCAATGATGTGCGGAACGTAGTTGCCCAGGACCATCTCGAAGCCTTCGTCGCCGATGTTCCATGCCATGGAGTCCTCACCGACGGGTGTCAGGACGGTTTCGAAGTGGTCCAGCTGCAGGAGCGCCGATGATTCGGGTACTTCACGCGCGGTCACGACGGCGGCAGCGGCGCCGTCCGCAAAGAGGGCCGAGCCCATGATGGTGTCGGGGTCGTTGGAGGTGCGGACGTGCAGGGAGCACAGTTCGGCGCAGACCACGAGAACCACGGCCTGGGGGTCGGCTTCGCAGAAGGATTTGGCTGCCCGGAGCGCAGGGAACGCCGCGTAGCAGCCCATGAACCCGAGGTGGTAGCGCTGTACCGCCGGGTTGAGCCCGAGTGCGCGGACGATCTTGTAGTCCGGGCCCGGGTTGAAAAAGCCGGTGCAGGAGACGGTGATGAGATGAGTTATGTCAAGTGGATCGATACCGGGACAGTTGGAGACGGCGGAAGATGCCGCTTCAATGAAGAGCTTGGTGGCTTCCCGGGCGAACAGGTCGTTGCGCGCCTTGGTGCTCGGGCTGCGCAGGAGTCCGGTGGCGGGATCGAAAAACTGCGGGTCCTCGGATCTAGACTCCATCGTCAGTTCGTCCACGGCGGTGTAGCGGGTATCGATGGCCGCAGAGTCGAAGCATGTGGAGACCAGCCGTGAGCCGAGCCTTGTGAGCCCTGGCTGGGCGCTGAACACGTCGCGTGCTTCCGTCTGGATGAGCACTGTGGGCGGAACTGCAGTTTCAAGAGCTCTCACGTAGACCGTCATTCGTTCATTCTTAACGAGAGCGCCTGTTAAGACAATGGATTGGTTAAGACAATGGATCGGCCGGGCGCCTCCGAACTCACAGCGCGAACGGACACTTGCGGCCCTGCCATCCGGGCCATAAGTGTCCGTTCGCGCTTTCTGGAAAACAAGCCCTGCAGCCCCTTCCACCAACTCTTCTAAAACGCCGATAATCCACATTATGTAAAGTAGTTCAAGACCGGTGCGTTTGAGGCCGGCTTCTCCTGCTCCCCTTCATCCCAAATGGGCCCCGTTGCCCTAAGTGTGAGCCCTCCACCGATCTGCGCATGGTTCATTCAGCCAATGCGATGTAACGGAGGTTCTGGCGATCGGTTCAGCGGGACGCGGTGCTCGGCTTCAGCGGCGCGCGTCTCCTTTATTCCAAGGATCGCGTGTTCGCCCAGCTTGACCCTCGTTTCCGAGACTGCGCTGAACCGGCAGTTCGACCGTTACGGCGAAGACCGGGGGCCTCTCCCCCGGCCTGCACTGAATTCCCCGTTGTCTCGATCCTGCAACAGACTAAAAATCAAGCACGCAGATTTCGTAGGGTCTGTCTCGCTGAGCAGGAACCTGCTGTCATTGCCGCGCAGGCGCAGCCACCCAGCCGCACTGTTGGAGCTGCTGCAACAGTGCGGCTGGGCAGAACGTCTGACGCTCTAGGATTTTGAACCGGGTTCAGAGGCCGAGGTGTTGGTTGAGCTCGTCCAGGGACTTCACGGTGGTGATGTCGTAGCCCTCGGCGAAGGGTTCAGCGCCGCGGTCCAGCATCACAAGGTCGCGGAAGCCCATGTTGTGCATCGGGATGTGGTCGTACAGGGGGTGCGAGGAGACATGCAGGAAGTCCTCCGGGGTCGCATTGAGCTGGTCCAGCATGTACTCAAACGCCTGCAGGCGCGGCTTGTAGGCCCGGGCCTGCTCAGCGGTAAATACTGCCTGCCACTCTGCACCGAGCTTGGGAATGCTGATGTCCAGGAAGCTGTTGTCCGCGTTGGACAGAGCCACCAGCTTGTAGTTGTCGCCCATGAGCTTCAGCGCAGCCGGGACGTCCTCGTGGGCAACGGAGTTGCGTACAGCCTCAGCGAGCTCTGCGCCGGCACCGGGGGTCGGCCCAATGCCAAACCGCTTGCATGCGCGGTCAAAGGCACTCTGAAGGATCTGCTCGTAGGGCTTGTACTCCCCGTTGACCTCGTCGAACCGGTACCCGCGGAAAACTTTCTTGAAGGCCAGCCACTGCTCTTCCGGGATGCGGCCATCGAGCAGGCGCTGTGTGGTGGGATAAATGTTGAAGTTGATCAGCGTGCCGTAGACATCATAAGAGATGTACTTCGGCCGGAAGTTCGTGTTTGCCATGATTAATCCGTTCCTTGTTATGTGTATTTTTCTAGGGGCTGTAGATTTCAAACAATGGCGATAGGTAGCGGGTCACCTTTGTTGAATGACTGATACTTAGCTCAGAGCCAATGTCGTGAGTCGCGTGTCTGGTCCGAGGAACCTGGCAGGGTTCATGAAACTGACGTCGGTGGCCGTTGTTCCGTCCAGCACGAGGTCGGCGGCAATAGCTCCCAGTGCAGAAGCCATCTTGAAGCCGTGGCCGGAGAAGCCGGCCGCCACGACGACGCCTTCCATTCCGGGCACTGTGCCGAACAGCCCGGTCGCGTCAGGTAAATGACCGTCCGCACACACGGCAACCCGTAGCGGCTCTGGAATCAGTCCCGGAATGAATTCCCGGACCCATGCCCGGATGGTGTCCAAGTGCTTAGGGTCCCAGGTAGGAGGCTTCTCCATGGATTCAACCTCATCCAGAAATATGCTCGCGACGACTTTCACCGTCCAACCGTCAGCACTCGGGAATCCGTAGAACTGGGCTTTGTCCGGCCTCCCGTCTTCCTCCGCCCTCCTGAGGAAGACCGCCATGTCTTCCCTGCAGAATACTGCTGGGTCCGCGGCCGGGAACCAAGTAAGGATCTGTGGCAGAACGGAAAGGTGAACACCGAGTTCCTTACAGACTGCTCCCGCACCGTTGCCCTGCGAGACGATCACCCGGGAGGCAATGATTTCTTCTTGATCGGTCCGGACGATGTACCGGTCACCGTACGGCTCAACGCTGTGCGCTTTCCGGTTTCCCAGGAACTGAGCACCAAGGCGGGTGGCTTCTGCCAGGGCGGCCGTTACGGCCTTCTCTGACTTCAAGTAGCCTCCCTCAGGATCAAGGATCGTTACATCCGTGTCCCTGATCACATGTTCGGGATACTTTGCCCTGGCTTCGTCGCCCCGGAGAAACTCGTAGTCGAGGCCATTGTCTTTGCCTGCTGCAAGGAGGGCTGCCAATCGCGGATTGTGCTCGTCATAGATCGTGACGGCGCCTGTAGCGTTGAGCAGCTGGGTGCCGGTGACTTTCTCCAGATCACGCCAGAGGTCCTGCGACCTCTGCAAGATGGGCGTGTAATGCCCTCCTTCCGCGTATACCTTGCGGAAAATGCGCGATTCCCCGGCGTAGGCAGAAAAGGGGCCGGGGATCGAAAACCTGTCTACTCCAATGACCCTCTGACCACGGGAGGCGAGCTGCCAGCTCGCCATGCTTCCTACCGAGCCGACACCGACGATTACAACGTCGGTTTCGAGTGCAGTCATGTTTCTACCTTGCCTTCCCTTATTGCACGCCGTCGTCCCGATTCCGGGCTGCTCCTGAAGGGCAATGCCTTCGGCGGTGCTTCCAGTCAGACCAGCGTAAGCGACAAGAAGACGCGGATTAAGGGCCCATGAGACAATGCATTGTTTCCAAGAACGAAAGAAGCAGAGATGGACCTTACATCGATCGACGATTTGGAGTTTTTTGAACAAATCTCCCGTTCCCAGAGCCTTACTGCAGCGGCCAGGAACTGGGGAAAGTCGGTGTCAGCGGTAAGCAAACGCCTTGCCGGGCTTGAGTCGCGGCTGGGGGTACCCCTGGTCCGGCGCAGCACCCGTCGGCTGACCCTCACCGAAGAGGGGCAGCGCTATGCGACAGGCGCCGTGGCCATCCTGCAGCAGAAAACTGATCTCGAAGAAGCCTTGTCCGTGCAGCATGGTGAGCTCAAGGGACGCATTAGTGTGCATTCGAGCCTGGGGATCGGCCGTAAGCACATTGCGCCGCTGTTAGGGGAATTCGTCCGGCAGCACCCGTTGATCCAGATAGACCTGGAGCTCTCCCCGCTGCCTTTGAATATCTCGGGTACGAGTTTCGATATCGCCATCCGGGTCGGAGGACTGTCGGACTCCAGGCTCAAGGCAAAACTCCTGGCACGGAACCGGAGGATTGTGTGTGCGGCGCCCAGCTACATAGACAGCGCCCCGCCGCTGCGGACCGTCAGGGACCTGGAACAGCACAACTGCATCGTCCTGCGTGAAAACAGCGCCGACTACTCACTGTGGCGTTTTGGCGAGAAGGAGCAGGAGTACGTCGACGTCAGGGGCAGCATGATCAGCGACGACGGGGATGTAGTGACCGACTGGTGCATCAAGGGCCTCGGCTTGATCATGCGCTCCACGTGGCACGTCAACCCGCTGATCCGGCAGGGTGCTCTTCAGCAGGTCCTTCCAGACGTCCCGACACCCAGCGCTGACATTTTTGCTCTCTACCCCGCCATGGACAGGACACCCCGCAGGATCGCCGCGGCCATTGAGCATCTTCGCCAGGGGCTTGCGGCGAGGATAGGTTCCTAGTGAATGCCAGGACCGCACCCCAGTAGCAGGTGCGGCCCTCCTGCCTTCTGAAAGAGAGCCCGGGACAGCTGCCGCTGTCCCGGGCTCTCTGGTTCCCGTCCCGCTCAGAATCTGGCAGATCTCGTCGTAGCCGGGCCGGGTGCTCTTGAATTCCCCCGGAGCTAACTCCCACAGATGCCCGTTTTGAAGTCGTTGCTGGCCCGCCCTTGTCGGGAGTAAGGTTCCATATCCTGCTTCTCTCGTTTCCGGAAACAATGCGTTGTCCCATGCGCCCTTAATCAACGTCTTCTTGTCTCATACGCTGGTCTGACTGGAAGCACAGCCAAAGGTATTGCCCTTGAGAGGCAAACCCGGAATCGGGACGACGGCGTTCAACAAGGGAAAGACAACCATGACCAATATCCAGCGCATCGACCTCGCCCCAGCACGGGCGGCAGGCGTTGCAGCGCCCCTTCCGGCAGCAGGACTGAACTTGAACCACACTCCGGTGCTTGCAATGCTGCACACGGTCCCCGGCCTTGTAACAGACATGGAAACCCTGGCCTCGGACATGGTTCCCGGGCTCCGTGTCCTGCACTACGTGGACGAGTCCTTGCTCCAAGACACCATTGCCAAGGGAACAACGCCGGGACATGTTCGCCGGCGGCTGGTCAACTACGCCCGCTACGCCGAGGAATCAGGTGCCGAGGCATTGTTGGTGAGCTGCTCCTCCATTGGCGAAGCGGCAACCGCCGCCCGGGACTTTGTCTCCATTCCTGTCCTGCGCATCGACACCCCAATGGCCGAAGTCGCCGTAGCATCCGGCGACAGGATCGGCGTGCTCGCGACCCTGTCTGCGACCCTTGGACCAACCACACGGCTCGTCCAAGACTCCGCCAAAAGGCAGAACAAAAAGCCCATCATCACCGCCAGAATAGTCGACGGCGCTTTCGACGCCCTGCGCGCAGGCAACCGGGAGATGCATGACAGCTTAGTTCTCACCGCTTTCTCAGGACTGGCAGCGGAGTGCGACGTCGTCGTTCTCGCACAAGCGTCCATGGCGCGGGTCATTGAGCACACGCAGGGCCAGACCGGAGGACCGACGGTCCTGGCTTCCCCCGACTCCGGAATGACCCAGCTCAGCACTGTTTTCCCCTCCAAAGACTCATAACCCTCCAAAGACTCATAAATAGAGTCCCTACCCGAGAAAGATCCGGCCATGACAAAGACTCAGACGAAAGCCAATTTTCCATGGCTGGGAGTTATCGCCGACGATTACACGGGCGCCTCCGATGTGGCCGGCACCCTCGTGGACGCTGGGATGCGGGTAGTGCAGACCTTCGGCATACCTGACCCATCGAGGCAGCTGCACGACGTTGACTGCATAGTTGTTTCCCTAAAGACCCGCAGCGTGCCTGCGCCAGAGGCTGTAGAAGAGTCCCTGGCGGCGGCACGGACCCTCAAATCCCTTGGCGTCCAGCAGCTCTACTTCAAGTACTGCTCCACGTTCGACTCCACCCCGGAAGGCAACATCGGCCCTGTGGCCGACGCCCTGCGCAAAGAGTTCGTCCCTGCCGGCCAGCTCACAGTCGTCGCTCCCGGAACCCCTGCACTCCGTCGGACCGTATACAACGGTGTGCTGTTCGCAGGAACCCACCTGTTGCAGGAATCATCCATGCGCCACCACCCGCTGACCCCGATGTCCGATTCGAACGTGCCAAGGCTGCTCCAGGCCCAAACCAAAACCCTCGTGGGCCACATCGGCTACAGCGCAATAGAAGCCGGTGCGGCCGCAGTTCAATCGCTGTTCCAGAACCTGAGCGCTGAGGCTACCGGGTACGCCGTCGTCGACACACTCACTGACCGCCACCTCGCAGTGCTGGGCGCTGCAGTGCTCGATCACCCGCTCGTCACCGGCGGATCAGGACTGGTCGGAGGGCTGGCAGCCAGCCACGGGTCCCGCTTCCAACGAGAACCGGCGCACGACGCACGGCCAACGGGCCCGGCCGCGGTCGTCGCTGGCAGCTGCTCGGAGATGACGAGGATGCAAATCGACGCGTTCCGCCAGTCCCGCCCCTGCTTCCTCGTCGACCCCGTCGCCATCGCAGAAGGACGCGATGTGGTCGCCGAAGCGCTGCTGTTCGCGCGGGAAAATCTTGCGGACGGCCCGATCCTGATCCATTCCACTGCTTCCCCGCAGGAAGTCTCGAGAGCACAAAAGAAACTAGGTCGAGCTCAGGCCGCGGAAATAACCGAAGATAGCCTTTCCACGATCGCCGAAGGGCTCGTCGGGCTAGGCTGCCGACAACTTATCGTCGCCGGCGGAGAAACCTCCGGCGCTGTCGTCCGCAGGCTGGGCATCACCACAGCCCATGTCGGCAGAGAAGTCTCCCCCGGCGTGCCGTGGCTGAAAACGGAAACCGACCCCGGGCTGTCTATCCTGCTCAAATCCGGAAACCTCGGAAAGCCGGGACTCTTCCTTGACGCATGGGACCACAACCGGTGAGCGACGTGGACAACCGCAACGAACTCGTCCGACTGGCCAGGTCCCTGCACCAAAGAGGTCTAACCAGGGGAACCTCCGGAAACCTCAGCCTGCGAGTGAAAGGCGGAATGCTGGTCACCCCCACCAACGCCTCCTTGGGTGAACTCACAACAGAGGATCTGTCAATGGTCGCCGAAACCGGCAGGCACCTGTCCGGCGCCCGCCCGTCCAAAGAGGCATTCCTGCACCTGGCCATGTACCGGGCGAGGCCGCAGGACCATGCGGCAGTCCATCTGCATTCCACCTACGCCACCGCTCTTTCATGCCTGGACGACCTGGACGACGGTGACGTTCTGCCACCCTTGACTGCCTACTTCGTGATGAGGGTCGGACGTCTGGTCCGGTTGCCATATTTCGCACCCGGAGACCAAGGCTTGGCCGAGGCTGCCCAAAAAGCCGCAGCATCGACCCGGGGCCTGCTGCTGGCGAACCACGGACCGATCGTTTCCGCGCCGTCCCTCGCACAGGCTGTGGATGCTGTTGAGGAAGTAGAAGAAACAGCACGGCTGTTCTTTCTCCTCCAGGGCCGCGCGACGCGCCCCCTCCAGCCTGCCCAGGTCGCCCAGCTCTCAGCAAGCCGCACTTAGGCCGATGTCATGCATGACGTCGCCTCCACCAGAATGACCCTGGTCTTTTGTCCACGCGAAATGGGCTTCGCCCGAGAGTCCGATGGCTCCGTCTTCATGAACGGGCCCCTAACGTCACACAACGCGACGGCATCCGCATCCGGGCAAACTACGCCCTACCCTTGACAGGTGACATTGACTAAGATTCGCACCGCCGCCGCGAGCTCCCTCGCCGCCGCAGGTCTCCTGTTTACTCTCGCCGCCTGTTCCGCGCCGGCCACCACCCAGCAAACTACCTCCGCACCGCCTTCCCCGGCAACGGCTTCATCCAGCGCCGCCGCGGAGCCCTGCGCCGGTGTGAAGGTCATCATCGATTCGGGCGCCCTGAAGCAGGCCGCCGCTGATGCGTCCGTTTGCGTCCCTGTGGACGCGCCGACTCTCGCTTCCAAGGTGCTCGAGGAGGCAAAGGTGAAAACCGAGGGCACTGCAGCGTATCCCAAGGAACTGGTGTGCCGTGTGAACGGTGTGCCCGCCGCAGACTTCGACATCGCCCACAAGGGCGGCACCTACCGGGAAGAATGCAAGAAGATGCCCGCCGCCTTTGCCTACTGGGCGCTCTGGGTTAAGCCGGCCTCCGGTGCCTGGGCATACGCGCAGGAAGGCCTCGCCACCCTGAAGGTGAGCCCGGGACAGAGCCTGGAACTGCTCTTCACGGTCGACGGCGCACCGGCCGCCCCCGCGGCGTGACCTTTCGACCCGCGCCGTTACGCGCAGGGGCGGCTCTGGCCGTCGTCTTCATCGCGGCGCGGGTCATCTACCGCATCCTTTTCAACGGGGCGGGCACCGGCGGCCCGGTTCTGCTCAACCTACCGCCGGTGCTGCTGCCTCCCCCGTACGCACATGTGGTCCTCCTCGGTCCCGTGACGGCCTCCGGCCTGTGGGAGGCGGTCCTGTCCGCCCTGCCGATTGCCGGGATGATCCTCGGTTTCGGCATTCTCAACGCTTGGGTGGACGTGGCCCGCGGCTTCGTGCACCTGGCCCGCGGCGGCCCCATGCAGGGCGTAGCCCGGATGCTTGTGGTGGCTTGGGCGGCGCTCCCGGCGCTCTCCGACGCCGTGAACTCCGTGCGCCTGGCTTTTCGGTTGCGGGGCGAACGCTTCGGACCCCGTGCCCTTGTCCCCGTGCTCGAGCGCACCCTCGAGCACGCGGGCCGGGTCGCCGCGGCCCTGGAGCTGCGCGGATTCGGGAGCCGGGCAGCACACCAACCCGGCCGCGGCACTGAAACACCGATTCTCGTCCGGGACGCACAATTCCGCATTGGTGACACCCGGGTGCGCGTCGCCGGGTTCGCGCCGTCGAACGGGTCAATGACGGTCATTACCGGGCCGACAGGCTCCGGCAAGTCCACGATCCTGCGGGGTATAGCTGGCCTCCTCTCCCACGTTGACGGTGGAGAAATTTGCGGCACTGTGCGCGTCGTCGGAGCGGACCGCGCCACCACGCCGCCACGCGATACAGCCCGCCTCATCGGCGTCGTATTGCAGAATCCCCGCGCCGCATTCGCCAGCACTCGGGTCCGGGACGAAATCTCCCTCGCACTTGAGTTGCGCGGCGTGGCCTCCGGTATAGCCAAGGCACGGGTGCTGGAGATCGCGGAGCATATCGGGGTCTCGGCGCTGCTGGACCGGAATGTCAGCACCCTCTCGGCGGGTGAGGCAACGCTTGTGGCCATCGCCGCTGCGGTGGTGGATCATCCGGTCCTGCTCCTGGTTGACGAGCCGCTGGCCGACCTCGATACCGCAGCACGCGGACGCGTCGTCGCCGTGCTCAACGCCCTCGCCCGGGAAGCGGGTGTGTGCGTCGTCGTGGCGGAGCACCGTGCCGAACCGCTGGTACGCGTTGCAGACTCGTGGTGGAACATCGACGACGGCGCCCTGGTGCCGGGTGTTGCGCCCGCACCTTCGCCCCCGGTCTTTGTCCGTCCGACGCCGGCCCAGCCGCCCGTGCTGCCGGTACAGCACGCCCCTGTGCTGACTGCGACAAACCTCGCGGTGCACCGCGACGGCAAGCCGCTGGTGCGCGCCGCGTCCCTGACCCTGCACCGCGGTGAAGTGGTCGCCCTGGTGGGGCCGAACGGTGCGGGGAAGTCGTCGCTCCTTGTGGCACTCGCCCTCGGTGAAGGCACATCCGGTGAAAGTACGGCCGACGGCGGCCGCATCGCCCTTGTCCCGGACGCCTCTGACGACCTCTTCACCAGGGATACCGTCGCAGCAGAGCTCCGCGCGGCAGAGCGACGCCAGGCGCGCGCTTGGCGTCGCGCAGAACAGAAAAACGCAGGCCGGCGCCGCACGGGCAGCGACCAGCTTCCCCCAAGGCCTGCGGACTCACGCCTTGCCCGTTTGCGGGGAGATGTTCGGATTCCCATTGGACACGAGCATCCCAGGGACCTCTCCGCAGGCGAACGGAGGATCCTTGCCATCGCGCTGCAGACCACGGACGACCCGCAGGTACTCCTGATCGATGAGCCGACCCGCGGACTCGATCCTGCGGCGCGCGCAGCAGTCTCGGCGGCACTGCGCGCCGCAGCAGACGCTGGTGCGGCGGTCCTGGTCGCCACCCACGACCTTGATTTTGCGCACGGCCTCGGCGCCCGGATCCTCCCGATGCGTGACGGCGTTGCCCCCTCATCCGGAACAGAAGCCGCCCCGGCCAGCGCCGCCACAGCACAAGGCCTCGCAACACCGCCCACCGCAGCACCACGGTTCATCGACCGGCGAACAGACATTCCCGCCGCGGAAAAAGCCCGCCGCATCCGGATGCCACGAGCTGCAGAGCTCGCAGTTCTCGCAGTTGCAAACCTCCTGGCTCTCGGTGCATTCTGCTGGCCCTTGCTCGCTGCAGCGTTCCCGGAGGATGCCGCCGCGGCCGTCCCCTACGCGGCGATGGCTATCGCACCCCTTGCAGTCATTGCCATCGTGGTCTCCCTCGACGGCTCGGTCCGCTCCGCACACACGCTGGCGCTGCTCGGCGTCCTGGCTGCCGTCGGCTCGGCGGTACGGGTGGCAAGCACCGGCGTCGGCGGCGTGGAGGCAGTCTTTATCCTGCTGATCCTGGCCGGCCGGGCCTTCGGCGCCCGTTTCGGCCTGCTCCTCGGCGCCGCCACTATCGCCGTCTCCAGTGCTTTGTGGAGCGGCATCGGCCCCTGGTCACCGTTCCAGATCTTCGCCTGCGCGTGGGTGGGCGCCGGGGCAGGCCTGCTCCCCCGACGCGTGCGGGGTAAAGCGGAGCTCTGGATGCTGTGCGGCTACGGCGTCGTGGCGTCCTACGTGTTCGGCCTGCTGACCAATCTGTGGTTCTGGCCCTTCGCAGTGGGCGCCGGCACCGGCATCTCTTACGTGCCCGGCGCGCCGCTGGGCACCAACCTGAGCAGCTTCCTGCTCTACTCTCTTTTGACGTCGACGGCGGGCTGGGACACCCTGCGTGCCGTCACCACGATCATCGGAATCACGGTGGTGGGGCGGGCGATCCTCGCCGCGCTGCGGCGGGTAAAGCCGGTCTCCAGCCCGGGCGGAAGCGCGAGTGGAAGCGCGGGCGGGCAAGCCGCCCGGGCTCAATCCTCCCGGGCCAGGGACCGGCGTCAACTCACACCTTGAAGTACTTCGCCTCCGGGTGGTGGAACACAAACGCGTCGGTGGACTGTTCGGGGTGCAGCATCAGCTCGTCGCTCAGGACCACGCCCATCCGCTCGGGGTGCAGCAGTTCCACCACCTTGCGGCGGTCCTCCATGTCAGGACATGCGGGGTATCCGAGCGAGAAGCGCGCACCGCGGTAGTCGAGCTTGAACAACCCGGCCTTGTCCTTCGGATCCTCGGCCGCGAAGCCCAGCTCCGAGCGAATGCGCGCGTGCCAGAACTCGGCAAGCGCCTCGGTGAGCTGCATGACCAGGCCGTTGAGCTCGTAGTAATCACGGTAGTGATTGCCCTTGAACAGCTCCGCGGTCACCTCATCGACATTCCCGCCGGCGGTGACCAGCTGCACCGGCAGGACGTCGATCTGCCCCGATTCGCGCGAACGCACAAAGTCCGAAAGGCACAGGTGCCGGTCGCGGCGCTGGCGCGGGAAGTCGAAACGCAGCCGCTCGGTGCCTATCGGACCGCCTGAACCGCCGTCGGGTGCGAGAAGTCCCGCGGTGCCGAGTACGCCGTCGGGATCCGTACCGTGGTGCAACACCACCACCTGCTCGCCCTCGGAGACCACCGGGAAATAGCCGTACGCGACCGAGGCGTCGAGCATTTGCTCGGCGAGGATGCGGTCCATCCAGTACCGCAGGCGCGGCCGGCCCTCACGCTCCACCAGTTCCTCATAGGAGGCGCCGTCCTCGCCGCGGCCGGGCTTGAGCCCCCACTGCCCCATGAAGGTGGCGCGCTCATCGAGGAACGCCGCGAAGTCGTGGAGTGCGACACCGCGCACGATGCGCGTGCCCCAGAATGGCGGCGCAGGCACGGGGTTATCGGAGGCCACGTCGGACCGCCCGGGCATCGCCTCCGGCTCGGTCAACGTGACCTTCGCACCCGTTCGATGGATCCGCTTCTTCAAAGCGGGGAGTCCGACGGCGTCCGGCGCCTCGCCCCGCGCGACGCGCACCAGCGGCTCCATCAGCGAAAGGCCTTCGAAGGCATCCTTCGCGTAACGCACCTCGCCGTCGAACTGGCCGGCCAGGTCCTGCTCGACGTAAGCACGGGTCAGGGCTGCGCCACCGAGGATCACCGGCCACTTCTTCCCAAGGCCACGCGACTGCAGTTCGGCCAGGTTCTCTTTCATCACCACGGTGGACTTCACCAGCAGCCCGGACATGCCAATGACGTCCGCGTTGTGTTCCTCGGCCGCAGCGATGATGTCGGCGATCGGCTGCTTGATGCCAAGGTTGATCACCTTGTAGCCGTTGTTGGTGAGGATGATGTCCACCAGGTTCTTGCCGATGTCGTGCACGTCGCCGCGCACGGTGGCGATCACCATGGTGCCCTTGCCCGAAGAATCCGACTTCTCCATGTGCGGCTCGAGCAGCGCAACCGCCGTCTTCATCACCTCGGCGGACTGCAGCACGAACGGCAGCTGCATTTCGCCGGCGCCAAATCGCTCGCCGACCACCTTCATGCCCTCGAGCAGCTGATCGTTGATGATGCCGAGCGGGGTCATGCCTTCGCTGCGGGCAAGGTCGAGGTCCTCCTCGAGGCCCTTGCCCTCGCCGTCGATGATGCGCCGCTGCAGGCGTTCGCCGGTGGGCAGCGCAGCAAGCTCCGCTGCGCGCTGGTCGCGCAGCGCCGCAGTGTCGACGCCGGCGAACATGTCCAGCATGCTCGCCAGCGGGTCGTACGTGGTGTTGCCATCGGCGTCGTATTCGCGGCGGTCCCAGACGAGGTCCAGCGCCACCCGGCGTTGCTCCTCCGGCAGCGAAGCGAGCGGCACGATCTTGGCAGCGTCAATGATGCCGCTGGACAGGCCAGCCTCCACGGCCTCGTGCAGGAACACCGAGTTCAGGACGATGCGCGCTGCCGGGTTCAGGCCGAAGGACACATTCGAGACGCCGAGCGTGGTGTGGATGCCGGGATACTTCGCGGTGATCTGGCGGATGGCCTCGATCGTTTCGATGCCGTCCCGGCGGGTCTCTTCCTGGCCGGTGGCGATAGGGAAAGTCAGGCAGTCGACGATGATGTCCTCTACGCGCATCCCCCATTCACCCACCAGGGCGTCGACGAGGCGCGAGGCGATCGCCACCTTGCCCTCGGTGGTGCGTGCCTGGCCGTGCTCGTCGATGGTCAGGGCGATCACGGCGGTGCCGTGTTCCTTCACGAGCGGCATGATGCGCGCGAAGCGGCTGTCCGGACCGTCGCCGTCCTCATAGTTGACGGAGTTGATGACCGGGCGCCCGCCGATGTGTTCGAGCCCGGCCTGCAGCACGGGCGGTTCGGTGGAGTCGATGACGAGCGGGAGCGTGGAGGCCGAAGCGAAACGTGAGACGACCTCCTTGATGTCCGCGACGCCGTCGCGCCCTACATAGTCAATGCACACATCGAGCAGGTGCGCGCCTACGCGGATCTGCTCGCGGGCAATATCGACGCAATCATCCCAGCGCTCTTCGAGCATCGCCTGCCGGAACGCCTTCGAACCGTTCGCGTTGGTGCGCTCACCGATGGCGAGGTAGGAGGACTCCTGGTCGAAATTTACATGCTGGTAGAGGGAGGCGATGCCTGCTTCCCGTTCGGTGGGAACGCGGCCGCCGCCGGGGGCGGAGCTGGTCCCGCCGCTGCCGCCGGACTCACTGCGGAAAGGCGCAAGGCGCTCGACGACGGCGGCCATGTGTTCCGGCGTCGTACCGCAACATCCACCCACCAGACCCAGACCGAACTCCCGTACGAACTGCTCGTGCGAGGTGGCGAGTTCGGTGGGCGACAGCGGATAGTGCGCGCCGTCGGCGGTGAGCACCGGCAGACCCGCATTGGGCATGCAGGCGATCGCCACGGAGGACTGCTTGGACAGGTGGCGCAGGTGCTCGCTCATCTCGTCGGGACCGGTGGCGCAGTTCAGGCCGATGGCGTCGACGCCGAGCGGCTCGAGAGCGGTGAGCGCCGCGCCGATTTCGGATCCCATCAGCATGGTTCCGGTGGTCTCGACGGTCACCTCGACGAAGATCGGGAGCCGGATGCCGCGGGCCACGATCGCCTGCTTGCAGCCGTTGACAGCGGCTTTAGTCTGCAGGAGGTCCTGGCTCGTCTCGATGAGGAATGCATCCGCTCCCCCGTCGATGAGCCCTCCGGCCTGCAGCGCGAACGTCTTCTTGAGGTAGTCGTAGCTGGTGTGCCCCAGGCTGGGGAGCTTTGTCCCCGGTCCCATCGAGCCGAGAACCCACCGCATCCGTCCGTCTACTGCCTCCGCAGCCTCCGCACGCTCGCGGGCGATCTCTGCGCCCTTCCGGGCGAGCTCTTCAATCCGGTGGTCAATGCCGTAGTCGGAGAGGTTTGACCAGTTCGCGCCGAAGGTGTTGGTTTCCACTGCATCGATTCCCACGGCGAAGTACGCGTCATGAATGTCCCCGATGACATCCGGCCGCGTGGCATTGAGGATCTCGTTACAGCCTTCCAGCCCCTGGAAATCGGCCTCGAGCGACAGTTCCCGGTCCTGCAACATGGTGCCCATCGCCCCATCGGCGATGACGACCCGATGGTTCACTGCATCCAGAAGCGATTGGGAACGAACGGGACGAGGGACAGAGTCGATATCGAGCGCAAAACGAGGCATGTGAACAGACTACGGCCGGGGCCCGTAACAGTGCCCCATGTTTCCATGTGCTACGACGGCGGGTGGTCGCCTTGTTGTCCATTACCGAGGCCAATCGATTATCAGCTGGACGGGCCCTCGCGAGGGGCACGCCGTCCGTCAAGCGATGCGCTGCTGCTGCTCTGCGGTACCACGACGTGCACGGCGTTGCGCTCGACGGTGAAGTCCGTCGGCGTGGCAGCGGCGATCTCGCCGTCGAGGTTCACCGACAGCCGCGGCTCGGTGACCAGCCGGACACGTCGGCTGGTCAGGTGGTGCACGCGCTCGTGCTCGACGAAGCTTCCGTCCCTGAGGGACCGCGCGATCTTCACGTGCTCCCGCAGCCCAGCCATTGCGATGGCGTAGACGTCAAGGGTGTGGTCGTCGATCCCCGCGGTCGGTGAGACCGTGTTGCCGCCGCCGTAGTGCCGGCCGTTGCCGATGGCGACCTGGAGCAGGTTCTCGAGCTCTATCGGCTGGTGGTCCCCGTCCGGGAACTCGAGACGGGCCTGGAATGGCTGGTGCCGGCGGTAGGCGCGCAGGGTGGCGATGCCGTACGCCAGCGGCCCGATGTACCGCTTCAGGCGGTGGTTGAGAGCCTCTGTGACGCCCACGGACAGGCCAACCGAGGCGACATTGAGGAAGGGCGCGCCGTTCGCCCTGCCGAGGTCGATGTCGACCACCTTCCCGTCTGCGACGGCAGCGCATGCCTCGGCGAGGTCTTTCCGTATATCAAGGGTGCGGGCGAGGTCGTTGGCGGTGCCCAGCGGAAGGATCCCGAGCGTGACGTCGGTGCCGGCAACCCTGCCGGCGGCGCAGCTCACCGTCCCGTCGCCACCGCCGACCACGATCAGGTCGTGCCCGTCCGCGACCACCCGGTCGAGCGTCCCAGCCAGCTCCGCTCCCGACAGAACGTGGTGCACCGAGGTAATCGGCACACCTGCCTTGTACAGCAAGTCCACAGCACGTTCGTGCGCGGCCCCGCCGCGGCGTGATCCGGCGTTAATCACCACGGCAGCAGAGCGCGCCTCTCGGGCAACCTTCATGCCGGACATGTTAGGTCCTCGACCTGAGAAGTCCCTGCAGGCCGCGTCAGCAACGAGGCCGCGACCGTGTTCACGCCGGCTGGTTGTCAGTACACTGGGACGCATGACCGAGCAGGAACCGGCCCTGCCAAGGGCCGCTGCGGCTTCGGGCGGCGGTGCTGACTTCCCTGAGGACACGTCTGTAACCTCGGGGACGGTCGGGGATGGTGACGCCACTGGCCTGGCGAATCCGGAGGCTATCGACACGTCCTTACGCAGTCCGGCGCAGCGGAACCGCACCTTCGCCGGGATCCTGGTGAACACCGCCGTCGCCAACATCACGACCAGCTACCTCTGGTTCGCCCTGACGTTTTGGGTGTATCTGGAGACACGCAATGTGATCGCCACGGGCGTGGTCGGCGGTGCGTACATGCTGTTAATCGCCCTTTCGAGCATCAGCTTCGGCACCTTCGTGGACCGCTACCGCAAGCTGACCGTAATGCGCTTCGCAGCAGCGTTCACTCTGGTGATGTTCGTGCTGTCCGGGGTCATGTTCCTGCTGACGCCAACCGACCGGCTGCTGGACCTGGGCCAGCCGTGGTTCTGGATCTTCACCCTGATCATCCTGGTCGGTGCGGTGGTGGAAAACATGCGCAACATCGCCCTCTCCACCACCGTCACCATACTCATCGAGCCGGACCGCCGGGCCAACGCCAACGGCATGGTGGGCATGGTGCAGGGACTGATGTTCATCGTCACCTCGCTGCTCTCCGGGTTGTCGGTCGGGCTGCTGGGTATGGGGTGGACGATCGTCGTCGCCCTGGTGCTTACAGCGCTCGCCTTCGCGCACCTGATCACCCTGCGCATGCCCGAGGAAGTGCGCGCGGCCGCCACAGACGCGCAGGGCAGCTTCGATCTGCGCGGCTCACTCGCTGCCGTGCTTGCCATTGCCGGGTTGTTCGCGCTCATCCTGTTTTCAACGTTCAACAACTTTATCGGCGGCGTCTACATGGCGCTGATGGATCCGTACGGCCTGGAAATGTTCTCCGTGGAGATGTGGGGGGCCGTCTTCGCGCTCGGCTCCACCGGGTTCATCGTGGGCGGCGCGCTGATCGGCAAATTCGGGCTCGGGAGCAACCCGCTGCGCACCATGCTTATCGCCGTGATCGTCATGGGGTTCCTCGGCGCGGTGTTCACGCTGCGGGAGTGGGCCTGGCTGTACGTCGCCGGCATCTGGCTGTACCTGGTCCTTATTCCTTTCGTGGAGGCCGCCGAGCAGACCGTCATCCAGCAAGTGGTTCCGCTGCCCCGCCAGGGCCGGGTCTTCGGATTCGCGATGGCGTTCGAGTCTGCGGCAGCGCCGATCACCGCGTTCCTCATCGCGCCGATCGCCCAATTCTGGATCATCCCGTACGCGCGGTCCGCTGAGGGCGCCGCACAGCTGGCCCCGCTGCTGGGCGAGGGCATTTCCCGGGGCATCGCCCTGGTATTCCTGATCGCCGGGATCATCATGATCGCCGCCGCGCTGCTGGCTTTCCTGACCCCGGTCTACCGCCGGGTCTCGGCATCATATGCGCGGTCGGCTGCAGAGGAGCCTGCTACGGTGCCAGCGCTCCCCCGTCCTGAGGATGAGTAAGAACGCGCTGCGTCCGTACCCGCGGCGGAGCTAGAACACGTCTTCGGGGTCGACAGTGGACGTCGCGTACTCCGGACGCCCGCGAGGGCGGTAAGTCTGGATCGTGATGCCCCGGGACGTGGTCCGCGAGCTGACCAGATCGAGCGCGATGTCCGGACCGGATTCGGGGAACAGCCGCGTCCCCTGGCCGACGATGACGGGATATGTAACCAGGTCGAGCTGGTCGACCAGGTCATTGGCCAGTAGCCATCGGACGAGGACGCCACTGCCCGGCACCAGCACATCGCCGTCGTGATGGGCCTTCAGATTACCGAGGGCCGTGGCGACGTCGCCGTGCAGGACAGTCGTCCCTGCCCACTGGGGGTCGGCAAGGCTGGTGGACACAACGTACTTGGGCCGGCTGTTCAGCGCCGCGGCTATCGGGTTCGTGCTCGGATCGGCCATCGCTCCCCAGTAGCCGGCGAAGATCTCGTACGTCCGCCGGCCAAAAAGGAACGCGGCCGCGCCGCCGTACACCCGGTTCAGATAGTCCCCGGCTTCAGCGTCGAGAAGTGGTATGGCCCATCCGCCGCGGTCGAAGCCGCCGGAGCGGTCCTCGTCAGGTCCGCCCAACCCCTGCATTACACCGTCCACCGAGACGTTGGTTGTGGTCGTCAACCTCATGTCGTGTCACCTCGTCGCCCAACGGCCGCAGACCTCTTCTCGATCCGCGCTGCTTGCTACAGACAAGCACACTTGCAGGAGCCGCGCGAGGGCGGGGCCGTCACCGACGCACAGCCGCTGCTCCGGAGCGGTGGCTAGGATGTGCATGTGAAGCATCCAACCCGCGGCTGGAAACTCTCCGCCAGCATCTCGCAACCTTCACCCGGGGTGCTTTTCGTCGAAGGACCGGCGTCGAATTGGCTCGTGGTCCGCGACGATAGCGGATTTATGCTGATCGACAGCGGCTATCCCGCGGACCGTCCCCTGGTCCTGGAGTCCATCCGGCATTTGGGGCTGCGGCCGGCTGACGCCCGGGCCATGCTCATCACGCACGGCCACGTCGACCACACCGGTTCAGCGGCCTACTTCTCGGAAGCTTATGGAACGCCCATCCTGTGTGCCCCCGAAGAATTGGACCACGTCCAAGGGAGGGAAAAGCACCAGGTCACGTTCGGCCAGGTCATCGTCCGCGCCTGGCGGCCCCGCGTCTTCCGCTGGATGATGCATGCCATCAGGGCGGGAGCGATCAAGGCGAAGCCGGCAACGCGCGCCCAGGCCTGGAGCACCGAGACGTTGAAGAACCTGCCCGGCAAGCCTGAAGCCGTCCTGCTGCCAGGGCATACACCTGGCAACGTCGCGATAGTTCTTCCGGACGCAGGAGCGATAGCGGTCGGTGACTCCTTTGTCACCGGCCATCCGCTGAGCCAGAAAGACGGACCACAGATGCTGCACCCTATGTACCACGCCGACCCTGCAGGGGCGCTGGCAGCAACCCGCCGCTTGGACGGCATCGACGCCTCGGTAGTGCTGCCGGGCCATGGCTCTGCTCTTCGTATGTCCCTGGCCGACGCTCTGGCAGCGCTGCGAAGCTAGGCCAGGTGTGCCAACTCATGGACCTCACCCATACTGCTGGCAGTACAGACTCCGGACCCTTTTACCACGGCACCAAAGCCGACCTGAACCCCGGGGACCTACTGCAGCCCGGCTACAGCTCCAACTATGGAGAGCGGAAGGAGGCGAACTTCCTGTACCTGACCGCGACCATGGATGCGGCCATTTGGGGAGCGGAATTGGCGGTGGGCCAGGGCCCCGGCAGGATCTACCGCGTGGAACCCACCGGCGCCATCGAGGACGACCCCAACCTGACCGACAAGAGATTCCCGGGGAACCCGACAAGGTCCTACCGCACGCGGCGGCCACTGCGGGTGGTCAGCGAGGTCCCCGACTGGGAGGGCCACCCTCCGCATGTACTCCAAGCCATGCTGGACCACCTCGAAGAGCTTAAGCGGCTTGGCGTCGAGGCCATCAACGACTGACCCCAGCGCCCGCACGTAGGAGGCATTGCTTCTGCCCACGGTCAGGCAGCACGTCAAGAGCCCCTCGCCGGCGGCCATGACTGTTGCCGTGCACTGCGCAAGGCTCACACTGGCTGAAGCACGACCTGCTTTAGACGGCAAACCAAAAACCTGCATACATGTTTGGATCCCGTCCTATATTTTGACCGATATCGGATCGCTACCATGAGGTGACCGGACAACGCCGTCCGGGTGGATCGAAGCAGAAGGAAACCCATGGCCGCGGTTACGGTGGACGATATCCTCTCGGATCTCCCTCTGGGGTTCGCCACCCTTATCCTGCGGCCCGCCCCCGACCGGTCGGTGATCGAACGGTTCCTGATCGTCGACGCCGATGATGAAACGTCCGACGCCGGTGCCGCCTTTGTCCTGCTGATCGGTGTCCGCGGGCGCTCGGCTTTGCCCGCGCTGCGTCGGCTCCTGAGGAACCCGCCGCCGGTCGTAGCCGTCAAGGGAAGCCGCGAAGAACTGACCGACGCCGAAGAGCTGCTGAGCGCCGCAGGATCCGGGCTGCTGCTGGTAGACCCCGCCGCCGACTGGGACAGGCTGTTGTCCATCGCCAAAGACCGGATCCAGCCGCGCAGCTATCAGAGCGAAGTGCTGACGCTGCTCGAAGAGGACCTGTTTGCCATTGCACAGACCACCGCCCGGCTGACCTCCAGCCACGTCGTCATCGAGGACGCCGCCAACAAGGTCCTCGCCTACTCCACGGTCTCCAACGACATCGACGAACTGCGCAAGGCGTCCATCCTTGCCCGGCGGGGACCGCGGAAATACGAACTGCTGCTCAAGGATCTCGGCGCCTACCGCGAACTGCACAGAACCAGGCTGCCCGTGCGGGTACCCGCCCGCCCGCAGGACGGCCTACGGGAACGCGTCGCCATCACGCTTTTTGCCGGGGAGCGGATCATGGGTTACATCTGGCTGCAGGAAACCGGGGACGGCTTCGGCGCGGACGTCGACTACGTGTTGACAGGATCCGCGGCCCGGGCTTCCGCCGAACTCATCCGCTATCGCAACCAGCAGTCCGTGCACATGCGCGAAGACCGTATTGCCCGGATCCTGTCGGGTCCCGCGGAGGCCGCCGCCAGTGCCCACAGCGGAAAGATCCCCGCAGACCGGCCCGCGGCGCTGATCCTGATCGGCATGTCCCAGACGGACTCCCAGGCTGATGACGCCGCACTGAAGCACGGCGAGCTCGCCAGCCTGGCGTCCATCCATGCCGCCGCTTTCAAGGCTTCGGCCGTCGTCGGTCAGTTCAGGGGTGACACCGCCGTCATCATCCCAGGCCTGCAGTCCGCCGCAGCGGAACCGGGGCTGCGCAGCATGGCCGAATCCATAGTCGGCGACGCAGCTAAGCATTTGGGCATCAGCCCTTTCGCCGCCGTCGGCCCGGTGGTCCCTGACCTGCTGGCCCTCCACTCCGTCACACCGATCACCGAGGCCCTGCTGGACTGTGCCGGGACATCCCGGGAGTCCTCAGTGGCCACGGTGCCGGATTTCGAGGGTGAAATCCTCTTCCGCGACGCCGTCCGGAGCTTTCTGTCATCCTCGTTCCGCCACCGCAGCCTGTCCGCCCTTTTGCACGACGACGGCGAACTCGCAGAAACCCTGCGTGTGTACTTCGATGCCTCGCTCGACGTTGCCGAGTGCGCCAAACGCATGGCACTGCACAAGAACACGGTCTACTACCGGATCAGCAAGGCCGCCCGGGTCACCGGACTGGACTTCGGCAACCCCCGCGATGGGCTGGTGGCCCTGCTGCATATCCATGAATGGGCCGATACCCATAAAGAACCACAAGGCAGGAAATGACCACAGCACTCGATGCGCCGCCCCTGGACCCGATACTCGATGACATCGTCCGCACCCACAGGCCGCAGAGGGAAGCCGGCTCAGTCCCGACCCACATTCCGTCCTTGGCAGCGGTCCCCTATAACAGGTTCGGGATAGCTGTCGCTACCGCATCCGGGGACGTCTTCACTTCAGGGGACGCCCATATTCCTTTCTCGATCCAAAGCATTTCCAAGGTGTTCACCCTCGCCATGGCCCTGCAGCGAGGCGGCACATCGTCGGTGTGGTCCCGGGTGCTGCGTGAGCCGTCGGGCACCGCCTTCAACTCCCTGGTCCAACTGGAAGTGGAACACGGCATCCCGCGGAACCCGTTCATCAACGCCGGGGCCTTAGTGGTCACCGACCACCTCATGGAGGAAACCCCCGACGCGGCCTCCGCGCTCCTGCGTTTCCTCGCCCGAGAGGCGGGCGGACCAGGGCCGTTCATCGACGAAGCAGCGGCGGCCAATGAGCTTTCCAACAGCAGCCGCAACCTGGCCCTTGCCCACTTCCTCAAAGACTTCCGCAATCTCCGGCAACCCGCCGAGTTCGTGGTGGAGAACTACGTGCGTCAGTGCTCCATCATGATGACCTGCGTGGAACTTGCCAGGGCCGGGCTCTTCCTCGCACGGGAGGGCCACGGAACCTCCGGGACTGTGCTGTCCCGGAACGAGGCGAAACGCATCGGCTCCATCATGCTGACCTGCGGCATGTACGACGCCGCCGGCGAATTCGCCTTCCGTGTGGGACTGCCCGGAAAAAGCGGCGTTGGCGGCGGCATCCTGGTCATCGTCCCCGGACACTGCGCAATCTGCGTCTGGAGCCCCCGCCTGGACGCCAAAGGCAACTCCCTGGCGGGCAGCGAGGCCCTCGCCGACCTGTCCGACCGCACCGGCTGGTCCGTTTTCTGACCTGCCCGGCTCTTCCCGCGCCACCCCGGACGGCTTCTTCCCCACTCACAGCTCTCCACCCAGTCCGATCTTTCCCGGATCGAAAGGAACACCATGCCTCACAACAACCCCAATGATGCGGTTGCTTTGCACCAGGCTGTCCCGCAGCAGGCACATGCTTCGGAAGCGGCATTGCACGCGGAGGATAAGGGCTATCACAAGAGCCTGAAGCCGCGGCAGATCCAGATGATCGCGATCGGCGGTGCCATCGGTACCGGCCTGTTCCTGGGTGCCGGCGGCCGCCTGAACGCCGCGGGCCCCTCCCTCGTCATCGCCTACGCAGTGTGCGGGTTCTTCGCGTTCCTGATCCTGCGCGCCCTGGGCGAACTCGTCCTGCACCGTCCTTCCTCGGGCTCGTTCGTCTCCTACGCCCGTGAGTTCTACGGCGAGAAGGCCGCGTTCGTCTCGGGCTGGTTCTACTGGATCAACTGGGCCACCACCACCATCGTGGACATCACCGCCGCGGCCCTCTACATGAACTTCTTCGGCAACTACGTCCCCTGGATGGCAGCGGTGCCGCAGTGGGCCTGGGCGCTGATCGCGCTCGTCGTCGTGCTGTGCCTGAACCTGGTCTCGGTGAAGGTCTTCGGTGAGATGGAGTTCTGGTTCGCACTGATCAAGGT
>NZ_JBIVOQ010000011.1:0-122549 GCF_044754225.1 Arthrobacter sp. NPDC093125 | reverse complement strand
CCCGCCGGCGTCAACGCCTTCAACCCCGACACCGCGCGGCACTACCTGGCCAACGGCGCCAACTTCATCCTGGTCGGCGCCGACGTCGCCCTCCTCGCCCGCGGTTCGGAAGCCCTCGCCGCCCAGTACATCCCCAAGGCCGACGGCGGCCCCCGCGCCAGCTACTGACTCCGGTGGCTGGGACCGCCGACCTCTTCCACGGCAGGCCCAGCCACCGGCCCCACTTTTTTCCTCAGGAGATCCGACATGACCACTTCACCCGTAACCTCTACCCCTGCCGCCACTTCCGGGCGGGAGTCTGCGCTCCTTGCGTCCGTGCCTACCGGCCTGTTAATCAATGGCGAGTGGGTGGACGCGTCCGACGGCGGCACGTTCGACGTGCACGACCCCGCCACCGGGGAGGTCCTCGCCACCCTCGCCTCGGCCACGAGCGAAGACGCCATCGCCGCTTTGGACGCGGCCGACGCAGCCCAGGCGTCCTGGGCGCGCACCGCACCCCGGACCCGCGCAGAAATCCTGCGCCGCGCCTTCGACCTCGTGACCGAACGCGCCGAGGATTTCGCGCTGCTGATGACCCTGGAAATGGGCAAGCCCCTGGCCGAGGCCCGCGGCGAGGTCACCTACGGCGCCGAGTTCCTGCGCTGGTTCTCCGAAGAAGCCGTCCGCGACTACGGCCGCTACCTCACCACCCCCGAGGGCAAAGACAAGATCCTCGTCCAGCACAAACCCGTCGGACCCTGCCTGCTCATCACGCCCTGGAACTTCCCGCTGGCCATGGCCACCCGCAAGGTCGCACCCGCCGTCGCCGCCGGCTGCACCATGGTCCTCAAACCCGCCAAACTCACCCCGCTCACTGCCCAGTACTTCGCGCAGACCATGCTCGAGGCCGGTCTGCCCGCAGGAGTCCTCAACGTCGTCGCCTCCTCCAGCGCCTCCGGCATCTCCGGTCCGCTCCTGAAGGACTCCCGGCTGCGCAAGGTCTCCTTCACCGGCTCCACCCCGGTAGGCAAGCGCCTGATGGCCGACGCCGCCCAGAACGTCCTGCGCACCTCCATGGAACTCGGCGGTAACGCACCGTTCATCGTCTTCGAGGACGCCGACCTCGATGCCGCCGTCGAAGGGGCCATGGCCGCCAAGATGCGGAACATGGGCGAGGCCTGCACCGCCGCCAACCGCTTCCTCGTCCACGAATCCGTCGCACAGGAATTCACCCGGAAGTTCGCCGCCGCCATGGCCGCCCTGACCACCGGCCGAGGCACCGACCCCAACACCCAGGTCGGCCCGCTCATCGACGCAGGAGCCCGCGACGACGTCCATAACCTGGTCACCGCCGCTGTCGACGCCGGAGCCACCGCCATCACCGGCGGCGCACCCGTGGACGGGCCCGGCTACTTCTACCAGCCCACCGTCCTCGGCGGTGTCCCCAATAACGCCGAGATCCTCCGCCAGGAAATCTTCGGCCCCGTCGCCCCCGTCACCACCTTCACCACCGAGCAGGACGCGATCCGCCTGGCCAACGCATCCGAATACGGCCTCGCCTCCTACCTCTACAGCCGCGACTTCAATCGTTTGTTGAGGGTAGCCGAACAGATCGAATTCGGCATGGTCGGCTTCAACGCCGGCCTCATCTCCAACGCCGCAGCCCCCTTCGGCGGCGTCAAGCAATCCGGCCTCGGTCGTGAAGGCGGCACCGAAGGCATCGCCGAATACACCACCACCCAATACCTCGGCATCGCCGACCCCTACGCGCGCCAACCGAACCCCCAGGGGTCACTCAGGTACACGTCAGGAAACCTAAACCCCAGCCTGATGCAGTTTGAAGCCCACTAGGCGTCAGAATGGGGCTGCAGTCCTGCCTATCAGGCGATCGGCGAAACAGTTCTGCGTCAAGGACATTCCGCGGACGTTTGTCGGGATGCCAGTATGCCGTCCGGTCATCGCCTCAAAGTGATGAGTGCTGGGGCTGGGATGTCGTCGCAGTTGCCCTCAAGCGACAGCCCCGGCAACGCCTTAAAGCAGACGTAAGTGTTGACACTGTCAACACCCTCTTTGGCACGACAAACAGCTGGCAGCTCTCCTGATGACCCCCGAAGAGCCGCGGACGAAAATCCGAAACCAAAGTCTTAAAGGTCATGTAGTACCCATGCCTCCCGACCATGAACTGGTGTTGGACACGCACGCCCAACCCACAGCACCGAAAAGAGGAACCCCCGCAGACCCCGTAAAGAGCAGGCGGAGCGCCCACCGGCCAGGGCACTGAGCCCGCCACCCACACACCTGAATAGGCCACCGCGGCGGCCAGCCCACAGCCCGCGAACCAGTGTCAGAGGAACGCCACCACAAGCTATGTCAACACGTTAAAGCAAAAACCCCTCTGACGAGGGGATATGCTGTGCCCGAGGTGGGACTCGAACTGCATTCCAGCCCTTGCAAACACAGGAAAGTCCCGAAAACATAGGCAATCCGAACCAGTCCGACCGATATACGACTCAGTTCGAAGGAGAAAGTGTGGACATTGTCCACACCCCGAATTCATCCGATTCAGCACGCCAAACGACAAACCGCCCTCCCATTGTGTGAGCGCGGTCCTTCTTTGTGGAGACACGACTGGGACTACGCGGACGGGTTCATCGCGTCCCCGTTTGTGAATGACGCCGCCCGCAAGGCACAGAGCATGCGACCGCCGAGAGGCCCACCCGACAACGAAGAATGTCACGGCAACGACACCTCCCTCAGCCATCCCATGAGCAGACCGGCTGACACACGCGTGACCACGCCAAACATCGGCTGCGCGGCCATCCGGCTGCGCACCAGAACCGCTCCCTGCTGTGACCAGGCACGACATTCCGGTCCCTGGCCCAGGATCACCAAAGCCTGTCCGCAGACTTCGGGCACTACCGGTTCACGAGATGTGAGGCAATCATCCCCGCGCTGTCCTCCAGCGAGACGACACCGGCGCCCACCCCCACGACGAGATCTAACGCCGCAACGGTGGTGAAGTCATGACGGTAGCCATTGATCCAGAGCATCAGGACCATCAGCGTCCACGCCGTGCGCTTGTTGCCGAAGATCAGAGGATGGAACCGCGCCACCGACTCAAGGAGAGCCGCCGCCTTCGCCGCTAACAGCGGATAGGCCTCCACACCCCTGACCGATGTCGCCGGCCGGGCCAGCGCCGAGGCCAGGAGCCCGATGTCCCGGACACGAAAACCGTACCGGTCAACAACTTGCAGCGCGTCCTCGATCTCGAGGTACTCGGTCGCGCATCCTCAAGGCGCGTCAAGAGCTCAGCGTCATGGCTCATGACGAAACCAGGCCCTCGCCAATGCCACGGCGGCGCCGATGACGCTGAAGCACAAGCTCAGCACCTTGGAGCAGCAACGCAGACTTCGAGGTGTGTTCCTCGGCTGCAAGCTGGTCCAGCCGCAGGGTATGGAAACGCCTCGCGGGTGGTTGGCGGCGGGGCGTTCGTCGTCGGATTGGCGTGGTGGCCGTCATTGCTGACGGCGGTTTTCCCTGCTCGCTGTTCTCGGTGATCGCGGACTGGGCTGCGCAGAGGTCAACGATGGCTTTGTTGCCGACGTAGGTCGCGATCAGGGCCGAAACGGCAAGATTCGGTCAAGTGCAGGTGCTCGTTATCGCGCAGGTACCTGGCCATTGGCTCAGACCTGACGTGGCTCACGGGTCGTGGCCTCGCGGTGGGCCGACGCTCTGACCTGCGGTGATGCCAGTGGACTGATGCTTTTTCACGCACCAATGGGTTTTTGGTAGGAAGGCCACGGTAGCGACGGCAGTGCAGATCGCCGAGTATGTGCGCGGTCGTCAGCGGATCGTGGCGCATGTCGGGTCGGTGCATACGGAGGCCGAGCTCGGCATGGTCGTCGTGGCCGACGCCGGCATGCTCTCCGCCGGCAACCTGCGCGAGCTGGACGAGGCGAACCGGCGGTTCATCGTCGGCTCCCGGATGACGAAGGCCCCGGCCGACCTGGCCTCGCACTTCAGTTGGCACGGCGACGCATTCACCGACGGCAGCTGATCGACACCATCACACCCAGAACCGGGCACAAGAATGAGAACAACACCGACGTGCGCGCCGAACCCATCTGGGACCCCGCAACGAATCCCGGCTCATGGCGGGCGGTGTGGGCCTACTCCCGCAAGAGAGCGGTCCCCGACGCCACCACCCTCACAGCCCAGGAGAACCGGGCCCGCGAGGTCATCGAGGGACAGAAGACTGCCCGAACCCCGCGCTTCGTCAAGACCACCGGCGGCAAACGCAGCCTCGACGACGCCTCACTGACCCGCGCCCGGCAACTGGCCGGCCTCAAGGGCTACGTCACAAACATCCCGGTGACGGTCTTGGCCGCAACGGAAGTCATCGGCTCCTATCACGACCTGTGGCACGTCGAACAGTCCTTCCGGATGAGCAAGACAGACCTACGGGCCAGGCCCATGTTCCACGGCACCCGGGACGCGATCGAGGCACACCTGACGATCGTATTCGCCGCGCTGTCCGTCTCCAGAGCCGTCCAGAACGGGACCGGGCCCGCCGTCGCCAACGTGATCAAACAGCTCCGACCCTTGCGCTCAATGACCATCGCCATCAACGGCACCAAACAGAGATTCGACCCCGACATCAACACCGGGCAGCAAGCCATCCTCGACGCAGTCCATGACCCGAAATTTCACGCACTAAGGAAATGAGCGTAGTCAGAAGGGCAGGTGCTCGTTATCGCGCAGGTACTGGCCATTGGCTCAGACGCACTGTCCCAGCAGTTGATGACAGGGATTGATCGGATCAGCCCAGGGCATCTAACGATCCATACCAGTTTGTCCTGCATTAAGGGAGGATGGCTCGGAATTGCTTCCGCGCCGTCCTCCCGCCTCTATCGGCTGAAATCATCATTACGTGCTTCAGCTGGGAGTACTCATCGATGGATTGAGCCGACAGAACCTTACCGTACCCGGATTGACCAAATCCCCCAAAGGGCATTTCGGGAACGGTTGTGTGATGGCCGTTCACCCAGATAGTTCCAAATTTCAGCGAGGACATCAATTCCAGCGAACGGTCCAAATCCGAAGTCCACAAGCCGGCCGACAGGCCATAGTCAACGTCGTTCGCCCACTGAAGCATCTCCTTCTCAGAGGAAGAACGCTGGATGGTGACGACAGGCCCAAAGACTTCCTTCTGTACCAGTTCGTTGTCCTGCCCGACATCTGCAACTACTGTGGGTTCCACGAAGAATCCCGGCTGCTGCATCCGTCCTCCTCCGGTCAGGATTGAAGCCGACGTCGCCTCGGCCCGCTCAAGAAACCCCAGCACGCGGTCCATTTGACGTTCGGAGATTAGTGGTCCGATCTGGGAGGCTGGATCGAAGGGATCACCGACTCGCAGGTCTCGGACTTCCTCAAGGTACTTGGAAAGAAAGTCCTCATAGACAGCGTCATGCACAATAAGCCGGCATGGCGCAGTACACACCTGACCCGCGTTGATGAAGGCAGCCTGGGCAAGGTAAGAGGCCGCCCGACTTACGTCAGCGTCTTCAAACACCAGTACGGGTGCCTTGCCGCCGAGTTCTAGTTGCACGCGCTTCAAGGTGTTCGAAGCTGCCGCCGCAATCTTCTTACCGGTCGAACCGTCACCTGTCAGCGACACCATTGCGATGTCGGGATGATCGACGATGGCCGCTCCGGTAGTTCCATCGCCGAGGACAACGTTGACGACACCCGGAGGAAACACGCTGTCAATAAGTCCGGCCAAAGCAACTGTCGTGTACGGGGTGTTCTCGGAGGGTTTCAGAACGATGGTATTTCCCGCAGCCAAGGCCGGAGCGACCTTCCAAAGAGCCTCGGTTAACGGAAAATTCCAAGGCGTAATGAGACCAAGTACGCCAATGGGCTCACGAAGCAGGACGGAGGTGGTGCCCCGCTCATAATGCCCGGCAGCCGACGCGGCGTTGGCACGGAAAGCTCCGGCGTAAAACCTCAGAACATCAACCACTGGCGGGATTTCTTCCAGCGTTTGCGAGAGTGGCCTGCCGACGTTCAGGCTTTCGAGGATCGCGAGATCATGGCCGGAGGCCTGAATCAAATCAGCCAACTTGTGCAGGTATTCACCGCGTTCTTTTGGTGTAGTCAGACGCCAGGCCTCCAAGGCACTCTTCGCTGACTGAACTGCACGATCGACGGTTTCCCGAGAGGCGATAGGTGCCTTGCCGAGTTCTTGGCCGGTACCGGGATTCACGACAGGGAAAGTGGGACCGTCCTCCCTTTCCCACTGGCCGCCAATGTAGTGAGCGAGACTGACCCCTTGAGCAGCTTCCGGCGCCTCAGTCAGTAAGGATGGGGATGTCACGAGTAGTCCTCTTTGATGAGGTCGGCGGCTTTGGCTCCCACCATCACAACTGTCATGTTGGGATTAACACGTACCAGTTCGGGGAAGATTGAGGCGTCTGCCACCCTCAAACCTTCGACACCTCGTACCCTAAGCCGGGGATCAACGACCGCGTCTGAATCGTCTGCCGCACCCATCTTGCAAGTAACGCTGGGATGATACACGGTGTTGGAGTATCGACGGGCATACGCACCCAACTCCTCGTCACTTTGCAGCTCAGGACCAGGTGCAACTTCCCGTACAACCCAATCCTTCAGAGCCTCGGTACCTGCGATCTTACGTGCCAAGCGGATACCTTCCACTAGAGTCTTCTCGTCGCGGCCTTCCGTGTCGGTAAAGTACCTTGGATCTACAAGTGGCTTGTCTTTCGGATCCGCAGAGGCCAGACGAACAGTTCCCTTGCTGGCCGGCCGGGCAGTGTTAAGGGCAAGGCAGAAGGCCCGTGGCGGGCTGTCCAGCTCGTCGAACGGTTCCGTGTGGAGCCAATAGGTAAAGTGCCCGAACGTCGCCTGGACGCTAAAATCCCCCTCAGCCAACACGTCTGCGTAAACACCTAGGTCAAGGCCGTTAATACTTTCACCCGGGTCTTTGGAAGATTCCCAAATGACGGGTGTCTCAATGTGGTCGGACAGATTGGAACCTACCCCGGGCAGGTCTTGAACAACCTCAATGCCATGTTCCTTCAGGTGCTCTGCCGGCCCCAGGCCGGACAGCATAAGCAGCTTTGGCGTGTCGATGGCCCCGGCGGACACGATGACCTCCCGGGCGGCGCGAAAGACACCCTGGTCCGTCTCAACTCCAACGGCCCGGCCCTCTTCGATGATTACCCGGAGAGCCAGGGTCTCCAGCTGCAGATGCAGATTCTTAGGGAGCTCGGCAGTGGGAAATAGGTACGCGACGGCAGTGGAAACCCGGACACCATCGTCCTCATTTAGGGATACCCACGAAATCCCCTCACGGTAGTCGCCCTTGGTGTTGTCGATGGTCTCGAGGCCAGCTTCATTGGCAGCGGCCAGGAATGCCTGGGAGAGTTCCGCCTCTTGGGTGACACCATGGACGCGCATGTCCTTGAACACCTGATCAAAGTACGGCGCAACCCCCTCGGCGTTCCAGCCATCCGCACCCAAGGCGCTCCACCTGTTCATATCTGCATCAGGTGCCCGCAGTGCCCACGCGTCATTGTGGGCGCTGCAACCTCCGAGCATCTTGGCTCGGCTCATGTGCATGCGCGAATTTCCGCGCTCTTGGGGCACGATCGGGTAGTCATAGTCATATTTGAGGTCTCCAACTAGTCCCAAGGACTCCTTGAGCAGGAGCACCTTCGGATCATCCTCATACGCGGGCCCGCCCTCGATCAGGCACACATTTACTGAAGGATCATCAGCAAGCCTCCGCGCGATAACGGCGCCGGCTGATCCGGCACCCACAATGATGTAATCAAAAACGGGGATGTTGGCGTTCAAAGGAATACTGCCTTCCAATACATAAGTGATCCCACGTCACATGGCGGGCTCACAACAAGTGGCCGGCCAGACGCAGCCAGGGTCAGGCCACTGGTTTCTTGAATACTGCCTGCTACCGGATCCGGCCCCTTCCGATCACCCTGCACCAATGCAGGGTGGTTGCTCAAAGTGCCGGTAGCGCACACTGGAACTTAACTTACTGGGACCGGACCTGATGGGGAATTACTTACCGGTAATTTCCAAGTGCTATTGGATAGAACGATATGGCCGGAAACACACTCCTCCAATCATGAACTGAACAAAAGAACCTTGGGAGCTTCAGAGGGATTCGGCCTGCCGGTCCGGGTGAAACGAAGGCCTCCCCGCCGCTACGGCCACTGCACAAGCACTCGTCCTGACTCGCCCAGCACCGAGCGGAGGGCTGCCAACAGTTCGTAGGCCTTCAGCAGCCCTCCAACCATCGCCGTGTGCCACCTTAAGGGAAACCCGAGTCAGAACGAGAGTCGTTCGTAGACCGGACTATTGGCGTCCGATTCGCGCGTACACCTGGGGCTTGGTCCGCTTATAGACAGCGGCAAGCAGAATACCTCCGAAGAATACGACGCCGAGGAAGACCATAAGCGCCGTAGAAAGTGCCTGCGATCCACCAGTCAGGGCGTTAAAGTTCGTGATGGCGAGGTAGGCGCAGATTCCGAGTCCGACTGCCGCCAGGCTGGGAGCAATCACGCGCGGGAAGAATGAGAAGCGCCGGCCGTTCCGATTTAGGTAGACGAGAATCGCGCCGTCACATATGAAGAGAATCACAATCAGCACCAGACTGGTCATGCCCAACATCGCCGCGTAGAACGCAACCGGATCCACGTTTGCAAGGATCGCCGCAATGTTGACCGCCAAGCACGCGAGGCTTGCCACAAGCGAAGCACGATAGGGCGACCCCTGCTTCGCGTGGACCATGCTCAGTTGCTTCGGCAAAATGCCATCGGCGCCGAGATTGAAGAGATAGCGGGAGACGATGTTGTGCCCCGCGAGAATCACGGCGAATGTGCTCGTGAACACCAGTACCGAAGAGATGTCGGATAGCAGTTTCCCGCCGAAGGCCAGGAAGGTCGCGTGCATTGTTCCAGTGGGATCCCCTGCGGCCTGCTCAATAACGTTATCCATTCCGGCCGCGTTGACAAATGCCCAAGAGGTGACTGCGTACATGATCGTGGCGGCGATAACGACCATGTACGTCGCAACTGGTACCGTCCGGGACGGGTTCCGAACCTCCGAGCGGAACAGCGCTGTGATCTCGAAACCCCCGAACATGCCGATAGCGAACAGCATCGCCATTGCCACGGAGCCGTTGACCCAGTTCTCTGGAATCAGCGGGTCGGCAGAGATGACGCCGGTGGCCCCGCCCTGCACAAACACGGCGATGTCGTAAATGACGATGACGAGTAACTCTAGCCCGAGGAACACTGTGAGAAGAGTCGCCGATAGTGAGAACTTCAAGAGACCCAGTACGGCTACGACGAGCCAAAGGATGATTCCCCAGACATACCAAGGTAGTTCGGGCAGTCCAAGGGTGTCATGGAACAACTGATTCGACACGACACCGCCGAAGGCGAACGTTCCGGAATAGGCTGCAAAGTAGCCGATGAGAGTCAGCAGTCCGGAGCCTAAGCCAAGCTTTTTTCCCAACCCTGCTGTGATGTACGCGTAGAACGCCCCCGGCGTCGGCAGGATCTTCGTCATCCGGGTGAACCCTAAGGCGAACAACCCGATTGTCACGCCGGCCACGATAAAGGCACCAGCCGCACCGATCCCGTTTCCGTATCCCACGACAATTGGAATGGCCGCAAACACGATCACAAGCGGAGCATTCCAGGCCATTACGGTGAAGAACAGGTGAAATAGGCCAAGATTGCCTCTAAGTTCCGGCTGAGCGCTTGTAGCCTCTTGCGTCATTGTGGCCATGAGGTCGTCCTCTCTGGTGGATGTCAATTTGGTCCTTGTGGGTTTGCAAGACGGTTCCAGCACAAGCCCTTCTTGATCCACACAATGCCAAGCTATGCAATCCGTGGCGTGCGTCACATAGGCACTTTTACGAAGCAAGGCTTCGACGCCCGTGAATCTCATAAACGTGCCGTCCCGCTTCCGGTGGCGGGCGAGGCAGCCGAACGGTCCCTGACCTTGCTCGGCGTCGCACCTGGGGAGACTTTGCTCGTTCATGGAGCAGCAGGATCGGTCGGGACCACCGTGGTCCAACTTGCCGCGTCTTGCGGTGTGCGTGTCATCGGCACACCGCCGGCCCTGAAAACCAGGACTATGTCGCCTCACTCGGCGCTGTCGCGACCTAATACGGAGACGGGCTGGTCGACCGCGTGCTAGGCGCTTACGCCCAGCGGCCATCAACCTGCCCGGTGGCACCGACCGGATCGGCACTCTTGCCGATTTCCGCGCTCATCAGCTCGGGATCGCTCTTGCCAACGGCGCCACGGAACGCTCGTCCGGGCGCGCCGGCGTAGAACGCCGCTATCGGAAAGGTCGTCACCACTATCAAGCTCGTGCTCACCCTCCCCTGATTGGCTTTCCGCCCCGTGATCATTTCGCCAACGAAGGAAAACTTATGCTGAACCCCCTGCGGACGCCAGCCCGTCGGCGGCACTTCTCTCCCCCATCGCCTTGTCATGGCCCCTATGACTCGCGGTCGCTCCACCCCTGAGGGGTGCCAACGGAGCTGAACGCCGAGGCTACGTTCGGATGCGCCATTAAACACCCCTGACCCAGCGACGTTCTATGGAGGTGGCGCTGTAGGCTACACCGACTACCCGACACACAGCGGCTGAATGGACTGACAAATGCCGACTCCAAACCCGCCCGTCCCCACAACCTTTGACCAGGGCATAGTCAGCTACGCAATCTTCCAACTTGCCCGCGCCCACCGGGGCTACGCATCCAGCCTGCTCCGACAGTTGGAGCTCCATCCAGGACAAGAATTGGTGCTCATGCACCTCTTCGACCGGGACGGCCAGACCAGTCCGAGCTGCTCGCCAGCGTCGGACTCGACCACTCAACCGTGTCCAAAACCCTGCGCCTGCTGCAGGACGCCGGCCCTTTTGTCCGCCAGCCCCCAGACCACGACCGCCGCGTGATGGTCGTCCATCTCGCGGAGAAGGGCCGACCATGCGAGAACCAATCGCTTCCATGTGGCAGACCTTGGAAGAGATCACAACACGAAACCTGTCAGCACAGCAGGCGGAGTCCGTGATGAACGCCGCTGACACCATCATTAAGGCAATCAACGCTTGACCAAACCGGCCGCATGGCAAGTGGGGCGATATAACCGAGCCCCTTCGCCCATCTGGAGAATGCGACCAATACGCGGGGTGAGTCATTGGGACTGCGCTCGCGTAGATGGGCGTTCGATGAGTTGTGTATCGAACTCGTATCGCTTCAGATCTGGTCGCTCAGCGGACAACGACTGAAGAAGCAGTTCGACAGCTGCCCGACCCATTTCAGCGTAGGGCTGCCTTGCGGTAGTAAGTTGCGGACTCACGAGCAGGGCGGCCCGTTCATCGTCGAAGCCAGCGACTGCGACGTCCTCGGGAACTCGCAAGCCCCGTGTCGCCAATTCGCGCATGGCTGGAGCCGCCAGTCCATCGAAGGCGCAGAAGATCGCATCGAAGGTCCGGCTCGTTTCCAAAAGCTGACCAAGCTCACGACAGCGTGGTGCGGTCTCGTCGTAAGCGGTTTCAACGATGAGGCTTTCATCTATCGCGATGCCCGCCCCGGCCAGGACATCACGGTAGGCCTGCTCGCGCTGACGAATGAAGAGCTCCTGACCACCCAAAGCGTCCGCTTCTCCAGCGGGCGTACGGAGGAAGACGACCCGGGATCGGCCCAGCGAAAGAAGGTGGCGGGTGATTTGGACAGCCCCTGAATAGTTGGCAGCGGATATGGATGGGAAATGAATATCCTGGCTTAAGTCGTCGATTGCGACGCCGGGAATACCGATGCTGTCACAGGCTTCCCGAACAGATTTCTGGTCGGGCACGCTGATAACAATGACACCTTCAGTAGGTATGTTTTCAAGGCCTTCGATTACCGCCGCCAGCCCGCCTGGCGCCCCCGCCACTGGATGGACGAGCATCTGGTAGCCGGCCTCGGAAGCCGTTTCGAAGGCGCTGCGTACTACCGGCTCCCACCAGCCCCAGGCGTCGTCGGGGACAATCGCGCTGATGACATGGAATCCTCCTCGCCGCAGAGCGCGTGCTGCGACAGAGGGGCGGTAACCAAGTTGCCGCGCGACCGCCTTAATGCGGTCGCGAGTAGCGGGGCTTACATCTTTATGGTCGCCCATTGCACGCGACACCGTCGCGATGCCGACACCTGCCTCGCGCGATATATCGGCCAGGGTAACCTTTTGCGCCATCGTTTCTCTTCTCCACCAACGCTCTCTTGACCAAGACATGATCGATGACCTAACTTTATCGGAAGCGTTACCGGAAACGTTACCGGTGCGCGCCACAATCTGTACTCAATGACGAGGAACCCTCATGTCCATAACCACGCCGGCCACAGTTGGCCGCACCCCGACACGAGTCGGTCCCATATTCATCGCGGTGTACGCCTTCGCTATGTTTGGCATCTGGATGGCGATCAATCTCCCGGCCTCCGTTACCCTGGCGCTGCGGATCTCCGAGATCGACCCCGCAGGGAAGACGACGAGTTATTCAATTGCTGCAGGTGTCGGCACACTCACCGCGGTGCTCGCGAACCCATTCTTCGGGCGGCTGAGTGACCGGACGCGCAGCCGGTTCGGGCGTCGCCGTCCATGGATCGTCGTCGGGCTTGTTGGAACCAGCCTTGGCGCAGCCGTGATCGCCTTCTCCAACACATTCCCGATGCTTCTACTCGGCTGGGTACTCATGCAAGCGTTCGTCAACGCGGCAATTGCAGCCACGCTCGCGATCGTTGCCGACCGTGTCCCCGACTCCCAGCAAGGTCTGGTTGGCTCACTTTCCGGTGCTGCGGCGTCGGCGTCGATGGTCATCGGCGTCTTCTTCATTCAGGCTTTCCCGACGAGCATCCTCGCGCAGATCGGTCTTCCCGTTGCGATGGCCCTCGTCTTTGCCAGCGCGTTGCTCGTCCTATTCAAAGATGACGCCCCGGCTGCGGAGCCGCTCCCGCCCTTCAGCGTTCGGCAATTTTTCGGATCGTTCTTCGTCAACCCCCGACAGGAGCGGGATTTTTCCTGGCTCATCCTGGCGTTGTTCCTCCTGTCCTGCGGGTTTGGGGTGGTCGCGACCTACACCGTGTATCTCCTCCAAGACCAAATCGGCGTGCCGGAGGCGGATCTGGCAAATGCCATCACGACGGCTTATGTCATTCCTGGTTTGGTTGCCTTTGTGATCGGTCCCATTGCTGGCTGGGTCGGCGACCGACTTGGCCGCCGGAAACCCCTTCTCCTCATGAGTGCCCTCTCAGGCGTCGCGGGAATGGTCGTGATCGCAACCTCCGCGTCGGTGGGTCAGTTCCTGATAGGCGTCACTCTTGTCACCGGGGTCTCGGCCGGCATCATGATGGGTACATACATCGCGTTCGGCATCGCCACTATGCGCGACAAGCTCGCATCGGCGCGAAACCTTGGCGTCGTCAACATCGCGCTCACCCTCCCGTTCTCCGTCGTCCCGTTCATCACCCCGGCCCTGCTCGCCGTCGGCGGCGGGACCGCGAACTATGTCGCGCTGGTCCTGTTCGGCGCCGTGCTGACTCTCCTCGGAGCATTACCGCTCCTCGGCATCCGTTCCACGCGCTGATAATGCCCAGCTTCAGCCCGCCAGTCCGCCGGCGACAACCGACGTACCCCTATAGAAGGAACCTAGTGAACGACTATCTTGACCCCTCACTGCCCATTGACCGCCGTGTTAACGACCTCCTGGGCCGTATGAGTGTCGCCGAAAAGGCTGCGCTCATGTTTCACCCGTCAACAGAGCCCGGCGGCGACGCCCTCACTCATACCCAGGCGGCGTCCGCTGCTGAACTCAACGTCGTCGAGCGTGGCATCACACACTTCAATGTGCTCGGTGGGGAGGACAGCGCCGCCGTCGCGGCATGGCACAACAGGTTGCAGGAACTCGCGGAGAGCACCCGGCTGGGCATCCCCGTCACGCTATCGTCCGACCCACGGCATGGGTTTCGAAGCAGTCCGTTCACAGGACAGGCCCTTGACAGCCTGTCCCGCTGGCCGGAGGCGACGGGTATTGCCGCGATCAGCGGGGTGGACGCCGCCAGGGAGTACGGGGACGTCATCCGGCAGGAGTTCCTGGCGATGGGCATTCGCGTCTACCTCGGCCCCATGGCGGATATCTTTAGTGAGCCGAGATGGTCACGCGGTTTTGGAACGTTCGGCGAGGACCCGGGAAGGGTCGCAGAGCTGACGGTGGCGTTCATCGAAGGGCTCCGCGGCGGCGCCGATCTCGGCCCCGAGGCAGTAGCGGCCGTCGTAAAACACTTCCCGGGCGGCGGGCCGCAATTGAACGGCGACGATGCGCACGACCCGCGATACCCCGAGCAGGTCTACCCCGGCGGGATGCAGTCGCTTCATATCCGCCCGTTCGAGCAGGCATTCGCGGCCGGGGCTACCCAGGTAATGACCTATTACGGCAAGCCTGTCGGCACTGACTGGGAGGAAGTCGGCTTCGGATTCAACGCTCCCGTCGTCCGCGACATCCTCCGACGTCGTTTGGCTTTCAAAGGCATTGTGGTAACGGACTGGAACCTGCTGGAAAGCGAGCAATTCGGTGATTTGACGTTCGGTCCTAACGGGTGGGGCCTTGAGGACCTCACCCCGGTGGAACGGGCCCGCATTGCCATCGACGTCGGCGTGGACCAGTTCGGCGGCGACCGCAACCCCGCGCTTATCGAGGAACTCGTCAACAGCGGCGTAATCCCCGAGTCACGCATCGACGAGTCCGCACGCCGCCTGCTGGGCGAGAAGTTCCGTCTCGGTTTGTTCGAGAACCGGCGGGTGGAGGTCGAACAAGCACGGAAGCTGTGCGGTTCGACGAGCTACTCCGAAAAGGGCATGGCAGCGCAGCGGGCGTCCCTCGTCCTTCTCTCCGACGGCGCGGCACCAATCCGCGACAACGCCCGTCTGTTCGTCGAGGGCATGGAAGACACCGATGTGTACGAGACGGTCACTGACCCGGCAACTGCCGACGCCATCCTTGTTCGCCTGGAAGCACCATTCGAGAAGGGCCGGGGGTCGGTCATCGGCGAGTACTTCCACGGCGGCACTCTCGCGTTTCCTCAGGACACCCTCGACCGCCTCGCCGCGTACGCAGCGCAGGCACCTTTATATATCTCGGTATTCCTGGAACGTCCCGCGATCGTCGGACCGTTGGTTGACCTCGGCGCAACCGTCATCGGCGAGTTCGGGGCAAGCGATCGCGTGGTTCTCGAGGCGTTCTGTGGTCGTACGCCGATTACGGGACGACTGCCCTTCGACATCCCCTCGTCTATGGAAGCTGTCGAGGCGTCGCGTGAGGACGTCCCATTCGACACCGTGCTCCCCCGATTCCGGGCTGGGTTCGGCCTCAGGCGCGACATCCGCATCGCTGATTCACAATTGCGTGTCTAATCCTGTGGGCCGGAACGTGGCTGCCGTGCGGATGGAAGGAGGAGAGCCCGGCGCGGCAACTTTTCACGTACGTTTGCCGGGTCTTAGGTAATTCCCTAGCTTCGGAGACAGTGCCCGTAAGTTCTCCATAACGAATGCGCACCTGCGAGTTTTATGTTTGTACAACCGGTCACCGCATGGTAAACGTACAGGAGCGCTTTATGACCGACAGGTTTGGATGCACGTTTCGTAACGAGGCATCGGTCCGTCCACAGCAACGCATAGCCCACCTCTCCGGCCATCATGCCCCAGTGAAGCTCTGATGGGCGTTCCAATGATCTCCGAAACCATGCAGGCCTACCGGCTCCGCAATACCGGACCTAGTGACGTCCTGAAACTGGAGACCGTCCCGACGCCAATCCCGGGCCCCTGCCAAGTCCTGGTCAAAGTTGCGGCTTCCGGCGTCTGCGGACAGGACGTAATGCATCGCTCCGGAAGCGTATATAAACCGAACGGGCGTATTTTGGGGCACGAAATAGCCGGCACTGTCGCTGCAATAGGCCCTGGGGTTACAACACTCTCACTTGGAATCCGGGTTGCATCGACCCAACGGCAGTCATGCCACCGCTGCAGGGAGTGTTTGGGCGGGAACGAAGTTCTGTGTGCCGATGGCAAGCTCCTCGGAGAAGGTCTCGACGGGGGTTACGCCCAGTATGCCGTCATTGACGAGCTAGGTCTGGCAAGGGTCCCGGACGATGTGGATGATGAGGCGGCCGCCATCGCAGCATGCGCAATCGGCACCGGGTACCACGCTTTAAGGTTGGCTGGTGTCTCTGCAGGACAGCGCGTTCTGGTCACTGGTGCCAGCGGCGGGGTAGGCATACACGCATTGCAGCTTGCACGCTCCATGGGTGCAGAGGTTATTGCCGTTACGTCAAATGCCCGAAAACGGGAACGCCTGGAGCCCTATGCCGACCACGTGGTACTTGCCAGCCGTGGGAAGTTTGACCATCAGGTACGCGCCCGGAACATCCAGCCAACTGTGATTATTGACCTGACTGCGCATTTCACCTTGGGCAATAGCCTCCGTGCTGTTGCCCGCGGGGGGACTGTGGTGATTGTGGGCAACTTGAGAAACGGAACGGTAGAAATACTGCCGGGCGCTTTCATCATGAGGGAGATTCGCCTCATCGGCTCGAAGGCGTGTACACGTTCAGAACTCCAGGATGTACTTCAACTTCTGAGCCGCGGACTGGTCCACCCCAAGATTCAGGCTGCAGTGCCACTGGCACAGGCTGCGAAGGCTCACGACATGGTGGAAAGCGGAACGGCTGAAGGGCGGGTAGTGCTGCTACCCCACGCTTGACGACCTTGGCGAGGATCCCTGAGGGGCACTGAACGCCTTAGACTGTCGGTACTTTTCTCAATGAGGACTTCTGTATTCATCGAATGGACAGTATGAGGAGCTTTAGGACTTTGCGAGCCTTGTCTGGCATAGCAGGCGAAGTACAGACAAAGGAGAACGCATTGTCGGCAACCAGCGCACGGGAGGTCTCGAGCAACGGAATTGTGTTCCGGAAACGTGCTCTCACGAAGCAGGATATACGCATCGTCCACCCGGAAGGTCTTGGCAGGGCGCTGAAGGGTGCCGTGGTCGGGAACATCATAGAGTGGTACGAGTTTGGCGTATTCGGCTTCCTCATTACTGTGATGGGGCCGGTGTTCCTTCCCCAAGCCGATCCTGTAGCCCAGTCTCTGTACCTCTTCGGTACCTTTGCAGTGACCTTTGTCGCCCGGCCCGTCGGTGGCATCTTCTTCGGCTGGCTCGGTGACCGGATAGGGCGCCGCAAGGTGCTCACGATCACCCTTCTACTCATGTCGCTCGCAACCCTCAGTACAGGGTTCCTTCCTGGATATGCGGTTATTGGCGTGTGGGCCCCGATCCTGCTTGTTCTGATCCGCTTGATTCAAGGGTTCTCGGCGAGCGGCGAGTACACGGGGGCTGCAACCTTCCTCAGCGAGTACTCACCGGACCGTCGGCGTGGGTTTTTCGTTGGGATTATGGCGTCCACAACTTACATTGGTTTTGCGCTCGGCGCCGGAGTCGTTGGTGTGCTGCAGCTGATCACCAGCCCGTCGTTTATGCAGGAATGGGGATGGAGGATTCCCTTCCTCGTAGCCTTGCCGATGACAGCTATCGCCCTCTACTTCCGCTACCGGGTGCGGGAATCGCCAGCATTCGCAGCTGTGCTGAAGGAGCGACAGGTTGCCGAGGCCCGCCGAGGCGAGGTCCAAAAGAACATGAACGTCGCGAAGGTCATCAGGACGCAGTGGCACGCAATCCTGCCCGTGATTGGAATCGCAGCGGCCGGTAACGTGATCGCCTATACAATGCTGTCGTTCGCGCCAACGTACCTGAACCAGACGCTGGGTTTTCAGGGGGCACAAGGCAACCTGGTGCTTTTCCCGCTCTACATCGCCGCCGCCTTGATTACTGCGGCCGGTGGTGCACTGTCCGACCGTATCGGTCGGAAAAGAATGCTATTCATCGGCGCGGGGATGGGGGTCATTCTTGCCATTCCGGCCTTCCTGATGATGGGTTCCGGATCCCTCCTGATCGCGGCGTTTGGTGCGCTGTTGGTGATGATCTCATCAGCGGTCTTCTCCCAGAGCTACGCCTCGACATTGCCTGAGCAATTCCCCACCGAAGCACGCGCCAGCGCTCTCGGACTTGCATACAATCTGGGTAACGCCGTTTTCGGCGGTACAGCTCCGCTCGTTGTGGGCGCCTTGGTGGCCGCCACCGGAAACAAGATTGCGCCGGCGTTTTACTTGGTCGGTGCCGCCTTGCTCGGCCTGTGGGCAACGTTCGGTCTGCGGGAGACAAGCGCGCGCCCGCTCAACGGTTCTTTGCCAAACGTCGATACTGAACGGGAAGCCGAGGAGTTGGTTGCAACCCAATCGGAAAACCGGCGACTCGACTTCAATCTCATCCCGCTTCCTTACCAGGCGTTCGCAGACACCGCCGACCAGGAGATCCCGCTTTCACCGAATGACCCGGAAGTTCAGAAGGCCGCGGCGGCCGCCCGTCTGCGGCTCGAAAATCAGCCAGCCCTGTAGGAGGCCAGACAGCATTCGAAGGGACCGTCCGCTCCCCCGGCTCCTCCCGCTCTAACCCGAGCGGGAGGAACCGGGGCTGTCATTGCCGGGAACCGTGTGTAACCATGAGCGCCTCTTCCCTAGGCGTTGCTTACACAACTGGGTTCGAACAGAGATCCTTCTCGTACAAATCCGCCCAGACCGAAACCACATAATATCCCTCGGATTTCTCGTACAGGCTTCGGTGCTCGGCGCCTTCCTGACCTATCCATAGGATGTCAGCGGATGCGGAAACTGCATCCACATACCCCGTCCGGACTATGCGGCCGTCTTTTTTTACGTGTACTCGCAGTCCAATCAGGTCTGACCAATCGGGTGAATTTCCCACGTTGCCCCCCTTTCTTAAGCAGGATTTATTCGAGAGCTTGTTCCAAGTCCGCGGCATGGTCAAAGTGTTATCCGGACAGGGCCATCCGGACAAAGATCATTCGGCACCCCCCTGATAGCACTCAGCGGTCGCTTAGGGCGAGGGCCATCTCCCTTTCCTGGTCCATAAAGGCAGACAAGCTGAGTCGTCGGCCAACACGGGCGCCCCAGCGACGGTGACGATGTTCAACTTCAATGGGATGCCTGAAAGCGGTAGAGATGTTCTCGGTCGTGATGGTTTCTGTGGCCGGACCTGCTGCGACCTCAACGCCGTCTGCAATCAGCAGGGCGTGACTGGTAGTTGTTGGCAGTTCTTCGAGGTGGTGCGTAACCAGAATGGATGCCATCTGCGGGTGCGTGCAGGTAAGAGCGTCAACGGTTTCGAGGAGTTGTTCGCGGGCAGCGACGTCCAATCCTGTGCAGGGCTCATCCAGCAGCAGCAGCTTGGGTGACGAGATGAGTGCTCGGGCTATCAGCGCCCGTCCCCGTTCCCCTTGGGACAGGTTCGGCCAGCGGTAGCCAGCCTTTTGGCCCAGGCCCACATCGTGGAGCAACGCGTCGGCACGCGTTGACTGCGTGTTGGTTGGAGCCCACCTTTGAGGCAGCTCGTTGCTGCCTGTCAATCCGGTCAGCACAACTTGGCGGATCGTGAGGGGCGCAAGAACTTGATGCCGCGGGTTCACGTGACCAATAGATCGGCGCAGGGCCTGCAGGTCCACCCGTCCCAGTTGTTCGCCCAAAACCCGCACCGTCCCGGAACTGGGGTGGGCAACCGCTCCGCAGAGTTTCATGAGGGTGCTCTTCCCAGCGCCGTTGGCGCCTAGCAGCGCCCAGTGCTCTCCCGCTTGTACGGACAGAGATATTCGGCTGATGATGTCCCTGTCACCCCGACGGAAAGTCACATCTTCCAGCTCGAGCACATTTTCCCGGTTCGGCTGGTCCTTCATTCCAAGATCTCCTCAAGCATTTTTTGGCGCTCCAGGCTCGCGAGGCGGGAGCGGGAGTAAATGCCACCATACTGGCGGATCTCCTGGCCCTGGCTTGTAAGTTCATGAAGAATTGATCCTCTCCGTTGTGAGTTTCACAGTTCTGCTGAGTTGCAGTTGGCACGAAGATGGTTTTGCAAACTAACCCGGTGGGATGCTAGCCGCGGTCCTCGAAAGGGTTGCCATGCCCGAACAAACATGATGTGAGGAGTCCTTCTTGACCACGACAGTAGTTCAGAAGAATCAAGGTGGCCTCGCTGCAACCTTTGCAGCAGGACCGGATGACGTAAATGTCTCCGAAGTGATCAATCCGGCGACCGGTGATGTTGTTGCCCGGTACCGCCGTGCCACCCGGGAGGACGTGAATGCTGCGGTCAAGCGGGCTGAGGAAGCGTTCAAAGTCTGGGGATCCACTACACCCATCGAACGTGCCGAGGTTCTGCTCAAGATCGCGGACGCCATCCAGGAAGAGGCCGAGGAATTTGCGCGGCTTGAAAGCGAAGATGTAGGCAAGCCGATCACCCATGCGCTGGGCGATATGCCCTGGATGTGGGACGTTATGCGCTTTTTCGCCGGAGCTGCTCGTGTTTCCTCGGTTCCAGCTACCGGTGAATACGCAAACGGAAGTACCTCTTGGGTACGTCGCGAGCCCTTGGGAGTCGTCGGCCTGATTACTCCCTGGAATTATCCACTCCTCATGGCGGTGTGGAAAATTGCCCCGGCCCTTGCAGCTGGCAATACAGTGCTGCTCAAGCCAGCAACGCTAACGCCGGCCACGACGATCAAGCTCGTCGAGGTTGCTAACCGCTTCCTGCCCGAGGGGGTTCTCAACCTCATTATCGGGGACCGGGAGAGTGGCACGGCCATGGTTGAGCATCCGAGCATCCGCAAGATTGCACTTACCGGAGCGACTTCCACAGGCAAATTCGTAGCCGCAGCTGCGGCGAAGACGGTGAAGCGCGTCAGCCTGGAGCTTGGAGGCAAGGCGCCCGTACTGGTTTTTGCGGACAGCCCGCTCCGCGAAACAGTAAGGGACCTCGTTGAGTTCGGCTACTCGAACAGCGGCCAGGACTGTACTGCGGCCTGCCGGATCATTGTTGAGGAGTCGGTTTACGACGAGTTTGTGGAGGCGTACTGCGAAGAGGTGAGGTCATTGATCGTCGGTGACCCATCTGACCCCGCGACCACGATGGGCCCCGTTATCTCGGAGCACCACATGAACCAGGTACTTGGTTTCATTGAACGTGCCCAGGAGGCAGGTGCTACGGTGCGTGTCGGTGGAAACCGCGTCGACAGGCCGGGCTGGTTTATCGAGCCCACAGTTCTGACGAATGTGAAGCAGACGGACGAGATTGTGCAGAACGAGGTTTTCGGACCCGTCGTGACCATCCAGGCTGCCAAAGACGATGACGAAATGCTCAAGTTCGCAAACGATGTGAACTTCGGTTTGTCAGCAAGCGTCTGGACCAGCAATCTCGCAAGGACGATGCGCTTCTCAAAGGAACTGCAGTTCGGCACCGTCTGGGTGAACACGCACATATTCACCGCATCTGAGATGCCCTTCGGTGGATACGGTGAGTCCGGCCTTGGCCGCGAACTCACAGCCCACGGCATCGACGAGTACTCCCAGCTGAAGCACGTCATGGTCAAACCTGACCTGACTGCTTAGACCTGTCCGCCACCAAGGGGCCCACTTTTCCTAGTGGGCCCCTTCGGCGTCTCTTTCGGCTTCATGAAAGACTAATAGGAAGGAAGAATTCCATGATGGATAGCACCGGTGCTCGTATGTCAGTGGCCGCAGAAGTTCCGGCTCCTTACGGACCTGGTTCAACCGCGCTGAACCGCCCAACGTCGGATGCTGCCGGAAAGCCCGTGGGACGGATCCGTACCCATCATCTGCAGCAGGCAAAGGATAACGGCGAGCGTTTCGCGATGCTGACGGCCTACGACCAATACATGGCAGAAATTTTCGACGAAGCAGGGATCGACGTGCTCCTCGTCGGCGATTCGGCCTCCAATAATGTATTTGGCAATGAAACGAGTCTGCCAATTACTGTGGACGAGCTCCTCCCGCTCTGCCGCGCCGTTGCCCGCTCCGCGAAGCGTGCCCTCGTCGTCGCCGACCTGCCATTCGGCAGCTACGAAGTGTCCCCGCAGCAGGCGGTAGCCACGGGCATCCGATTCCTTAAGGAAGGGCTGGCACATGCCGTAAAGATCGAAGGCGGCAGCTTCTACGCAAACTCCGTCAGGTCCATGGTCGGAGCCGGGATCCCCGTCATTGCCCACATCGGCTTCACACCGCAGAGCGAGCATGCCCTTGGTGGCTACCGCGTTCAGGGCAGGGGCGACGACGGGCAGCGGCTGATCGACGATGCAGTGGCTCTTACAGAGGCAGGCGCCTTCTGCATACTCATGGAGATGGTATCCTCTGCCACTGCAGCGGCTGTTGACGAGGCCATACCGGTTCCCACCATAGGCATCGGGGCCGGAAACTCAACGACTGGACAGGTACTCGTCTGGCAGGACATGGCGGGGTTGCGCAAGGGAAAGATGCCAAAATTCGTTAAGCAGTACGCGGACATGCGCTCCTCGCTTTCAGACATCGCCAAAGCTTACGGCCAGGAAGTACGAGCCGGTCAGTTCCCGGGCCCAGAACATTGCTTTTAGCCACCTGTGGATTTCCCTGCTGTGCTTGACATGTTCAAGGTACCTTGAGGAGAACTGATGCGTGATCTGGTTTTTTATGACCCTTTTGCACATTGTGGAGGCTCAGCCCCGGAAGGCAGCTACCTTTCCGAAGCGCAAACGCCGGGCATCACGCCTCTCAAAGGGAGCAGTTCCCGAAAATGGCGTCGGGGTCCTCAACGAAAGCAGAATGCGAAGAACCTCGTGCTGCAAGATCTTCAACTGTTGGCGTCCCAACGCGGCTCGGCCGAATCCAGAAACCTTGCCGTAGATCGGCTACGGGAGTGCCGACACCAAATATGGCGCAGCCGAATGAGAGAATCAGAACGGAGTACGTTGCAATAGCTGGCCCTGAATGTAGGAGATGATGTGTCGGGTTCCCTTCCGCTGCTCAAGGACCCGATAGCCGAGGCGCGGCGCCAGTGGCAGGATCACGGTTGGGGCGATGCCGCAGACGGCATGGCTGCGGTCACTGCTCTGATGCGGGCCCAGCAGATCCTGCTCGGCCGTATCGAAGCCGTACTTAAACCGCATGGGTTGTCGTTTGCACGTTATGAACTGCTGGCGCTGCTCAGCTTCACCAGGACCGGGTCGTTGCCTATGGCGAAGGCCAGTGCACGTTTGCAGGTTCACCCGACGAGCGTGACAAGCGCGGTGAACCGGTTGGAACGTGCAGGGCTGGTGCGCAGGGTTGCTCATCCAACGGACGGGAGAGCCACCTTGGTGCAGATTTCCTCTGAAGGCCGGGCTGTTGTTTTGGCAGCAACCAAGGACCTGAACGCGGCGGTGTTCACTAACACCGGATTTACTGGTGAAGAGGTTGACGTCCTGATTGAAACCCTTGGCCGCTTCCGGCGCCAGGCGGGCGACTTCGACGAAAATGCCCGCCGGGACGAGTACTGACGTCCCGGCGGGCAGCTCCAGCAGAGTACCGGAACGCTTCTAAAGATCGAGCAGCCGGGAATCGCGCCCCGTCCATTTGAATTCAGGCGTCTGCTTTGCGAGGAACGCCTCGATACCGATTTCCGGCTCGCCGCTGAGTGCCATCTCACGTTGCCATTCGGCGTTGGTCTCCCCCAAGCGGTAACCTCCGGCCGAAATGACGTCCACGATGTCCTTCATGGCCTGGATGGACAGCTGGGAACGGGACGCCATTCGTCCGGCGAATTCCGTGACTTCGGTCCAGAAGCTGGTCTGGGGTACCACTCTTGCCAGCAGGCCAAGGGCCATTGCTTCGGCGGCCGGGATGAAGTCTCCGCTGAAGAGGAGGTATTTCGCCGTCGCTGGCCCGGCCAGCCTTACCAGCCGTTCAATGCCGGACAGCGGGTATACGATGCCGACCTTTGCCGGTGTGATGCCGAATGTTGACCGGTCGGAGGCGATCCGGATGTCGCAGGCACCGGCGATTTGCCAGCCGCCGCCGATGCAGTAGCCATCGATGGCGGCGATGGTGGGTTTGTGGAAGCTGGCCAGGGCGTTTTCGCCGGCGGTGACATGGCCGCCGTCGTGCCGGCCGGTACCGGGATCATGCAGGATGTCTTTGAGATCACTGATGTCTGCCCCGGCGGAGAAGTTCTCACCCGCCCCGCGCACCACCACCACCTTGACCGATGCATCGGCTGCCAGACGGTCCAGTAGTGGCTCGAACTGCTGCCACATGTCCTTCGTCATCGCATTGCGCCGACGCGCGTTGTCCAGCACGATCGTGGCAACCGGACCGTCATATTCGACCTGGAGCGAACCGATCACAGTTTCCTCCCTTGCGGTTTTCATAGCGGCACGTCCTCTGGAACAAAAGCTTCTCTCACCACACCGGACTGAAGGAGCCCGGCGATCTGCTCCTCGCTAAGCTGTAGCCCCTCCAACACCCGTCGGGTGTCCCCGCCTAACGCAGGTGGGGCTTTGCGGATAGGCGTGCCTACGCCGTTGATGGACAGCGGTCCGCGCAACAGCGGCAGGGGTGACCCGTCATCTCGTGTGACGTGCCGGACCATGTCCAAGGCCTGGACTTGCGGGTCCTGGAAAACTTCCCGGTAGTTATAGATGGGCCCGGTGGGGATTCCAGCGGCCCGGAACAGTTGCACCCATTCAGATCCCGGGCGGGCTGCGAGCAGTCCTTCGAGGCGGGCTGTCAGGGCGTCCCGATGTAGAGTGCGGTCGCGGCCGGTGACATACTCCGGCTCATCGGCCAGGCCGGGATCACCCACCAGTTCGCACAGCTGGCGCCATTGCTTGTCGTTACCGACGGCGATGATCACCGGAATGTCGGCGGTCTTGAAAACGCCGTACGGTGAAAGCACCGGGTGATTGTTGCCCTGCGGCACGGGCACTTCGCCGGTGCTGAGGTAGCGCTGCCCCTGGAAGGACGAGATGGCCAGCGCGGATTCCAGGAGCGACGTCGAAACTTCCATCCCTGCCCCGTTGCGTTCCCTGCCGGCCAGGGCTGAGGCGATGCCGAACGCGATGAACACGCCGGCGTACATGTCGATCACAGGCACCCCAACGCGGTACACGGTCTCCGAGTCCGCGCCCGTGATGGACATAAGGCCGGACATGCCCTGGGCCACCTGGTCCAGCCCCGCCGCCTGGCTGAGCGGACCGGTCGTGCCGAAGCCGCTCACGGAGGCGATAATCAGCCCGGGCTTTTCGGCGCGCAGCCCCGCCGGATCCAGTCCCATCTCGCTGAGGACACCCGGTCGGAAATTCTCCACGAGGACGTCGGCCTCCAGCGCCAGCTGACGTAACAGTCCCTGTCCCTCGGGGCTGTAGAAATCCAGGGCCAGGGATGATTTCCCCCGGTTAGTGGAGTCGAAATAGAGGCTGTGGTCATTCTCGAAGGGCGGCCAGGACCTGGTCGAGTCACCGCCCTTGATGCTCTCGACCTTGATAACTGCCGCGCCCATGTCAGTCAAGAGTGCCGTGGCGAAGGGACCGGCAAGCGCGCGGCTGAGATCCAGGACCGTGATGCCGGCCAGGGGGGCGGCTGCCGCTGTTGATTCAGTCATGGTTCAGCCCCGCAGCTTGACGTTGATTTGCTTGGTCTGGGTAAAGCCCGCCAGCATGCCCTCGAGGGACACCTCCCGGCCGATCCCGCTCTGCTTGTACCCGCCGTAGGACTGTCCCACTGCCTGGCCGCCGCCTTGGTTGATCTGGACCCAGCCTGCTTCCAAGCGGTGGGCGGTGTTGAGGGCGTTGTCCAGATTGTGGCTCCACACGTACGCGGCAAGTCCGAAGTGGGTGTCGTTGGCCATGCGGATGACGTCGTCAACGTCCTTCCAGCGGATGGCCGTCAGGACCGGGCCGAAGATTTCCTCCTGGGCGAGCCGGAATTCGTTCTTCGCGCCCCCGAAGACGGTGGGCAGGTGATAGTAGCCCTCGGTCAGAGGGCCTTCGGAGGGCACGTTGCCGCCCAGCAGCACGTCCAGATCCTTGTTGGCGCGCCCTTCCTCCAGGTATTGGCTGATCTGGGTGAACTGGCTGTTGTTGATGATGGCACCCATGTCGGTGGCCTCGTCCAGAGGGTCGCCGACCTTCAGGGCACCGAGCTTGGCCACCAGCCGACCGAGGACCTCGTCGTAGACGTCCTCGTGCAGGAACAGCCGGGAGCCTGCTGTGCAGCTTTGACCCTGGCGGGTGAACCGTGAGGCGGCGAGCAGACCGTCTATCAATTCGTCATCAACCGCATCAGGGAAGACGATGGAGGGGTTCTTGCCGCCCAGCTCCAGCGAAACGTGGGCCAGCCGCTCCCCGGCCGTGCGTGCGACACCACGCCCAACCTCAGTGGATCCGGTGAATGAAACCTTGTCCACTCCCGGGTGCCGTGCCAGCGCTGAACCGATGACACTGCCGCGCCCGGTAAGTGCGTTGACGACGCCGGCGGGCAGGTGCCGGTTGCAGATCTCCGCGAGCAGCAGGATGGTCAGCGGAGCGTCGTCGGCGGCCTTCAGGATCACCGTGTTGCCCGCGGCCAGCGCGGCGGGTACCTTGAAGCCGGCGATCATCAGCGGCGAATTCCACGGCAGGATACAGGCGACTACACCGAGGGGTTCCAGCCGGCTGTACTGCAGCTGGTTGTCGCCGGCGGGCAGCGTGGCACCCTTGACTTCCCCCGAAATTCCGGCGAAGTAGCGGAACAGGGAGACCAGGGTCGCCACCTCGGGACGGGCCTGGGTGCGTAGCGCATTGCCGGTGTCCAGGGCGGTCAGCCGGGCGAAGTCCTCGGACCGGGCCTCGATATCGTCGGCGATCCGGGACAGCGCACGGGCACGCTCGCTGAAGTGCAGTGAGCGCCACCCCGGAAAGGCCCTGCGCGATGCGGCGACGGCCCGCTCAACGTCCTGGGCACCGGCCGAGGGCACCTGGGCAATCACGGTGTCCCGGCGCGCGGGATTCTTGACCTCGCGCCACTCCCCCGTGGCAGCCTCGGTCCGCTCGCCGTCAATCCACATCAAGTGATCTCTGTCCCCCACGATAAACTCGATCGTGGGTGCAACGCTTACCTCAGTCATACTTCCTCGCATTCAAGAATTTTTTGCGGCCTCATGGAGTCCAAGTTGGCTTACGGGTGAAGACGGTGGAGCTAACGGTGACTGAAATGCGGGGAACGTTTCTCGATGAAGGCCTGCATCCCCTCTTTCTGGTCCTCGATCGCGAAGCAAGAATGGTTGAGCCGGCGTTCCAAGCGGACTCCTTCGGCCAGGGATGTCTCGAAAACGGCGTTGACGGCTTCCTTCGCGAGCATTGCTACGGGCTTGGACATGCCGGCGATAGTTTCGGCGGTGGCCAGGGCCTCGTCCATCAGGTTTGCCGCAGGAATTACCCTGGCTATGAGGCCGGCTCGTTCGGCTTCCTCGGCCCCCATGGTCCGTCCGGTGAGCACCATGTCCATGGCCTTGGCTTTGCCGATCGCGCGGGTCAGGCGCTGGGATCCGCCCATACCGGGAATGAGTCCCAGCTTGATCTCGGGCTGGCCGAACTTGGCGTTATCGGCGGCGATGATGATGTCGCAGATCATGGCGAGCTCGCAGCCGCCGCCGAGGGCGTGTCCTGCAACCGCCGCGATCATCGGTGTGCGGACCCGGGCAAGCTGGTCCCAAGCCGCGAACCAGTCCGCCAGGTACATGTCCATGTATGACTTGGAGGCCATCTCCTTGATGTCGGCGCCGGCAGCGAAGGCCCGCCCGGAGCCGGTGATGATAATGGCCCCAATACCCGGATCCTGGTCGAATTCCTTGGCTGCGGCCAAGACCTCTTTGCCGAGGGCATCGTTCAGCGCGTTCAGGGCTTCCGGACGGTTCAGGGTGATGATGCCGACGCGGCCCTGCTGTTTGACAAGGATGTTCTGATAATCGTTCATGCCATTTCCTTCGTCTTGGAATTCGCCCGGATTTCGTTGATGATGGCGGAGAAGTCCTGCTGCCCGCCTTCCCCTTCGGCGAAGCGGCGGTAGATCTCTTCGGCCATCGCGCCGAACCGGGCATCGACTCCGGTGGACTCCATGGCATGGGCCGCGAGGCCCAGGTCCTTGGCCATGAGAGCGCTGGCGAAGCCCGGCTGGTAGTCCCGGTTGGCGGGGCTGGCGGGCACCGGTCCGGGCACGGGGCAGTTGGTGGTCAGCGCCCAGCATTGGCCGGTGGCATTGGCGGCGACATCGAAGAGTGCCTGGTTGGACAGGCCGAGCCGTTCGCCGAGCACGAAGGCCTCGGACACCGCGATCATGGAGACGCCCAGGATCATGTTGTTGCAGGCCTTGGCGGCCTGCCCCGCTCCCGGTCCGCCGCAATGGACCGTGCGTTTGCCCATTGCTTTCAGGACGGGTTCTGCGTTGGCGAAGTCCCCCTCGTTGCCGCCGACCATGAAGGTCAGCGTTCCTGCTTCCGCCCCGACGACTCCACCGGAGACCGGGGCGTCCAGGCCGTGGTGACCCGCCTCCTCAATGAGTTCATGGGCGGTCCGCGCGTCCTCGACGGAAATTGTCGAGCAGTCCAGGAACAGGGCGTTTGGTCTGGCGGCAGCGAGGAGCCCGCCCTCGCCCTGGTAGACCGCGAGGACGTGCCTGCCGGCAGGCAGCATGGTGATGACGACGTCGGCGTCCTGGGCGGCCGCTGCCGCCGAAGCCGCCACGGTAACTCCGTTGTCCGTGGCATATTTCAGGGCTGCGGGCGCAAGGTCAAAACCCCTCACCGTGTAACCTGCCTTGGCGAGGTTGACGGCCATGGGCCCACCCATGTTGCCCAGTCCGATGAAGGCTATCTGTTTGGTCATGAAATTCTTCTCCTAGCTTGGCGGCATGAAGCCTGTGTCGTGACAAGTTGGGCTATTTGTTGAGATGGTGCATCGCTTCCGCGACGAGCCCGAGTTCTGCGGCACCCAGGTCGGCGAAGTACGTTTCGACCGCCTCGGTCGAGACTTCAGCCAGCGACGGCGGCGACCAGCCTGGGTTGCGGTCCTTGTCGATGACTTGCGCCCGGATACCTTCGCGGAAATCGCTGCCCGCCAGGCAACGAAGGGAAACCCGGTATTCCTGGTCCAAAGCCTCTTCGAGGAGGGGCATCTGGCGTGCCCGACGGAGCGACTCGAGCGTTACTTTCACTGCCGTTGGTGATTTGGCCAGGATGAGTTCTGCCGCCTGGCGGGCAGCCGGCGCAGAGGACTGTTGAAGGGCATCGATAATCGCCTCAACGTCGTCGAACGCGTAGCATTCATCAATCCACTCCCGCTCCGAAACCAGCGCCGACGGGGGGATCCAGTCCGGTACAAACGCCTGCACCGCCTGGCGGGCATCCGTATTGCCCAAGGCCTGTGCCAGCGCGGGCAGCGTGCCACTGCTCAAGAAGAAGTCCGCCAGCCCCAAGGCGATGGCGTCAGGCCCGGTGATGGTGGCCGCGGTCAGCGCCACGTGCGTGCCCAGCTCGCCCGGGGCACGGGAGAGAAGGTAGGTGCCGCCTACGTCGGGAACGAGACCAATAGCGGTCTCCGGCATACCGATCTTCGTGCGCTCGGTCACGACGCGGACAGATCCGTGGGCAGAAACGCCGACTCCGCCGCCGAGCACCACTCCATCCATCATTGCCACAAAGGGCTTCGAATACCCCGCAATCCGGGCGTTCAGAGGGTACTCGTCCCTCCAGAAGCGGGCTGTCTCCTGCCCGCCGTCCAGAATGTCACGGTAGATAGCTACGATGTCCCCGCCGGCACACAGACCCCGCTCGCCGGCGCCTGACAGCAGAACAGTCGAGACGTCGTCGTCCTCCTCCCATTCCGCCAGCGTCGACGCGATGGTGTTGACCATGCCGTGGGTCAGCGCGTTCATGGCACGGGGCCGGTTCAGGATGATGTGGCCCAGACGGCCGTCGCGCCTGATGAGGATCTCGTTGTCCTGTACTGCTTCGTTTTGCATTGTCTACCCCTCCGCGAGCATCCGGCCGACGATGAGACGCATGATCTCGTTGCTGCCTTCCAGGATTTGATGAACCCGCAGGTCGCGCATGATTCTTTCGAGGCCATACTCGGAGAGGTATCCATAACCCCCGTGGAGCTGGATGGCGGTGTTGGCGACGTTGAATCCAGCGTCCGTGGCAACCCGCTTGGCCATAGCGCAGAGTTTCACAGCGTCGTCGGAACCCCGGTCCAGCGCATCGGCGGCACGCCGGAGCAGGGACCGGGCACTCTCAAGCTCCGTTTCCATGTCGGCCAGTTGGAAGAGCAGCGCCTGCTGATTGATCAGCGGGCCCCCGAAGGCCGAACGCTGCTTGAGATAGGCAACGGTTTTGTCCAGGGCAGCCTGGCCACCGCCCAGCGAGCAGGCGCCCATGTTGATGCGGCCGCCGTTAAGCCCCTTCATCGCAATTCCAAAGCCACTGCCTTCCTCACCCAGCCGGTTGGCGACCGGGACACGAACGTCCTCGAAGATGACTTGGCGGGTGGGCTGCGCGTTCCAGCCCATCTTCTTCTCGTTGGCCCCGAAGGACAGCCCGGGGGTGTCCGCGGGGACCACGATCGCGGTGATGCCCCGAGCGCCGGTGTCGGCCGTCCGGGCCATAACGATGTAAAAGCTGGACGCTCCCGCACCGGAAATAAACTGCTTGACCCCATTGAGCACGTACTCATCGCCGTCGCGGACGGCTTTGGTGCTGAGCGCGGCCGCGTCCGAGCCGGCACCTGGCTCGGTGAGGCAGTAGCTGCCCAGCGCCTCCATCGAGGCCAACTGCGGCACCCACTGAGCGCGTTGCTGATCGTTGCCGAACGTATCGATCATCCAGACCACCATGTTGTGGATGGAGATGTAGGCGGCGATCGTCGTGTCGCCCTTGGCCAATTCCTCAAAGATCAGCACCGCGTCACTGCGGGTGAGTCCGGAGCCGCCGAACTGCTCTTGCACGTAGATGCCGCCCATTCCCAGTGCGCCGGCCTCCCGGAGTACGTCCACGGGGAAATGCTTCGTTTCGTCCCACTTGGCCGCGTTGGGCGCCAAGGCTTCGCCCGCGAAGTCCCGCACCATCTCGACCATCGCTTGCTGGTCCTCATTAAGTTCAAACATCTTTCGCCCTTCCGAGCCGGTTGGTAATTGTGTGGAGGCGCCCGAGGACGCATGTTGTGCTGCGAGGCGGCCTTGCCGCTAGCGTGAAACCTTGCCGGTCAGGGAGGCGATGGGGCGCAGGAACAGCGGGCGGGCCAGGAACCAGGCGGCAATCATGACCGCCAGTGAAGCGGCGAAGATCCAGAACCCGGCCCAGCCGCCGTCGTCGCGCGAAGCGTACATATGGTTGAGGTTGCGCAGGGCCCCGGTGGCGAAGACAAGGGCCACGTGGACGATGATGAACCCGACGAAGTAGAGCATCACCGGGAAATGGATAGCGCGGGCAAGCTCAATCGGATAGGCCCTGTTAAGCGTGGTCGCGGTCTTGGGCCAGGCGCCTGACATGCGCAGCCCGGTGACCAAGGCCAGCGGAGCGGCGATAAAAACGATCGTGAAGTACGCCAGCACCTGCAGAGCGTTGTAGTTAACCCAGCCGTTCTCGGTGGGCCAACTCAGTGACGCGTATTGCAGTGCGGCAGACAAGGCATTTGGAAGAATGTCCCAGCTGGTGGGTACGATGCGCATCCATTGCCCCGTGGTTAGGAGCAGCACCATGAAGACGATGCCGTTAAGTACCCAGAGCGCGTCCATGGTCAGGTGGAACCACAGGTCCAAGCTGATTTTCGAAGGCGGGTTCTTTGTCCGGATCAGTCCTTTGTTGTTCCTGGTCCAGTTCGCCTTAGGCCGGGTGGTAGTCCTGACCTGCCAGCCCGAGCGGATGATCAACAGGATGAAAAAGGCATTGAGAAAGTGCTGCCATCCGAGCCACGCCGGTAGACCTGTCGGAGCCCCAGCGGGCAACTCCGAATGTCCGGGGTAGTCGGCCAGGAAGGACTGAATCGATGGCAAGGTACGCATCCACTGGGCAACGAGCACCAACGCCAGTAGCGCCACCACCGCGAACACGATCGCTGCGACCAGCTTGGTCCGGTTGTTGCTGGACACCTTGGCTGGCTTCTTCGTCGTCGTCATGTCCCTGTTCCTTTCCGGGGATCTCCCGCCCCGGCCTCTTCCGGGCCGAGGCGGGGAAGCGCTAGTTGGTGCGGGCTTTGAGTGCGTCGATCAGCTGGGGCACAACGGTGAAGACGTCGCCGACAATGCCGAAGTCGGCGACGTCGAAGATGGGAGCGTCCTCGTCCTTGTTGATAGCCACGATGGTCTTGGCTGTCTGCATGCCGGCCAGGTGCTGGATCGCCCCGGAGATACCCAACGCCACATAAAGCTGTGGGGACACCGTAATGCCCGTCTGCCCGACCTGCGCGCTTTGCGGGATGTAGCCTGCATCAACTGCTGCACGGGAGGCACCGACGGCACCGCCGAGCGCGTCTGCAAGCTGCTCGACCAGCACGAAGTTCTCCTTCGAGCCCAGGCCGCGGCCCCCGGACACGATGGTCGACGCGCCCCGAAGCGGCGGGCGTCCCGAGTCGGCGACAGCCGGGTGGATCTGTTCGATGACGGCCGCGTTGCCGACCTCGACGTCCAGAGACACCGTGGTCACTTCCGGCGTGGCGGCCGGTGCACGCTCGTCCAGGGCGCCTTGTCGCAAGGTGATAACCGCCGGCCCCGTGGAGACAGCGCCCTGAACATGGTAGGCCCCGCCAAACACGGAGTGGGAGGCTGCGGGAGTGCCGTCGGCGGAAAAGGCGACATCGACGACGTCGGCCAGCAGCCCTGCGCCGACGCGAACGGCGAAGCGGGCCGCAGCATCCCTGCTCTCCACTGAGTTCGCGGCAATCACCGCTACCGGCGAGAACGCCTGGGCGGCGCTCGTGAGGGCCGCGACTTGGGGGGCGGCGAGCACCGTGCCGGTCTGGGTGCTTTCGGCGACATACACGTGGTGCGCGCCGAGTTCACCAAGCTGGGCGGTGATGCCGGCGCTGAGACCCGGCTTCACAGCCAGCACGGCAACCGGCGTGCCGAGTTTGGCGGCGGCCGCGATGACGGATGTTGCGCTGCCGGCGATGTCCCCGGCGGGCGATGTTTCGATAAGTGCCAGTACGTTTGACATGTAGGTTCCTCGCTCAGATCAGGCGGCCGGCGGCCAGGAAGTCGGCAAGCTCAACACCGGCGGTGCCGTCGTCGTAGACCTTCTTTCCGGCGGTGCGCGCCGGGCTTTCGGACGTCGCCAGCACTGAGGTTGCCGGGGCGGCGACGTCCAGACCCAGGTCGCCGAGGGACAACTTCACCAGCGGCTTGCGCTTGGCCGTCATAATTCCCTTGAAGTTGGGGAAGCGGGCCTCGGCGACCCGTTCAGTCACGGAAATCAGGGCCGGCAGGGATGCACGCACGTCCAAAGCCCCGTTCTCGATGCCCACTTCGCCGGCGACGGATGCCTCCTCAACTTTCACCGAGTTCAGCGAGGGCAGCAACGGCAGACCCAGATGTTCGGCAATCATGGCCGGCACCACGCCGCCGCGGCCGTCTGTGGACTCGTTACCCGCCAGCAACAGGTCAAAACCGGCCTGCTTAGCCGCAGCAGCCAACACCACCGCTGTCCGTGCGATGTCGGCGCCCTCCAGCCCGTCATCGACCACATGCAGCGCCGAGTCAGCACCCATGGACAGGGCCTTGCGCAGCGCCTGGTTGGCATCGGCAGGGCCCATCGTCAGCACCACAACCTCGGTCTTTTTATCCGCGTCTTTGCAGCGCAGCGCAACCTCAAGGGCGCGCTCGTTGATCTCGTCCGCCACACAATCCGTTGCGTCACGATCCAGGCGCCCGCTGACCGGATCGAGCCTGCGCTCCTCCGCGGTATCGGGCACCTGCTTCACCAGCACGATGATTTTCATTGAACCGCTCCTCCTCCTGTTGCGAACACGTTGGACCTCCAAACGCAAATGTCATTGGCCGCCCAAGTATTTACTAGGTCTTCCAAGTAAATACTCGTGGTTCCAAGTAAATCACAGGACATATCCGGAGAGGTGCTACAGGCGGAGCAATCTTCCGTCCGGTGTTTCGTCTAAAGTCGGTGACTCCATGGTTCTTTTCCGGGCATAGTGGAAAAGGGCTGTAGACCGCCCGCCCGTGGGCCTCTACTGGGAAGGTACGTTCCTGCCTGCCATTCCGAACTCATACCTATAGAGGAACTCCACAATGAGTCTTACCCACTTCGCACATCGCCCGCAGGGATCTCCTCGAACTGAGGACGTCGCATTGCTGCGCGACCTTCGGGAATGGGGAGGCCCCGGTTCTGTAGTGGAGTCGGAACTCGAACGTCGTGCTACCGCGCACGACGCTTCCCACTATCTTCTCCAACCCCGGGCCGTCGTCCGTCCCAGTTCCGTGGCGGACATGGGTGAGCTCTTCCGGGTCCTGGATCGCCATGGCGTCGGGCTCACGTTCCGCTCTGGCGGCACCTCACTGTCGGGACAGTCGGTTTCGGACCAAGTCCTGGTCGACACCCGTCGAAATTTCCGGAGCGTGGAAGTTCTGGACGGGGGTCACCGTGTTCGTGTCCAGCCTGGGGCGACCGTGCGACAAGTCAATCAGCGGCTTGCTCAGCACGGGCGAAAGTTGGGTCCGGATCCGGCGAGCGAGTCAGCCTGCACGATTGGCGGGGTCGTGGCGAACAACTCTTCGGGGATGCATTGTGGTACGGAGTTCAACACGTACCAGACTCTGGAGTCGATGACCTTCGTGACGCCCTCAGGGACAGTGGTGAACACAGCCGATATGGGGGCGGACAGCATTTTGCGTGAGCGTGAGCCGGAATTGCACGCGGGTTTAATCAGGCTGCGTCGTCGCGTGTTGGAGAATGCGGACTCCGTGCGGACCCTCCGCCATCAGTTCTCAATGAAGAACACTATGGGTTATGGGCTCAATGCTTTCCTCGATTTTGACGAACCGGTGCGCATTTTGGAGCACCTTCTGATCGGTTCCGAGGGCACACTCGGTTTCGTGGCGGAGGCAGTGTTTCGCACCGTCGAGGTCATGCCCAAGGTAGCTACCGGTTTGCTCGTCTTCCCGGATTTGATGAGTGCCACGAGCATTGTGCCGGACCTGGTGGACGTGCGTTCTGCCACCGTGGAACTGCTAGATGCGACATCCCTGCGTATGGCTCAGCGTACCGGTCAAGCCCCCGCGAGCATGGCGGAGATTAATGTGCGGGAGCACGCTGCGTTGCTCGTGGAGTATCAGGGACGCGACGATCAGGAACTCCGGGACCGGACCGCAGGGGCCGAACGTCTCTTCGCACGCCTGCATCTCAGTACCCCCGCAACACTAACGGACGTGCCGCGCGAGCGCGCGGCACTGTGGAAGGTCCGGAAAGGTCTGTACGCCACAGTGGCCGGGAACCGGCCCACTGGGTCCAATGCGCTATTGGAGGACATCGTCGTTCCTGTCGCCGTCCTGGGCGAAACGTGCCAGGAGCTCACCCGGCTCTTCGACAGCCACGCGTACGAGGACTCCGTGATCTTCGGTCACGCAAAGGACGGCAACGTCCACTTCATGCTTAATGAAAACTTCGAGGACCCAATGTCGCTGAAGCGGTATGAGCAGTTTACCGAGGAGATGGTTCAGCTCATTCTGGAGAACGGAGGGTCGTTGAAAGCCGAGCACGGTACGGGGCGGATCATGGCTCCGTACGTTCAGCGCCAGTACGGCGACGAGTTGTACGAGGTCATGTGCCAACTTAAGGCCCTTGTTGATCCGCGGAACGCGTTCAACCCTGGGGTGGTGCTCAGCAATGATCCGCGCTCCTACCTGGATCATCTCAAGACCGCGCCTGCCGTGGAAGCAGAGGTTGACCGGTGTGTGGAGTGCGGTTATTGCGAACCGGTATGTCCTTCCAAAGACCTCACCCTCACACCGAGACAGCGCATCGTCGGGCGCCGGGAGATCGCGGCCGCGGAAGCCAGTGGTGACGGAGAACTGGCGCGGCGACTGCGCGAGGAGTATGAGTATGAGGGCTTGCAGACCTGCGCCGTGGACGGCATGTGCGCCACAGCATGCCCGGTGAACATCAACACCGGAGATCTGGTTCGCCGCTTGCGTGAGGAGAACCATTCTGTTGTTGCCGACCGTGTCTGGGGGGCTGCCTCCTCGGCATGGGGAACGACGACACGCGTGGCCGGTCTGGGGCTCAGCCTGGCGGATGCCTTACCGCCAGCATTACCACGCGCCGTAACCAAGGTCGGCCGGGCCTTATTCGGCTCCGACCATGTCCCTCAGTACCAGGACCTGCTGCCTGGCGGTGGCCGTCCTCGGCCCTCACACCAGGACGAAGCTGCCACGGCTGTTTTCTTCCCTGCGTGCGTCTCAGGGATGTTCGGCACCCCCGATGGCACCGGCCTTTCCGTCTCTGAAGCGGTCCTTGCACTCTGCGAACGAGCCGGCGTGGCCATCACCATCCCCGAGGGGATCAACTCCGCATGCTGCGGGACGCCTTGGAAGTCCAAGGGCTTACCCTCGGGATACCGAACAATGGCACGTCGGACGCTCAGCCTGCTGTGGGAAGCGACGGATCATGGTCGGCTCCCGGTCGTCTGCGACGCATCGTCATGCACGGAAGGATTAGGGGCCATGCGTGACCTCGCCAAGGGGTCACCGGAGTACAGCAGGGTCCGGTTCGTGGATGCGGTGGAATTCGTCGCTGACAACCTCCTACCCCACCTGACCGTGTCCAAGCCGTTGAACTCCTTGGCTGTGCATCCCACGTGCTCCTCAATTCATCTGGGCATCACGGGTGCGTTAGAGAAAGTGGCGCAGGCAGTCGCCACTGAAGTCGTTCTTCCCAAAGAATGGGGCTGTTGCGCTTACGCAGGAGACCGGGGCATGCTGCATCCCGAGCTGACAGCCTCTGCCACCGCGGCAGAGGCGACCGAGATCAAATCTGGCCAGTACGACGCTTACGCCTCCCTCAACCGCACCTGCGAACAGGGCATGACAGAAGCCACGGGGCAGCCCTACTGGCACGTTCTGCAGCACTTGGAAAAGGTAACCCGTACTAACTGAATCATGCCGAACTCCGGACATTGAGAAAAATACTATGCTGCTGAACCTCGCCCGGGAGTTCCTGCTCCGCCCGAACCCTACGCCTCGGGGGTGGGACGCACCGCATGCAGTACGAATCGTACTTGCCGCTCTCAGCATCGGCCTGCTCCCCCTTGGCACCAACTTAATGACGCCTCTTTTTCCCGTGTTCCAGGAACGAATGCTGTTGGGCAACGGCGCTGTCACGGCAGCCTTTGTTGCCTATGTTTTGCCGGTCGTCATTGGATTGCCCCTCCTCGGTCATTGGTCTGAGTACATGGGCCGGCGGGTGGTGCTGGTCGCAAGCCTGGCGATTGGCATCCTCGCCGCCACGGTTCTTCTTTTTGCCTCGGGCCTCCCCGGGCTGCTGGGCGGCCGGGCGCTTCACGGGCTGGCCGTCGCTTTGTCCTTCGGTGCCGGGGCAGCGGCACTGAGGGACCTATTGCCGGGTGAGCCCAGTCTCTGCGCGCGCATCATCTTGCTTGCGTCAGTGGGAGGAGGCGCCGCCGGTCCCCTCGTTGGCGGGTGGTTATCCGAACTCGGTGATCCGGTTGGAGCGCCGTTTTCTGTGTATCTCGCGGCCATGGTGGCGGTAGTTGTCCTGCTGGCCGCGGTGCGGGCATTCCCCCCAACCCTGGCTCCCCCACCGCGTGGTTTCTTGGGAAGCTTGCGACCTCCTCGCTTATCCCTTCCTCGGCCTATCCTCAAGATATTCTCTCTCACCTCGGGTATGGGCTTTTTGTCCTTTGCCGTGTATGGCTTCTTTCTCTCCGTCGCCCCGGCCTTCTATGCCCCAATGCTGGGCGGGTCGAGAATCATGGGCGGGCTTTCGGGAGCGCTGGTACTAGCTGGCTCCGCCTGCGCCCAGCTGTTACCCGTCCGGGGACGGCACAAAGCAACGATGAGTCTGGTGGTGATGGTGATTGGTCTTGTACTGATCGTCGTGGCCCAACTTCAGCAGCTCACAGGGTTGTTGTTGATTGCTGCTACCCTCGTAGGGCTAAGCCAGGGAGTAGGCTTCCGGACGCTCTTCGCCGCCCTCAACTCGGAGTTGCCCAGCGAGACCGCGGCCCAGACTGTCAGTCTGGTGTACGTCATCACTTATCTCGGCAGTGCCATCCCGGTTCTCTGTCTTGGGTTGGCTATGGATTTCTGGGGCGCGACCGCCGCCGTCAACGCCTTCCTGATGGGCGCTGCCGGGGCTGCGCTGATCTTCGCAGCTTTATGCATGTTCATAGACCATCAACGCCAGTGCCGTACCGCGAACGGCCCGTAAGTCCCCCTTCGTCCACAAGGCTGTACAACCTGGATCGGCGCAGCCGGGTGGGCCAATGCCGGCAGAGGTTCTACCCGTCTGCAGCGCCCGTTAGAGAACAGATTCAATATCTGCGCCAGCGTCGAGAAGGGGGTCCGAAAGGAACACCCCTCGTAGTTGCCGGGGCAACAGAGCGCTATTGTGGGATAGCAATTATGCTCCAGAGACCCTGCGACTCCTCTGGCCTTGCCCTGAGGACCAAGCTCCGCACTCGCTGGTTCCCATTACAATCTCCCGCCTGCCGATCAACGCACCCGACTGCGAATAGACCCGAGTCAGCCACGACACCACCTACTGTCAGACCTCCGGAGGTTCAAGCGCGAGGTCCAGAAGGTCCTCCTCATCGTTCGGACACACCGCAAGCAGCACACAAGAACACCAACTAGTCCCTTCCAAGACGCGCTGGTCAACACCCGAGAACGCCCCGCCGAGATCAAAGACCTCGCCGGGGCGTCCGTGAAGGGATCAACGACCAGGGCCGACGACCAGTCAGAGAAGGACTATCAATCCCATAGGTAATCGTCCCTAAATCTGCATCGACTTTTCATAATCGCCTATAAGCAACCGCGCCGGGTGTCCATGCGCGGATCCAAATGAACATTCACACGCCTACGGCTGAGATTGGGTTCCCATGCTGCCGCCGTAGGGACCTTGTTGGCCGAGGCCTGCTGGCGAACGGTGCACGCTCAAGAATTGTGACTGGCCTGCGACGTAGCGGTGACTGCAGAACCGCGGTCAATGTCCGCAGCGCGGAGATTCTTGCGCAACAGGAGAACTGCGATCACGGCTACGAGCTCAAATCCTCCGACAACCCACATGGCGGCACGTGAGTCGCCCGTAGCGTCGAGCAGCCACCCGGTCAGGTAAGGGGCGACGAGGCCGGATGAGGCACCCAAAGTGTTGACCAGCGCGATGCCGGCCGCTGCCCCCGCACCTGAAAGGAAAATGGAGGGCAGGTACCAGAAGACGGGCAGCGCGCAGAAGATGCCAATGGCAGTGACGGAAATGACGGCCATCGTGGCAAAGGGCGAGTTCGTGTATAGAGCCATCGGGATGCTAACAGCCGCAAGGAGCGCAGGCAGAGCGACATGCCAGAACCGCTCCCCGGTACGGTCCGAGTGCCGACTCCAAAACACCATGGCAATCGCACCACAGGCAAAGGGAACGGCGACAATCAGGCTCGTCTCAAGGATGGAGAATTTGGTGTTGAACGTCGCGGCGAGTCCGCCAACGATTGTTGGGAGGAAGAAACTCAGTGCGAAGAGGCCATAGGCGATGCCGAAGTAAACAATGCCCAGAGTCCATACCCGAGGATCGCGGAGAGTGCGGCCAACGGAGGTGTGTCCTACCTGTGATGCTGTTTGGTGCTCTGACTCTACGGTTGCAGCGAGCCACTGGCGTTCGGCGGCAGTGAGCCATTTCGCGTGCCGAGGGTGGTCCGTCAAGTAGAACCACGCAGCGATGCCCAGCAGTACCGTTGGGATACCTTGGATCAGAAATAACATCTGCCATCCGGCCAAACCGAAGACGCCGTCCAAATATTGGAGGATCGCGCCGGATACCGGAGCCCCCAAGGCGGAGGAGATGGGCAGTGCAAGCATGAACATGCCTATAAGCCGCACCCGCACGGCGCGCGGAAACCAGAATGTGAGGTACAGCATGATGCCGGGAAAAAATCCGGCCTCAGCAATGCCTAGCAGGATCCTTGTGATGTATAGCGCAGTTGGCGTGTTAACGAATGCCATAGCTGCGGTGACAAGGCCCCAGCTGACCACAATCCGGGCGATCCAGCGACGGGCACCGAACCTGTGCAATGCCAGGTTGCTGGGAACTTCCAGGAAGACGTAACCGATAAAGAAGAGCCCGCTCGCCAGGCCATACATCGTCTCGGTGAGCCCTAGGTCCTCACTCATCGTGAGCTTGGCGAAGGAGATATTGGTTCGGTCGAGGTAGTTGAAGAAATAGGCAACTGCGAGGAAGGGAATGAGCCGCATGGCGACTTTGCGCATGACCTGCGCTTGGATGACCGGCCGGTCCTTCCCTTGGTGGATCTGATCAGTTCCGAAACTCATGAAGACAGCCTCCTTGCTGTTTGAAGAGAGGAACCGTGAAGAACGGCACCCCGGAGCAGCCCGCCGACAGTGAGCTGTCTGTTACACCAGCTTGGGCGAATTGTGCTCTGGGTCACTACTACTCAACGTTGAGACCTTGGCGCAGATTTTCCTCTCTCTGTCGAACCTGCCTTGAAGGACCGACGAAGCTGACCCCAGCAAGGAAACCCCACTCCTTGCTTTCGGAAGGCATCGGTTAGAGCCGATAAGGTAGCACAGCGCGGTGACACCAACACGGTAGGGTTCACCGCGAAGGGGACGCCCTTATCAGGTCAAGCATGGTCAGCCCGGCGTGAAGGCTGAGCCGTGTACGGCCGTCGCTCAGATCCAGTCCAGTCATCTCGGCAATGCGTCCCAGACGGTAGTAGAGGGTCGTGCGGTGGATGTGCAGCGCTTCGGAAGCCGCCGGCCCATTGCAGGCGTGGTCGAGATAGGCACGCAAAGTCTCGGTCAGATCCCCACCAGGATCGACGGCGAGAAGCCGCCGGACTTCTTCAGGCAATGCCTCGTCATTTACGTCCTCGTCGGGTATTTGTAGCAGTAGGGCGTAGGGTCCCAAATCAGCCCAGACTGTTAGCGGGGAACTTAGTCCATTTGCCGCTGCCCGCCGCGCCAGATGGGCATGCCTGGCAGTTTTGTGAGCCTGCTCAAGACCCGGGACGGAGGGGCCGATTCCGGCCACGCAGGCGAATCTCCCCGAAGACAAGTCCTTCAACTGATCGAGCATTTTTTGAACATGAACGCGGATGGCGGTCTCGCCGGAAGACCTGTCGTTGCCAAGAAGCAGTAGACCCGTCCCAGGGGCCACAGCGTGAAGCTCGGGAACGCGGCCCTGCCTGGAACCCATGGTCAAGACAGTGCGCAGCGCTGCATCGGCGTGCGACTTGGTGGCACTGTCCAAGGTTCCCTGCAGCCCGAACTCCACGGCAGTGACGTTCTCGAAACGTTCGGAGACGGGGCTTGCAGCAAGCTCTTCCAGAGCGCGCCGACGCAATGTTGCCTCCCGGCCGAGCAGGTCACGGACGGTCTCCTCCTGGACGCCGGAGTCGGATTCCTTTTGTCCTTCAACTGCCATCAGCGCCGCAATATCCGTTGCCGAATGGTTGATTTTTGACAACTCCGAAGTGGTCAGAGATCCCTCAGCGTCCATCACCATGAGCTGACCCAGCAGCTCGCCGCGCCACCTAATGGGCACGCATACGCGCGCCTTCATCCCGATCTCTTCGTTGGCCGGAATGACACCCGCCGTGGTCCACGTCGAAACGCCTTGCGCGAGTACGTGACCGATGGCCTTTGTACCAGCATCTCTTTTGAGAATTGCTTGAACCCGAGCCTGGTCCTCATCACCAAAGTGAACACTGGAATACAGCATATGAACTCCGGGGTCATTGATCACCACGGACCGTTGGAGCTGTTCCGCCAGTTGGTCCACAGCTGATTGGATCGCGTTCTCCATCACCGTTCGATTCTACAGACAGAGGAACACCGTGAGCATCTTCTCGTCGGCGGGCGGTGCCACGTTGTCTAGATCTTTGTCATCGTGAAGGGGAAGAAACAGCCCACTAATGCGGGCTTCCCTCCCAGTTCTGTTGCCGGGTCCCTGATCCATCGGATCAGGGGGTTCGGAACAAACTTTGAAACGAAGAGGTTTCGATGGTCACGTCACCCCACATCATTGGATGGGCACATACCCCATTCGGCCGCCAACCGCATGAGGACGTTGAGGCTCTCATCGCGGACGTCAGCGGCGCCGCCATCGAAGACGCAGGGCTTGAGCCAGGCGATATTGATGCAATTTTTGTCGGTGTATTCAACAACGGGTTTTCCGCACAAGGATTTGAGGCTGCACTGGTCGGCGCTGCCCTGCCAGCGCTGGCGTCAGTGCCGGCCACCCACGTGGAAAATGCCTGCGCTACCGGTTCTGCCGCAATCTTTGGGGCTCTAGACCGCATCGACGCCGGCCGGGCCCGGGCAGTCCTCGTCGTGGGCGCGGAAAAGATGACTTCGACCGCCAACGCCGAGGTCAACGATATTCTGCTCAGCGGCTCCCACCGCAGAACGGAAGGCTCTGCCGGCAGTTTCGCTGGTGTTTTCGCCGGACTGGCTGACCGTTACGCGGACCGGTACGGGGACCCGCATGACGCCATGGCCATGATCGCGGCAAAGAACCATCGCAATGGAGTCGACAACCCATGGGCCCACTTGCGCAAAGACCTTGGTTTTGAATTTTGCGCTACCGAATCCGAGCGAAACCCCAGGGTGGCCGGGCTACTGCTGCGCACCGACTGCTCGATGGTTTCTGACGGTGCGGCAGCTCTGGTCGTCACCGGGGCCGATATGGCCAGGACAGCGCGCCGCTCAGTTGCCGTCCGCGGCCGCGTGCACGTCAATGACCACTTCTCCATCGCTGCCCGCCCCGACCCCCTCGCCTTGGCTGGTGCGGCGACCGCGTTCCGTGGCGCCCTCAAGGAAGCCTCCGTCACCTTGGAAGACTTGGACCTCCTTGAGACGCACGACTGCTTCACCATCGCAGAGCTTCTGCAGTACGAAGCGTTTGGGATTGCCGAACCAGGCAAGGCCGCCCAGGTCCTGGCAAGCGGCGCTACCCACCGGGACGGAAGGCTGCCGGTTAATGTCTCCGGCGGCCTGAAGTCCAAGGGTCACCCGCTGGGAGCGACGGGCGTCTCGCAGCATGTGATGGCAGCGATGCAGCTTGTAGGCGAAGCCGGAGCCATGCAACTGCCCAAAGCCAATCGGGCGGCAGTGTTCAACATGGGCGGCACCGCAGTGGCAAACTACGCAACGGTTCTGGAGAGTGTCCGGTGAGCACCGTCAACGTCGAAATGACTAACCACCCCATCGGAAGCGCGTCAAGTGGCCCTGCCCACAGGGCAGTGAACCTGGCTCACGCTCTGACCCAAACGGCCCGGCGAATCCCGGACGCTGACGCCCTCATTCATGGGCAAACCCGCTGGAGCTGGCGCGACCTGAACGACAGGGTCACCGCCCTTGCCGCCCATATGATCGAAAGGGGGGTTAAGCCCGGACAGTGCGTACTGCTGGATGCACCGAACCACCCGGAATTCGTACAGGCAATGTACGCTACCTGGCGCATCGGTGCAGTGCTGGCCCCAGTTAACACCCGTCTGCACGATAATGACATCGTTTCAATCGCCCGGGTTTGCCAGCCGGTGTTAATGATCGCCCATTCATCCACGGCTTCCCACGTCAACGCCGTCAAGGCAGCTGTGAGCCCGGAACTGGAAACTCTGTGGCTGGATGATTCTCCCGGTCTCGACACAGTCAGCGCCTACACTTGCCCATCCAGTCCCATCCCGGACCAAAGTGTGTGGGCAGGTGACGCAGCCTGGTACTTCTTCACTTCCGGAACGAGCGGTCCACCTAAAGCCGCTGTGCTGACCCACGACCAGCTCGGGTATGTCGTTACCAATCACCTAGCAGATTTGATGCCCACCACAACGGAGACTGATCGTTCTCTCGTTGTGGCCCCGCTGTCACACGGCGCAGGCGTTCATCTCCTACCGCAGGTGGCACGAGGAGCAGCAACGGTCATCCCGGTCTCATTCAGCCTCAAACCTGCAGAGGTGTGGAAACTGGTCGAGACCGAGCGTGTTGCCAACATGTTCACAGTCCCGACCATCCTGAAACGTCTGGTCGATGACGAGTCGATCAGCCGCTATGACCACTCTTCACTTCGCTACGTCATCTACGCCGGGGCGCCCATGCCCAGCCGGGACCAGCAGGAGGCCCGCGCCGCCCTCGGCGAGGTTCTCGTGCAGTACTACGGCTTGGCCGAGGCCACAGGTAACATTACGGTCCTTCCCCCTCACCACCACGGTCATGCGTCACCTCCCGGCATCGAGTTCAGCACCTGCGGCTTCCCTCGGACCGGGATGCAGGTGAGCATCCAGGATGAGCAGGGCAATGAACTCGAGCCTCTCGAGCACGGAGAGATCTGCGTCGCCGGGCCTGCTGTTTTTCCCGGATATCTGAATAACCCGAAGGCTAATGAGGTCGCGTTCCGCGACGGCTGGCTCCGTACCGGAGATATCGGAACATTCGATAATGAGGGCTTCCTCTACATAACGGGCCGCTCCTCCGACATGTTCATTTCGGGCGGTTCCAATATCCACCCCCGCGACATAGAGGAGAAGATCCTTACGCATCCGGCCGTGCAGGAGACGCTTGTCCTGGGAATGCCTGACCCAACGTGGGGCGAGGTTGGAGTGGCCGTATGCGTGCTGCACCCGGGCAGTTCCATGACCGAAGAAGAGATGCGCCAGTACCTCTCCGAGCGCATGGCGCGATACAAGATACCCCGCCACATCGCTTTTTGGGATGAGCTGCCGCGCTCCGGAAACGGCAAAATCGTGCGCCGCACCGTACGGCAGCTCTTCCTCGAACTTGGCTGGGACCCCCAACTCGGACCCTCCGGTGGACAGAACAAGGGAGACACCCCTTGACTCTCACCCGCCGAATCCAGCCTCTCAAGCACCCTGGAGTCGTCGCTGCGGAGCGCCGGACCTCCATAGTGACCCGCAGCATCGCGCGCAGGGTGGCCCTGCCCGCCGGGGCAAAACTCCTTGATGCCATGGCAGACGCGCTAGAGACTTTGGGAGCCACGTCCGGACAGGTCGAACTCCTCGACGGTTCCCTGTCCAGGGTCAGCTACTGTTTTCCCGCTCTATGTGAGGACGGATCGACCGCAGTCACCTACAGCTCGACGCATGAGGCCGCGGTCCCGGCGCGGTTGATCACAGGGTCTGCAACCGTTGGATTCCGTGATGGAAAGCGCCTTGCCCACTGCCACGCCACCTGGTTCGACGCCAACGGCGATGTCCGTGGCGGTCACCTCTGGTGGGAAACGGTCATCGGACCCGGCCCCGTCCAGGCCATTGTTCACGCTTTGGACGAAGCGGAGCTGATCTGTGACATCGACCCCGAGAGCAGGCTCCCGGTCTTCACGCCTCATCCCTGCCCCTCCCGCAAGCTGGAAAAGGCAAACTCCGTTCGTGCAGTGATATCCCGCTTGGCTCCTGGCGTTGAAGTGGCCGCCGCCGTCCGGGAAATCATGCGTGAACAGGGTTTCCAGCAAGCTTCAATAGCCGGCAGCGTGGGCAGTTTGGTCGGCGCTGCCTTTCATCGCCGGGACAACACCGTCGCCGTGGTCGATGGTCCCGCTACAGAAGTCACCTTCACTGGCGAGTTCGATTTGCGCGATCCCAATGCCCCTGTCGCTTGGTTCAGCGGCATGGCCATCGACCGCTTCGGTGCCGTCCATACCGGAGAGCTAGTCGAGGAAGAAACCATCGTGGCCTGTGCCATGGAACTGCTCGTGGAAGAAGTTATCCAATGAACGTACGTGAACTCGACGGGAAGGTCGTCCTCGTTTTCGGTGCCGGCTCCAGTGGCGCCGGCATGAGTAATGGTGAAGCGGCCGCTATGGCTTACGCCGCGGCTGGCGCAGCGGTTGCAGCTATAGACCTCAACACCTCCGAGGCGGACCGCGTCGCCAAGGAGATTGTTGCCGCAGGCGGGACGGGCATCAGCATCACCGCTGACGTGACAAACGAAGCCGACGTAGCCCGCGCCGTCTCCGCTGTCGTGCAAGAGCTCGGGATCCCCGGAGTTCTTCACAACAATGTCGGTGTCCCAAGAATGGGATCGGTCGTTGAGACTGATCTCGACGCTTGGAACGCTTCCATCCGTCTCAACCTGACCAGTGCCTACCTGACCTGCCGACACACCATTCCGCACATGTTGCAGGCCGGCCAAGGCGTCATCACCAACATTTCGTCAGTCGCCAGTATCCGCGACACTGGCTACCTGTACCCGGCCTACAGCTCCGCGAAGGCGGCTGTGAACCAGCTGACTACCTCCCTTGCGCTTTCCTACGCCAAGCAGGGCATTAGGGCAAACGCAATCTTGCCGGGACTTATCGACACGCCGCTGGTGAGCAGCAAGATCACGGATGACCCCGAAGCCTTGGCAGCCCGACACGAAATGAGTCCCACGGGTCGGATGGGAAGTCCCCAGGACATCGCAAACGCTGCCGTATTTCTGGCCTCCGACAAGGCGTCCTACATCAACGGCGTCTGCCTTCCCGTCGACGGCGGCCTGGCGGCGCGCTGTGTCTGATCGCCCTTCAACAGCATGGATAGCACCCAACGCCACTGTCGTAGGTGACGTCACCATAGGGTCGGAATCGAGCATCTGGTACGGCGCAGTCGTCCGGGCAGATGCGGCACCAATCCACATCGGCACCCGAACGAATGTCCAGGACAACTGTGTCCTCCATGCCGACCCCGGGTTCCCGCTTACCATCGGCAATAACACGACCCTTGGCCATGTCGCCATATGCCACGGCGCCACAATCGGCGACGGAGTACTGGTAGGGATGGGGGCAGTTGTCATGAATGGGGCAAGAATCGGCGACGGAAGTCTCATTGCAGCGGGTGCTGTAGTTCTCGAAAGCACCCATATCCCACCGCGCTCGCTTGTTGCCGGGGTTCCAGCCAAAGTCATTCGACCTGTAACCGATGCCGAGGCCGCTGCACTACTCGACAACGCCCGAAACTATGCGGCACTCGCACAACAGCATAAGGCAAACGAGTTCGCGCATCTTAAAGAGCCCGTCTCCAGCCAGCAGGAAGTTGCTGGCCCCTCCCTCTCCAGTTCCTCCATTTAACTAACGCAAGGGCTTTTCGATGAGCACGACTTCTGACCTAAAGCCCGGTGGCTCGACAACTTCACGCATTGCGGTGATAACGGGAGGCGCCAGCGGCATCGGCGAGAGTGTGGTGCGTCGCCTGGCCGTGCGGCAACACTTCACTGCCGTCATCGCCGACCTTGACAAGGCCGGTGCAGACCGGCTTGCCGACGAATTGCAGTGCTCAGGCTACTCTGCCGAAGGCATGTCCGTCGACATATCGTCCAAGGACTCCATTGCTGAGTTTTACCAAGAACTGAAAGCAAGATATGGGCGCTGCGATGTCCTGGTGAACAATGCAGGTATGGCAAAGCTCGCTCCTTTTGCCGAACTGTCCCTTGAAACGTGGAACCGTACCTTGGCCGTGAACGTAACTGGTGCAATGCTCATGACTCAGGAGGCTCTTCCTCTTATGGGACAGAACGGCTGGGGTCGCGTTGTTAACCTGAGTTCTATCAGCGGGCTTAGGGCAAGTGCCGGACGAATGGCATATGGAACATCGAAGGCAGCAATCACGGGCCTGACACGACAAATGGCTATCGAATTGGCCCCGCTGGGTATAACTGTGAACGCTGTGGCGCCGGGTCCTGTTGAAACTCTATTGGCCCAAACAACGCACTCCCAGAAGACCCGAGAAGCCTATAACCGACTTGTGCCCTTGGGCCGATACGCGAGGCCCGACGAAGTTGCTGCCGCCGTCGATTTCCTGTGCTCGGATGACGCTTCGTTCATTACTGGCCACACCATCCCTGTCGACGGCGGGTACATGGCGGCGGGAATTCTCGAAACGTAAGAAGTAACTGAACGTGCTCGGAGGGCAGAACCCCGCGTGGCGTCTTCCGAGCCTGGTAGCCGGTTCCATGAGGCAATCACCGCCGCCTTTGACGTGCACGTAGCCCTGTGCCATTCTCGGCTGGCCGGTGCCGGGACGACGTTTCACCTGCACCGCAGCCTTGCCCACATCAAAGCCACCGCAGCATCCGTATAGAAGGAGAACCATGGTGAAGGAACACCACGTCCGTGTGTACAAGAGTGAAGAGACCCTGCCTCGGGAGGAGCAGCTGGCGCACAAGATCGCCGTGGTCGCCGCCGACCCGGTGGATGTCACTGCGGAGGTGACGGAGATGGTGATCAACCGCATCATCGATAACGCCTCTGTCGCGATCGCGTCGCTGAACCGGGCACCGATCGTGGCCGCCCGCGCCCAGGCCCTCACCCACGGCCCGTCGACCGGCGGCAAGGGCGCCAAGGTCTTCGGCATCGGCGAACGCGTCTCGCCGGAATGGGCGGCCTGGGCCAACGGCGTGGCCGTGCGGGAACTGGATTACCACGACACCTTCCTCGCCGCCGACTACTCCCACCCGGGCGACAACATCCCGCCGATCCTCGCCGTCGCCCAGCACGTCGGATCCACCGGCGCTGACCTGGTCCGCGGCATCGCCACCGGCTATGAGATCCAGGTGAACCTGGTGAAGGCGATCTGCCTGCACAAGCACAAGATCGACCACGTCGCCCACCTCGGCCCGTCCGCCGCGGCCGGCATCGGAACTTTGCTGGGTCTGAACGTCGAGACCATCTTCCAGTCCGTGGGTCAAGCGCTACACACCACCACCGCGACTCGGCAGTCCCGAAAAGGTGAAATCTCCACCTGGAAGGCCCACGCCCCCGCATTTGCCGGCAAAATGGCCGTCGAGGCCGCGGACCGGTCCATGCGCGGCCAGACCTCCCCCGTGCCGATCTACGAAGGCGAGGACGGCGTCATCGCCTGGATGCTGGACGGTCCTGACGCGTCCTACCTGGTTCCGCTGCCCACCCCCGGTGAGGCCAAGCGCGCCATCCTGGACACCTACACCAAAGAGCACTCCGCGGAGTACCAGGCCCAGGCCTGGATCGACCTGGCCCGGAAACTGAACAAGGAACACCCGGAAGCCACCGACCCGGCCAACGTGCAGTCCGTGCTGATCAAGACCAGCCACCACACCCACTACGTCATCGGCTCCGGCGCCAACGACCCGCAGAAGTACAGCCCCACCGCGTCCCGGGAGACCCTGGACCACTCCATCCCGTACATCTTCACCGTCGCGCTGCAGGACGGCGCCTGGCACCACGTGGACTCCTACGCCCCCGAGCGCGCCGGCCGGCCCGACACCGTGGAGCTGTGGCAGAAGGTCACCACCGTGGAGGACCCGGAATGGACCCGCCGCTACCACTCCCTCGACATCTCCGAGAAGGCCTTCGGCGGCTCCGTGGAAATCACCCTCTCCGACGGCACCGTGATCCGGGACCAGATCGCGGTCGCGGACGCGCACCCGCTCGGCGCCCGGCCGTTCACCCGTGAGCAGTACGTGAACAAGTTCCGCACCCTGGCCGCCGGGCTCGTGGAGGAGGACGAAATCGCACGGTTCCTCGCCGCCGTCGAACGACTCCCCGAACTGGGCCCCGGGGAACTGGACCAGCTGAACATCACCGCCGCCCCCGGCGTCATCGACCTCGGCGCGGCACCGAAGGGACTGTTCTAATGCTGTACTCAAAGGTGACTCCCGAGCAGAAACGCGTCCGGTTCCGCGAACTCCTCGCGGCCGGGACCATCGTGCAGTTCCCGGGCGCGTTCAACCCGCTCTCCGCACGGCTGATCCAGGAAAAGGGCTTCGAGGGCGTCTACATCTCGGGCGCGGTCCTGGCCAACGACCTTGGCCTGCCGGACATCGGCCTGACCACCCTCACCGAGGTGGCCACCCGGGCCGGGCAGATCGCCCGCATGACCGACCTGCCCTCCATCGTGGACGCCGACACCGGCTTCGGCGAACCCATGAACGTCGCCCGCACCGTCCAGGAGATCGAGAACGCGGGCCTGGCCGGCCTGCACATCGAGGACCAGTTCAACCCCAAACGCTGCGGCCACCTCGACGGCAAGAACGTCGTGGACCTGGACACCGCCACCAAACGCATCCGCGCCGCCGCCGACGCCCGCCGCGACCCGAACTTCCTCATCATGGCCCGCACCGACATCCGCGCCACCGACGGACTGCAGGCCGCCAAAGACCGCGCCAAAGCCCTCGTGGACGCCGGCGCCGACGCGATCTTCCCCGAAGCCATGCGTGACCTCGCCGAATTCCAGGCCATCCGCGACGCCGTTACAGTGCCCATCCTGGCCAACATGACCGAATTCGGCAAAAGCGAGCTCTTTTCCACACGACAGCTGCAGGCCGTGGGCGTCAACATGGTGATTTATCCGGTCACCCTGCTCCGTAGTGCCATGGGTGCCGCCGAACGCGTTCTGGACACCTTGCGTCTAGAAGGATGCCAGGAGAGCCAAGTGGAGGCCATGCTGACCAGGGCAAGGCTTTATGACTTGGTGGACTACGAAGCCTACAACCGCTTCGATACAGGGGTCTTCGACTTTCAGATCCCCGGACGAAGTTAGTTCTGCGCACATCTACAAGACAAGGACGTCACATGAGCACGCCAACGATTGAAGTCCGCAAGGGACTCGCCGGAGTCGTAGTGGACTACACCTCCGTCTCCAAGGTCAACCCTGACACCAACTCACTGCTCTACCGCGGCTACCCCGTACAGGAACTCGCGGCGCATAGCAGCTTCGAAGAAGTCGCCTATCTATTGTGGAACGGAGAGCTGCCCACCCAGGACCAGCTGGCAGAATTCACTGCCAGGGAACGGGCGGGCCGCGCCCTGGAACCCAGTGTGAAGGCAGTTATAGATTCCCTTCCCGCGTCGACACACCCCATGGACGTTTGCCGCACGGCAGCGTCAGTGCTCGGAGCCCGGCATCCGTTGGCAGAAGACTCGTCGGCGGCGGCAAACCTTATCAAAGCAAACGATCTTTTTGCCGCGTTTCCTGCCGTGGTGGCCTACGATCAGCGCCGTCGCCGCGGCCAGGACATAGTGGAGCCCCGTGAGGATCTGGGCTATTCGGCGAACTTTCTCTGGATGACATTTGGGGAAGAGCCGGCAGCGGAGGTCGTCGAGGCGTTTGATGTGTCGATGATCCTTTACGCCGAGCACTCCTTCAATGCCTCCACGTTCACGGCGCGAGTGGTCACCTCATCGCTTTCAGATCTGCATTCGGCAGTCACTGCCGCAGTTGGGGCGCTCAAGGGGCCGCTGCATGGCGGCGCCAACGAAGCCGTCATGCACACCTTCGACGAGATCGGCATCCGCAGCGATGAGTCTCAGGAGGAGGCAGCTACCCGTGCAAAGGCCTGGATGGAACATGCGCTGGCCAACAAGAAGAAGATCATGGGTTTCGGGCACCGCGTCTACAAGAACGGCGACTCCCGCGTCCCCACAATGAAGGCTGCTCTGGACAAGATGATCGCCCACTACCGCCGTCCCGAGCTTCTGGGACTCTACAACGTCCTTGAGCAGGCGATGGACGAAGCCAAGGGAATCAAGCCGAACCTCGATTACCCCGCCGGGCCCACTTACCACCTCATGGGTTTCGACACCCAGATGTTCACCCCCATCTTCGTCGCAAGCCGCATCACCGGCTGGACAGCTCACATCATGGAGCAGGCAGCATCCAATTCCCTGATTCGCCCGTTGAGCGCGTACGACGGCGTCGAGCAGCGGTCCCTCTAGCCGGCAGAACCACGCCTACCCTAGCGGCGGTGAGGCACGAGGAAGGTCACCTCGGGGATCGATTCCTCGCCAAGGCTCGGCGCCTCACCGCTTCGTCAATAACAATCCGTCAACACCGAAACTGACAGGACCTCTGTGGATCTTCACTTGCAGCCGGACTGGCAACGCGCCTTAGGACAGTGTGTGGAATTACGACGTCACGGTGAGATCGTTCGCACGGGGACGGTCGAAGAAGTTACGCCGGACAAACTCCATACTTTGGATCTCAGCGGCGGCTGGGCCACACCGCGGAAGTTGTATGAGAAGGCTGAAGGATATCATGTCTTCGCCCGCTACCCTTGGGATCCAGCACCTGTCCCGGACTACAAACAGCAAGACGTTGATGAGAGTTGATGAGAGCAACACCGAATGAGCATCCCACAACAAGTTGCCGGGTAGGCAGCCAGGGTCAGGCCCACGGGCCAACATGCTGGTACCTGCCAGACCACTTCAACGCGCTGGCGCAGTTACAACAACATCACTACGAAGGACTTTTGCGATGACGAGAATGCTGATTATTGGACCTCCCGGTTCCGGAAAAGGAACGCAGGCGGAGCGGATTTCAGAGCGCCTCGGCGTTGTGGCTATCTCCACCGGCGACATCTTCCGCGCCAACGTAAAGGGTGAAACGCGCCTTGGCATCGAAGCCAAGAAGTACATGGACAACGGGGACTTCGTTCCGGACAGCGTGACCAACAAGATGGTCCGTGACCGGCTCAGCGAGGACGACGTCGAAAACGGCTTCCTGTTGGACGGCTACCCCCGCACCACCGCGCAGGTGGACTACCTTGACGAGATCCTCGCCAAGGGCGAAGAGAAGCTCGACGTCGTCCTGCAGCTCACTGCCCACGACGAGGAACTGGTCCACCGCCTGCTGGGCCGGGCCAAGGAAACGGGCCGGAGCGACGACAACGAAGCCGTCATCCGCCACCGCCTTGACCTGTACCACGAGCAGACCGAAGCTGTGGTGGCCAAGTATGCCGAGCGCGGCATCCTCGCCCAGGTGGACGGCATCGGCGCCATCGATGACGTGACGGACCGCGTCATTCGGGCCCTGGAATTGCGTCAGGCAGCCTAAGCCGAGGAGCTTTTCGACACTTCGCCTCCATCTCTGGCTGACCAGACCACCGGGCTAATTACCGAATGAGACCATACGGCACCGACCCTCAGCCATTTCTTACGGCGAAACGGCAAAGTAACCAGTGAAATGAAGGATGCCCGCTGATCATCGGTAGCCTCCATCAATCGTGCCTGAAGGCGCGCCAGGCGCTTAGTGCTGGGCAATAAACTCCAGGAGTTGAGTGTTGAATTCCTGATACTCGTTCAGATAAGGATCGTGGCCACTCTGCTCAAATACGCTCAGGCGACCGTTTGGGACAGTGTCGGCAAACCAGCGCATGCCATCTAGCTCGTAGAAGGGCGTATGCCTTCCGGTGATAACCAATGTCGGGACGGGAATCCTTGGCACGACGTCACGCCAGTCGGCGACGAGGTGGTCGATGAGCAGACGGCGCGCCTTGTCGAACGGGAAGGTCGCCCATGACGGCTCGATTGAATCAATCAGTTCCTTCACGTAGTCGGGCACAGCCGGCTCACGACCATTGTCGAACCATTCAAACCGGAAGTGAGCCGCGTCGAAGACGTTCTGCTCGGTGATCCCGCGGATCCCCCACTGCCATTCCTCGTCGTTGACGATCTTCGGAGATTGGTCCACGGCGACGAACGCAGTGATCCGATCCCAGGGATCAACGGCGAGAGAGAAATAAGCCAGACTGACCGATACCCCCATGGAGTGACCCACCAGGACAACGTCGTGGAGATCCAAGGCGGTCAACAGCTCGCCGAGGTCCAGAGCGAGGCGGCTCATCCTCTGTCCGTGCTCCGGGGAGTCGGAGCGCCCGTGGCACCTGTGGTCGTATCTGATGACACGGTATCCAGCCTGCACCAGAGCATCGCGCTGCCACACGAAGTGTGCGCCTTGCGCTTGGAAGCCGGAGGAGAAAACAACCGGGCGTCCTTCGCCCTCGTCATCGTAGCGGAGGGTCACTCCATCGGAGGTCTCCAAGGCCAGGTTCGTACCGCCCATGCGCAATTTCCTTTTCCATATTCACAGCGATCTGGGTCGCCTTCGATCAGATCACTTGCTGTCAACCGTTGCAGCGGCTTACTACGGTAACCCAATACAAACCGCGGCTACCGGGGTGCGTGCCGGCCTGCCGCGGTTCGCTTTGGGTAGCCTGGTTAAGGCGTCACGACGATCTTGCCGACGTGGGTCCTTTTGAGCAGCCGTGCCTGTGCTTGGGCCAGGTCCTGCAGGGCGTAGGTTTCCTCGAGCAACGGTTTGAGTTCTCCGTCCTGGATGAGTCCGACCAAGCGTGCAAACGTGGAAGCCGTGGGGTTCGTGATGCCGTACATTTCGAGGTCCTTGTAGATGAGATCCCTGAGGTCGATGCGGGTGGTAGGGCCGGCGATGGCACCGGCGGTGGTGTATCGGCCTGCCCTGCTCAGCAGCTTCATGAGTACGCCGAACATGTCGCCGCCAACGACGTCGGCGGCGACATGCGCGCCCCGCTCGCCGATGAGGTGTTCCACTTCCGCCTGCACGTCCTGGCTCTCGCGGGCGACGAATTCGTCTGCCCCGAGGGCGCGAAGCCGCTCCTCTTTTGCTGCGCCGGCAATGGCCACCACGCGTGCTCCACGGATACGTGCAAGTTGGATCAGCGCTGTACCGACGCCTCCTGCGGCACCGGTAATGACAATGGTTTCTCCTGCCGAAAGGCCAGCCCGCTGAAGCATTTCTTCGGCCGTGTCGTAGGAACAGGGGAAGGTGGCCAACTCGGCGTCAGAAAGCGGCGAGTCGATGGCGTGTGCATTGAGTGCCGGCACCGCCACGTACTCCGCAAATCCGCCGTCGCGTTCGCTGCCGAGGTACTCGAGCAGTTGGGCGCGCTCGGGCAATCGTGCATCCCGGACGGAGGGATCGACGATGACCCGTTCACCGACGCGTGCCGGATCCACTCCAGGGCCAACGCCGGCGATTCGCCCGACAACCGCAGCACCCTGAACCCTGGGAAACGCGACCGTGGAGCTGTTCCAGGATGAAGCTGCGCCATCACTACGGCCTTTCAGGCCGAGGTCCTCGGACACACTGGTTTCGACCACCTGGTCATACCAGCCGGTGCGCGTATTGATATCGGTGTTGTTAATGCCGCAAGCACCGACCTTAATCAGCACCTCGCCAGGCAGTGGAGTGGGGGCGGGATAATCCGTGCGGAAAACCAGCTTGTCAACACCACCATGCCCGGTGAGGACCATTGCCCTCATAACGGCAGCAGACTCACTGGTGTCGGATGCAGGACTCGCCGTTGACGTTACTTTCATGTTGGGATTCACTTTCCTCCGGGCACTCAGGCCCAGCTCCGTTCTTGAGCGGCTGCATCTACTAGGACATGCCGCGGAATTGTATGGGTTTGTTGGAGATGCGTGGACTGTTCAACTCTCACGAGTCCGGCAGCCCGAGCAGTTCTCTCCGCTGTCGTATGAGAATGCTGCCGAAGTGTCGGTCCGCGCTCCGCTACTGACTGACCATAATCATTGACAGCATTAGCGCATGCCGGAAACGGGAGAATCCCCAAAAGACCTTCCAAAAATGTGGTTGATTTCCAAGGCCTTTGTAGTCAGGAGCGGATGCCGATCGATTCTCGATTGTGCTTCACGCCCAGCTGGTCCAGACGTCGCGGTTGTCCTGCATCCAATCCTTGACGGCCTGTTGGGGTGAAAGCCCGCCATCGATCACCTTTGCCTGCATTTCCTGCAGCTGATCGTTGTTCAGATCGTAGTTCTTGAGGATCTTCCACAGCGCCGGGTGGTCCTTCTCGATAACGGAAGAAGCCCACTGATAGATGACAGTGTCAGGCCACTGGCACGCGTACGTCTTGCCCCAGCATTCTGCCGAATGCTTTGGGAACTCAACACGGGTCAGGTCGTACTTCTGCGTCATGTAGTTCGGACGCCACATCAAACCGAGCCACGGCTTGCCCTGTTCGTAGGCCCGCGTCAGGTCCGCGTACAAAGCAGCTTCCGAACCGGCGAACACCATCTCGTAATTGAGGTTAAGGTTTTCGATGCGCTGCGGATCACCATAGGCAAACGCCCAGGACTCCGCGCCTGACATGTACTGGCCCTTATCCCCCGTCTTCGCCGTCGCAAAGGCGGAAGCACAATCATTCAGGGCTTCGCAGTTCGGCAGCCCGGGGCACGCGGGTTTGATGCCGCGCTTTTCATCTCCCTTGATGACATAAGTCGGCACGTACCACCCTTCCTCGCCGGGATAATCGGTGGTGCCCACTTCTACAACGCCCCCTTCGCCCTTGACGTACTTATCCCACAGTTCAGGTGTCTGCCACCTCCAGTACGCCATTCCTACAATCGGCTGACCTTTAGAGGCCGCTGCCATGGTTTCGGTCACGGCGCCCTGGAGCACTTCAGCCTCCCCACCCAGCTCGTTCACCACAGCGGTCATCAAGTTCGCCTGAATGTCCTTTTCGAGATCTCCGGATGTTGTGAACTGGACTTTGCCTTCCTCCTTCAGCGCCGATGCGATTGCCGAATCCACTGCTTGCGAGCCAGGGCCGCCGGTGGCTTCCTGGGGGGGTGCAGCCGCCAATGAGTCCAATCGTGCAGAGCCCGGCAGCGACGGCCACCGGCCATCGCTTGTTCGCCAAAAATGAAATCTTGGTCACGTTGCCTCCTAGGCATTTGATTTGGCTGGCGAGCTGAAAGTCGCCTAACCCACCACCAGTGAAGATCTATGACATGCATCACGCCACTGGGGATATTCCACTGACTCGGCGTCCATTTGAGGGACTCACCAGAAATGGGTTTCTTGCGCTGAGTGGTGGATCAATGACGCGAGGCTCACCGTTAAGATCCTCATTTGGCGGGGGTCAAGTGAAACGGTCAGCGTGTCAGAGCAGTCTCATAAGGCAAGTGAAACACCCACTATCAACTTGCCTCTCAAGGTGACCGTGGGGGCAGCGACTCTCAATCAGGAGCACCTTTTCATGGGTGTCATATGACAGCAGCCGCCCCCAAGGGATGCCCCCACGACACGTCCGGGAGAGACTGCGCCACGTCCTGCGCGGGATCCCGTAGCTTCCTGCCGGAAAGGTCACAAGTCGCGCTTCCCGAAATTGCTCGGGTCCACCGGTTGTTTGGCTTTCGGCAGCTTCTCCACGACAAGTAAATACGAGTCCGTCACAACATCTTCGACGAGCGCCCGGTCAATCGACCCGCCCGGAGACAGGGTAATCCAGTGCTCCTTGTTCATGTGGTACCCGGGCGTGATGTCCTCGTACTCATCCCGCAATGCCTGCCCGTCCGAGGGCGTGGCCTTCAATACGACGATCGGATCCCCGGTGACGGGTGTGAGGAGCATAAACACCCTGTTCCGTACCTTGAACACCTCCCAGTCCGGCCCGAATGGGTGCGTCAACTCCGCACCGGGGAGTTCCTCCGCGCGGGCCGCGGCGAACTCCTGCAGCTTCTTCCCATCCACACTTGCCTCCTCAAAACCGCAGGCGGGTTCATAGCGTTGCGGCCATTCATTCCGGTTCCCTGAAATCCTCGGCAGTTTGTCGTCTGCCACTCGGCACAAGCGCCCTCGACATTGAAACGCCCGCCCTGGCCGGCCCCAGGAGCCAGCCTTCCCACCCGTCTTGTGCGCGCGGGTGGGAAGGGACAGCTCACGTGTAATGGGTTACTTCAATATGAGTAGAACTGGATCAGTACGCCATGACGTACGACGCAAGAACTGCTTTGAGGCGGCGATCAGGGCGAGGCGAACAATCAGAGGCCAAGGGCGATCCTCAGAATCACGCCGATGATCTGAGAATCACCTGCCAACGTGGATTATGAGGAGCCCGGAACTGAAAGTGCCCGCACAGCCAAGGAATCATCTATGGCTCCCATGAAGCCACCTGAAGGCGATTCGACCAGCACAGGGCGCCCAGTGTCGATGAGCTTTTGCATAACAACTGCGAGAAGCTCGTCCCCATCCACGGTTGCAGTACGGAACTCCAATGAACCCAGAGTTCGTCTGGATCCGTCAAGTTTGAGGAGATCCTGCGCCGTGACGACGAATGGCGCACGCGCATCGGGACGGACGAGGGCTGATCGGCCTCCATTCTGCGCAAGGGTGGTAAGGGCCGCGTCCACTGACAGTTCGGCGGGGAGTTCACGGACAGCTTGTGCGATGGTCGCAGCACGAACGACCCTGGCACGCGGAGCCTCCACTGCAAAGCGGCGGACATAGTCATCAGCGGGGTTCAGTACAATTTCCTCCGGAGTCCCCACCTGAACTAGAACCCCGTCGCGCATGATCGCAATGCGATCACCTACCTTGAGAGCCTCAGTTAGATCATGCGTAATGAATACGGAGGTCTGGCTGCCGCCACGAGCAAGCCGCATCAGTTCGTCTTGCAGGTCGGTACGGATTAGTGGATCGAGTGCGCTGAACGGCTCATCCAGCAGCAGGAGCCGGGGGTTTTGGACAAGGGCGCGGGCGAGGCCGACACGCTGACGCATACCGCCACTGAGCTCACTGGGGTACTTATTTTCTGTTCCGGAAAGTCCAACCAACTCAACCATTCGGTGCGCCCGTTCCTCCCGCTCTCGGCGCGGAACCCCTGAGATTTCCAGACCGTACGCGACGTTCTGAAGGACTCGGCGATGAGGGAGCAGTCCGAAGTGCTGGAACACCATGGCCCAGTCGCGTCTCCGCTGCTCCGACAGCTGCGAGTTTGACAGCGTCAGAACATTATTACCGTCGATCTCGACGCGGCCTGCCGTTGGCTCAATGAGCCTGGTGAGACAGCGAATGAGTGTAGATTTTCCACTGCCCGAAAGTCCCATGACAACGAATGTCTCGCACGGACGGACCTGGAATGAAACTCCGCGCACCGCAGTCATGTGACCCGGAACATGGGTCGAGCCGTCACGGTATTCCTGCAGCGCTTTTTTTGGATTCGGACCGTAGATCTTCCAAAGGTCATCCACTTCAATTGTGGAGCCGGCGATGGAAGCATCGCCTTCAGGGATGCGTGTCTGCTCAGTGGGAAGGTACAGTCGCCCTTGCGGGGACAGAAGTTGTTTCGTCATTTGGCTTCCTAGCTACTTTGGTCATTGATGCGTGCTGAGCGGATGCAACGAACTGTGCGCATCCGTTAAAGAGACGGTCCAGAACCACGCCGAGCAAGAACATTGCAAGACCCGCCTCCATTCCAGTGCCCAACAACGCGCGGTTGACTGCCGTCAGGATGTTGGCGCCCAGACCCGGTGCCCCGATCATGGCACTTACTACTGCCATCGCAAGAGCCAAGAGCAATGCCTGGTTGAGACCGACCATCATCGTCTGGAGTCCCATGGGAATACGGATTTGGCGGAGGATTTGGCCGGGCGTCGCTCCGAAGATTTGCGCTGCCTCGATCACTTCGGCGTCGGCTCCTCGGAGGCCCGCGTTGGTAAACCTAATCATCGGGGGAACTGCAGCGATGAACGTGGCCAGTACTGCGGCTACCTCGCCTACTCCGAGGAGCATGACAGCGGGGATAACCAGTAGATATATCGGCAAGGTCTGCATAACATCCAGCACAGGCCTCATGATTGCCGCTGCTGTGTTGTTCATAGCCATCAACACGCCGAGGGGAAACCCGATCAGTATCACGAGGACCAATGCCACGGTAACGACTGTCATGGTCAGTACCGTCGCTTCCCACATACCTAGGCAACCTATGAATGCGACACCAAGCCCTAGGACCAAACCTTGGACCCTACCAACGGTCAGTATGCCAACTGCCGCTGTGACTCCGACAACCAGTGCCCACGGTGTGGCGGCGAAGAAGCTACCGAGCAGATTAAGACCGTATGTTTGAATCAGCCCACTAACCGTGTCCAGGAACGGCCCCCAGGTGGTCGTTGCCCAGAGCACAGCTACCTCCACCGGTTCCCGAAGTCGCAGTGGAACTCCCCAGGGGGGATCCGAGAAGTACTGCCACCGACCACGAAGGACCTGGGAGGCAAGCACGGTCAGCAGGAAGAGCGCCAGGCAGATCTGTGCGGATCCGTAGGGGGCACGGAAGAACCCACGTACCCGTTGGGGCCAGCTTAAGGATCGATCGCCGTGTAGGTGTGATTTGAAGCTCCGCGTGCCCTCACGGGGAGAGGTGGCCCGATCAATGATGACCGCGACCAGCACCAAGGCAATGCCGGCCTGCAAGGCGTCACCAAATGCGAGACGGTTCAGCCCGCTCCAAATCGGAGCCCCAAGGCCTGCGGCGCCGACCATTGCTGCCATCGTCGCCATGGCGATGGCATACATGATCATCTGGTTGCTGCCTGCTCGGATACTGGGTTCAGCCATCGGAAGCTTCACGCCGAACAGGATTTGACGCCCTGTCGTCCCGAGGGACGTTGCCGCTTCGAGCACTTCAGGTGAGACATTGCGGAGCCCGACGCTTGTCATTCTGGCCAGTGGTGGCAGTGCCCAGATCACCGTCACAACCAGCGCTGCCGCGTTTCCCATACCGAAGAGGAAGACGACAGGAACAAGATAGGCGAAAGCCGGGAACGCCTGCATTGCATCGAGCAGCAATCGCACGATCGCGTTACTTCGAGGACCGAATGAACCTACCAGACCGACGAGAATGCCCAACACAAATGCCGCTGCAACAGCAACAAGCATGAACGCAATCGTTTCTACTGTGTAATCCCAGAACCCGCTCAGGACAACCCATGCGAACAGAAGTGCGGTAAGTCCCGCAAGCTTGACCCCCCGAAAATGGGCAACCGAGAGCACTAAAGCTGACGCGAGGATAACTGGCGATATCGAACTCAGTGTGGCTAGAAGCCCCTCGAACGTTTGTTCCAGGATGGTTGCGAATGGCTCGTAGGCCCAGGGGGCACTTTCTGCAAAAGAAGTGAATCCTACCTCGAAGGCATTCCCGGCCTGAATACGCAGCGCCTCAGGGAAGCTCTGGGGTCCCCAGAGGACGGCGGCAACCACGGCAATGCCCACCAGGGCGAGAAGTGCGTACTTCGACAAGAGATTGTCGCCTTTCGCAGGACTAATCCGGATTGACACCATCGCCTCCTTTCTCGTAACTATCGGATTCTTGGCGGAATTGGGTCATCAGGGTTGGATGGATATCCCGTCGACTGCTAGGGAGATTCATCGTCAACAAGCTGTTCGGGCGGGTGCCGATCGATTCTCGGTTGTGTTTCACGCCCAGCTGGTCCAGACGTCGCGGTTGTCTTTCATCCATTCCTTGACGGCCTCTTGGGGTGAGAGACCGCCATCGATCACCTTTGCCTGCAGTTCTTGGAGCTGATCGTTGTTCAGATCGTAATTCTTGAGGATCTTCCACAGCGCCGGGTGGTCCTTCTCGATAACGGAAGAAGCCCACTGGTAGATGACAGTTTCAGGCCACTGGCACGCGTACGTCTTGCCCCAGCATTCTGCCGAATGCTTTGGGAACTCAACGCGGGTCAGGTCGTACTTCTGCGTCATGTAGTTCGGACGCCACATCAAACCGAGCCACGGCTTGCCCTGTTCGTAGGCCCGCGTCAGGTCCGCGTACAAAGCAGCTTCCGAACCGGCGAACACCATCTCGTAATTGAGGTTAAGGTTTTTGATGCGCTGCGGATCACCATAGGCAAACGCCCAGGACTCCGCGCCTGACATGTACTGGCCCTTATCCCCCGTCTTCGCCGTCGCAAAGACGGAAGCGCAATCATTCAGGGCTTCCCAGTTCGGCAGCCCGGGGCACGCGGGTTTGATGCCGCGCTTTTCATCTCCCTTGATGACATAAGTCGGCACGTACCACCCTTCCTCGCCGGGATAGTCGGTGGTGCCGATCTCGACCACGCCCCCTCCGCCGGCATACTTCTCCCACAGTTCGGGTGTCTGCCACTTCCAGTACGCCATTCCTACAATCGGCTGACCTTTAGAGGCCGCCGCCATGGTTTCGGTCACGGCTCCCTGGAGCACTTCAGCTTTGCCGCCCAGTTCATTCACAACGGCGGTCATCAAATTCGCCTGGATATCCTGTTCGAGATCTCCCACCGTTGTGAACTGGACTTTGCCTTCCTCCTTCAGCGCAGCTGCGATTGCCGAATCCACTGCTTGCGAGCCAGAGCCCGCGGCTTCCGGGGGTGTGCAGCCGCTGATGAGCCCGATCGTGCAGAGCCCGGCAGCGACGGCCATCGGCCATCGCTTGTTCGCCAAAAACGAAATCTTGGTCACTTTGCCTCCTAGGCATTTATTTGGAAGGCGATCTGGATCACCTAACTCTCCACCAGTGAAGAACTATGACGCGCATCACGCCACTGGGAATATTCCAGTGATTCGAAGTCCACTTGTTGGAGTCACCAAAGGGGTGCCGTGCACTGGGCGGCGGACCGATGAGTGGGCAGCGCCCCGCTGGCCTCATCGCCTATTCAGACACCGCCTTCGGGCGATCGCGGGGACGGGCTCGGCAGCGCCACAAAGAGCGGGCGAGGCGTCGAAATCTGTGGCGACTCGAGGCCACGTGATGTCGGAACGCCCTGGTAAGAATAAGGACGCACCATGGTAAGTATGCGGTGGTATAGCGCCGCTGGAGGATAGAGGCCCTGAGAAAGGGCAATCAAACGTCCCGTCCGATAGATGCGCGTCCGGGCGGCGGCGCCGGAGTTGATTTCAGAGGAGGGCATCCGAGCCACACGCGCCCAAGGTGGCCGCCCGATATCGAACCCCCTGCAACACGGGTCCTCTAAAACCGCCACCATCCCCCACGGCCGGTGTCGTGAGTCTGGAGCATAGGCTGTGCCTTATTCAGTCGCCAAGATCCTTGCCAGAGCTTCGTAAACTTCCCAAGTGCCGGATGGGGCCTATTCGTAGGAAGTTTGATTCTTATCCAGAGCATTGCGGGCCCCAGAATCCGCATCGTGGGCTCGTGGTATTGCCTCAGCGACAGGAGAAGAGCATTGAAGTTTGGAACCTATGACTACATCATCGTCGGTGGAGGGTCTGCGGGATGTGTCTTAGCGAATCGATTGTCTGCTGATGATCGAACCCGCGTCTTGGTGCTTGAGGCAGGACGCCGCCACTCACGTTTTGACTACCCAGTACGGGTGCCCGCAGCCTTTCTCTTCTTGATGGGCCATCCTTTCTATGACTGGCGTTTCAAGTCTGAGCCTGAGCCCATGCTTGGCGGTCGGAGGATTGATCAGTACCGAGGAAAGCTCATGGGCGGCTCCAGTTCGATCAACGGGATGTTCTTCCAGCGGGCCAACCCGCTCAGTTATGAGAAATGGGCTGCGGAATCGGGCAGCGACGAATGGGACTACGCGCACGTGCTGCCCTACTTCAAGCGACTTGAGAGGTTCACGGGTTCAGATCCTGATCAAAAGTATCGCGGCTACGCAGGACCCATACCTGTCTACCAGCATGCTGTAAAAAACCCCCTCTTCGATGCCCTTTTCGGTGCGGCTAGGGAAGCCGGCTACGAAATTCTCGACAACGTCAACGGCTACCGGCAGGAAGGGTTCGCACCCTTCGACTCCAACATCGAGAACGGCGAGCGTTATGACGCTGCGCGAACGTACTTTGCGCCGATCCGGGACCGGAAGAATCTCGACGTCGTCACAGGTGCCCAGGCGACGCGCATCGTATTCGAAGGAAATCGAGCAGTCGGTGTGGAATATGGTTCGCGGCGGGGCGGTCGCAATGTGGTCAGAGGAACTGAGGTCATTCTTTGTGGTGGCGCATTCAATTCCCCTCAGCTGCTGCAGCTATCAGGAGTTGGTAACGCAGATGAACTGAGCAAGCTCGGCATCGATGTGGTGGAGAATCTGCCAGGCGTGGGTGAGAACCTACAGGACCATCTTGAAGCATTCGTGATGCACGCCTGCACACAACCCGTATCAAACGCTGGCATCCTACGGAAACGAACTTACCCCAGCACCGGGCTGAAATGGCTCACCGGACGCAGTGGCCCCGCGTCAACCAATCACTTCGAAGCAGGCGGATTCATACGCTCACAGGCAGAGGACCCTATGCCTAACCTCATGCTCACCATGCTGTCCCTCGGTGTGCGGAACGATGGGACGCCAGCCCCCACACCTCACGCATACCAGATCAACCTGGGCCCCCAGCAGCCAGAATCAAGGGGACACGTCAAACTTCGATCCAACGACCCATTCCAAGATCCCGTACTTACCTTCAACTACCTCTCAACTGAACGGGATCGACAGGATTGGATCGATGGAGTTCGCCTTACCAGGGAACTCATGAACCAGCCGGCGTTTGCTCCATTCAACGGTGGCGAACTCTCCCCGGGACCCGATGTAAGGACAGACAAAGAGATTCTCGACTGGGTGGCTCAGGATGCCGAAACAACCTACCATCCCTGCGGGACGGCCAAGATGGGCACGGATGAGGAGTCTGTCGTAGATCCGACGACACTGCGAGTGCATGGAACTGAGGGCCTCCGCGTTGTTGATGCATCCGTAATGCCGTCAATTCCGAACGCCAATCTCTATGCCCCTGTGATGATGATTGCCGAGAAAGCAGCCGACCTCATCCTAGGAAAGGACACCTTGGCTCCGGAGGAGGTTGACTTCTACCGACCGATCCCGGTCCCCTAATACGAGGAACACAGCGCAGGGAGCGCGAGCTGCCGGTGCCTCTTTCCCCAGAGGATGAGGCACCGGCTTCAGCTTAAGGATCTTTTGATCGGCACCTTCCCAAACGAGCGGGGGTAGTGCCGGGCGCGTACATTGCCTCCACGTTCAGAAACCAAAACGGGAAGCTCAAGCAGACCCGGAGGACCGTTCGTCCTTCCCCGTCAAGCATGGATGACGGCTCCGTTGGTATGTCCAAGACCACAAGGCAGTAGGTGGCTCTCCGGATTCCGCACGACCGGAAGGCATTCCACCCAATGATGCCCTCTGGCCTCCCGAAACAAGCAGGAGTAGCGTCGATTTAATCGTCAGCGGTCGGCCGCAGAGCGTTCTCGTGCCTCCGTCTGGTCGGCGTTGGTTTCTAAAGGGGGCATGGATGGCTGGGTGGAATGTCGACACCGCGGCCGGTGCACTGGGTGCCGGGACGGTCACACTGGTGGAGGGATCGTCCTTCTGTATCTCAGCGCCGAACGGAGACATGCACGCCGAGCTTCCGCACGGCGTCTTCGTTCACGACACCCGCGTCCTGTCCGGGTGGACCCTGAGGATTAACGGCCAGCTGCTGGAGTCACTGGCTGCTGAGACCAGGGAGCCGTACCGCGCACTGTTTGTCGGCCGGGTTCCGCGATCGGACGGGCATGCGGACACGCCGCTGATCGTGCAGCGGCTACGCGAAGTGGGGGTCGGCATCCAGGAGCAGGTTACTGTCCGCAATCACTCCCTGAAGCCCGCCCGCTGCGTAATCGCATTGAGCATTGAATCGGATTTCGCGGACCTCTTCGAGGTGAAAGAAGCACGCATCAAGCGGCGCTGGGACCAAACACACCAAGCCACGCGTGCCACGCTTAGCATCCGGGCATCCTGGCAAGACGTCCGGAAGGGGGTCGTGATTCAGGCCCCCGGAGCCGTCGTCTCGCCCGAAGCCCTGACGTACGAGGTGTTGGTTCCGCCGCACGGGCAGTGGACTACGATCCTCACCGTCGTACCGGACACGGAGAACGCCGGCGCCGAAGGGGCCAGTGTCGGGGCGTTCGCCCATGCTGAGGGGGACGGAATGTCCCCGAGGGACCGGCGCAGGCATGAATGGGTGGCGAAGATTCCGGTGCTGCAGATGGGAAACCGTTCCATCGAACGGACCCTGCGGCGCAGTTATGACGATCTGGGCGCCCTCCGGATCGAGGACCCGAACCATCCAGAACGCGTGGTGGTGGCCGCAGGGGCCCCGTGGTTCATGACCCTCTTCGGCCGCGACTCGCTATGGGCCTCAGAAATGGCATTGCCCGTGGACCCGTCCCTGGCCCTGGGGACGCTGCAGACGCTGGCAGACCGGCAAGGAACCGTAGTGGACCCAATAAGCGAGGAGGAGCCGGGCAAGATCCTGCACGAGGTCAGGCTCGATGTATCCAGCGGCTTGTCTCTCGGAGGCAAGTCCAACTACTACGGCAGCGTGGACGCCACTCCCCTGTTCGTCATGATCCTGGGATCGGTCAGCCGCTGGGGATTCGCCAAAGATACCATCGACGCCCTGTTGCCCCATGCGGACAGAGCTTTGGACTGGATCCGGGACTACGGGGACAAAGACGGCGACGGGTTCGTCGAATATCAACGCCTCAACCCAGAGGGCTTGATCAACCAGGGCTGGAAGGACTCGTGGGACGGCATCAACTTCGCCGACGGCACCTTGGCCGAACCGCCGATCGCGCTCTGTGAGGTGCAGGCTTACGTCTACGCAGCTTACTCAGCCCGCGCATGGATGGCCTACGACGCCGGCGATGCCACTCTCGGTGACGAGCTCGCCGGGCAGGCGAAGCAACTGAAAAAACAGTTCAATGAGCAGTTCTGGATTCCGGAACGCGGGTTCTACGCCGTCGCCCTCGACGGGCGGAAGCGGCAGGTTGACTCATGCGCGTCCAATATGGGCCACTGCTTGTGGCTCGGCATCGTGGATGAGGACAAGGCCCCACAGGTGGTCGAACGCCTGATGTCCCCGGAAATGTTCAGCGGCTGGGGGGTAAGGACTTTGGCCAGCGATATGGGCGCCTACAACCCCGTGAGCTACCACAACGGCTCCGTCTGGCCCCACGACAACGCGCTCATTGTAGCCGGCCTACTTCGCTACGGTTTCATAGCGGAAGCACAGCGGATCTCCACCGCGCTGCTCGAGGCGGCCGAGTACTCGGACGGCCGCCTGCCGGAGCTGTTCTGCGGTTTCAGCCGGGACGAGCTCGCTGCACCCGTGCCTTACCCCACAGCTTGCTCACCACAGGCCTGGGCCGCGACTACTCCAATCCTGTTGGTGACCAGCCTGATGCGGTATGACACTCACGTTTCCCGCGGAGGGTTCTGGCTGGATCCCGTGCTTCCGAAGTCATACGGCGACCTGCACATCACCAACGCGCCCCTGGCCGACGGCCGAATCACCATCGACATTGCCAATTCCGTCCCGTCCGTCCAGGGACTGCCCGACGGCGTGGTGTTCCACCGGGGGCACCGGCCATGGATGACAGAACTCGTAGACCAAGCAAACTTGCGGCGAAAGGCATAGGAAGGCCAACCGAACAGCCGGTTCATCTCGCCGCATGTGTTTCCTGATCGCTTGCCACTGTCGTTGACCTGCGGTGTACGGAATCAACACCTGGTGCCCATTGTGTCTCCGGATGCAGGGAAATACACCGACCGGAGTGGCGGCATATAGGGTGCCGCCACTCCGGCCGGGCGTTCAGGTTACCAGTGGACGGTTGCCCCAGGAATTACGGGATCAAGCTCGCGGTTCCAGCGAACCTCCGTCAGGTCTATTTCAGGTTCAGTTTCCGTGAGGAGTTGGCTGATAAGTTTTCCGGTCATTGGCCCTGAGGAATTGCCAAACACATGCCCGGCAGCCATGATGAGGCCGGGGGTGATTTCATCAATCACCGGGACCAGATCTGATGTAAACGGCAGGACGCCTGCCCATACTCGGTCTATACCCACCTTCCTTAGACCTGGGAAATCTCCGATAATGTCATCGGCGATTGCTTTCAGCCCGTCAAGTGTCGGGAATAGATCTACTTCCGAAGGGTAGTCCATGGGACAACCAATCAGGATTTCCCCATTCGCCCGTTGTGCGGCGAGGGTGAGCATTTCATAGCCAGACTCTTCTTCGATCTTGCTGCGGAAAAGCTCATCGTCCCAGCTCGGTAGGTTGCGGAAGAGCCCGTATGCTTTTGCTGCGGTGGGACCGTAGACGACCGGCTTGATCTGCATGGGCAGGGGTTTGGTAGCCATAACCTGGAGGCGTTCGCGCCCGATCGGGACTTCCAGGTTGCTCGCCCGCATCAGCTTTTCGGTCCATGCTCCGGATGCAACAACTACCTTGTCTGCGAAAAAGTTTCCTTCATTCGTTTCCACGCCGATGACGCGTCCTCCGGAGAAGATGAGTTTGGAAACGGTTACGCCTTCGCGGAGGTCTGCCCCTTCGGCCCGTGCTCCCGCGGCCAGGGCCGCCACCACTGTGGCTGTATTGATCTGGGCGTCCTCGGCGCAATAGCTGGCGCCGACAACGTCTTCACGGATCGGTCCGACCAGGTCCCGAACTTCTTTGTTCTCCAGCAGCGACATATCGAGGCCGTCGGCCTGTCGTGCAGCAACGAACTCCTTGAAAATGGGCGCCTGGCGTTCGTCGTGGAAGTAGATCAGACCGCCTTCAGCCCGGAATTCGAAGGGGATGGGCAGGTCGTGACGGAGTTCATCGTAGAGTGCACGGCCCTTTTTCGAGATGTCGAGTGCCCAACCAGGGTTGCGGCAATGGAGCCAAACGAATCCTGCGTTGCGGCTCGAGGCGCCAAAACCGATTGTTTTCTGTTCGAGCAAGGTGACGTTCAAGCCTCGGCGGGCAGAAAAGTATGCGCTGGATGTGCCGATGAGGCCACCGCCGATGATAAGAACTGAGCTGGTCAAGATTAAATCCTTTCGGAGCAAGGGAGTGGAGGTAGGAGGGGAGTCAGTTGCTTCGACATAGTCAGGCCCCAAGGCTCTGGTATCGGGCAGACCGCGCCATCAGATCCCTTGGCGGTCCCGCTTGGTTCAAGGCCAGGAACGTCTCTACTGGCCTGATGATGAAGCGCTTGGACTGAGAAACGGAAAAGCCAGCCAGGCCAGCTCACATACGGGCTGCTACTCTCTTATCCACCCAGCCTTACTCCAATCGCTGTTGAAGTCCTTCGCTGTTAGGTCATATTCGGCCGTGCCCTCAGGTACGGTGCGGATGGCCTGCCGTTGGCCCAATTCTTCAGAGACATGGGCGATAACGCCTGGAAGCGTAGACAGGATCGCGAGACCAGTAGTTTCTTCCGGCGAAAACCCCATCTCGACAAGCACCAGTGCCATCATTCCAATGTCGTTAAGTACAATCGACTCCTTGCCTGGAAGGCCGGTGAATGCGCGGAAAATCTCCTCGAAGAACTCGGCCCTGGGTCCCCAGATGCCTGCGTCAACGGCGCGCTGGCGCAGCTTCTGCGCCCGAGGGTCAACGTACCGGAAAACGGGATGGCCCAGACCTGGAATCCGCTGCTTCCTTGCCCGTAGTTCCTCGACAATCTCAACAGCCAGAACGTCGGAGGTCTTGTTGCTGGTCTGAAGGCGCGAATACATATCAATGCAGAACTGCGCCGTGTCTGCCGGGTCCATGGTGTTCTTCCCAACGCCAAGGATTCCGGTGGCCAGTGCAGCTGCCATGTTGGGATTGGCGGAGGCGACGTAGCGGGCCGCAACAGTTCCTGACTTTTGCAGTGAGTAGTCCATGATGGCCGATAAAACCGCGTCAAGCAGATCCGCTTCAGCTGGTGTGGGAAGTCGGCCCTGCAGCAACAAGAACGTCGAGGCCGCGAACGGGACATTGCCGATCATCTCTTCAAGATCATACCCACGGATGTAGACCTTTGAATCCGTTACCCGGCTCACCGAAGTGGACCAATATTTGGGGCCATCCGCCACCTGCTGTGAACGGTCGGCGGAAGGAGTGCGGGGTGCATTGGCGTCTGAGATAGCCGCTAAGTTTGACTGGTGCATATCGGAAGAATAGGACGCCCCCGTACCCAGCGAAATTGGGGGAAATCCACCTTACGCCGACGTTTTCGTATTACCCACAAACCCTGGAGACAACTCGTCCCATCCTATGCAGTCGGACGAGCTGACATCCGTCGTGCGAAGCGTGACGAGGTGAGGGCTGACGTCCATGTGACGGCCTCGTGATGGGCCGTTCGCTACCGCAAAGTGAGTGAGTCATGCCCCATGGCTGTCGGCCCACTCCCCATAATGAGAAGGCAAAGGACTCTGTCAAGCTGTTTCAATCTTTGCAGCCGTCAAAGCCGAGCCCCGCAAAGCCTTCCTCATCCGCCACGCCCCGGACGGTTGTGCGACGACGGCCGCGCGGCAGATATCTGCTCTGAATTACACCTTAGGATCCGGCAATGATCGAAAAGCCCTGCGCAAGCGGTAGAACTCTTCAATATTCTCAGGAAGAAGCTGCACAGCTTCAATGGTTCGACGCTTTTGGTGCGTGTGCTCTGCTCCACCAGCCTCAAGGAGCTCATCCAGGATCGTGAGCGTTGGGGGCAGGAGCCTATGCAAGCCGGCGGCTTCCTCTTCCAGGAGTTGGCGGACGTGCACCCAATGAGATTGGGAGGCCTCCGTCGTTACATGCCGGGGTTCAACGCCTGGCGCTAGCGCGCACACAAAGAAGTATGTATCAAAACGTTTCGGTAAGCCCTCTGGCGTTATCCAGTTTGCCCAAGGCGTCAGTGAATGGGGTTCCAAGGAGATGTCGCATTCTTCTGCCACCTCGCGCACCGCTGCAGCAATGAGGCGGCTGGCGCTATGGCAGGCCTCGGACCCTTCAGCGGACACGTGGGTATGTTTCCAAGCCGCAGCATGTTTTTCCAACAAGTCGAGGCTAAATTGCCCATGTAAGGAGTCGACGTCGTCGACCCGCCCTCCGGGAAAAGCGACCACACCAGCGGCAAAATCCATTGTCGAAGCCCGATGCTGAACAAACACCTCAAGCCCGTTTAGCGAGTCCCGGATCAGAACGACGCTGACAGCTAGCCGCGGCGCGGGACTATTGATCGCACCCTCCTTTGGCACGCCTACCTGCGCCATTGATGTCTCCTTATGTAGCGTGGGTGGCGCGGTGCAGCGGTTCAGTTCGGACCGGTAGTCCTGGCCCTGCCACTCCGAGCCGGTTTTGGCTGGTTCTTCAGGGGGTATGCACCGCGGACCGGTACAAAAGAACCACCCAGTGGCCCGCCTGACAGACTTCGCCGTGTTGGTTGAGTATCTCAACTTTGGTTTTCACGATTCCACGGTCGGTCTTGGTTGCGGACGGCCTGAGCTCCGTTACCTCTTCCCGTACTGAAATTGTGTCCCCTATCCTCACGGGCGCCATGAGTTTCCAGTCCTGAATGCCAAGGAATGCTATGGCGGAATGTTCTTTCCAGCCGATCCCCATTTCCAGCCCGAAGGCGATCGCTAGTGCGCCGGGGCCGTGGAAGATACGCCCGCCGAATTGGGTACGCCGTGCATATTCCTGATTGGAATGCAGTGGGTGCATGTCACCCGACCAGGTCCCGAACGTCACCACATCGGTCTCGGTTATGGTGCGCCCTTGCGATAGCCACGAAACACCGACGTCGAGGTCCTCAAGGAATCGGTTTGCCGACGTCAGGCGACTGTCCGTTGGGGGGGTCATCTTTTGCTCCTTTTTGGATTGAGGACCTGTCTGGCGGGATGTGCCAGCCAGCTTTGACTCGAGCAGCACCGAAGTGAGGGCAACCTGTGCGGGCAATGCAGCTCCGGAGACACATACGTCATGACATGGAACTGTACGATCGATTTTGACGTGCCGACATTGGAGAATTACCGAAATTTCAGCCCTAACGGGGATAGATTCCAAGCGGCGCTGGAGTAACTCCTACATCTGGCTATTCCACGATTGGAGCCGGGTCCTCCAACGCAGGGAGCAGCTGGAGGACCCGGAGTCTTAGAGCACCACGGATGGGTGCGCTGCGAGGTATCAGTGGGTAGTTTTGGTTTTGGTCAGGCCTGTCTGGTGCTTCTCGGTAGCGTTGCGAGGATCGATTATTTCAGCAAGGTGCTTCGACGCCTGATCGGAATGACTATCCAAAATCTGTCGAACTTGCATATGGCAACTGAATCCATCAGTGAGGACCGGCGTGCCTTCCGGCGCTTCACGAAGTGCAGGGGCAAGCGACTGCTCCGCAACCGCCATGCTGACGTCAAAATGTTGGTGTTCAAACCCGAAATTTCCAGCAACCCCGCAGCATCCGTTGGCCTGCACAATGGTGGCTACTCCCAAGGCGGTGAGCGCTGACGTTTGCGACGCGGATCCGAAGGTAGCGTATTCGTGGCAGTGGGTTTGGACAGTTACTGCAGCGGGGACAGACCGTGGACGCCAACCGGCAGCGGTCTGTTCCAGGACGGCGCCGGCGAAATTTTGGATCCGGTTGGACACGCGGCGGGCGGCTTCTGTTGGCACGAGTTCCGGGAGGTCTTTGCGCAGTGCCGCGGCGCAGCTTGGCTCGATGACAATGATGGGTCGGTCCGTGCCGTCATCCAGGGCTGTGGCAGTTCGGTTGAGGAGCTTGCGCGCGGTGTCCAGTTGCCCGGTTGAGATCCACGTCAATCCGCAGCACTGGTCGGTGCTGCACTCAACGGTTTTTTGGGCGTCCTCGAGAACACGCTTTGCGGCACCCGCGACGGCTGGCCGGAACCCGCGCGTGAAACTGTCAACGAACAGCACTGTGTCCGCATTACCTGACGTACTGGCCCCGATTTCCGTCTCAAGCTGCCTACGGGAGGCAAAAGCAGGCATCTTACGCTTTGTTGTGATTCCTGCAGTGCGGGCGATCCCGCCAGCAAGAGGGCTACGAAGGATCAGGTTGACCAAAGGTGCAATTCGGCTGGTGATCTTGAGCCATGTCGGCAACCAGCCAAGGCTGTAGTGCGATAGGGGCCGCAAACGGCCTTGGTAAAAGTGGTGAAAGAACTCCGACTTGTATGAGGCCATGTCGACACCTGCGGGACAATCCGTTGAACATGCCTTGCACGACAAGCACAGGTCCAGGGAATCGCGGACGTCTTGCGATTTCCACCCCTCCTCCGCGCTTGTGGATCCCATGATCATTTCCTGCAGGACACGGGCACGGGCCCGGGTCGAATCCTTTTCGTCCCGCGTAGCTCGATAGCTTGGACACATAACTCCGGCTCCTGCCGTAGTGCGGCAGCGTCCTACACCGATGCAGGACTGGACCGCATCCGGAAAGCCTTCCTGACCTTTAGTTGTCGGCTCCAAGGCAAAGGAGGTCCGGAAACCGCGGGCAGGGACACCGGCAAGAGCGAGCTCTGACATCATCGGCGCGGGTTTGGTGATGATGCCGGGGTTGAGGATTTCCTGAGGGTCCCAGATGGCCTTGTAGTTAGAAAAAGCGCTCAGGGCCCCAGGACTATACATCACGGATAGGAGCTCAGAGCGTGCCCTGCCATCCCCATGTTCACCGGAAAGGGAACCACCATGCCGGCTGACTAATGCAGCAGCCTCTCGAAGGAACCGTTCCATGACCTCCCGGCCGGATGCGCTTCGGGGGTCAAAAGTTACGCGGACATGAGTGCAGCCCGCGCCGAAGTGGCCATACATAACGCCCTGCAGCTCATAATTCTCCAGCAGGGCCGTGAAATCGGAAAGATAGGCCGCGAGATTTTCCGGGGCAACTGCTGCATCCTCCCACCCTGCCCAAGATTGCTCTCCATTAGCGAGCCGGGACGACAAACCCGCCCCATCTTCCCTTACGCGCCAAAGGTTTGCCCGCTCTCTTGGATCCGGTACGGCCAACCCTTCGAGGAGATTTCCGCGCTTGCCGAGATTTTGCAGAAGATTGTCGGCTTGCCGCCGAACGTCTTCTGGATTCTCACCGTCTAGATCGACATAAAGGTAGGCCTTGCCCTTGGGCAGCGCTCCTACCGCCGCGTCTCCGCGGCGATGGCGAACAGTTTGAACAATAGCCTCATCGATACCTTCTACAGCCGCAGGATTGAAGCTGAGAATTTCCGGAACATCGGATGCTGCAGCAACGACGTCGGGATAGCCTAGACAAACCAGAAGCGCGGCGGGCGGTACCTTCGCCAACTTGACAGTAGCGGAGACAATGACGGCACAGGTACCCTCGCTACCGGCTAGAGCCTTAGCGGTGTTGAAGCCGTGTTCAGGCAGGAGGTTCGCCAACTGATATCCGGAAACTTGCCGGGCAAGGCGGCCAAACTCAGTCCGGAAAAGCGCCAGATTGGCGTCGGCAAGGTGTTTGAGACCGTTCTGAATGCGTGCTGCCTCCGCGGTTGATTCTGCATCCAAGGGATCGACCGCCTTGACGCCGCCCGGTCCTGCTGTGACCAGATGCCCCGATGCCGTGACCAGGTCCACTGAGACGATATGATCAACCGTTCTGCCATCCCTGACCGAATGGTTGCCGCAGGCATCGTTACCGATGGCCCCTGCCACTGTAACGCGACCCATACTTGAGGGGTCAGGGGCAAAGGTGTACTTCCCACTCGAAGCAGCCTGGACTTCTTTTTGCAGGGTAGTCAGGATGATGCCTGGCTCAACCGTGACGGTCTTCGAATCCAGGTCCAGGTTCAGCAAGCGGTTCATGTGTCGGGAAAAGTCCAGAACCAGACCGTTCCCGATTGCATTGCCGGCCATGCTGGTTCCACCGCCACGGCTTGTGACCGGACATCCATGACGCTGACAAATCCCGATAATTGACCTGACTTCGCGACTGTTACGGGGAAAGGCGACGGCCAAGGGCCGGACGCGGTAGTTGGAGGCATCGAACGAGTATTCGGTCAGTCGCCGGCTACTGCTGTCTACCTCCACACCAGCGGCTTCAAGATCACGAACAAGCGCTTCGCTGGGGGCTGGGCTCATGGTGCTGGAACTTTCCGTAAGTTGTGGTGGCGGGATCCTTGGCCCTTAAGTCAGTGGCCGCAGTTTGCCCGGATGGCCGCCGCATTTCTCGATGGAACGGCGTGCTGTGATCTTAGAGCGGACCCTCAGGAAGCAGTCCCCATAATTTCTTCAAAGGAAAGTACGCGGCTTTGGTCAATCTCCGACCAGAGCACCTGCGCCGGTGACAGCTCGCCTTCCTGATTAGTCTGGGTCAGAAGTCGCATGACCCGTACTCTTGGCAGGCGGCCTTGCTGGATACCCCTTTGATCCTGATAGATGGCAGGGTCAACTCCTGTAGCTTCCACGAGGCAAACGATAAAACACCGTGAAGTTGCCAGTTTCGCGCCCATGATTCCAGCCGTAACTTGTAGGGCATGGGAATCAAAAGCGTAATTATCACAGGATCCGGGTCGGGCATCGGCCGAGCTATTGCTCTGGCATTTGTCGAAGCAGGCTATGAAGTCTATGCCAGTGATATCTCAGAGGAACGTCTCGCAGAGACCCGCCGTGAGCTCGGCTCTCCGGAGTCGCTGCACACGCGGGTCGTGGATGTCAGTGACTACCACTCAGTGTCCGCTCTGGTGGACGAGGTCGTGGATAAGACGGGCAAGCTTGACGTCTTGGTCAACAGCGCCGGGGTCTTCGACGGATACGCCGACGTGCTTGAGACGACTCCCGAGTTGTGGGCCAAGATCATCGGAGTCAATCTGACAGGCACCTTCTACGGTTGCCGTGCGGCGGCACAAGTAATGACGAAGCAGAACTCCGGCCGAATCATTACCATCGGTTCCGTCGCAGGCCAAAGGGGCGCAGCGGACGGAATCTCCTATGTCACTTCCAAAGCCGGGATTGAGGGGCTTACCCGACGGCTCGCCATCGACGTTGCGCCTCACGGGGTAACTGCAAACGTCGTCGCTCCTGGCGTCATCAAGACAAACCTTCGAGCGACGTCCGAGGAAATCCTGGGCGATCTCGTCTCAACCCAGCAGCGAGGCATTGGCGTCTCGCCCGAGATCATGGACTTCCTTATTCCTGCAAAACGTTCGGGCGAACCTTCAGAAGTCGCGAGTGTGGTCCTGTTCCTCGCTTCCGATGCTGCGGGCTATGTCAACGGACAGACCATTCAGGTCGATGGCGGCTGGAACGCCACGTAATCTGCCCGACCCTCAGTAGTCAGCCCACTACCAAAGGCCCCGGACGTGGGGCCACCATGAACTGGAGCGAGGCTTTCGCTGGGCTCCGAGAAGTGAAAGGTGTCTTAGTGATCAGGACAGCATTGACCGAAGCCCTCGGTCTTCAATACCCCATTTGTTCGGCAGGTATGGCTCGTGTTGCCCAAGCTGAACTCGTTACGGCGGTCAGCAATGCAGGCGGCTTGGGTTGTCTAGGCGGAGTGAGCTTCATGCCGGATAACCTTCGCGCCGAAATCAAGAAGATCGAAGCTGGCACCGACAAACCCTATGCCGTTAACCTCCTGCTCCCCGACTCGCTCACTACTGAGGATGAAGCACAGTGGGCACCGGTACGCGAGTTGTGGCAGTCACTTTCGGGGGCCGATCAGGAAAAGCTGGCGGGTGTGGAAGCACTCCTGACGCCTGGTGCAGTAGCAGACCAGGTCCAGATCGTTTTAGACGCAGCACCTGCTGCCGTTGTCCTGACCTTCGCTACGCCCGATTGGTTCATCAAAGAATGCAAGGATCGCGGAATCACTGTTTTCTCGCTTGTCGGCTCCGTGGGCAAGGCTAAGGAAGCCAGCGCGGCAGGCGTTGACTTCATTGTCGCGCAAGGAACTGAAGCCGGAGGTCATACAGGATACGCGTCAACTATGACCCTCGTCCCTGCTGTCATAGACGTCGTAGATCAACCGGTTCTGGCTGCCGGAGGCATCGCTGACGGTCGCGGGCTGGCAGCTTCCCTGGCCTTGGGGGCAGCAGGTGTATGGGTTGGAACGCGATTCATTGCCAGCCCCGAAGCCTACGGTCACAACAACTTCAAAAACCGTGTGGTCGAGGGATCGTTCAAAGACAGCACCATCACCTACTCATACAGCGGCAAGCGCATGCGTGCATTCCAAAACAAGTGGACCTCGGAATGGGAATCTGCTGAAAAGAAGCCCGCCGGCTTCCCCGGCCAGTACGCCGTGGCGGGTACCCGCGTCGAGACCGGCTACCAGGACGGCGACATGGAATTTGGAATGATGCCGGTCGGCCAGACGATGCAGCTGGTGCATGAGATTCTTCCGGCCGGCCAGATCGTCGAGAATATGGCAACAGATGCAGAGAACATCCTGAAAGGGCTTGGGGCTGGAAAATAGCGGGCCTGCGGCCCGAAGGCCCATAGCGCCCGCTGAGTCTGCGCCTAGGCTGACTCAGCGGGCCTAACCAGCGTGTTCCAACTCTCAATTCAAAGTGAGCGGATATGAAAAACTCGTCAACCGAGCAGAAAAGTTGCGTCTCAGCCCTCGAAGAAGTCGCGGGTCGCTTCCCCAACCACGCGGCAATCATCGATGGCGACGCAACCATCAGCTATGGGGACCTTCAAGCGTCAATCGAACACCGCGCGGAAATTCTGACTAAAGCCGGCCTAAAGCCTGGTCATCGCGTGGCCCTCATAGCAGAAAGCTCGGCCGACTATCTTGCAACCGCTTTGGCAGTATGGCGCAGCGGCGGCGTCTTGGTAACTGTCTACCCTTCATCGGGGCCAGGGGATTTGGAATACGCCATTGATATAAGCGACCCTGCCCTGATCGTTACCTCCCCAAGCGTTGATCGTACGCTGATCACTCCTGCATCAAGGAACGCGCCCATTGTCGACATAACAAAATTCCAGGTCACCGAGGTTCGGCATGACGCTTCACCCAACCCAGAGGGTCTTCGCGAGCCACTCTCCATGATTTGTTTCTCGTCCGGCACTACGAGCCGCCCGAAAGCGATCATGCTCTCAGCGGCAGCCATTTACAACTGCGCGGATACATATGGCGAAGTCTGGCACCTCTCTCCCGAAGATACAGCAATCATTTGTCTGCCTATGGCTTGGCTCTATGGGCTAGCCAGCACATCCTTGGCTGTTTTGCTACGCGGCGGGACAGTGGTGATTGTCCGCAGGGCACGTCCGGAAATGATAGCTCCTGCCATCGAGAAGCACTCCGCCACTTTCCTGGCGGGAGTCACTGCGACCTTCGGAAAGCTGGCGCAGTACGCTGAACAGCACGGCAAGGGACATCCTGCATTTCCGTCCCTTCGGCTTTGCATCTCAGGCGGAGAACCAAGAAATGAGGCCGCGTTCAGCCGCTGGCAGGAGCAAACCGGCCTGCCTGTCCTCGACGCTTACTGCGCTTCCGAATGCCTGCCCCTGGTGACGTATGACCCTGTCGCCAATCCGACACCCAAACCAGGGTCCGCTGGCAAGCTGGTGCCTCGCTCGAAACTGAAGGTTCTTGACGCCAACGGAAGCGAAGTCCCGACGGGACAAATCGGTGAAGCGTACTCCAGTGGGCCCGGGCTAATGCTTGGATACTGGCGAGACGACGAACAAACGCGAAGCGTCATCACCGATGACGGCTGGTACCGGACCAAAGACCTGGTCCGGGTGGATGAGGATGGCTTCGTTTATGTGGTGGGCCGACTGTCGGACGTCATCATCCGTGGTGGGACGAACATATCTCCGGCTGAAGTTGAGCGCGTGCTGCAGCAACACCAATCCGTCGGTGAGGTTGCAGTCGTAGGCATCCCCGACGACATCTATGGCCAGCGTGTCGTGGCGGCAGTCGTTCCCCAACCAGGTGCTTCACTGGACGCCGACGATCTGAAGGCATTCACTGCCGCAAGGCTCTCGTCCTACAAGGTACCCAGCCAATTCATCACCGTCGATGCACTCCCAGTGAATTTGACAACCGGAAAAGTCAGCAGGCGGGACGTGGTATCGCTTCTGACCACAGAAGCGAAGCAGACCAGTTAATAGTGGCGAACTTCAGAGACGAGTTAGGACAGACGAAATGAACCTCGACAAAGCCGGAGTGGTGGTCGTAGGCGGCGGAATCGTAGGTGTAACAACCGCGTATTTCCTGGCGACAAAGGGGCACGACGTGGTGCTCCTCGAACAGCGTGAACTTGGGCACGGGGCCTCCGGGCGGAACTTGGGATTCCTCCACATGCAGAATCGCCACGGCGATTATGCAGTAAAACTGACGCGCGCCGGCAGGGCCCTCTACGACGACTTCGCTGAAATTCTCGGGCCAGCCTTCGAGTATAGAAGCAATGGCGCGATGACGTTTTTCTACACGGACGACCAGCGCCGCGTCTACAAGGAATTTGTCGAAGCGCGCATTGCCGACGGATTCAAAGCAGAACTTCTCGATGACCAAGCCGCTCACGAAGCCGCCCCTATCTTGCCTCCCGATGTTATCGGCGCCACCTTCAGCCCGGAGGACGGCCAGATCCGCACGCCGAAGTTCGTCCGCGCCCTGGCTCAGGAATGCCGGCGACTGGGCGTTCGCATACGTGAAAACACGCCTGTCCTGGGCCTGCTGCGCAACGGCTCAAAGGTAGTAGGTGTAAGAACAATCGGCGGCGACGTCTCGGCGGATAAGGTTGTTTGGGCAACCGGCGTCTGGTCAACGATGCTGGAAACAGAAGGCGTCACGGTACCCATCAAGCCGCACAGGCTTGGGGCTGTACTGCTCGCGCCTGTGGAGGAAAAACTCGACAAGATCCTGAATGGGCCGCTGGCGGCCAAGCAATATGCCCACATCCGCAACCTCCCCAGTTACAAGGATGAGTACTTCACATCGCCTTCCGAGGATCACTCACACGGCCTCGAGCATATGGAGTGTGTCGCCAAAACCGAGAACGGAAATCTTTTCATCGGCTGCCCCATGGACTACCCGGACCAGCTCGATGACCGGATGCCGGCGGCAGGCCTGAAGCTGGCCATCGATTCATTGCTCAGAACCTTTCCCAACTACAGGAGTCTGGGTATTGAAAGCGCATGGGCTGGACTTGTTCCGGCAACAGCAGATTCCCTACCCATCGTTGACGAGGTGGAAGAGCTTCCTGGGCTAATCCTTGCTACAGGCCACGTCTATGGCAACCTGGCCGGGCCGATTACAGGGCGCCTGGTCGCCGAGCTGATATCAGGCGAGAAGCTCAGTCTCTCCCTGGATGAACTGTCCCTCTACCGGCCATCCCTCGCTACGCCGGTTGACGGAGTCATCAGGTATTAACGCTGCCCGGCGTCCGGACCTCAAAGCATCCTAAGAAAGCTACAAAGAAGTGGAGCACACACCTTGACTACAAATCTCCTCGGCACGACCAACGCCTCGGCCGTGCGGTACCTTGACGAGCTGGAACTCGGGCAGGGTTGGACTTCGGCAGGCCGCACCGTTACCGAATTCGACGTCGTAACCTTTGCCACGTGGTCCGGCGACATGCATCCCCTACACACAAATGAGGAATACGCCAAGACAACCGAATTCGGAACCAGGCTCTTCCACGGCCCCGGAGCGCTCTCCCTGGCCTTCGGGCTCGAAATGGCTTTGGGGTGGAAGAACGGCTCCGCCATCGCATTTCTGGGCATCGACAACTGGAACCTGCGCGCTCCCATTCGAATCGGTGACACCATCACTGTCCGTGAAGAGGTGATTGGCATCAAGCCATCGACCAGCAAACCGGACCGCGGTGTTGTGACTACCCGGGTCCAGATTCTGAACCAGAACGGGATTGTTTGCCAGGAAGGCGACTGGATCGTTCTCCTGTCCCGACGGCCAGTCTAGGCCTGCACGTCCCACACGGGACGGTTCACCATGTCTAAATTCGCCAAAGAAAGTTGACTGCAGTGCCACTTCATCTGCCCGAGGGCAAACGCCTGGCCGTTTCCCTTAGCCCTGACTTTGATGCCCAAAGCGTCTGGCTGGGCACCTTCCGCTCCACATCCCAGTCCCTGATGTCACGGGGTGAATTCGGTGCCTTAGTCGGCGCCCCACGGCTCCTTGAAGTGTTTCGCCGCTACGGAATAACGACAACCTGGTGCGTCCCGACACATACGATCCAAACCTTCCGCAGTTCCGTGGACGCGATCGTAGAGTCCGGCCACGAAATTGGCGCCCACGGCGTGTATCACGAGTATGTTCCTGCACTTGAACGGGACGAAGAACGGCGGCTTCTGGAACTGCAGATACGGCAGCACGAACAGCTCCTTGGTCGACGTCCCAGGGGCTACCGCTCCCCCGCACTTGACGTTACTGACAACACACTTGATCTGCTGGAAGAGTTCGGGTTCGACTGGGATTCGTCACTGATGGGCAGGGATTTTGAACCTTACCGACCTCGCATGGTCGTGGAAGTAAGCCAGGAAGAGGGAAACACGTTTGGCCCTGAGAGCAGGGTCCTGGAGTTTCCCGTGTCTTGGTTCCTTGATGACTTCCCTGAACTTGAATCCTTTAAGGGCAGCCCCCTTATGCAAAGCAACGAGACTGTGCTGGCACGCTGGATTGACAGCTTCAACTTCGCTTATGAAAGATGCCCAGGCGGCGCGATGACTTGGACCCTGCACCCGCAGACCATCGGACGGGCGCATAACCTCCTCATGCTTGAAAGGTTCCTCGACCACGTCACCTCCTTCGAGGGTGTGTGGTTTCCGACTCTCTCCGAGCTGTTCGACTGCTGGCACGATGAAGGCTCTCCCGCCCCTACCGGCATCAGCACCACGTCCAAGCCCGCCAAACTTGAAAGGACAGCACCATGACCCGGCTGCTTCTCATAGGACCTCCCGGAGCAGGCAAAGGGACACAGGCCCGCTGGATTGCAGAAAAACTGGGCATCGTCGCGGTCTCGACGGGTGACATCTTCCGTCAGAACGTCCAAAGCCAGTCCCCGCTGGGCCTGGCCGCAGCGTCCTACATAAATGCAGGCGAATTCGTACCCGATTCCATAACTAATGCAATGGTTCGCGACCGTTTAGCGCAGCAGGATGTACGCCATGGATTCCTGCTGGACGGATACCCTCGCACTCCCGGCCAGGTGAATTTTCTCGACGAGACTCTTGCGGAGAGAGGGCTGGAACTGGACGTAGTACTGCAACTCACCGCTGACACGGAGGAATTGGTTGAACGCCTGCTCAAGCGGGCAAACCGTGAAAATCGCGCTGACGACACAGCAGAGATCATACGTCACAGAATGGCGCTCTACTTCGAGCAGACAACCGCCGTAACCGATCTTTACCTGGAGCGCGGCATCCTCACCAAGGTCGAGGGGGCCGGCGCTATATCCGACGTATCAGACAGAATCTCGGTGGCTTTGGACGTGGCACTGGGACTGCTGGCGGAGACGCCCTGCTAGTCGGTCTGGAACGCAAACTAGGGCTGGGCTCTTAGGAGACCAGCCCTGGTTTTTTCTGCCGCCGCCGAGCAGCAGGACCTCAGCGTGCAGGGGCCCGGACCACACCCGCTCTTTCGACCGTGGGCCTGGCATAAGGCAATACCTCCGCTGCCTCGACGTCAGCCGGCTTTCGGCCTCGAACCACCTGGCCCGAAGACTTAGGCCTGGGCTGTTGAACCCGCCCGAGCTCAAGGGCTGTCAGCGCCAGAAAAACAGAGGAGACGGCCCCAGGTTCCCTCAGGTTGATACCCAAAATTTCCTCAGCTTTTGCCAGCCGGTAGCGAAGCGAATTGTGATGTATCTCAAGGTAATCCGCGGCGGCATTGATGTTCTGAGCATGCGCGAAGTATGTCTGCAGGCCCTCGACAAGCAACTCCCGCCCTTCCAGTGGCTTGAGGAACTCCTGGGCCCACATGATCATCTTGTCAAAGCCGACATCTGCGAACAGCCTCGTCGCATAATCAAAGTCTTCGTAGGCCATCATTTTAGGACCGCGGGAGCTCCGATGAAGCGTCCGTACGCCGAGCTGGGCGTCTTGGTAAGAGTCCAGGATGTCGCCCAGCCCGTGGATACTGCGTCCAACGCCAATGTGGGCACCGGGAAGTTTCGAGCCTTCGGCAACGACGATTCGTCGGAAGGTCTGGACACTGCATTGGGCGGTTATCGTTACGGACTTATCCTTAGCGGTCATGAGGTACGCGATGGACTGCGACTCCAAGGCCTTGCCTAGCAACTCGGACAGATCGTCCATATCCGGCAATGACCGCGAGGCCACCGAAGAACGTATCGGACGGAAAACAATGGTTCGCAGCTCTTCGGTGAAGGAAAGGCCGAAGGCTAGAATTCGACCGGCCAGTTCTGGGTTGTGCGGCTCCCGACGCAAGGCCAGCGCTTCCTCGAGCACCGCGGTCCGGATCGCCCGCTCTTGCTGTCGGGCAGCCACCGCCATCCGCTGACTCGCCTCAACCAGTGTGGCCGCTACGTGGGCCGCAGACGTTGAATAGGCATCAGGAAAATTTGGGCGCCGTGCAGTAACGACCAGCCAGCCGAAGTGTGATTCGGCCTCAACAGGCGCCGAAATCCTGGCCGCGACCCCGCGCCACCCGTCAGCGTCTACCTTCTGGGAATCAGCCTCGGTTCGGGCAATCTCATCGAACAGAATTGACATGGGTATGGGCCCTGTGGCATACACCGAGTGACCTGACTTGTCGATTAGAACAGCGGCGGCGTTGCAGATAGTAGCCAGCCGGTTCAGGAGTGCAGGGATGGGATCGGCTTCCGTCATGGCCTGGCTGAGCGACCGCTGCAACGAAGCCAACTTCCTGGAAACGGCCTCTTCCGGCACCTGCATTGAACGGTAGATGGACATGACGACATCGGCCACATTCAGGTTCGCATCGACCGCGACGACGATGTCGTTCCGGCCCAGGGCTTGGATGTCGTCTTTCGGCGCAGAGGCTGTTGAGGCTATAAAGATCACGCGCTCCGGGCCGCCAAGCTGCCCCAAAAACTCCTTAAGGTCATCAAAGCTTTCCACGCGAGGGCAGACAACCACAATGTCAGGGTCCAGGGGCAGGTCTTCAGGCTTCAGCAAAACAACCGCACCACTGACCTGCGTGGACAGGCGGGACTCATCCCCTGCGACGAGTCTCGCCGCGGGACCCAAGTCCGCCAGCACGGTTCCCAGCGGCACGGAGGTCGAATCAAGAATCATAAGGGAACTCTCTCGGAAAGAGACCGGGACGGACGGATGCACTCCGCCTGTCGGTTTCGCCCAGATTAGCCCACGATCGCCTCCGTTCTATTGTGACAATTCTAACTCTTTGGATGATTTATTGGACGGATAACAATTACGGTGGCAATGCCAGCCTCCTAACGTCTGTCGTAGGAGCCTCGAAACTTCGGCACCAGTCTGAGAACCTGAAATGACAGCTCAACTGACTGGCACGCTGGACGTACATGCAGCAAATGAGAAAGCTTGCATTGTGCAGTTCGCATCCGTGCTTTCGGACCCTGCGATCTGGAAGACTAACGAGAGAGGCCTAGGGCAGGCCCCCAGCAGGAAGGAAACGTGCGATGAGCGCTGACACCCTGGCGACCGGCGACATTGTGGTCGTAGGAGCAGGAATAGTAGGCCTCTGCACAGCTTGGGAGCTGCGCAAGAGGGGGTTCGACGTCGTCGTTGTTGAACAGCGGTTCCCTGCGTACGGCGCATCCGGTCGCAACCCCGGTTCCATCTGGCTGCAGACTCGGCGTGCCGGGACTGAACTTGCATTGGCTAAGGCAGGCAGGGACAAGTACCAGGAGTTCTTGCAGGAGTTTGGTGACGTCTTCGACCTTCGTAATCAGGGCGGACTTTTCTTCTTTGAAAACGAGGAGCAGGGCCGGGTGCTGGAGGATTACGTGTCCAACCGACGGGCGGCCGGCTTGGACATCACCATGGTCAACCGGGAGGAGGCGCTAAAGCATTCCTCTATTCTTCCCGACAGTGCTATCGGTGCTGTCTTCTGCGCGGACGACGCCCAAATCGACGGTGTGCAGTTCGTCAACGCGTTGGCCGCCGCTTGCATCCGGGCGGGCATTCGCACCTTTGAGAATACGTCCGTACTTTCTACATTGCGGCACGGGGAAACTGTCACTGGAGTACGTACTGTTCGAGGCGAAATCCATGCCTCGGGTGTCGTTTGGGCAACAGGGGCATGGTCCACAAACCTCCGGGCCGAGGGCATTGACGTGCCGATCGGCACCGCCCGGGTAGGTCAGATGTTGACTCAACCCGTTGACACCCACGTCAATGCCATAATGCATGGCCCGCGAGGCGTATATGGGTGCGGCGCGCTCACTGATCTTCCGACGTACGACCCAACGATTTTCGCTGCACCGAACGGCGCCTCGCCGGGCGTCCCGGACGCTGGAACAGGTTCTTTATCAGTCGGCTATGACGACTCAATCGCTCAAAACCGCGGCGGCTCAATATTTATTGGCAACAGTCTGGATGGGCGGGGCTCGCTCAACCCTCACATCAGCATCAACGCTACAAATGCCATGGTTTCGACGACGCTGGACAGATACAACAGCCTTGCCGATTACGGCGTCACCGGCCTCTGGGCCGGCCTGGGAAGCGAAACGTCTGACCACCTGCCGATTGTAGATCGTGCTGACGGCGCCTACATCAACGTTGGTCATGCGTGGGGCGTCGCCAGCGGACCCGTCTGCGGCCAGGTAATGGCTGAGATCATCGCCGCCGAAACGAGTAGCTTTGCCGGGGACCTGGGAATGAATAGACCTACGCTCACAATTGGCGACGAGCAGTCCTCCTAGACCCCACCTTTCAGTGCCGACATTAGATGCTTCAGCTACCGGCACGTCCCAAAAGCCCTGCTAACCGGTAGTTGGCTGGCCGTACCTGCGTGCGTTGAACTGGGCCCGTTTTGGTGCTCGCCTGCGGATCGTTTGCGTCCTCCCAGGATGATGGATCAGCAGGCATACCCACGCTTTGGCATTCGAACCAAACTCCTGCCCGTTCTTTGATAATCCTCCTAATGTTCAGGCCTTAAGCTCTCCGTTAATGTCAGAGGCATAACTTAGCCCGGGCAGCATCGCAACGGGTCTGAACCATGTCACCTCAACCTTGATGCTTTTCTACGACTTGACCGCCATTTCATCGGCTTCAACCAGCGGGACGTAAGTAGAAGAACCTCCGTCCAGAGGCGGCCGAATTCTCAGACAGGAGATTCCTATGACCAAGGCGTCACTAAAGGTAGCCACTACTCAGTTCGAGCTTCGACCCGAGAAGTCCCTCCAGGAGTATCTGGGCCATATGGAGGGACTCGTGAAACGTGCGGCGGAACAAAAGGCAGAGCTTGTGCTTTTCCCTGAACTGGCAAGCACAGGACTTCTGGGGGCAATTGATGACCATGAAGTCACAACCGCCACCATCACATCAGACTATTGGAAGTTCCTCCCGGAGTTTACGGAGGCCATCGTCCACGACCTCCGCAGGATGGCCAAAGAGCATAACATAGTCATCGCGGGCGGTAGCCACAATCGCGTCGCGGATGATGGATCACTAAGAAATACCGCCTTTATCGCCCACCCGGACGGACGGGTTGAATCTCAGGACAAAATTCACCTCACACCCCAAGAGCATTCACTTGGCGCCAAAGGCGGCGACGAACTACTCGTGACAAAGATCGGCCCATTCACGGTGGGACTTCTGATCTGCGCCGATATCCAGTTCCCAGAACTGTCACGCTACCTCGTCCATAAAGGAGTAGACCTGATACTCTGCCCGTCTTTGACTTGGAATCGTCGAGGGATACACCGGGTACGAACCGGGTGCCAGGCTCGGGCTATCGAGAACCAGCTGTATGTCGTTATGTCGCCGTTGATCAGCACCAGCGGTTTACCGACTGATTCACCGATGTATGCAGTGGGCAAGGCACTCGTGTCCGTGCCCGTGGATAAGACTGTGGGAATCAACGATGGAATTTTGGCGACGACGGAATCGAGCGAAGAAGAACTGCTTATCGCAGACCTGGATCATGACTTGCTGGTTGCCTCACGGGCGACACCAGAAGCCCCCGGCTTGGCCCTTCGGAGACTTGATCTCTACGCAAAGCTTCAGGCGGAAATGGGTGCCTGATGCCTCTTCACCATCACCGGGTCAGGAACCACGAGGTTGACTCGCAGGGATTCCTTTTCAACAGCCGTTACCTTGAAGTCGCCGATGTGGCGATGACCGAATTCTTTCGCAGCATTGGCTGGCCCTACTCCAAACTGGTGGCAGAAGGTACTGATCCGTCAGTAATCAGCGCAATAGTGTCTTTCAAGGCCCCCGCGTACTTTGATGACGATCTCGATGTTGACGTGAAGTGCACCAAGGTAGGGAACTCAAGCTTCCGTTTGGATGTCGTGATCAGTCGTGACGAGACCGAGCTGGCGAACGTTGAGCTCGTCTACGTCAACGTCGACGCAACAAAAGCCCGTTCACGTCCTCTTCCGGAGGCCGTAGCACTAGCACTTCGCGCTGCCTTAGACGAATGATCCACCTCCGACCTGACTAAGAGCACCGCCATCTCTCCACCCGCAGGAGACGCCTTTGCCCTGCGGTCGAAAAACCAACATACAACCTGAGGACAAACCCCGTGGCCGTAACTTTAAATCTCAAGCCAGCCTTTGATTCCAATAACGTCAACGACTTTGGTCCTGCCAAGATCGAACACAGAACTGCAGCTTCTGGCCTCGCCCAACTCGGTACCTACTTTATGACCTTCCAGGAGGCTGGTTTCAGCGAGCCATGGACCGTTCAGTACGAGGAGACGATATACGTCATTGAAGGCCAGGCGCGTCTCGTCATTATTGACGGTGAAACTGAGGACATCCTGATCGGAGATCCTGACGAGCTGCTCGTTCTTCCAAAGGGAACGACTGTCCAGTATGGAGCGCTTCCCGGCACGCGACTCCTTTTGTCCATCGCGCCGGTCAATTGGCGTGAGGCTGGCGCTTAAGTAGGGGCGCAATAGCGCACTCCTAACCGCTATATCGTAGGCATCCCGTTTCGTGAGAGAACGACACGTGTCAGTGACGGTCGAAAACTGAGCCATTGTGACGGTTGAAAACTCACCCACCCATTCCAAACGATTGGGTGGGTGATCACAGTGGAGGATTGGGCGCTTATTCGGCGGTTGCATCTTGCCGAGGGTGAATCGATGAGGTCGATAGCGGCGCGGCTGGGTATTTCCCGGAACACTGTCGCGAAAGCGGTCAGCGCTGATTATCCGCCAGCATACGTGCGTGCGCCGCAGGACTCCGGGATCAAGGCGGTGGAGCCGGCGATCAGGGCGCTCCTGAGGGGAACCCGGATGCCGGCGACGTGCTCGCGCAGCGGGTGGGCTGGTCCGGGTCCGCGGCATGGTTCCGGGAGAACGTCGCCAGGATCCGGCCGGAGCATGCCCCTGCGGATCCCGCGGACCGGATCAGTTCGAACCCGGTGACCAGGCGCAGTGCGACCTGTGGTTCCCGGAGGTGTGGATGCCCGTCGGGACCGGAAAACCCATGCTGGTGATGGTGTCCTCGCATTCACGATTCATCATGGCAAGGATGATCCCCTCCCGGATGACCGGGGACCTGCTGGCCGGCTGTGGGAGCTGATCGGGTCCCTGGGTGCGGTTCCGCGGAGACTGATCTGGGACAACGAAACCGGCATCGGGCGGCGGAACAGCTCTGCCGCCGGAGTCGCGGCCTTCGCCGGGGTCCTCGCGACCAGGATCGTGCAGGTCAAGCCCTACGACCCGGAGAGCAAGGCGTCGTGGAGCGGACGAACCAGTTCCTGGAGAGCTCGTTCCTGCCCGGCCGGACCTTCGTCTCGTCCGAGGACTTCAACGCCCAGCTCGCGTGGTGGCTGCCAAAGCCAGCGCCCGGCTGATCCGGCGGACCGGCGCCCGGCCTGAGGAGTTGATCGGCCAGGACAAGGCGGCGATGCTGGGACTGCCGACGGTTCCGCCCGTGACCGGATTCGCCGCCCGGGTCCGGCTTCCACGGGAGTACTACGTCCGGATGGGATCCAACGACTACTCCGTCCACCGGCAGGCCATCGGGAGGTTCGTCCATGTCACTGCAGACCTGAAACGGTCACGATCAGCCTGGACGTGCATCGGCAGCCACCCCCGGTCCTGGGGAACGGGCCTGACGATCACCGATCCGGACCACGTCGAGGCCGCCCGGACGCTGCGGAAAGCCTTCCAGAACCTGGCACCCGCCGGAGACACAGCAGCTTCGCGACCTGGCTGACTACGACCGGGCGTTCGGTGTCGTACTCGATGACGGGCAGGTCGCCTGATGCCCGACGCCAAGGAAACCGCCGGCCAGATCGAGTACTACTCCCGGGCCATGAAGGCACCCGTTATCCGGGAAGCAGCGGCCCGCGGCTCGCGGACCAGGCCCGCGACAACGGCTGGACCCACGAGGAGTACCTCGCCGCGGTCCTGTCCCGGGAAGTCGCCGCCAGGGAAGCATCCGGAGCCGAAGCCCGCGCCCGGGCAGCCGGATTTCCTGCCCGCAAATCACTCGAGGTCTTCAACTTCGACCACCGGTCCGGACTCAAAGGCGACACCATCTCGCACCTGGCCACGGGAGCGTTCCTCACCAAACCTTCCAACATCGTCCTGCTCTGGCCACCCGGGACCGGCAAAACACATCTCGCCACCGGGTTGGGGCTGCGCGTCACCCAGCTGGGCCATCGCGTCCTGTTCGCGACCGCCATCGACTTCTGTCATCAGGATGGGCGGCTTCGTCACAGTCAACTCAGGAACTTCGCCTGACCAGCCCGTGACTTCCACAAGTGCATGTTGTGCTGTCGTAGCCTGCGAAAGACTCGATGAGGGCCTGTCAGCTGTGAGGACATTAGGATTGCCGTGGCGACAGAATGATGGGTCATCAAGCGCCGGATCGTACCAGGCCCCGGCTGAAAGTTGAACGACGCCTCGTCGTAGGGCCGCCGAGACGACCAGGCCGGCCAAGCAACTGCCGCGGTCGTTTCGAACCAGGACAATCTGTCCGTCGGTGAGGCCGCGCGCTGCTGCATCTTCAGGGTTCATGCGAATCGGCTCTCGTCCCTGGATTTTTGCTTTCTGACTTGTGGCACCGATGTCCAGCTGGCTGTGTAGTTTCGTCTTCGGCTGGTTCGCGATGAGATGCAGCGGGTAGGCACCCGCCGAGCCAAGCCACTCGTCAGGCTCCAACCAAACAGGATGGCCGGGACAATCCACGTAACCAAAATTCTCGATGGTGGATGAAAAGATTTCAATCTTGCCACTGGGCGTGGCCAGGGGGTTCATCTCCGGATCCCGTCGGAACGCCGAAAACAGAACCTGGTCGGGTTCAATGACCGGTATTTCTATTTTCTCGGTCTCCCAAAAGGTGTCGAAATCAACGACTTCGATGCCGCGCTCAGCAAGCTTTTTCTGCCACCCGTCATACAGATGGCGGAGCCAGCCCATAGTGTCCCGATTCTGGGTGAAGACGTCACCTCGACCAAGCTTTCCCGCTATAGCGGCGAAGATGTCATAGTCATCCCGCGCCTGGCCAGCCGGTGCTGTGAGAGCATGCATCGGGAAGAATGAAGGATCGTTACGACCCGCACCATAATCGTTTCGCTCGAAGGACATGGTGGCTGGAAGCACTATGTCAGCATGCCTTGCCGTGCTGGTCCAGAATTGTTCGTTGACGATGACAGTGGCAGGCTTGGACCATGCCCTCCGGAAGCGCGCCAGGTCCTGGTGGTGATGGAACGGATTACCGCCAGCCCAGTAGATCAACTCGATTTCCGGCAGGGTGATCCGCTCACCGTTGAAATCGATCTGACTGCCTGGTTCGAGCAGCATGTCTGAAATTCTTGCGACAGGAATAAAGGACGTCTCGGGGTTACGCCCCTGCGGGAATGAGGGCGCGCTGGATACTCGCAGGGGTAGCCCGACGTCGGCGGAGGAACCATATCCGTGCTGGAACCCACCACCGGGCAGCCCTATCTGTCCAAGCATCGCTGCCAACGTCACCCCCAGCCAGATAGGCTGCTCGCCGTGCTGCTGCCGCTGCATGGACCAACTGAGGTTGATCATCGTTCGCGAGGCCGCCATGTCACGCGCCAAGCGCACAATCCGATCGGCGGGAATGGTTGTTAGCTTCTCAGCCCAGCGAGCGTCTTTGGGGATGCCATCAACCTCGCCACGTAGGTACGGCAGGAATTTGTCCATACCAACGCAATACCGGGAGAGGAAATCATGGTCGGCGAGGTTTTCAGAATCAAGCACGTACGCGAGTGCCAGCATTAAGGCAGCATCACTGCCGGGCAGTGGGGCGATCCATTCCGCGTTGGCTTCGCTGTACGTGTCATCCGCGATCGGAGCTACGTCAATGAATCGGCATCCTCGAGCTACTGCCTTCCGGATCGCGTCTCTGGCGACATGCCGGCCAATTCCGCCAGGACCAATGCCGCTATTCTTTTCCGACAGGCCACCAAAGGCGACGAACAGTTCCGTGTTTTCAGTGACCACGCTCCATGACGTTGCACGAGCCATGACCTGGTCCGGGGTGGCAGCGATGATGTGCGGCAACAGCACCCCGGACGCGCCATAGCTGTAGTCCGAAACGCCGGCAACATACCCTCCCAGAGAGTTAAGAAATCTATGGATCTGGCTTTGAGCATGATGGAACCGCCCCGCGCTGGCCCATCCATAGGAACAGCCGTATACAGCCGAGGGACCCTTCTCGGAGTAGACCCGTCCTAGTTCTGCACTGACCAATTCGATAGCCCGTTCCCAGGAAACCTCCACAAAGGGTTCATTCCCCCGGCCTGACCCAGCACCTGGTCCGTGTTCCAACCAACCCGAACGGACCGCTGGGCGGAGTACGCGTGTGGGGTGGTGCTGCGCTGAAGCCACGTTGTTCAAGATGTCACGGGGGTCCGGATCACCAGACCAAGGTTTGACGGACCTGAGTGACTTGCCATCACTTTCAGCTTCGAACGCTCCCCAGTGTGTCAAATGCGTGCGCATGCTTCCGTCCCTTTGGGTGCTTTCCTAGTCGACCGCGCTTGAATCTCCGTCGCCGTTATCTCAGAGATGGCCCTCTGGTCCGGCACTTCAGGCGCTTCAGTCCGCTTTTGAACCAATTTAGTTCGAGGTCGCCTGCACGAAAATTGGAGAAGAGCCGACAGCCCACTGAAGAGGTCGTGGGATCTCCAAGAACGGAATTTTCAGGAGCAGCCAGCGTGGCCCCAGCAGTTGGCCAAGCTGTCCGCCAAGATAGGCCTGCCTATGGGACCGACATGTGAGGCTTGATGTTGGCCCTAGGTGTACTAACCCGGTTGGTTGGTGACGCGGCTGGCGGGTGAGGCGCCTTTGAGTGCGGTGTGGGGCCTGGCCTGATTGTAGTGCTCGATGAAGTCCTGGTAGCAGGCTTGGCGTTCGATTTCTCAGAGGAAGGGCCGGGCGTAGGCCCACTCTTCCAGGAGGATGCGGTCGAAGCGTTCTACTTTTCCGTTCGTCTGGGGCCGGTAGGGTCTGGTGCGTTTGTGGCGGATCCCGGCATCGGCCAAGACCCGGGCGAAGGCTTTGGACCGGTAGCAGGAGCCGTTATCGGTTAGCACCCGCTGGATCTTCACCCCTTGGGCGGAGAATGCGGCGATCGCGTTTCGCATGAAGGCTGCCGCAGGTCCTAGGAGGAACACCGGAAATAATCGAGAATGCCGCTGAAATCGCGATGGAACACAACCTAGGCCTCACCTGTGACCCCATTGGCGGTCTGGTCCAGGTACCCTGCATCGAATCGTCAGAATTGGTACTAGTTCCCCTTTACTAACGATTTGAAGAAGCAGGTCTTAGACCCCAACGTAACGCTTCACGCCCCAGACTCCGCTGCCACGGGCAAGTTGCCGCTGCTGGTCGGATGGCGCGTGCAAGACGTGCGCGCTTAAGTGCTGGCGGTAATCGAGCAGAAGGGCTGCGTGGTCCGCAGAAAACCGAAACGCGCCACGGATAAGGGCCCTCTGGCCCGGGCAACGGGCCCTGCTACTACACCTTGCAGCCCCAATGCGTCAAGCTTTGTCAACACTCAGTGAAGAAAAAGCTTCTGACCTGCGGAAACACTGTGCCCGAGGTGGGACTCGAACTGCCTTCTGGCCCTTGCAAACCCCGGGAGCTCCCGAAAACATAAGCAATCCGAGTCAATCCGGCACCTGTACAACCCAGTCCGGAGCCCAAAGTGTGGACAATGTCCACACCTTCTTTTTGCCATTTTCCAGCTCCAAAAGGGGCGTTTGGAGGGGGCTTTCCCGTTGTGACGAAACGTGCGTTATCGGCGTTCAGCAAGCAGAGAGAAGTAGGGCCGTCCAATCCCCTGGCACCGGCCAAATTCGCGCGCCTGGCCACGACGCCCCTGCTTTTCAGCGGTCTGTAGGTGACATCCCCGAACCGCAGACGCAGGGTTTGTCCGGATTTGGGCACCCGCAGGCGTCCCGTGGGTCATGAACGCCGTTCCCTAGCGGCCAAAGCCGCATTCGCTCTCAAGCAGGCGCTCACTCATGCCGTCCCGCGCAGCCTCCCACGTTTATCCGAACATCCCTGTATGTGATGTGGCTCATGGAAAATACTTGACAAGTTTGTACAATCTTTTCCATACTGGAGGGGAAGGGTTTCAACGAAGCAACTGGAGGACCTATGCCGGCAAAACTGACGGACGTCGCTAAGCTCGCGGGCGTCTCGCTCGCCACGGCGTCACGGGCGTTCGGCGATCCCGGCCGGCTCGCTGCCGAAACGCGGCAGAAGGTCATGGACGCTGCTGCCCAGCTTGGCTACGACGTCCCGGGACTGAGCGGCAGCCGGACCTTTGGTGTCGTGGTCCCGGACATCTCCAACGCTGTGTTCGCGGCGCTCATCAAGGCGATCCAGGACCAGGCCTGGCACGGCCGTCACCGGATGGTCCTGGCCGACACCGGCGAGTCCTCCGCCCGAGAGCGCGACCACCTCGTGGCCCTTGCCACCGGGGTGGACGGCATCATCCTTTGCTCTCCGCGGCTCCCGTCGGACCAGATCCACAACCTGGCCGGCAACGCTCCGCTCGTGGTGATCAACGGCGAGGCTGACCAAGCGGCCCGTGTACTGATGGAGGCTGGCGAGGGGATCCGGCAGGCTGTTGAGCACCTGCACGCCCTTGGCCACCGCAAGCTGGCCTACATTCCCGGTCCGGCCTCTTCATGGGCCAACGGCCAGCGGCTTGCCGCCATCACGCGCCTTTGTGACGAGTGGGGCATGGAACTGATCACCGTGGGCAACCAGAACGCCACGGTCGACGGCGGCCTGGCCGCCGCCGCTTCGGTGGTTGCCAGTGGTGCCACCGCCGCCATCGCCTACAACGACCTCGTGGCCATCGGCATGCTCGCCGGCGCCCGGACGCTCGGCTACCACTGCCCGGAAGACATCAGCGTCGTGGGCATCGACGACCTCGACATCGCCGCCGCCGCCGAACCCGGACTCACATCCGTCCGGGTCCCCATCAGCCGCAGTGGCTCACTCGCCCTCGAACTCCTCCTCGAACAGATCGCTGGCAAGCACACCGCCACAGAAGCCGTCCACCTCAACTCACAGCTCATCGTGCGCGGCTCGACATTCGCCGCACGCACCGCCGACCACACCCTGTAGGGAAAGTAACCATGAGAATCGTCATCGCAGACTCCAACCTGATGCCCCAGCGGGCCATCTTCGAAGCGGCGCTGCCGGAAGGGACCGTCACGTCCTGGCATGACAGCTGGAACGAACACTCCGTCCTGACCGATCTAAAGGACGCCGACGTCTACGTGGGGCCGAAGTTCACCGCCGCCATGGGCGCCGATGCACGGAACCTCCGGCTGGTGCACGTTGCCGGCGCCGGCTACGACGGCATCGACGCCGACGCCCTGCCCGCCGGAGCCGTCTGCGCCAACACCTTCCACCACGAAGGCTCCATCGCCGAGCACATTGCCACCGTGCTCGTGGCCCTGCGCCGCAACCTACTGGGCCAGGACGCGGCCCTGCGCACCGGAGTCTGGTCCTCCTCGGTCTACTCGCCCGAGATCCGCCAGCCCGAAACACTGCGCGGCGCCGTGGTGACGTTCCTCGGCTTCGGCCACATCGGCAGCGCCGCCTGGAAACTGCTGCAGGCCTTCGGCGCGGAAGGCATTGCCATTACCCGCAGCGGATCCGTCAACGCACAAGAGAACTCGCTGCGCTGGACGGGCACCACGGACCGCCTGGGCGAGGCGCTCAGCGAATCCGACGTGCTGGTGGTCAGCATCCCGCTCGACGCCGGAACCACCTCCCTGATCGGCGCAGCCGAACTGGACGACCTAGGACCCGACGGCCAGCTGGTCAACGTCGCCCGCGGCCCCGTCGTCGACGAAACCGCACTCTACGAGGCACTGAAAGACCGGCGGATCGCCGGCGCCGCTATTGACGTCTGGTACCAGTACCCTGGCACCGACGGCCGCGGTGAGCCCTCCACGCTGCCGTTCGGCCGGCTCGACAACGTCATCATGACTCCCCACTCCTCCGGCGTGACCGCCGAAACCTTCCGCGGCCGCGCCCGCGAGATCGCCGAAAACATAACCCGACTGTCCACGAACCAGCCCCTGAAGAATGTAGTGATTTCCCGATGACCCGAAAAATCGTCGACGTCGACGTCCTCGTCACCAGCCCCAGCCGCAATTTCGTCACCCTGAAGATCACCACCGACGACGGCATCGTCGGCTGGGGAGACGCCACCCTGAACGGCCGCGAACTCTCCGTCGCCAGCTACCTCCGCGATCACCTCGCCCCCGCCCTGCTGGGCCGCGACGCGGACCGGATCGAAGACACCTGGCAGTACTTCTACCGCGGTGCCTACTGGCGGCGCGGGCCCGTGACCATGGCCGCGATCGGGGCGATCGACCTGGCGCTGTGGGATATCAAGGGCAAGGCCCTGGACGTCCCCGTCTACCAACTGCTGGGCGGCGCCGCACGCGAGAAGATCCTCACCTACACCCACGCCACAGGCTGGGACCTCCCCCAGTTGCTGGACTCCGTGGACCAGCGCCGCGAACAGGGCTTCCGGGCCGTCCGCGCCCAGTCCGGCGTCCCCGGCCTGGACAAGGTCTACGGTGTCACCAAGGGCGCCACGAGCTACGAACCGGCCGGCCGCGGGGCCGGACCCGTTGAAGAAGATTGGGACACCTCGGCCTACCTGCGCCACGCCCCCAAGGTCCTTGCAGCCGTGCGTGAGCACGTGGGCCCTGAACTGAAACTGCTCCACGACGTCCACCACCGGCTCAACCCCACCGAAGCCGCCCGTCTGGCCAGGTCCTTGGAAGACGTCGACCTGTTCTGGCTCGAAGACGTTACGCCGTCTGAAAACCAGCGGCTGCTGCGCACCCTGCGCCAGCAGACCACCATCCCCCTGGCCATCGGCGAAGTCTTCAACACCATCTGGGACTGTGAACTGCTCATCACCGAACGGCTCATTGATTTCATTCGCACAGCCGTCGTTCACGCCGGAGGCATCTCCCACGTCCGCAAAATCCTGGCGCTGGCTGAGGTCTACCAGATCAAGGGTGCCCCGCACGGGCCCTCGGACGTCTCCCCGATCAATCTCTCCGCATCCCTCCACCTCGGGCTGGCGACCACCAACTTCGCTATTCAGGAGTACATGGGCTACGACCCGCTGGTGTCCGAAGTCTTCCAATCGAGCTTCCGCTTCGAGGACGGCTACCTCCACCCCGGAGAAGAACCCGGCCTCGGAGTCCACGTGGACGAAGCAGCAGCAGCCCGGTTCCCCTACAAACAGGCGTATCTGCCCATCGCCCGCGAGCTCGACGGCTCCATGAAGGACTGGTAAAAACATGAACCCCTCCAGCATCCCGCAGCTCTCCGCTTCCCTCCCGGGAATCCTGCGACGAAACGCTGCCCCGGCCCCCGGTATCGTCCACCTCGGACTGGGCAACTTCCACCGCGCCCACCAGGCCGTCTACACCGACGCCGCCGTCACCGCGGCCGGCGGGGACTGGGGCATCATCGGTGTTTCGAGCCGCTCATCCGCGGTTCCGGACGCCATGCACACCCAGGACATGCTCTACACAGTGGTAGAGATTTCGCCGGAAGGTTCAAGGTTCTCGGTCCCGCGGGTCCACAGCGACGCGTTCACGGCAGCGAACAATCCGGACCGTGTGCTTCAGGTCATCGGCGACGCCGCGACGCGCATCGTCTCCCTGACGGTGACTGAAAACGGTTACCACTACACCCCGGCCACGGGCTCCTTGAACCTGCAGGACCCGGCCATCCGCCACGACCTCGAAAACGCAGGTACTCCCCGGACACCCATCGGACAAATCGTCCGCGGCCTGCAGCACAGGGCCAGCACCCATGCACAGCCGGTGACAATCCTCAGCTGCGACAACCTTGCCGATAACGGCCACCACACTGAGCGGCTGATCAGGGAGTTTGCCTCACAGCTCTCCCCCGCTGAGGCCACCGAAACACTGGCTTTCATTGACACCTGCACCAGTTTTCCGTCCTCCATGGTGGACCGTATCGTGCCGGCAACAACAGAGCACTACCGCAACCTTGTCTCAGATAAGGCCGGGTACACCGATCGCATCCCCGTGCCGGCCGAGCCCTTCACGATGTGGATCGTTGAAGACAACTTCATTGCCGGACGCCCGGCCTGGGAAGCCGGCGGTGCCGTGTTCTCCAATGACGTCGCCGGCTACGAACAGCTCAAAGTCCGGCTGCTCAACGGCACCCATTCCCTGATCGCCTACCTCGGTGCCCTCTCCGGTGCTGTCACCATTCCCGATTCCGTCGCCCACACCCACATCGAACTGGCGGCCCGCTCGGTGCTGAGGAACGAATACCTTCCCAGCGTCTCGGTACCGGCCGGCGTGGACATTGACGCCTACGAAGAACAGCTCTTTTCCCGCTGGCGGAACACCGCGCTGGGTCACCGGACCAGCCAGGTCGGCTCCGATGGATCGGTAAAACTTCGTCAGCGCGTCCCGCTTCCGGCGCTGCAGATGCTGGAAACAGGGCAGATGCCGCACCTGCTGGCACTGACCACAGCTGCCTACCTGACCTGCATCGCGCCGCTGAACGGGTTCGACCCCGGCCCGCAGGCCGCTGCCATGGAAGACCCGGCCCGGGCGCTGCTTTCCACACTGGCGGCCCAGTCCCATTCCGGCCCGGACCTGGCCGAGCGGGTGCTCGCCGAACATCACCTCCTCGGTGAGGAGCTGGCGGGCCAGACCGGCTTCATCAAGCGCACGGGCGAGCTCATCGACACCCTCCACACCCATGGACCCATCGCCGCGATCGCCGATGCCGGCACGCCCTCACACCCTTACGCAGCCACCCGGAGCACACCATGACCAGCCAAATCCTTGCCCCTGAAGCCCAGACTGAACTCCCCACGACCACCGACGCAGCCGTCCTCCGTGCAACCCTGGACATCCGGATCGAAAACAAACCCCTGCCGCCGCTTGGCCCCAGGGATGTTCTGGTGGAGATGCGCTCCGGCGGCATCTGCGGCTCAGACATGCACTACTACGCGGACGGTCGTAACGGCACCAACATCCTGACCCAACCCACAGTGCTGGGACATGAAGGCGCGGGAGTCATCATCGCCGCGGGGCCGCAGGCCAGCCTGGCCACGGGTACCGCCGTCGTTATCGAACCGGCCCTCCCCTGCCGTGACTGCCCCACCTGTCTCTCGGGCCGGTACAACCTCTGCCCGTCCGGTACCTGCTTCGGCTCACCCCCAACAGATGGGCTCTTCGCCCGCCACGTCGTGGTCCCCGAAGCTGCCCTCCATGTGTTGCCCGACGCGATCCCGGCCGAAATCGGAGCAGCCATCGAACCGCTCGCAGTTGCTGTCTGGGCTGTCGAACGGGCCCAGGTCCAGCCCGGACACCGGGTGCTCATCACCGGCGCCGGTCCCATCGGTCTGCTAGTGTCCCAGGTGGCAGCCGCCAAGGGGGCAGCGGAGATCGTGCTGACTGACGTGAACGATGACCGGCTCGCCGTTGCCGGCACGTTCGGGGCAACCCGCACCATCAACACCGCCACGGCTCCCCTGGACCTGGAAAACATGGACCGCCTGATCGAGTGCTCCGGCAACACGCTCGCCTTGGCCAGCGGCATCCGCACCCTGGCGCCGGCCGCCCGCGCCACGGTGGTGGGCCAGGCCAGGCCAACCGTGGACGGGATCCCGCTCGGATTCCTCCAGCGCTACGAAATCGACCTCGTCACCGCCTTCCGCTACGCCCATGCCTTTCCCACCGCGATCAGACTCGCTGCATCAGGAGCAGTAGACCTGGCAGCCGTCGTCACCAGCACTTACCCGCTCGAAGAGGCCGCGACCGCGCTCACGGCCCCTGTAACCGACCCCACCAACCTGAAAGTCCTCATCACCTACTGACTTCCATAGGGTCCCCGCGCTGAAGGCGTGCGCGGACCCTACATACAGAAGCATCCATTCAAAGGAGTATGGAAATGACCACAGCAGCACACGTTCCCCATCAGGAACCTGACCAAAGCAAGGTCCGCAAAGCAGCCCTTGCCGGCCTCATCGGCACCACGCTGGAACTATATGACTTCGTTATCTACGGGACAGCGGCTGCCCTTGTGTTCGGCCAGCTGTTCTTCCCCAACGAATCCCCGGCCGTCGCCATGATCGCCAGCTTCAGCACGTTTGCCGTGGGCTTCCTGGCCCGTCCCCTCGGCGGCATTTTCTTCTCACATTACGGGGACCGCCTCGGCCGCAAGTGGGTCCTGGTGACCACCTTGCTGATCATGGGCGGCGCGACACTGCTCATCGGCCTGTTGCCCACGTACGAACAGATCGGTGTTTGGGCTCCGATCCTCCTTGTCCTCTGCCGTGCAGGCCAGGGCTTCGGTGCCGGCGCCGAGCAATCAGGTGGCGCCACCTTGCTGACTGAATCCGCCCGTCTCGGGACCCGGGGCAAGATGGCATCGCTGATCATGGTCGGTGCCGCAGCAGGAACCGCCCTCGGCGCACTCGTCTGGATGGCTGCCCAGGCACTCGCCCCGGACGACATGATGAACTGGGGCTGGAGGCTCGTCTTCCTCTCCAGCATCTTCGTCACCATCGCGGCAATGATCATTCGGCGCAAGCTTGACGAGTCCCCGGTCTTCGAAGAAATTAAGCGGACCCGTGAAGAACCCCCCGCTCCACTCAGGGAGGTTGCGAAGTTCGGCAAGGCCAACGTCCTTCGCGTCACGATGATGACGTTCGGCGTCAGCGCACAGTCCTACACCATCCAGGTATTCATGGCGACCTACCTGATCTCAGTAGTCGGAACAGACCCCAAATTCATCCCTCAGGTACTCCTGATCGGTGCACTTTGCGGCGGCGTGGCAGCAGTTGCTTTCGGAATGCTGTCAGACAAGATCGGCCGCCGGCGCGTCGTCTCGATCATCACCGGAGCGCTAGTGCTCTTCCCCGCACCGGCCTTCATGCTTCTCACCACCGGGTCGCCCGTGGCCATCATCCTGGTGATGGTAGTCGGCTTCATGCTGGCCTGCCAGGGCGTCGTGGGCGTACACATGAGCTACTTCCCGGAAATCTTCGGCAGCCGCTACCGCTACGCCGGCGTCACCCTCGGCCGCGAATTCGCCTCAATCATCGGCGGTGGCGTTGCCCCGATGATCTGCGCCGGGCTCCTGGCACTCTTCAGCAACTCCTGGATCCCTGTTGCCATCTACATGTCCCTGGTCATGCTCGTCAGCTTCATCGCAACCAGGATGACGCCGGAAACCCTCAACCGCGACCTCACGGACCCCGAGGATGCCCAGTGGAACAACAAGGCCACCGCAGAGAACGCAGCCACGTCAGAAATGACGGCCGCGCAGCACGCCAAGTAAATCGTTCGCACAGCCCGACGGCGGCGGCATCCGCCGCCGTCGGGCACCGTTTTTCCCCGCCTGACCACTAAAGGAACCTCCATGCAGCGCCTCGATGACCAAGGCACCTTCTTCCGCCCGGCCCCGTCCGCGATCCTCGACACCACCCGGGTCGTGGCGGTCCTCCGCGCCGCTCATGCCTCCAACTATGCTCCCGTCATTGAGGCTCTGCAGCGCGGCGGCGTGCTGAGCATCGAACTGACCCTCAGCACGCCAGGAGTCTGGGATGAACTGCCCCTCCTCCAGGAAAGGTTCGGGGACGCACTCGAAATCGGCGTCGGGACCGTCACCGCAGCAGCTGAAGCGGAAATTGCCCTTGACCTTGGCGCAGCCTATCTCGTTACCCCTGTGACCGACCCGGACGTCATCACGGCCTGTGTCCGCCGCGATGTCCCCGTCTACCCCGGCGGCCTGACGCCCACCGAACTCCATACCGGATGGAAACTTGGCGCCACCGCCGTCAAGGTCTTCCCGGCCTCCACCGTTGGCCCCGGCTATGTTTCCCAGCTCCGCGGCCCGTTCCCTGACATCCAGGTCATCCCGTCCGGTGGAGTGAACATTGAAGACGTTCCGGGCTGGATCAGGGCAGGAGCCCTTGCAGTGAGCCTGGGCGGGCCCTTACTGGGGGACGCCTTCAAAGGCGGAGACCTGCACGAACTCACCTCCAGGGCCCGGCTCGTCCGCGAACTGGTGGACAAAACCGCAGACGAACTTGGTGCCAGCCAGTGAACGCAGCGCAGTATGTCCTTACCTTCGGTGAAACCATGGCGCTGATGCGCGCTGACCAAGTCGGTCCCCTCGCCCATGCCTCCACCCTCAGCCTTGGCATCGGGGGCTCGGAATCCAATGTCGCCATTGGCCTTCAGCGGCTCGGCGTGCAGGCCGTCTGGTGCGGACGTGTCGGCTCGGACTCACTGGGGAATCTGGTCGAACGCGAGATCCGCGCCGAAGGCGTCGATGTCCGCATCGCCGTCGACCCTGCCGCCCCCACCGGGCTCATGATCAAAGAACGCAGGACTCCGTCCACCCAACGAGTCAACTACTACCGGGCAGGCAGCGCCGGATCCGGCATCAAACCCGAAGACATCAACGAACAACTCATCACAAACGCCGCCCTGCTGCACGTCAGCGGCATCACCCCCGCACTCTCCCCTCAAGCGGAGGCGACCCTTAAATACGCGGTGGAAACAGCAAAAACCAACAACGTAATGGTTTCCTTCGACCTAAACTTCCGCGGAAACCTTTGGTCACCAGAGAAAGCGGGCAGCCTCTACCACGACATCATTCCGTTTGCAGACATCGTCTTTGCCGGCGATGACGAAGCCGCAATAGCAGTAGGCCCAGGTGAACCCGAAGAGCTGGCCCGGCGAATAGCTGCGCTCGGGCCAAGCCAGGCTGTCATCAAACTCGGCGCGGACGGCGCCCTGGCCCTGATCAATGGCACGACATTCCGACAGGAAGCCGTCCCGGTAGACGCTGTAGACACCGTAGGCGCCGGAGACGCCTTCGTCGCCGGCTACCTCGCCGAACTCATCACGGGCAGCGGACCACAACACAGGCTCAAGACAGCCACAGCAACAGGAGCGTTCGCATGCCTCGTCCCAGGCGACTGGGAAGGCTTCCCCCGCCGCCACGAACTCCAGATACTCCAAACCCGCGAGCCCGTAAGCCGCTAACGGCTACGCCGGCGCTCCCCGGGTGTCGTCCCGAGAACAGAAAATGACAACCAAGGCGCTGTACCCCGAACCATGGAGAACACGATGACCCCGACGAGCGCGAACCAAGATCACCTGTTTGTTGGCGCCTATGCTGCTGCGCCAAGTCTTTCCGGATGGAATCCCAACGACGAAGAGAGGTTCCTGGCTTCTGTCTTTGCCTTAGATGGCGTTGGCGGGTTGGAAGTGCCGTTCACCGACAAACTGCACAAGTACGACGAGGCATGGTTCCTGCGGCAGCTCCCCGAGCACGCCCAATTTGTAGTGACAACCATACCCGGGACAATGTCGCGGCTGGAGGCCGACAAGGGTTTTGGTCTAGCCTCCACTTCCGAATCCGGGCGAAGGGCAGCCCTTGATTTTGTCAAGGAAGCACTGGAAGCAGTCAAGCGGCTGAACCACCAGATGGGGAAACCCTCGGTTGTTGCACTGGAACTACACGCCGCCCCCGTGGCTTTTGGAAGCGCCGCTACCGCTGCTGCCCTGGAAGCCTCTCTAATAGAAATCTCCTCCTGGGACACACACGGCGCCCGCCTCGTCCTGGAACATTGCGACGCACTCATGCCCGGACAGAACCCAGCCAAAGGCTTCCTTACCCTGGAACTCGAAGCGCAGGCAGTCAAAGAGGCTAATGACGCCACAGGCAACCCGATGAGTATGGTCATCAACTGGGGCAGGTCCGTCATCGAACAGCGGCGACCAGAAGCAGCACAGGAGCAAATCGCCTTCCTTCGCAGTTGTGACCTCCTGGGCGGCGTTGTATTCTCCGGATGCGCCGACGTGGACACCAAATTCGGCATAGCCTGGGGCGATGTCCATGTCCCCCCAGCCCCCGTTACGGCCACTGATACCTGGGTCCCACAGGGCACCAACACGGACCAGACTCTCTTTGAGCCCGCCTCACTCCTGACCGCTGGCCACATCAAATCCTGCCTCCAAGCCGCCGGCCCACTGCCGGAGACAGGCTTCCGAGCCATCAAGGTCGCAGCACCCCCCAACGCCAGCGTGGACCAAAAGGTGACGGTCATATCCCAGAGCCTCACCGCCGTACGTCAAGCGGCAACGGACATATCAGAAACTGCGGTGGCCCCGACAACCCACTGATGCCGCACCTGCAGGATCTGACTCGGCATGAAAGGGAACAACCACCCGGTGCGTGATCGTCCCGTCCAATGGCTACGAAGTGAGGACTGACGATGAACTGTAAGGCTTCGGCAGAGAAGGGATCCACGGCATACTCCTCTGCCGGCACTTGATAGGGACTCTTCCCATCTGTCCTGATCAGGACCGAGACTGTCGAGGCGACCCCAATAGACAGAAGTTGGAACTAAGAGATGAAGAAGGCTATAAGCCTGCTGGACCAACGCGAATGGGATGCGGTTGAATTCGGCAAACAGGACAAACATACACAAGGTACTCACAGCAAGTACCTTTCGTGCATCTCCTGCGAAGCACGTGTTAGGTTCAACCCCGGCTCAGTGAAACGACGAGCCACCTTCGCAGCCCGTCACACAGCGAATTGCGTGCTGAAGCGCGCGTCGTGGAGTGCATTCCAATACCTCACCTAGCGGCAGTTGGCGACACGCATCGCAGCCAGCGGCTTGCGAGACTCCACCTGGACCAGTCTCAGGTTGAAGCACACCCCAACCTGACGCCAGGGCCATTCACAACCGCTTAAAAGACCAGTCTCGGGTCAAACGATGGTGATGCGGTTGGTGACGGCGTCTGCAAAATCGCTGGTGCCGGCGGTGCCGCCGAGGTCCTTGGTGGTGGTGCCGTCCAGGACTGTTGCTTCGATGGCTTTTTCGACAAGTTCGGCCGCTTGGAGGACTTTGGCGTCGTTGAATTGGGCACCGAGCCAGCGCAGCAGCATGGCGGAGGAGAGGATCATCGCGATGGGGTTTGCGATGTTCTTCCCGGCGATGTCCGGGGCGGAGCCGTGTGAGGCCTGGGCCATGGCGTGGGTGTTGGAGGAGTTGATTGACGGGGCGATGCCCAGGGAGCCAGCGATTTCCCCGGCGAGGTCCGAGAGGATGTCGCCGAACATGTTCTCTGTGACGATGACGTCGAACTTGTTCGCGCGGCGGACCAGGTGCACGGTCATCGCGTCGATGTGGAAGTCGTTCACGGCCACGTCCGGGTACCCGATGGCCGCCTCGCGGCAGACGTCTCGGAACAGGCCGGTGGTTAGTTTCAGGACGTTTGCTTTGTGAACGATGGTCAGCTGTTTGGTGCGGGACTGGGCGAGCTGGAATGCGGCGTGGGCGATGCGTTCGGTAGCCCCGCGGGTGATGATGCCGTGCATGATCGCAACGTCTGGGGTGGGCATGAATTCGCCGGTGCCGGCGTACGTGTTGCGGTCCGCGTAGAAGCCTTCGGTGTTTTCGCGCACGATGACCAGATCGGTGCCTTCGACGATGGCGTTGCCGCCGGGGAAGGCTTTGGCGGGGCGGATGTTGGCGAACAGGCCAAAGTGCTTGCGGATGGTCCCTGAGGGGTTCAACTCGGACCTGTGCGGCTCGGGGTAGGAGGCGCTGTCGTGCGGTCCCAGGAGCCAGCCGTCGACGTTGTTCAGCGCTGCGAGGGTTTCTTCCGGAACGGCGCTACCGTGGGCGTCGATCGCGGTTTTCCCCAGCGGGAGTTCGGTCCAGGCGATGGCGGGGGCGCCGGCGGCGGCCATCGCCGCGTCCAGGATTTTCACTGCGGCCGGCACGATCTCCGGGCCGATGCCGTCGCCGTTCAGGACGGCCAGCTGGTACTGCTTGGATTCAGGCACAGTGATTCCTTCTCTTCATATTCGTGTCTCTCTGACCGGCCGCGAATCTAAGCGGTGACCGGCAGGTGTGATGGCTTCGCGTATCGGCACCTTTGCCGATATGGCGCCCAGCGAAGCGGCCGCTGCAAGGCGGCCATCTATGGCTGCAAGGAACTCTTCCGTGGTGAGCCAAGGCTGTTCCGGTCCGATGAGCAGTGCCAGGTCTTTGGTCATCTTCCCGGATTCGACGATCTTGATGACTACGTTTTCCAGGGTTTCGGCGAAGCGGATCACATCCGGTGTCTGGTCCAGCTTGCCGCGGTGCCGCAGCGCGCCGGTCCACGCGAAGATGCAGGCGATGGGGTTGGTGGAGGTGGGCTTACCCTGCTGGTGCTGGCGGTAGTGGCGTGTAATTGTGCCGTGGGCGGCCTCCGCCACAACGGTTCTGCCGTCGGGCGTCATGAGCACGGACGTCATCAGGCCCAGGGAGCCAAATCCTTGGGCGACGATGTCTGACTGGACATCGCCGTCGTAGTTCTTGCAGGCCCAGACGTATCCGCCTTCCCACTTCATGGCCGAGGCGACCATGTCATCGATCAGCCGGTGTTCGTAACCCAGCCCGGCCGCGTGGAATTGGTCCTTGAACTCGGCGTCGAAGACCTCTTGGAACAGGTCCTTGAACTGCCCGTCGTAGGCCTTGAGGATGGTGTTCTTCGTGGACAGGTAGACGGGGTAGTTCCTCTGCAGCCCGTACGAGAAGGACGCGCGGGCGAAATCACGAATTGAGTCGTTGAAGTTGTACATGCCCATTGCCACGCCGCCTCCCTCCGGATAGGTGACTACCTCCTGCCGGATCTCCTCCCCGCCGTCAGTAGGGGTGAACGTCAGGGTCAGCGCCCCCGCCCCGGGAACCTTGAAGTTGCTGGCCCGGTACTGGTCCCCGAAGGCATGACGGCCGATGATGATGGGCTTGTTCCACCCCGGCACGAGCCGGGGGATGTTGGAGATGATGATCGGCTCCCGGAACAGGACTCCGCCCAGGACGTTGCGCACGGTGCCGTTGGGGGAAGGCCACATTTTCTTCAGGCCGAACTCCCGCACCCGGGCTTCATCGGGAGTGATGGTGGCACACTTGACGCCTACCTTGTGCTCCCGGATGGCATGCGCGGCATCCAGGGTCACCTGGTCATCGGTCGCGTCCCGGTTTTCCAGGGACAGGTCAAAACTCTCGAGCCTGATGTTCAAATAGGGTGTTATGAGGCGGTCCTTGATGAACTGCCAAAGAATGTGGGTCATTTCATCGCCGTCGAGCTCCACCACAGAACCCACGACATCAATTTTCTCGAACGCATTCATGATTCTCCTTGCTGTTGGTGGGACTTCCGGGAGTTAGGATTTTGGCCTGCTGCCTGCGCGCTTATGCCTGAAGACCATCACGTCGTCGTCCGCGAGAAACATTGCCCGGCCTTTGCCGTCGTCTTGGATCAGCCATAAAACGCTGCCGTCCAGAGCGCGCATGTCGACCCGGCCAGACGTTAGGGTCTTGCCGCTGCGGTGCACCAGTTCAAGTTCGTCCTCGCGGGCGAGCTTTGCCCAGTTCAGTACCGGTTCCAGCTGGGCATTCCGGGGCGTCCCCGACTGCAACCGGCCCGTGTGATGGTCAGGCCCAGCCGTGGCATGCTCGGTGTTCTTATGGGGCGTGGGGCGCAGCATTAGCTTTTCGCCTGATCCAGGGTCCTGCGGAGGATCATGGGGATGACGCCGCCCACGGTCAGGAGTTCGCACTCGAGCCCGGTTTCGACGGCGGCGGTGGCGGTGAAGGGCTCTTCCGCTCCGTCGCTGCGCACAACTGCCGCTACGATGTCGGCGCGGGGGTGGATGCGCTCTTGGGCGGCGTCGATCCTGATCCGGTCGCCGGGTTGGAGGTTGAGGAGTTTGTCCCTCATATGCGCTGGCATGACGAGCGGAAGGATGCCCATGCCGATGAGGTTGGAGCGGTGGATCCGTTCGAAGCTGGCCGCGATAACGGCCCGCACGCCGAGCAGGCGCTGGGCTTTGGCAGCCCAGTCACGTGAGGAGCCCATGCCGTAGCGCTCCCCTGCCACCATGACCACGGATTCGTCTTCGCGCCGGTACCGCTGTGCGGCGTCCCAGAGGGGCATGGTCTCACCCGAGGGCGCGTGGATGGTCTGGGCGATCGGGGCCTCGGGGTGGAGGAGGTTCCTGACCGATTTATTGTGGAAGGCGCCCCGGACCATGACTTCCCAGTTGCCGCGGCGGGAAGCGAAGACGTTCAGGTCCGCCCGGTCCTCTCCCCTGTCCACCAGGAAGTCCGCCACGTCGCTGTTGGGCGGGATGGCGCTGGCCGGGGAAATGTGATCGGTGGTGATGTCATCGCCCAGGACCAGCAACGGGTAGGCGGTGTACTGCCCCAAGAGGCTTCCTTCGGACATTGCCGCGAAAGGAGGCCTTCGCAGGATGGTCGACGCTTCGTCCCAAGGATACTGCGCGCCTTCAGGGGCTTCGACGCGGCGCCACTGCGGGTCCCGGCTGGCGATGGCGAAGTCCCGGCGGAAGTCGGCCGGGTCATTGGCCTTCAGCATCAGCGCGTCGATTTCTTCACGGGTGGGCCACAGGTCCTTGAGGTAGACAGGGGTGCCGTCCTCCAGATGCTGGAGGGGTTCCGCGCTGAGGTCGCGTTTGGCGTCACCGGCCAGGGCGAAGGCGACAACCAGAGGCGGGGACATGATGAAGCTGAGTTCGACGTCGGGGTGCACGCGCCCCGGAAAGTTCCTGTTGCCAGAGAGGATGGCGACAGGTTCGCTTCCCCCGTCGTCCTGAGCCCTGGCCACGACGGGTGTCAGCGGTCCGGGGTTGCCGATGCAGGTGGTGCAGCCGAACCCGACGATGTCGAAACCGACGGAGGCGAGGTCCTCGGTGAGGTCGGCGCGCTTAAGGTAGCTGGCGGCCGCGGGAGAACCTGGCGCCAAAGACGTTTTGACCCACTCGGGGACTTTTAGCCCCCGCCTGCGGGCATTCCGGGCCAGCAACCCGGCCGCGATCAGCAGGCGGGGGTCTGAGGTGTTGGTGCAACTGGTGATAGCGGCAAGGGCAACCGGGAAGTCCGGCAGGGCGCCAGTGCCGGGAAGACACGGTCCAGTCTCCTGCTCCAATGCCTTGCGGATGCCGCCGTAGGGCAGCAGGTCCTGGGGACGGCGGGGTCCCGCGGCATGCATTGCGACGGTAGACAGGTCCACATCGATGACTTTGGTATAGACGGGAGTAGCGTCGGGGTCGAACCAGATCCCCGCCTGCTTGGCGTAGGCCTCGACGAGGCTGGTCTGTTCGGCCGAGCGGCCGGTGCCGGCGAGATACTCGAGGCCCATCGCGTCGATCGGGAAGTAGCCGGTGGTGGCGCCGTATTCGGGGGCCATGTTCGCGACCACGGCCCGTTCCCCCACCGTGAGCGTGGAGACGCCGGGGCCGAAGAACTCGACGAACTCGCCCGTGACGCCGACTTCACGCAGGCGGTGGGTGACGGTGAGCGCCAGGTCGGTGGCGAGGGTGCCGGTCCTGAGTTCGCCGGTGAGGCGCACGCCCACGACGTCGGGAATGCGCAAGGTGGCGGGCATGCCGAACATGACGGTCTGGGCTTCCAGACCGCCCACGCCCCAGCCCAGGACGCCCAGACCGTTGATCATCGGGGTGTGGCTGTCGGTGCCGACCATCATGTCCGGGACCGCCCACCGGACGCCGTCTTTTTCGATGGTGGTGACAACTGTGGCGAGCTGTTCCAGGTTGATGGTGTGCATGATGCCCGTGCCAGGCGGGTTGATGTGCACATCGTTCATAGCCTTCGAAGCCCATTTAAGGAACTGGTAGCGTTCCCGGTTCCGGCGGATTTCGTGTTTGATGTTCCGCTTGGCTGCATCGGCGCGCCCGTATTCCTCCACCGCGAGGGAATGGTCTATTGAAACGTCCACCCGCAGCAGCGGGTTCAGCGCCATCGGGTCCTCCCCGCATTCGGCGAGGGTGTCACGCATCGCGGCGATGTCCACAAGGGCCGGGGTGCTGGTGGTGTCGTGCATCAGCACCCGGGTGGGCAGGAATTCGATTTCGGACGTGCTGGTTGCCGTGGCCAGCCAGCGGCGCAGGGCGTCCATGGCGTGCTCACGTTCGTGCCCTGTCATGTTCCGCTGGACGTTCTCTGCCAGGAGCCGCAGGACCACCGGTAACCGGGGGTAGTCCGGCCCGAAAGCTCCTTCAATATCCACCGCCTGCAGCACCTCACCGTTGACGCTGAGGTGGGACACGCAGGGGTTGGATCCGGCGGCGGTGGCGATGCTCATGATGCACACTTTCTCGAGGACAGTAAGGAGCTCGGGACTATAGGCTATAACCTCTGCTCGTGAGTGGTATGCCGTGAAGTTGTGTCCGGCGCGGAAGTTGCTCGGGGCCGTCTTCCGCGCCGGAGATTCTAGTGGGTGACGGCCATCAGTTCGGCGACATCGGCGGAGACGACGTTGGCCCTTGGGTAGAGGCGCACTGCTTCTGCCGGGACAACGAGGCGTACGGCTCCGGTGAGCCCGCCTGTGGTGCTGTCGACCAGGATGGTTTTGCTGCCGTATTTCAGGTCGTACTCGTAGCGGGACCCAACGTAGGAGGTGGTCATGATGTCGGCGCTGAGGACGATGGCGTCTGCCGGCACCTGTTCACCGCGGTTGGTCAGAAAGACCTTTTCAGGCCTGAAGGCCACGGTGACGAGGTCCCCGTCCGCCGCCTGCTCGCTGACGGCGACATTGACGGTCTCCCCGCTCTCTTCGAGGCGGACGGTTGCCGCGCCGCCACGGGCGGAAACGACCGTGCCGTCGATGAAGTTGGAGCGGCCGATGAAGGCGGCGACTTCGGCGGTGCCGGGGCGTTCGTAGATTTCATGGGGCGGTGCGACCTGGAGCATGTGGCCGTTGGACATGACGGCAATGCGGTCGCTCATGGCCAGGGCTTCTTCCTGGTCGTGTGTGACGTAGACGGTGGTGATGCCAAGCTCGGACTGCAGTCGCTTGAGCCAGACCCTTGCCTGTTCGCGGAGTTTGGCGTCCAGGTTGGACAGGGGCTCGTCCAGGAGCAGGACCTTGGGTGAGTAGACCAGGGCGCGGGCCAGGGCGACGCGCTGTTGCTGGCCGCCGGAGAGCTGGTGCGGGTAGCGGTGGGCGAGGTGGGCCAGGCCCACCTTGTCCAAGGCGTCGTGGATGAGGGTTTTCTGTTCGGCCTTGGGGACCTTGCGGATGTTCAAAGGCATGGCCAGGTTCCCGGCCAGGGTCATGTGGGGCCAGAGGGCGTAGGACTGGAAGACCATGCCGAGGTTGCGCTCTTCGGGCGGGACGAACTTGTTGGAAGAATCATCGACCAGGACGGTGTTTCCGACGGCGATGGATCCGGAGGTGGGCTGTTCCAGGCCGGCGAGGCAGGACAGGGTGGTGGACTTGCCGCAGCCGGAGGGGCCCAGGAGGGTGAAGAACTCCCCGTCCTTGATGGTGAAGCTGACCTCGTGGAGGACTGTGTTTCCGCCGAAGTCTTTGCGGAGGTTCTTGACGATGACGTCAGGCATCTTTCTTACCTTTCATGAGCAGGCCGGCGATGCCGACGAAGGCTGCGGTGATTGCGATCTGGATGGTGGCCAGGGCGGCCACGGATCCGGTGTTGCCCTGGACCCAGAGCTCGAGCATGGTGGTGCCGATGACGGCGGTATCGGCCGAGCCGAGGAAGATCGCCGGGGAGTATTCCTTCATCATGACCACGAAGGTCAGGACCATGGCGGCGACGAACGCCGGGGTGAGGAGTTTGGCCAGGATGCGCAGGAACATCCGTAGCCAGTCCGCGCCGTTGACGCGGGCGGCGTTGTCCAGTTCCTCGCCGATCTGCATCACTGCCGGGGAGATGGAGCCAAACGCGCTGGGAAGGGCGCGGATTCCGAAGCCGATGATGATGGCCCAGATGGTGCCCTGCAGCAGTGATCCGGTGTTGAACGGCATGAAGGCGAAGGCCCAGAACAGGCCGATGCCGATGATCAGCCCGGGCATGGCCTGCGGGGCCAGTGCCAGGTATTCGATGACCTTGCGGTAGCGGAAGGTAGAGCGCTTGGCCACGACGACGGCGACGACGGCGAGGATGCTGACCAGGACGGCGCCGACGCCGGCGACGATGAGGCTGTTGCGGATCGAGCCGACGTAGGCGGGAAATTCGAAGATGCGCTGGTAGTTGCCCATGGTCACGGAGGCCAGCGGGTTCTGCAGTGGGGTGAAGATCTTGGTGAAGGAACGCATCACCAGACCGGCGATGGGAACAAGGGCGCCGATGACGACGTAGACGGAGATGAAGGCCACGGAGAGCCATTTGATCCAGCCCAGGTCCAGCAGCCGGGGCCGGGTGGCCTTGCCCCGGACGGAGACGAACCGTTTGGCGTCTTTGAGGAGCTTGGCCTGGACGGCGACGAGCAGCACGGTCACCAGCAGGATGATGACCGATGCCGCACCCAGGATCCCGTAGTCCGGGTCCACGGACTGCAGCCCGTTCTTGTACAGGAAGGTCGCGAAGACAGTGATGTCCACGGGCTGGCCGTACAGCAGCGGGATGGACAGGGTCTCGATCGACATGCTGAACACCAGCACCGAGCTGTAGACCATCGGCGGGCGCAGCATCGGGATGACCACTGACCACAGGATCCGGAACGGCCCGGCGCCGACCGTCTGGGCGGCGCCTTCGAGGGAGGCATCGGAGTTGCGCAGGGCGTTGGCGCAGAACATGTAGGCGATCGGGGCCAGTGCCACTGCTTCGGTGAGTGCCATCCCCGGGATCGTGTACAGGTCCCAGGGCAGGAAGCCCAGGATCCGCCGGACTTCTACGCTGGCGAATCCCGCCGGGCCGTACATGGTGATCCAGCCAAAGCCCAGGATCAGGGAGGAGATGAAGAACGGCCACTGCATCGCCGCGCCGAAGAACTTCCGGCCGGGGATGTTGGTGCGGATCACCACGATGGCCATCGGGACCGCGATCAGCAGGGTCATGACCGTCGTCAGGACGGCGAACATGAGGGTGTTCAGCGCCACGGTGCCGAAGCCAGCTTCGGTGAAGAGCCTGGTGTAGTTCTCGGCGGTGAACAGACCGCCCTCCTCGTACAGAGGGCGGTCCATCACCGACTGGTAGAGCGTGGGGACCACGGGTGCAAGGACCAGGAGCGCCAGGATGACGATCGTTGCCCAGTAGAGCACCTGGCTGCGGTCAGCGCCGAGGATTCTGCGGTACTTCGGCGCCGGATATTCCGGCCGCGCGGCGGCCACCTTGGCCGGCGGCCTGGTATCAGGAATTGTTGTCATGGGATTCGTTCCGGTCCTTGCTTCCAGAGGCTCAGCTCTGAGGGTCGTGGGTGCTTACTTTTTGAGGCTGTTCCAGCGCTCAGTGAAGGCTGCCGTTTCAGCTGCTGAGACCTTCTCGTAGGGGACGGAGACGATGTTTTCCTCGCCGACCTCTTTGACGATGTCGGCGTACGTGTAGGTGAACTCCACCGGCTTCACACCTTCACGGAAGGAGGACAGGCCGCCTTCCTGGATGGCCTGCTGGCCTTCTGCCGACAGGGTAAAGTCCATGAAGAGCTTTGCCGTGGCCGGGTGGGGCGCCTTGGCTGAGATCCCCAGGCCTCGGGGCAGAACAACGGTGCCGTCATCGGGCAGGGCGATCTTGAACAATCCGGCGGAATCCTTCACGACCGGGAACGCCGGGGCCGCGCTGACCAGGGCACTGGCAACATACTCGCCGGCCAGGACCTTCTCGGTCGCGGAGGAGCTCTCTGGGCGTGAGAGGGGAAGGATCGTGGCGAGCGAATCCCAGGTTTCGGGCTTGTTCTTGGTCAGGCTGTGGAAGACCGTGAAGCCGAAGGCGCTCTTGATATCGCGGATGCCGATCTTGTCCTTGAACTGCTCCGGGTTCTCCTTGGCCTGCTGCGCCAGCGAGGACAGGCCCGTCGGTGCGTCCGTCATCAGCGACGTGTTGTACGCGATGGTCATGGCGTCAGCAGACATTGCTGTCACGCCCGGAAGCAGGTTGGCGAACTCCGGAACCTTCGCCAGCTCCGGGGAGGTGTACTTGGCCAGGACATCGCCGCGGGCCGCGAAATCCGCCCAAGCCCCGGCAGCATTGGTCACCAGGACGTCGGCGGGCGAGCTGCCGGTCGCGTTTTCACTCAGGACACGCTGGAACACCTCGTCCGAGCCGAGGTTGTTCGCCGAGATTTCCTTTACGAACGGGTACTTCTTCTTGAAGTCCCGGAACACCGGCGCCCAGTTTTCCTGATCCGTGTTCGAGTAAACGGTAAGCTGGCCACCCTCCTTTTCGGCTGCCGCGACCAGATCCTTGTACTCCGCCGGATAGTAATCCGGGTACTGACCAACGGCGATGGGATTCTCCGGGGCGGGAGCAGCTGCCGGCGCCGAGCCTCCACACGCCGTCAAGGCCAGAACAAGGGCCGAGGCGATGCCGGCTGCGGCGAATCGGGATACCACACGGGGAACGGAACGGACGGAAGCACCTGGTTTTGACGCCATCATGGCTGTCTCTCCTTTGAGCAAAGCGATGGGGGAATTCGCTGTCGGCCACTCGTGTGACCCGACTCACGCTACTATAGCTTATAACCTATAGCGAAAAGCAAGCCGAGGACGTGGATACCTTCTTCAAAGGCTTCGCAGCCCACTGCAAAGTCGGGTAGATCCCAAAGGCGGAAAGGATGCAGGTACTATAGGACATAGCCTATCCCGGCCTTTTTGCCGGCATACGAACAAGGAGAACAGGTGGCAAACCCGGCCGTAGCACTGTCTAAAAACGCTTACGCCTACGAGGAAATGCGCCGCCGCATCCTGACCGGGGACATTGCCCAGGGCTCTGTCCTCAACCAAGCCCAGCTGGCCCATGAAATCGGAGTTAGCACTACCCCACTGCGTGAAGCGCTCCGACGCCTTGCCGCCGAAGGACTCGTCCAACTCGAATCACACCGCGACGCCCGCGTTGCCTCGCTCACCGCCGAAGAGGCACGAGACCTCTATGTCATCCGCGAAAATTTGGATCCTCTGGCAGCAGGGCTCGCGGCCGAGAGCAGAACACCAGCAGATATCGCCGACATCGAAGCAGCATTAAAACAGTTGACGCCCCTGCGCGACGCCGCCGACCTAGGGGCCTTGACCGTCCACCGGGAGTTCCACCGCGCCGTCTACACGGCATCACATAACCCTCTCCTGATCGGCATTATGGAGGGCCTATGGGACAAGGCAGACCGCTACCGCCAGATCGGACTTCAGAGTCAGAAAGACTCAGAGAAGGACCGGATCCGCGTTCAGGAAGAACATATCCAAATCGCCGACGCGGTCGTTACGGGCGACGCCATCCGCGCGCGGGAAATCATGCATCGTCACGTCGTCGGCAGCCTTGGGCGGAGGGCTATTTCGGTGCTCTCGACGAGGTCAGCGGAGTGACCTAAAAGCTGGCCTCGCGTAGGCTTACCTGCAACTCACCCACGAAAAGCCAACATCAATCGGGTAGCAAGACAACCGTTGCATTTATCTCCACCACGGCCGCCGTCTCGCTTCAACTTCCACTGACGTGCACTTCCCATATTCAGATGTCAGGCTGAAGGGCACCCCAACCTGACGTCAGGAGCCCATCCGATAGCTCTCAGGGACTATGAGTTGCGGTACAGGGGTACGAGACTTTTGAGATCCTGTCAGCCCGGCCGGCGCCTTTGTCACACGACCCCGTCTTGTAATCCTCGGCTTTTGGGATGGCAGTGGGGGAACCGACTGCCCCTGACACGGCCAAAATTATCGGACGTAGATCTCCGGCTTGCTTTGAGCTGGCGTCTGCGTTCGCGCCAGCTTGTAATCCAATCGCCGCGATGACGCTTTTCCTTGGTTAGGAAGCAAGTGTGGCCCGCCCGCCGGGAAATTCTGTAGGGGTGGTAACAGGGTCGCCGTAACCGAATTTTCCGAAAGCCATCGCAACCCCTCGCCGCACCTGAGACTGCGCGCTGCCGCTGCAGCTTCACGCCACTCCACCCACGTCATGCTGCCCCGGCACCGGCAAGCCCATGAATGACCAGAAGCATCATCGCTGTTTGTCATTCTGATAGCCCCATCATCGCTGGGCGGGCCCTCCGCGCAACCAGGGCGCCATGCGCCGACCGCAATCAAAAAGTTTCGTTCGGCGCTCCTCCGTCGCTAATCTCCTCACCAAACTTTTTGATTGTGGCCGGTCCCCCAAGTTGCACTCCAGGCCCTCCTACCCAGCGGTGAATCCTCTATCAGAACGGCACCCACATCCCAACAACCACAGTCAAGCCAAGAAGGTCAAGAAGCCAGGACCATGGAAAGTGCTTGGGCAGGAACTCGGCCCCAAAGGTGTTCACGTCGCCACGGTGACGGTGTCCGGAGGTCCTGTGGCCGCAGGCGGTCCATGGGATCCGGACGAGATAGCAGAGCACTATTGGCGGTTGCACCTGCAAAAACCGGCTGATTGGCAGTACGAGATAGTTCACTAGGAGCTATCTCCCGCTGGTGGCGGGGTCGATCGTCTTGATGATGGCTGCAGCACTGGCGGCTTCGTGATACGCAGACCCAGTTCCTCGGCGGCCCTGTTTGCACCTCACCACATGCCACAGCACTGTCATTCGGTGCACCTGCGGGTAGCGGCGCGTGCATCTCCGCGGCACAGTCCCGCGGAGGCTCCGCCAACAGAAGGCGGAACCGCAATCAAAACTGCGATTTAACCGCCATTTACCGCCAACAGTCACATCAAACGTCTATCCGCTCGATGATGAGACATCTCATTTCCCAAGGGTTTCGAGACGCGTCTTTCCGAGACATAAGAGCAGGACCCTAGCTAGTGCGTGAAAAGGCTTTGTTCGGCCAACATCACCCATCACCCCCCGGTCAAAAGCTTGCGCTCCGCGACCACGACCTGTGAGCCAGGTCAGGGGCTACCAAAACCTGGAACGTGATCCTGTCCAGGTTCTGGCCGCCGACAAGTTCGTAGATCTGCCACGCGGCGATCTACGGCGCTAAGTTTCGGGTGCTCGGAAGTTCCCCTGTAGGGAACCACTTGTAGGAGTGTTGGAAACGAAAGAGCATTGCGCTGCGACAACCCCCTCGTCTCAGACGTCTGCTGCTAAAACAACGTTGGTAAGCCACCCGATCACCGGGTCTTTCGGCGCCCCGCCGGCGGTGACGAATATGTCTTGGCAATCACTGATTGAGCTCATATTCCTGCGCGCTTCCGCAATAACAGCATGTGGTCCTACGATCCCTATAGCTTCGATTCGCTTCTTAAATAAAACGGAGTCATCTGCCAGATCTTGGATTGTCTTACTTAACGAGTCAGGCTTGGTGTTTTGGATAGCAGCGTATGCGTCAATGGTCGACTTATGCACGATATAGGCGACCGCGCCTGTATTCTCAAGGATCGGGATGCGGGAGACACCAGCTGAAACCATGCTCTTGTAAAGGTCAGAAAGAACCACCGACGCCGCCGACGTTCCCGGCTGCAACCTAAACGAGATTATCTTCCCTGCGGGAATCATTACGTCAGTGACGGGCGTTGTAGGCTTCAGTCCCAAGATACGTTCAGTGCTCGCGGTAGCGGCATCAAGGTTATCACGTACGTAATAAAAGGCCAAAACCGTTCCCACCCATGTGCCAAATAGGGGGAGGATTGAAGTAAACACGAGGCGTGCCATTTCTGGTCGACCATCATCAGTCGCCCAAAGTATTGCGGCAAGTGACACAGCAACAATCCCACTGGCCCCCAAGCCCAGAATCCACTTTGCCAAATTGTCTCGGGCTTGGCCTAAATCAGAGTGGCTGGCCATGTTATGTACCTTTTGTATGCCAGGTTTGAGCTAACATGCCTAAATCTCCGTTCAAGCCCTTCTGACCTCAGCCTTGAGAATGTCTACGTCTGCACGTACAGCCTTCACTTCCCAGAAGAACCGTTGTATGTGCTTTGACCCATCTGCCGTACGTACAATAAAGTGACCCGCGCTAACATTGGATACGGCAAGAGGGACGGCAGATTCGCCATCTACGGACAGTGGTGTCACCAAGGCAGTTCGGCCAGCAGCTCGAGCAAGTGACTCGAAGTACTTCGGGAGCTCTACCGAGGCCGTGCCGTCCGAATTAGTGGTCCCTTCCCCGCGGTAATACACTCCGATTTCCGGCCCTTCGATGGCTCCATGCACCAACGACATGGACGGATCATTCGGATGATCGATGACAAACTGCTTGGTTTTTCCTCGAATAGCACCGTCTGACCACATTGAAGCCTTGAATTCCCCTGGGGGTCCCACACCGATGACACCCTCCGCCACCAGGTCAAAGGTGTGTACACCGCCGTGGATGCCGCGGGGCATGCCTTGGACTGGGTGCCTCCCTGCAGTGCCAATACGGCCCTCAACTGTTAGCCCTGAACTACTAGTAAATAGGATGTGGTCATCGGCGTGCACGTGGAGTGTACCGGGCGAACTGATGGTTTTGTCACGGTCAAGGTGAATATCACCGTGAACGCCGAGGTTAGCAGGATGGTGCCCGCCAATGTGCACAGGCTGGCCATTGCCATGGTTAAGGTGAAGGCCACCAGGGCCGTCCGAGTTATCAGCCTTCCCATCGACATGACGTGCCAGAATGCGGCCATTCCCGCCAGCCCCGGCCGTGAGGTCACCACGTACGGCGCAGCTCCCATCAAAGGTTGCTAGCCCCCCACCCAGCATGCCGTGCTCATGGAGAAATTTCTCAATGCCGCGGAGTTTCTCTTCCATCTGCTTTAGGTTCAACAGTTCTCCCTGAATAGTTGGTGACTCAAGTACAGAAATTGTCGAGACATAGCTGGAGCACTGCGTGTAGTCATCGGCGCACGTCGTTCCCAATCGAATGACCTTGTCAATCTCCTGTCCTACGAGTTGGAGCGTCTGGATAAGAGACTGGCGCTTGGAAATGATCTCTGCATCATCGAGTGTCCTGTACTCATCAAAGTCGGTTAGAGGCCGACTCAGAACGTATTCGAGATTGGTTTTGTAGTCCCTCAATCGAAGATATGTCAGCCCCAAATCGTTCAGCGTGTCTCTTTGGTGTTGGCGCGGGAGGGAATTGGGCGGTGGTACGTCAGGGAGGGGCACCGTCCTCGCATAGTCGGCTGTCAGTGCAAGAATAGGAACAGGATTGGCCAGAACTGTCTGAGCAAAGTTCCGAGCCTCACTCAGCATTCCGTCTAGATCACTGGGAACCACCGCTCCTGACCCGCCAGTGCGCGTCACTGAGACATTTACGGTTGTATGCTTTTGAATATCCTTTAGATCTTTTTCAAACTCGGCTGATGCTTTAAATGGCCCCCAATAGCCACCGAGCTTTGCCTTTACGTTCTGTTGCTCAGCACGATTGGTCGTCTGGATCTCAATTAATCCGTAGTATGCCCCACCCTGTACGAATCCCTCTACGTATTCCCAACCATAACTTCTCGAGAAGGTATCCCAATCGTGTTGCCGAAGGAGTTCCTCCGCTTCTGGCTTTAAAGTCACATTCCGTATGGTTCGTGGCGCATTTACGACGTGGCAGCGCATCAAAGCATAGGTGTAATAGCTGTTTACTTCTTTGGAATTAGTTAGGCCAAATTCGGCTGAGACGCCCCCCGCACCCACACTAAAAGAGGCAGAGGCGGCGATGCGCAACTTATCTGAAAGTTCCCTGCTGCTTGAGATCGATTCAAGCCTGAAATTGACACTCTGCCCAATGTTCGGATCGAGAGGTTGGGGCTTGTCAAAATTGATCGCCGTGCCGAAGACCGCGCCTGTCTCGCTGTTGATTCCGCGACCTTCGTACATCTGACTTCTAATCGGAGTTTCAGCCATGACAACCTCCTCTAAAAGCCCTTATGTGGTCCAGACCCGCGACCGGAAGGAGCATGGCGGTCCTCCATTCGTTGGTGACATTGGAGAATAATCGAGCCGCCGTTACTGCTGCGTTACAGGCTATGGCGCTCAACCAAATTTCAGGGCTTACATCCGCTTTCACACCCCTAGAAAATAGAGGGCGGTAGAAAATAGCCGGCCAATCCTGATGCACGGCCTTCTCCTGGCCCCCGCAGTACCAACGACTGCAGATGGATGAGACGTCTCGTATCCCTAGCCATACGAGACAGCTGGTCGTCGCCGTGTGGATGTAGATGCAGAAGGCCCACCAGCGGCCTGAGGTGGGCCACTTTTTCGGCGCCTTGCACTGGTGAAGGCCCAGCGAGGCGAGCAGGATTACCGAAGTTGTGGGGGCAGCGGGGAGTCCGACCAAGGTCTCCCCAAGGTTTCGACGATAACCATTTAGTCCTTTCGGATGACGATTCTCGTCCGACCACAGACCTACGGTGACGGCCGGGGGCCCTTCCGTCAGCGCGCCGCGCATCCTTCAAGTCGAAAGGCCCTGTTACCGCCTCTTCCCTCCAGATGACAAAGAGGTCATCATGCCCTACAAGAATCAGCACCCTCTGCGTTCTCCTGCTGGTGACGCTCTTTCCCGCCGACGTAGCAACCCGCCGGCGCGACGTGGTAGTCCCGACACGCCGTCCGCATCAGCTACCGCTTCAGCCGCCACCCCCAGCACCCGACCGCCACGACGGAACCCTCCCCTCAATACGGCCCCTGAGACTGGAAACGATCATCGGCGAGCATCTCCGAGTTGCCGCCCGCGAGTTGCATCTGAAGGCATGCCCGATAAAGGGCTTCATGCCCGAGGGGCACTGCGCACGATCTACAAAAAGTCGGTCGCTTGCCGCGACGACGGACAAAACGAAGGGAAAAGAATCATGAAGAACCTATCGCCCCGAGAAACAGAAATAAGCCGAGTCAAATCAGGAGCACGTCCGGGCGCTGCTCGTGGAACTGCGATTCCCGCAGGTACGGGCGTGCTAATTGGCTTCGAGGGCCGGGGAACCCGGATTGTGCGGGCACCAGTCCTGCCTAATGCAGTCTTACTGCCAACCGAGGCACCCCGCGCTCGACGGTCCGGAGGCGGTATCCGACGGGGCCGTTCGGCAACGCAACTGTTCGGAGTTTCACTGATTCTCCTCACCGCCGTCCTCGGGGTCCCCGCGCCGGCGTCGGCCGCAGACTCAGCCACGACCACCCGGGCAAGCGTCGCCAGCGACGGCACCCAGGCCAGCAGCGCCAGCTTCGATCCCGCCATCAGCAGTGACGGCCGCTACGTCGCCTTCAAGTCCACGGCGGACAACCTGGTGCCAGGCGACACCAACGGTGTTGGTGACGTGTTCGTCCATGACCGGGACACCGGCGGTATGGAACGGGTCAGCGTCGCGAGCGATGGTGTCCAAGGAGACGGCAGCAGCAGTTTCGAGCAGCTGCAGCCTGCGATCAGCGTTGATGGCCGCTACGTGGCGTTCGAATCGGAAGCGACCAACCTGGTGCCCGGCGACACCAACGAGGCGCCGGATGTGTTCGTTCATGACCGCGCGACGGGGAGTACCGAACGGGTCAGCGTCGCCAGCGACGGCAGCCAGGCCAGCTTCCGTAGCCTTGCCGCCGGATTCGGTAGCTTCAACCCCGCAATCAGTGCCGACGGGCGCCATGTCGCCTTCTTTTCGCGTGCAGTCAACCTGGTGCCGGGCGACACGAACGACGGCGACGTGTTCGTGCATGACCGCGTAGCGGGGAGCACCGAACGGGTCAGCGTCGCCAGCGACGGCACCCAGACCGACATTTTCAACGAAAGCTACATCCCCGAGATCAGCAGCGACGGCCGCTACGTCTCCTTCGAATCCCGGGCGAACAACCTGGTGCCGGGCGACACCAACGGCACGTTCGATGCGTTCGTCCGCGACCGTGTGACGGGGAGCACCGAACGGGTCAGCGTCGCCAGCGACGGCACCCAGGCGAACGGCAGCAGCCAAAGGGCGGCGATCAGTGCCGACGGCCGCTACGTCGCCTTCGTATCGGATGCAAGCAACATGGTGCCGGGCGACACCAACGGCACGTTCGATGCGTTCGTCCGCGACCGCGTGACGGGCAGCACCGAACGGATCAGCGTCACCGACGACGGCACCCAGGCCAACGGCATCGGCAGCTTCAATCCCGCGATCAGTGCCGACGGCCGCTACGTCGCCTTCGGGTCATTTGCGGACAACCTGGTGCCGGGCGACACCTCCTTCTACGACATCTTCGTGCGTGACCGCGTGACAGGAAGCACCGAACGAGTCAGCGTCGCCAGCGACGGCACCCAGGCCAACGAGAACAGCCTTGGGCTCGACGAGAGCCTTCGGGCGCCAGCGATCAGCGGCGACGGCCGCTACGTCGCCTTCACATCGCGTGCCAGCAACTTGGTTCCAGGCGACACCAACGGCGTACCGGATGTGTTCGTCCGCGACCGGCAGGACGTTGCCCCAGCGACACCACGCCGCCGACCCTGACCCTGCCCAGCCCGATCAACGCCGAGGCCACCGCCCCGTCCGGCGCAACCGTCACCTACAACGCGACCGCCACCGACGCCACCGACCCCAACCCGACACTGTCCTGCGCACCCGCATCCGGGGCCACCTTCCCGATCGGCACCACCACCGTCGACTGCACCGTCACCGACGCCACCGGCAACCAGGCCACCGGCAGCTTCACCGTCACCGTGGTCGGCGCCGCCGGGCAGCTTCAAGACCTCGAGACGTTGATCATCGCCTACCCGCTCAAGGCCAACGTGGAGAACAGCCTGATAAACAAAATCACCGGCGCCCAGGACGCGATCGCCGCCGGCAAAACCGATTCGGCCTGCAGCAAGCTGGCCGACTTCCTCACCCAGGTCGCCGACTTCCGGACGGCCGGCAAGCTCACCGACGCACAGGCCACCGAACTCACCACGGAAGGCACCCGGATACGAGCAGCCATCGGCTGCTGAAAATACGGCAAGCCATCCCCCTGCAGCCTGCCTGGGGATGGCTTAACCAAGAGAAGCGACTGCGTAGGACCCAGCACGAGACGGACAGCTAAGAATGACTCCTGAAGAAAAACTTTGTTCCCGCTCATGGCGGCTTCGTAACAGCGCCGGAATCCTGTGGAGCATCCTCTCCTTCGGCATGCTCACCGGAGTCAACTTTCTGATCCGTGGGTCCAAAACCAAGAACAAGCTGTGGATCGCCATGGGCGTCGGCTTCCTGGTTGTCGGTATCGGCGTCTTTGCGACCTCGGGTCTGGCCAACCCCGGAACGAAGGAAGCTCCGATCCGCACCGCGTACACCGACATCTGGGGATGGCTCTGGTTTACGACCTTCATCTCCGGGGTCGTGATTTCCTTCATTACCAATAAGAAGTGGCTGATCTGGAAGGCACACGCCAACGAGGTCAAGTGGTACGCCGCCGCCGGCGCTTCACAGGCCCCTGGCGCCTCCCCGGTACGAGGCTATGACCCGAACGCCACCGCCTCAGCAGCCT
>NZ_JBIVOQ010000010.1:0-126833 GCF_044754225.1 Arthrobacter sp. NPDC093125 | reverse complement strand
GAACCGGCGGCCGGGGCACACCCAGCAGACCGGCTGTCGCCCTAGCCGCGATGCCCTTCTCGAACCACGCTACAGCGGCCTCACGCTGGACCTCACACAACGAACTAGACGCACCCATAAAACTGCTCCCCACAAATCGGAACTGAATATTCCAGTCCAACTTCCGGGGAGCAGTTCAGAATGAGAGGAACCGCCATGGCCGAAAAACAGGGAAACCAGACGCCGAACACGCCGGATGTCAGCGAGACAGAGCTTCGCGAGATGAAAGTCGATGAACTCCGGCAGGAGGCCCGTGATGAGGAAATCAGCGGCGCCTCGGGCATGCGCAAAGAGGAACTCGTCCAGGAAGTGGCCAAGGCCAAGTCCGGAAACGACGCCGGGGACAGTGGCAGCGGTGACTCGGATTCAGACGCTGACGACTTGGGAGCCGGTCCCGAAGGCGGCAAGATCCGCCGCGGCCCGGACTCCTCGAAGTCCCTGAAGTACTCCCAGGAAGTCACCTCCACGGAGGACGAACCCGAACGAGAAGGCCGCAGCCTGGCCACAACACATCACGAGGTCATCAGGCAGTGGGCTGAAGAACGTGAGGGCGTTCCTGCGACCGTAGAGGGAACGGAGCATGGCGACCACCTGGGCGTCCTCCGGATAGATTTCGGGGGCGACGACGCGAACCTGCGCCATGTGGGCTGGGACGAGTGGTTTGCTACTTTCGATGAACGTGGCCTGAATTTCATCTATCAGGAACAGCGCAGCGACGGGCAGCAGTCCAACTTTTTCCGGTTGGAGAACCCGCAGCGCGAAGACGCCTGAACCAGCGCTGGGCGCTGCCCGGGAAAGCCGACCGGGAAGCCAGAATCACCCTTGTCGGCCACCCCGGTCGGTGCTATAAAAATTTGTATCAGCAGAGATGCATCGGATCAACGGCGATCACAGGGGGTGTGCGATGTTGATGGCCACTGGCTGTACCAGGCTTGACAGTATGGGCTCGGGGCGAAGGAGGAACAGCGAAAACAGACCCACGCCTTAACGGACCGGGACGGGAAGCCGGAATACGCTAACGCTGCCTCTTGGGGCGATTAGTATTTGCGACGCCACAGCGCCTTGTAGCGCATATTGCAGCAGCAGCGCGCGGACCAACCCTCCCGCAAAGTGGTCCCCGGCCGGGAAACCGGTCGGGGACCGCGTTACCCCGGACTGTAGAGGGAATCTGCAGCATCCCGCAGCCACGCTCGTGGCTTCAGAGGGGAGTCCCCATGGACCAGGCGTCGATCGTAAATTTCGCTTTTGGTTACCTCGTCACGCTGGTTGCAGTCTTCATTGCGTTCCTGCCCGCCATCCTCACCCTCGTGCTCCTGCTCCTGTTGGCCGGACTGGTGCGCGTGCTGGGCCTGCTTTTCACGGTCGCGGCATTGCGTCCGCTCAAAAAGCTGGGACGGCGCCTTGGGAAATCACTGCATGACTTGTGGACGAGGCCGCACGGCCCGTCCCGGTTGCTGCCTCACTGATAGTTCAGCCAGCGCCCGGTCACGCCTGGGCCGGGTTGTCCCACCAGCCTTCCCAGGCCGTGGACGTGAGCTGGCCCTTGGGAAATTCACTGTTCGACTCGGCATCGCCAAAGTGCGAATTGCCGTCATTGCGCTGGGAACTGAAATACAGGTTCAAGGTATTCCAAAGCATGGCTATTTCCTTTCAAAGCGACCTGCAGTTGACCCTTATTGGGTAGGAAATAGCGTAGCCACGGCATGTTTCATGGCGTCGACTCAACGTTTCAGTCTTGTATCCATCTGCTCACACGGAGTGACGGGGTAACGATGACGGCGTACTTCCCGGCGGGCCGGGCCCGTGGACTGCCGTCAGGCGAGTGAAAGCACGAACGAGAGCACGAACCCGGCGGCCGTGCTGAGGGCCACGGCCGGACCGCCGTGCTCGTAAGCCTCGGGCATCAGCGTGTCTGCGAGGGAGGCAATGACGGCTCCGGCCGCGAAGGCCAGCGGGAAGGAGATGGTTTCCGGGTCAGCGCCCGACAGGGGGCCGGCACCCACCACCACGGCAACAACGAGCAGCGCCGCACAGACGGCCCATAGACCCATGACGGCCCCGGTCGACTTGCCCTGGCTGCGCATGGATGCAGCGCCGACCAAGGCTTCCGGCAGGTTGGACACGAAGATTGCCGCGAGAAGGGCCAGGCCGCCGGTACCCTCACCCAAGGCAACGCCGAGGGCGATGTTTTCCGGCACACCGTCCAGCGTCACGGCGGCCAGCAGGGCCATGCCGGCAGCCCCGCGGGTGGACACTGAACTCGGCGCCTTCTCGGCTGCGGCGGCATCCGTGTCCAGCTTCGCGCTGCCCTGGAACTCATCCGCCGGTGTGGCTCCGGCCCCGGGCTGTGCCCAGCGGTCCAGCAGCGCGCTAAGGGCGGTGAAGACTACTGCACCAGCGAGCAGCCCCAGCGCCGCCCGCCAGATCCCGCCCTGCCGGTACGCATCCTCGAACAGTTCGAAGCTCAAAGCTGTGATGAGCGCACCGGCCGCGAAGGACAGCAGGATCGCGAGGAGCCGTTTAGGCAACTCGAAACGGACGCCGATGAGAGCGCCCACGATCAGGGCGCTCGAAGCCACCACGCCGAAAATCAGCGACATCCCCACACCGACAGCATAGGAGCCGCTGATACGTGCGGGAAGAGTCCGGGCGGGGTCTGTTTTTGGCCGAGCCGGCCGAACCTTTCGGGGTGGGCGCGGGGTTTTATGGCAAGCGGACGACGGCGGGAGGTTCCCGCCGTCGTCCGCTTACCTTGCGTCTATCTGCTGTTAGCAGACCGGCCCGGCGCCGGGCTTAGCGCTTGACGGTTTCGAGTTTGAGCATCTTGGCGATGACGTAGTCCAGCTGGGAGTCGTCGAAGATTTTCTTCCAGTCGTCCTTGATGATGGTGTCCTTGCCGTACTGGATAGCGATTTCGCAGGCCTCGGAGAACGGGTTGGAGCCGCGCAGGGCGTTGGTGAGGGCGATCTGCACGTGGCCGAACAGCATGGCCTTGGCTGCTTCCTCGGGCACACCGGCGGTGTGCACGGTCTCGTGCAGCGCCTCGTTAAGCAGGGTGCCAATCATGCAGGCCACGGTTTCCACCAGGGTGGGTTCGAGGATGGCGAGCTGCTTGACGGTGACCCAGTGCACGTCGATCACGGGGGCGTAGATGACGCGGATGGTGGCCTCGGCAGCTGCCTTGGTGGCCTCGGTGGCATCCTCGTCGATGGCTGCCACGACGTTCTGCGGGGCGCCCTCGCCGCCGAAGGTGTCGGCCCATTCTTCCTTGGTGGTGCGCTCCAGGAACACGGACGGGTGGCAGGGGTGGGCCACGGCCTGGACCACGTCCTCGCGCTGGGCGAGCAGGCCTGCGTAGGCGGCGGCCGGGTCGAGCGTGAGCAGGATGGCGCCCTGCTTCATCTGCGGGACGACGCCTTCGGAGACAACGCCCAGCACGGTGTCCGGAACGGCGAGGATCACGACGTCGGCGCCCGTGACGGCGTCGTCGGTGGCGGTGATCTCACGGCCTTCGGCGCGGACGCGGTCCTGGCCTGCCGGTGAGTTCTCGGAGTAGAAGACGGTGTGGCCGGACTTCTGGAGGTTACGCGAAACGCGCATCCCCATCTTGCCTCCGGCTCCGATGACGGCGACGGTCAAGTTTTCTGCTGACATTTCATTTGCTCCTTAGGAAATCGATGCTTCGCTGGGTCCACTGGTTTTCGAGGCGGATGGTTGCGTCCTCGGTGTCCTGCCATGGCAGCCAGTGTTCGACGATCTGGTTGATGTTTCTTTCTTTGGGTCGGATCGTGCGGACCATGTGGTCATAGTCCAGGAGTCCTTCGCCGAGCGGCGCGCCGGAGTACGTGAACCCGACCCAGCCTTCCTTGCGGCTGAACGCAAAGTCTTTGATGTGCATGTTCAGGACATAGGGCGCGACGGCGTCAATCACCTCGCGGGGCATCTCCAGCGCCGCGACAGTGTTGGCAGGGTCACTGCAGATCCCCAGCCAGGGGCTGTCCACTCGCCGCACGACGTCGAGGATCCGGGCGGTGGGAACCTGCTCGTAGGTTTCCACGGCAATCCGCACCCCGGCCGCCCCGAACTCGGGCAGCACCTCAGTGAAGATCGCCGCGGCCTCGTCCGCCGTCGGGATGTGGCCCGGGACGTTAAACATGGTCCGCAGCAGCGGTGCGCCGAGAATGCCGGCGATATGCAGGAACCTGCGCAGGTGCCCGGGCCGGATACCCTTGGTGCCCACTTCCAGCGCCATGCCCAAGGAGTCCGCGGTGGCCCTGAGCTCTTTGATTTCGGCGTCGGACATCGCTTCGAGCGGAGCGTAGTCGCAGATCTGGAAGAGATCCACGCCCATGGCCGCCGTCCGTTCCAGTGCCTGGTGGATGGTCAGCGGCTCGGACACCTTGTCCGAGAGCTGCCAGAAGAAGGCGTAGCTGCTCAGGCCGATCCGGCTCATGACCGTCCCCCTACAGGTTCCAGCAGGGCCGGTTCGATCAGACCCAGCCGTTCGGCGGCCTCATCCAGGATGTCCCGCACTGCTGACGGGTTGTGGGCGAAGCGGCCCAGGAATAGCCCGGCGACGGCGGGTCCAAGTTGGCTGAGGAGGCTGGGGCCGGCGCTTCCGCCGTAGATGACCCTGCTCTCTTCCTGGCCGGGGCGGCTGCGCAGGTGGGCATCGAGGCTGTCGATAACTTCACTTATGAGCCCGGGCGAGGCCGGTTCGGCTGCGCCGATGGCCCACTGCGGCTCGTACGCCACGATGGTGCGTCCCGTGCTGCCCAGGCTTCCGGCGCGGTTCAGGACGCCGTCGATTTCCCGGATGCAGTGCTTGATCGCGTTTGCCGCGGTGCCGCGGCCGGGTTCGCCGACGCACAGCACCGGGGTGAGCTCGTTGCGGTAGGCCGCTGCGGTCTTCAGCCCGATCACGTCGTCGTCCTCGCCGAAGATGCGCCGCCGCTCGGCGTGACCCACTTCCACGTACCGGCCGCCGGTTTCGGCCACCATCAGGCCGCTGACTTTGCCGGTGAAGGCGCCCTCGTCCTCCCAGAAGAGGTCTTGTGCTCCGGCGGCAGCCCCGGCGGCGGACAGAATCCGCGCGCACTCGGGCAGGACCGGGTGGGCCGGCAGGGCGAACAGTTCGATGTCCCCGCTGCGGACGGCCGGGTGGGCGGCAGCAATCTCCGCCACGTCCCGGCACCAGTCCAGGGTACGTTCGTAGCCGAAGTACATCTTCAGGCTGACGCCGATGATGGCCCGCGGCCGCATGGCGCCTGTACCTATTCCGCCTGCGGTGGGGGTGTTAGCAGGAAGTGACACCCTCGTAGTCCTTAATCAGCGTGACCTTCTCGGCGGAGGCCGAAGACTCGTCAAAGGTGTAGGTGAGCCATTCCTTGGCAAGGCGGCGTGCCAGTTCCAGGCCGACGACACGCTGGCCGAAGGTGAGGACCTGGGCGTTGTTGGACAGTATGGAGCGCTCGACGGAGAAGCTGTCGTGCGCGGTGACAGCGCGGACGCCCGGAACCTTGTTCGCGGCGATCGCCACACCCAGGCCCGTGCCACAGACCAGCAGGGCGCGGTCGGCCTTGCCCGCGGCAATAAGCTCGGCAGCGGCGATGGCCACGGACGGGTAGGGCGTGTGGCTGGTTGCGTCCACCCCGACGTCCTGCACGGACTCGACCATTTCGCTGGCCTCCAGGTCTGCCTTCAGGGCTTCCTTGTACTCAAAGCCGGCGTCGTCGGAACCGACGACCAGGCGCAGTTTGGCGCTCATGCCTTCTCCTTAGCGGTTTCTGCAGCTTTCGCCTCTGCGAAAGTGTTGTGGATTGCGCGGACGATCAGCGCCATGGAAACGGCGCCGGCGTCGGGGGTGCCGAGGCTCTTCTCGGCGTGCGGGCGGGCCCTGCCCATGAGGGGCAGCAGGGTGGCGGTGTCCTCGGCGGCCTGCTCTGCAACGGTGGCTGCGCTCCCCCAGGCCTCATCCAGGGACCGCCCGGAGCCGACGGCGGCGGCCAGCGAATCGCGGAACGGAACAAGCACGTCCACGAGGGTCTTGTCGCCCACCTTGGCCTTGCCGAAGCCCATGATCGAGGCGGCGGCCTGCGCCACTCCCGCGGCAACGGCACCGGCGTCAGGCTTGGTGGTGTCCCCGACGGCGTCGCCGACCGCGCGCAGGGCCATGCCCCACAGGGCACCGGAGGTGCCGCCGGCCCGGTCCGCCCAGGCGTCCGCCGCGAGGTGCAGGGTGGTGGCAGCGCCTGCACCGCGCTCGACGGCATCGGTTGCTGCCTCCACCGCGGCACGTACGCCGCGTTCCATGCCGATGCCATGGTCGCCGTCGCCGGCGATCGCATCGATGCGGCCCAGTTCTTCCACGTTGGCGTCAACCACGTCCTTCGCGGCGCCCAGGGCGGCCAGGACGCGGTGGGCGGCGGCGCGGGATTCTTCCGTTGCCTCCGGCAGGGGAAGGACGACGTCGGCGGGGTCGCCGCCGGCAGTCGCCTCCAAGGGTGCTGCGCTGACCGCGCCGCGGCGGAAGGCCGGGGCGTCGGCGGAAGCGTTCCAGAGGGTTTCGAGTTCCTCGTCCAGCCAGAAGAGGGTCAGCGAAGTGCCGGCCATGTCGAAGCTGGTGACGAGCTCGCCTACCTGCGGGTCCACGGCTTCCAGGCCGGCCTCGGCGAGGAGCTGGGCAACGCGGCGGTAGACCACGAACAGTTCCTCGTACTTCACGCTGCCCAGGCCGTTGAGGATCGGCACCACGCGTGATCCCCGGGTCTGGAGCCCGTCCGGCACCTCTGTGAGCAGTTTTCCGACCAGCAGTTCGGCGAGCTCGTCCGCCGTCGGGATGTCCGTTTCGTCGATGCCGCGTTCACCATGGATGCCCATGCCCACGGCCATTCGGCCCTCGGGGACGGTGAACAGCGGGTTCTCGGCCCCGGGAAGGGTGCAACCGGTGAACGCGACGCCGAAGGAGCGGGTACGGTCGTTGGCACGTTCTGCGATCTCGACCATGGCGTCTATGCTGTAGCCCGCCTCGGCAGCGGCGGCCGCGACCTTGAACACTGTCAGGTCGCCGGCGATGCCGCGCCGCTTGGCGCGATCTTCCAGCGGGGCGGAGGAGACATCGTCCGTGACGGCGATGCTGCGGCAGTCGATGCCCTCCCGGCGGAGGCGCTCCTGAGCCTGGGTGAAGTGCAGGACGTCGCCGGCGTAATTGCCGTAGCCCAGCAGAACGCCGGCGCCGTTGTTGGCTGCCTTGGCCACGCTGTATACCTGCTGCGCGGAGGGGGATGCGAAAAGATTGCCCATCGCGGCACCGTGCGCCAGGCCCTGGCCCACCAGCCCGGCGAAGGCCGGGTAGTGGCCGGAGCCGCCGCCGATCACCAGTGCCACGGTCTCCGGGGTGCTCTTCGTGCTGCGGGCCACGCCGCCGGAGACACGCCTGACCCACCGGCCGTGCGAGGCGACAAAGCCCTCGATCATCTCATCAGCAAACGCTGCAGGCTCATTGAACAGGCGGGTCATTTGGGGGTTTCTCCTGAAGTGGCTGGTAGCCGGTGATTGAGCCTTGGGGCACCCGGACGCTGGGTTCCCTGGCGAGCTTGCGAGGTTAGGGGCGGTTAGGGACGAAATCGGTTTGGTGTGGTTGCGCCCTCCTTGGCGGAGGGCGCAACCGACTTGTGTGCTGCTGGCTGCCTACGGCTCAGCGTGGTGTCCGGCGCCCGCGGGGTCCAGGGCCTCAGCCGGCACGCCCTGGGCGACCTTGCCGGAGCGGCTGAGCGCCACCATGAGGATGCAGGACAGGAGCATGAAGCCGCCCACGACGAACATCGGCACGGTGTAGTCGCCCGTCCAGTCCTTGAGCCAACCGGTGATGTAGCCGGCGCTGAAGCCTGCCAGGTTGCCCACAGTGTTGATCAGGGCGATGCCGGCTGCTGCGGCCGCACCTGTGAGGAACTGGGTGGGCACGGTCCAGAAGTTGGGCAGGGCGGCGAAGATCGACATGGCGGTAATGGTGATGACGGCGATGGTGGCGGCCGGCGATCCGGCGAACAGGGCCAGCGGGATGCTCAGACCACCCACCAGAGCCGGGATGGCGATGTGCCAGGTCTTGACGCCGCGCTTGGTGGCGTCCTTGGACCAGAAGTACAGGGCAAAGGCTGCGGGCAGGTACGGGATGGCGGTGATCATGCCCTTCTGGAACACATCGAACTTGGTGCCGTAGATGCCCTCGAAGCCGGCGATGATGGTCGGCAGGAAGAAGCCGAGGGCGTACAGGCCGTAGATGAAGCCGAAGTAGATCGCCGAGAGCATCCAGACCCGGCCGTTGCCGAATACCGTACGGACGCTAACGTGCTTGTTGCTGGCGGCGGTTTCGTTCTTTTCCTTCTCCAGGGCCCCGGTCAGCCAGGTCTTCTCCTCAGCGGTAAGCCACTTGGCCTTGGCAGGGGAGTCGGCCAAATAGAACCAGGCGATGACGCCGACGATGATGGCGGGGACGGCAACGCCGAAGAACATAACGCGCCAGCCCTCAAGACCAAAGAGACCGTGCTGCTGGATGAGGAGGCCGGCCAGCGGGGCGCCGATGACGGTGGTCAGCGGCTGGGCCAGGTAGAACAGGGCGAGGACCTTGCTGCGGTGACGGGACGGGACCCACAGGCTCAGGAAGAGGATGGCGCCGGGGAAGAACCCTGCCTCGGCCACACCGAGGATGAAGCGCAGGATGTAGAGCTGCTCCACGTTGCCCACCCAGGTGAAAAGGAGCGAAACGATGCCCCAGCTGACCATGATGCGGGCCAGCCAGCGGCGGGCGCCGAACTTGTGGAGGGCCAGGTTGCTGGGGACCTCGAGCAGGATGTAGCCGATGAAGAAAACGCCCGAAGCGAAGCCGAACTGGGCCGCTGACAGGGCAAGGTCCTGGTTCATTCCGTTGGGACCGGCAAACGAGATGGCCGTCCGGTCCAGGTAGTTGATGAAGAACATCAGGGCCACGAACGGCACCAGCCGGATCGCCACTTTCCTGATTGCAGATCTTTCAACCACTGATTGTGTGGTGTCCACGTTGACTCCTAGATGTTGGTCTCCCGGAAGCGCCCTGCGCTGGATGCCTGGGGATCTGTCTCAGTGCCCGGACCGGTCGAAGCTGACCGGTCTTGTGCCAGGCGAGTGATTTCAACCATAGGGCCGATTCAAAAATTGGTCAACCGGTTGATAGATTCTTTTTTCGCAGCCCAGCGAGGACCTTTCAGGCCCCGCCTGGTTGCTACGCTTTGACTGTGTCCGCAAACTCCGCCGCCTCGATGGCCAAAATCAGCGCTGCTCTCGGTTCCATGGAGCAGGGCTCAGTGGTGTCCGAGGTCGCGGAACGCCTGCTGGCCCACTTCACCAGCGGTGAAATCGCGCCCGGAACGAGGCTCCCGGCAGAGCGCACGCTCGCCGCTTCGCTCGGCGTTGGGCGTTCCGCGGTGCGGGAGGCCCTTGCCGCTCTTGAGATCCTGGGGATTGTGGTTGTGCGGCCGGGATCCGGCACGTATTTGCGGGACGGTGTTTCCGAATTGCTTCCCCGCACCCTTAGCTGGGGGCTGATGCTCGGCGCACCCCGGACCCGTGAACTCGTGGAACTCCGCGGTGGCTTGGAGGTACAGGCAGCCCAGCTCGCTGCCCAACGCATCACCGAAGAGTCGCTGGACCGCATGCAGGGCAATCTGGACACCATGGCGAAGAATCTCGATGACCTGAAGGCGTTCGTTGAAGCCGACGCCGCTTTCCACCGTGAGATCGCCGCCAGCTCCGGCAACCAGGTCCTGGAGGAGCTCCTGCAAAGCATCCGTTCCCTGCTGCGCATCTGGGTGGACCGGGCCCTGACCGACGAAGGGCACGCTGCGGCGGCACTTAAGGAGCACCGGGAGATTTTCCGCGCTCTGCAGGCGCGGGACGAGGCAGCAGTCACGAAGACGATGCGGTCCCACATGGACACGGCAGCCAAGCGGCTCCTGGCCGGATATGACGCCGGCCGCGCGGAGACGGCCAGCTAAAAACCCCTTACTCTCGGGCCTGCCGTGGCCCTGTGATGAGTCTCACCCGCAATCTTGACAAATCCGCTTGAGCCATTTGCATCCCGCCGGGCATCATGGAGTGGACGGCAGGGTATCCGATTTCCGTGCCGACACAGCCATGATGTTCCTTCTTGCGCGCAGAAGACGCAGAGGCTGAAAGCAAAAATTAAACCCCGATCTGGTGGATGCAACGAGGCCACACCAGTGAGCTCAGCTGAGCTTCACAGGTCTCCGACCGTTTCCGGATTGACCTGTTCCGGGCTTCGCACCGAGGCTAAGCCCATAACCGAATCATGAATGAGGCACCGAATAATGACGTTCGAAACCACTGACTCCGTAACGCTGAAGATCTGGGACCGGTCCGCCATCGACCACACTCTGGACACCGTCGTTCAGGACCTTTCCGCCCGGACCAACGCTCCCCGTCACAGCATTGCGGTCACCTGCAGCGGACCCAACACTTTCACGGTCAGCCTTAACCGCAACGCCCCGACCTTCGAGGAAGTTACGCGCTAGAACCTGAAAATGACGACGGCGGGAGCCTTCCCGCCGTCGTTCTTTTTAATCCCAAAAGCGGCGCGGGCACCGGCAGCACACCGAGCCGTAAAGCGTCGGTTTTTCCGATCTTTAACGTTCAGATGTCATCGCTTTTTCTTATGTGATTTGCCTTTCATACTGGACAGAACTTACGGCGGCGGAAGGCCGGTTCCAGCTTCCGTCGTGGACTCCGATTCGAAGGCGACGGATTTATGACTACCCTGATTTCCACCCCCGCGGCCCAGGCGCAGCAGGCCTCCACCGCCGCAGCCCTTCCGGCGGAGGACCTCGACTGCAATGCCGGGGACGACTGCTTCTACTGCGCCTGCCCGGAGACCGACTGATGACGGCAACGGCAGCAACTGAAGCAACTTCAGCAGCCGGAGCAACCTCAGCGACCGGGGCCAGGCCGGGCATTGAGCCCTGGAGCGTCCGCGACTTCCACACGGACGACCTCGACCAGCTCATCAGCGTCTGGCAGGATTCCAGAACACCCGGTGCGCACCCCGTCTACAGCCTCTCCGAGATCATCGACGCCTGCTCCAACGGAGTGGCCGTGGTCGCCGTAAGGGAAGGAAAAGTCGTGGGGGCGGCGGCCTGCAGAATCCACGATGGCCGCGCCTGGATCATCCTTCTCGCCCAGGACCGGCAGTGGCGCGAACAGGGGCTGGGAAGCGCCCTCCTCGCGGGCATGGAGGACAGGCTCACAAGCCAGGGCATACGGCGGATCTCTGCCCTCCTGCCCGCTTCCGAAACCAGGGTCCGCGCCTTCCGCAACAGCGAATACCGGGTGGAGGAGGACCTGCACTACTTCGAGCGGACCATCCCGCTGCAGCCCCGGGAGATGGGGCCGCTGAGCCAGCTCGGCGGCCGCCTCCTCCCCCATGGGCTGTGGGGCGCGCTGGCCGGCATGCAGCGCGAGAAGGACCTGATCGAACAGCGCCTGATCCTGCCGCTGGCGCGCACCGAGCTCGCCAAGTCCCTGGGCGTGACGCCGCCGCGTTCCGTGGTCCTGTTCGGTCCTCCCGGCACCGGAAAAACGACCTTTGCAAAGGCAGTGGCCTCCCGGCTGGACTGGCCCTTCGTCGAGGTCTTCCCGTCCCGGCTCGCCTCCGACCCCCAGGGCCTCGCCGGGGCGCTGCGGCAGGTGTTCCAGGAGATCAGCCGCCTTGAGCACGCGGTCGTCTTCATCGATGAGGTGGAAGAAATTGCCTCCGCCCGCACCGGGGAGGCAACATCGCCACTGCAGGGCGTCACCAATGAGCTCCTCAAGATTATTCCGGCGTTCAGGGAGAAGGAGGGCCGCCTCCTGATCTGCGCCACCAACTTCATCCGCTCACTGGACAAGGCCTTCCTCCGCCACGGCCGGTTCGACTACGTGATCCCGATCGGCCCGCCGGACCTCGAAGCCCGCAGGGCGATCTGGCACCGCTACATCCCGCCGGCGGTGTCGCCGCAGATCGATCTGGATGCCCTGGCCTTCGCCAGCGAGCGCTTCTCCCCCGCGGACATCGAGTTTGCGGCCAGAAAGGCTTCGCAGCAGGCCCTCGAACGCGCGGTGCAGGCCCCCCAGCCGGTGCCAGAGGATGAGGCTCTCACCACCGGGGACTACCTGCAGGCCATCGAAGGGACCCGCGCCACCGTCACCGAACCGGTTGTGAAGGACTTTCTGGAGGACATCGAGCGGATCGCCAGGGTCTAGCCTGCGCCGGCAGCTATACCGGCACCGTTGTATGCCAGCACCGTTGTATGCCAGCACCGTTGGCATACAAAGGCGAGGGGACGACGGCGGGAGGTTCCGCCGTCGTCCCCTCGCCTTAGTGCTGCCTGGCCACGCTTTTTGTGCTGCCTGGCTGCGGCGCCTGAATCAGGCGTGGGAGTGCTCGGCGAGGATGCCGTCAATCTGGCCGGCCGCCTCCTGCATCCCCTCCTCCATGCCCATTTCCAGCATCTTGCCCATTTGCTCTTCCGACTCGAAGACGGAATTGACCGTCATCCGCGTCCGGCCGCCTATGTCCTCAAGCATCACGGACGCGTGCGTCGTGCCCATCGATTCGACCGGATCGCCGTTCTCGTCGGCGAACCCGTCGTCAAACTCGAGGCGGTTGGGTGGTTGGATGTCCGTGATGCGCCACCAGCCGCCGGCCCTTTCACCCTCCGGGCCGGTCATGTAGTAGGAAGCCTCTCCGCCGGGCGTAAATTCATGCTTCTCAAAAGTGGCGGGCCAAGTGGGCGGTCCCCACCAGCGCTCCAGCTGCCGCGGGTCCTCCCATATCTGCCAGACCCGATCAACACTGGCGTCAAACTCGGCGACGAGGGTGAAGCTCAGTGCCTCAACGTTCTTGGTCGAACTGATAACCGTCATTGCGGAACCACTTCCTAATCTTCAGTGAGGATCTTTTCTTCAGTGAGGATGTCTGCGATCCGTTCGGCGCGCTGCCTCCAAATCGCTTCGAACTCATCAAGCAGCCGCCGGGCCTTCTGCAGTCCTTCCTGGTTGCCCCGCACGATCTGCTCCCTTCCGCGCTTCTCTTTGGAGACGAGAGACGCGCGCTCCAATACCGCCACATGTTTTTGAACGGCGGCGAAACTCATGGCGTAGAGGGCAGCAAGACCGGACACCGAGTACTCATCCACTGCCACGCGGCGCATAATGTCCCGGCGTGTGGCATCGGCGAGCGCCTGGAACAGGCGGTCTAGCTCCGCATCACCCAACTGATCTACAACCATTTGGTTGTAGAATAGGACGGGTGCGGACGGGTGTCAATGGGCTGTTGCTTACCCGGCCGCCGGCGTGCCGGAGCACAGTCAACAGCAGCCTTCCACAAGACCTTGACCTCCGCCTGCTCCTGATGGAACGCTGTCACCTCTGGCAGACATCCTCCTAAGGGGCATTCATGCGGGCAATGGTGTACCGCGGACCGTACAAGATCCGCGTTGAAGAAAAAGACATTCCGAAAATCGAGCATCCGAATGACGCCATTGTGCGGGTATCCCTCGCCGCCATCTGCGGTTCCGACCTGCATCTCTATCACGGCATGATGCCCGATACGCGGGTCGGAATGACGTTCGGTCACGAATTCGTGGGCGTGGTCCATGAAGTCGGATCCTCGGTCCAGAACCTGAAGGCCGGCGACCGCGTCATGGTGCCGTTCAACATTTTCTGCGGCTCCTGCTATTTCTGTTCGCGGGGCTTGTATTCGAACTGCCACAATGTGAACGCGAATGCGACGGCGGTGGGCGGCATTTACGGGTTCTCCCACACCTGCGGCGGGTACGACGGCGGCCAGTCCGAGTTTGTGCGCGTCCCCTTCGCCGACGTGGGGCCGTCCCTCATTCCGGAATGGATGGATGAGGAGGACGCTGTGCTGCTCACCGACGCGCTTGCCACCGGCTACTTCGGCGCGCAGCTCGGCGACATCACCGAAGGCGATACCGTGGCAGTGTTCGGCGCCGGTCCGGTGGGCCTGTTCGCCGCGAAGTCTGCATGGCTGATGGGCGCCGGCCGGGTCATCGTGATCGACCACCTGGAGTACCGGCTGGAGAAGGCCCGCACGTTCGCCCACGCGGAGACGTACAACTTCCGGGAGTACGACGACATCGTGGTGCAGCTGAAGAAAGCCACGGACTACTTTGGGGCCGACGTGGTGATCGACGCGGTGGGGGCCGAAGCGGACGGCAGCTTCGTGCAGCACGTCAGTTCCTCGCAGCTGAAGCTGCAGGGCGGGTCGCCCGTGGCACTGAACTGGGCCATCGATTCCGTCCGCAAGGGCGGAACTGTATCCGTTGTGGGCGCGTACGGTCCGATGTTCAGCGCGGTGAAATTCGGCGACGCCGTAAACAAGGGACTGACCCTGCGGATGAACCAGTGCCCGGTCAAGCGCCAGTGGCCACGGCTGTTCGAGCACATCCGCAACGGCTACCTCAAGCCCAGCGATATCGTGACCCACCGCATCCCGCTGGAGCACATCGCCGAGGGTTACCACATGTTTTCCGCCAAGCTGGACAACATCATCAAACCGCTCATCGTGCCCAACGCCGGCTGACGCTGCCCCGTCAAGAAGGAGCTACCTGACATGCCCTACACAGCAGACAAGCCGCAGCCCAAGGAGTCCAGGGAGCAGCTGCGGGCCCGGATCCCGGGATGGGGTGCGGACCTGGACCCGAAGGACCGCCCATCGTATCCCCGGGAGCAGCCCGGGATTGAAACGGGCGCCCACTGGGACTTTCCGGAGCGCCAACCGGAGAGCTGGCCGCGTGAGCTGTCCATCGAGCACAAGTTCCTCACTCCCGTGTTCGGCACATCCACGCCGCCCTCGGGGTTCTCCGGCGTGATGCGGAAGTACGCCTACAAGTACAGCGAAGGACGCGCGGCGCACTGGCTGATCCTGCTGGCCGCGGACCGCGTGAACGCCTGGGAAAGCCATCTCCGGTCCTTCGCCACCCTCCGGCCGGACAACCCGCTCACGGAAACCGGCGTGCTCAGCGAGTTCTCCAGTCACGGCGTCGGCTCCAGGTTCGGCCGGAAACGCGCGGACCTGAGCCACCAGTGGCTCGACCCGGTGGTTGTTGGCGCCCCGTGGATTCTTGCCGGCGCCGGAACGGTGGCCGCCCTGCGGGCCCTCAGGCAGAGGCGCCGCCGCTGACCGCTGCTTGCTGTTGGCTGGTTGGTGCTTCGTGCCGGGAACAACAGCCTCGGCTTGACGGCGACACCCCCGACTGTTCACAGTGAAGCAGTGCGGTCCAACCTTGAAGACAGTCCCCCGGCCTCCCCGCCGCCGCGCGGACGGGGCTGGGCACGGCAGGCCGCGGCGCTGGCCGGATTTCTGGCGGTGTCGTGGATCGTGTCGCTGCTGGGTTCCCTGCCGATCAGGCTGCACGGCGGAGGCTGGTACGCGGCCGCCGAGAAGGCGCCGTGGACCCCGCCGGGATGGATGTTTGCCGCTGTCTGGCTGACGCTGTACGCTGCGATGGCTGTGGCGGCCTGGCTCGTGTGGCGGCAGCGGAGGTCTCCCCGCCGCAGCGCGCTGCGGATCTATGCGCTCCAACTGGCGTTGAACCTGGCATGGCCGCCGGTGTTTTTCGGCCTGTACCCCATGCTGGGGGTTGCGGCCCTCTGGCTGGCGCTCCTGGTTCTCACGGCGCTCGCACTCACGGCAATGCTCACGGTATTGCGTTTCGGGCCTATCAGCACTGTGGCCGGGGTCCTGATGCTGCCGAACGTTTCATGGATTGTATTCTCGGGAAGCCTCAACCTTTATGCGGCGCTGAATAACTAACGTGGAGGGCATATGACAGTTCGCAGCGCAGGCATTCTGCTGTACCGGCGGAACCCGGAGGCAGAGCTGGAGGTATGGATCGCCCACATGGGCGGGCCCTTCTGGGCGGGCAAGGACGCCCGCGCCTGGTCGATCCCGAAGGGAATCTATCTCGACAGCGAGGATCCGTTGGTGGCCGCGCTGCGGGAGTTTGCCGAGGAAATGGGGACGCCGGCGCCGCAGGCCGACTATCTGGAGCTGGGCGCCTTCAAGCAACCCTCGGGCAAGGTCATTACCGCCTTCGCCGCCGAGTCGGACTTCCGGCCAGAGCAAATCACCAGCAACACGTTTCCGCTGGAGTGGCCCAAGGGCTCCGGTGTGGTGCGGGAGTATCCGGAAATCGATGATGCCAGGTGGTTCAGTGAGTCCGATGCGCGCCTCAAACTGGTGAAGGGGCAGTTACCGATCCTCGATGCCCTCGCTGAGTACCTCGCAAAGCTCGACTCAGGGCAACAGTAGCCGCCTTCTTGCGTCGGCGGCCGCTGGGTGGCGGCCATTGTGATGACCGTTTCGAGGCGGCCGGCCCCTCATGACGCCAGCGGGCTGGACGTGGACGGGCTCGTGACACCGTGCGCAGTTCCGCGAGCGGAACTCGGCCCTGAAGAGTGGTGACCTTGGTGACCCCACCGGGTACTCTTAATGTAACTTCGTCTGACAATCAGCGCAGACGTTGAGGTGAACTAGGTGTAAGGCGGAGCATCATGAAGGACGCTACTTCATCGGAAGGCCTGAACGGCTTGGCGCCCCTGTCCGGCGGCGTGGGAGGACTGTCTCCCGTTGCGTCTGTCTCCCGGCGGGATGCCGTCATGAACGAGATTCGCCGGGGCATCGTTTCGGGCTCGATCAAGCCGGGCGACAAGCTGACAGAAGTGAAACTCTCGGCCATGTTGAACGTCAGCCGCCCAACCATCCGCGAAGCCCTGACGCAGCTGGCCCAGGAGGGCCTCCTGGTGCAGGAGCCGTACCGCGGACTGCGGGTGGCAACGCTGCATGCCAACGAGATCATGGATATCGCCAGGACCAGGCAGGCACTCGACATGCTCGCAGTGGCGTCCATCCTCGAAGACACTTCCGGCCGGCGCATGCAGTATGTGGAGGCCAGCTGGGAGGCGTACGACAAAATCGCATTCCACCCGGACCCCGTGGTGCTGCACGAAGCCCACATCGCGTTCCACCGCAGCATCTGGGCCGCCTCCGAGAACGCCCTGCTGCTGCGGCTGTGGCCGGTCACGGAGGCGCATCTCACCATCGCGCTGGCACAGGACCAGGCCACCCGCGCCGATCCGGTCCGGGCCCACGAGGTGCACGAACAACTTGTCAGGACGATGAGAACCGGGGACATGGATGCGATCGAAGCCGCGTTCACTGTCCACACCATTGACAGCGCCAAGGAATTTATCGCGCTGCTGAACAGCGAGGAGCAGACTGCATGAAAGTTTTGGTTATCGGTGCGAGCGGCCGCCTGGGAGCCGCAGCGGCGGAAGCGCTGGCGGACCGGCATGAGGTCCTCGAGGCCTCCCGTTCCGGAGAGCTCACGGTTGATCTGACGGATGCCGGCTCGGTGGAAGACCTGCTCCAGCAGGTAGGAAAGCTGGACGCAGTTGTCGCCTGCACCGGCGCCGTGCCGTTCAAGCCTCTGGCTGATCTGTCGGAGGAGGACTTCAAGGCTGGTTTCATGGACAAGGTCCTGGGCCAGGTCAACCTCGTGCGCCTTGCCACCCCGTACCTGAACGACGGCGGCTCCTTCACCCTGACCACCGGCGTCCTTGCCCGCGAACCGATCAACACCGGCGTCGTGGCATCCCTGGCCAACGGCGCCCTCGAATCATTCGTCATGGCTGCTGCCGCCGAGCTTCCCCGGGGCCTGCGCATCAACGCCGTCAGCCCTTCGGTCCTGGAAGAAGCGACCAACTACCACGACTACTTTCCGGGATTCACCAAGGTGCCCGCCGAGGCTGTGGGACAGGCCTACCTGAAGTCGGTTGAAGGGATCCAGACCGGGCGGGTATTTTCGCTGGGCTAGATCCCTTAAACCGACCCAAGCAATAATCACCAAAGCAATAACCACGACGCCGGCCGGTCACCTCACAAGGTGACCGGCCGGCGTCGTACTTCCATCCCCTGAGGGCAGCGCTGCTGGTCAGTTCACGGCGGCGAGGGCCTCGTCGTAGATCTCCAGTGCCCTGCGAATTTCCTCGGGGGTGACCACGGCCGGGGGGACGACGTGGATGCGGTTGTCCGCGATGAACGGCAGCAGCCCGCGGTTCAGGAGCTCCGCCTTGATCCGGCCCATGAAGGCCGGTGTGACGGGCTGGCGGGTTTCCTGGTCATGCACGAGTTCCAGGGCCCAGAAAACGCCACGGCCCCGGACTTCGCCGATGACCGGGTGCCGGGCGGCGAGTGCGGCCAGGCCGGGCGCGAGGTGGTCACGGCCGATGCGCTCGGCGTTCTCGACGATGTTGTCTTCTTCGAAGGCCTCGATGGAGGCGACGATGGAGGCCGCGGCCAGCGGGTGCCCGGAGTAGGTGAGGCCGCCGGGGAACACGCGCTCGTCGAAGGTAGCCGCGATCTCCTCGGAGATGATGACGCCGCCGACGGGGACATAGCCCGAGTTGACGCCCTTGGCGAAGGTGATGAGGTCGGGCTTGACGTTGTACGCGTCCAGCGCGAACCAGTTGCCCGTGCGCCCGAAGCCGCACATGACCTCGTCGAGGATCATGATGATTCCGTGCTGATCACACAGGGCACGGACGCCCTCGAGGTATCCGGGCGGCGGGAGCAGGATGCCGGCGGTGCCGGGAACGGTTTCCAGGAGCACTGCCGCGACGGACTGCGGCCCTTCCGCCTCGATGGTGCGCCGCAGATGCTGCAGGGCGCGCTCCGACTCCTGCTCGGGCGTTTCAGCCCAGAACTCCGAGCGGTACAGGTATGGCCCGAAAACATGGACGTGGCCGCGGGAATACTCGTTCGGGATCCGGCGCCAGTCGCCCGTCGCCACGATCGCCGCGCCCGTGTTGCCGTGGTAGGACCGGTAGCGTGAAATGACCTTGTCCCGGCCCGTGTGCAGCCGTGCCATGCGGATGGCGTTTTCGTTGGCGTCGGCTCCACCGTTGGTGAAGAAGACCTTGTCCATGTTGTCCGGGGCGTGGGCGAGGATCTTTTCGGCGGCAAGACCACGGGTGTGGTTGGCATGCGCCGGGGCCACGGTGACCAGGGATTCGGCCTGCTGCTTGATCGCCTCGATGACCCGCGGGTGCTGGTGCCCGATGTTCGTGTTGACCAGCTGGCTGGAGAAGTCCAGGTAAGTGCGGCCGTCGTGGTCCCATACGGTGCTGCCTGAACCGCCGGCGATGACCAGCGGGTTCAGGGTTTTCTGCGCCGACCAGGAGTGGAAGACGTTCGCCCGGTCCAGGGCGACCACGTCCGCGTTGGTAACTGCTGGAGCCACGGCGGTCTGGGTGTGGGTCATGAGAAGTTCCTCTCAGGGGAAGGGTTGTGGATCCCTTTCATGATCGGTCCCGCGCCCCTTGTAAGTCCCTAGACATTTGTATACTCGGCTTTATGGGAATCGACCGTTTGTCAGAGGCCGGGTAACGTGCCACCGACCATCAACACTCTGCTGCACAACACCGGGCTGAACCTGCGGCTCGTTGTCCCCGAACGGGACAGCAAAGCGCTCGATACGACTGTTTCCTGGGTGCACAGCTCGGACCTCGACGACCCCACTCCGTTTCTGGATCCGGGGCAGCTGCTGCTCACTGACGGCACGCAGTTTCCTGTCAGCGACGCGGGCGGCGATGTTTACCGGGACTACGTGCGCCGGCTGGTAGACCACGGAATTTCCGGTCTTGGCTTCGCCACCCAGGTCATCCACGGAGCCCTGCCCGAAGGCCTTGAATCCGCCTGCAGGGAACAGGGCCTGCCGCTCCTCGAAGTGCCCGACAGGACCCCGTTCATCGCGGTCATCCGGTTCGTGGCCGACTGGCTGGCCAGGGAACAAAACGCCAGGGCGGAGTGGTCGCTGCAGGCGCAACGGTCGATAGCCCGGGCCGCCCTGCGCCCCGACGGGCTCCGTTCGATTCTTGCGGAACTGGAGCGCCAGCTGCACGGCTGGGTCGCGCTCTTCGACGCAGCGGGCAACCACATCCTCATGCCAAATAACCGCCCGGTGCCCTCTGGCCTGATGCCGTCTGTGGAAGGGGCGGTCCGGCGCGCCTTGGACCAAGGTGCCCGCTCCGTGGCGCAGCTGACCGTCGAGGGCCAGCAGATCACCCTGCAGACGTTGGGGCGGCGCCACAACCTCCGCGGAGTGCTGGTCCTTGGGGCAATCGAGCCGCTCGATCCTGCCCGAACGGACATCATCAACAGCGTGATCGCCCTGGCCAGCCTGGCACTGGAACAGACCAGGACACTCGACACCGCACGCCGGCACCTTCGTTCAGGGGTGTTTGAGCAGCTGCTCTCGGGAAGCATGGATGTGGCTGCCCGGACGGCACGGCAGGTCTGGGGACGCCTGCCCGGCGAACCCGTGATTGTTACAGCAGCCCGCCCTCCCCACCAGGGGCAGAATCTACTGGAAGCCCTTGAGTTGCTCTCCGATGACCACCGCGGCGCAGTCTTTTATGCGCAGCGGAATGAGAACGTCGTGATCCTGGCCAATCCGGCCCATCAGCAGAAGGTCGCCGCCCTCCTGGGACGGTACGGGGCCACGGCCGGAACCTCAGCGCCCACGGACTTTCCCGGGCTGGCGAAGGCATTGAAAGAGGGCGAGCGCGCCCTGCAGAGGGCCGGCGAACTCTCCCGGCCGCTGCTGGACTTTTCGGAGGTGGCCGACGGCGGGATGCTCGGTTTGCTGCGGCGGCAGGAAGCGGAGTCCGTGGCGCGGCGGCTGATAGAGCCGCTGGCCAGGCACGACGAAGCGGAACAGACCCAGCTGCTGCCGACCGTCGCGGCCTGGCTGACGAACAACTGCGTATGGGACCGCACGGCCCGGCAGCTGGGAGTGCACCGGCATACGCTGCGGAACCGGATCGATTCTGCCGGCAGCATCCTCGGACTGAACCTGGACGGGCTGCGGGACCGGCTTGAACTGTTCGCCGCACTGCAGTTCCTGGACATGACGGATCCTGGACACGACAGTTCCCGGGCATGACAGTACCGGGACATGACAGTACCGGGACATGACAAGGGCGGCCGGAGCGCTGAACGCTCCGGCCGCCCTCTGACAGCGTGCGGTTAGTTCTGGGGGAAGCCCAGGTTGATGCCGCCGTGGCTCGGGTCGAGCCAGCGGGAGGTGATGGCCTTTTCGCGGGTGAAGAACTGGAAGCCCTGCAGGCCGTAGGCCTTGGAGCTGCCGAAGATGGAGTCCTTGAAGCCGCCGAAGGAGTAGTAGGCCACGGGGACCGGGATCGGCACGTTGATCCCGACCATGCCCACCTCCACCTCGTTCTGGAAGCGGCGGGCCGCGCCGCCGTCGTTGGTGAAAATCGCGGTGCCGTTGCCGAAGGCACCGGAGTTGATCAGGTGCAGGCCTTCTTCGTAGCTGCGGACGCGGACCACGGCCAGGACCGGGCCGAAGATCTCTTCCTGGTACACGCGTGAGGTGACGGGGACGTCGTCGATCAGGGTCGGGCCAAGCCAGAAGCCGTTCTCGTCGCCGTCCACATTGATGTTCCGGCCATCGACGACGACCTTGGCGCCGTCGGTCTCGGCGAGCTCGATGTAGGAGGCCACTTTGTCCCGGTGCTGCTTGGTGACCAGCGGGCCCATGTCGCAGTTGCGGCGGCCGTCGCCGATGCGCAGGGTCGACATGCGGGAGGTGATTTTTTCGATGAGCTCGTCGGCGACGGGTTCGACGGCGACGACGACGCTGATGGCCATGCAGCGCTCACCGGCGGAACCGAAGCCGGCGTTGATGGCGGCGTCGGCAGTCAGGTCCAGGTCGGCGTCGGGCAGGACCAGCATGTGGTTCTTGGCGCCGCCCAGGGCCTGGACGCGCTTTCCGTTCCGTGCCGCGGTTTCGTAGATGTACTGGGCAATCGGGGTGGAGCCGACGAAGGAGATGGCCTTCACGTCGGGGTGTTCGAGCAGGCCGTCGACGGCTTCCTTGTCGCCGTGGAGGACGTTGAAGACGCCGTCCGGCAGGCCGGCCTCGCTGAACAGCGCTGCGAGCCAGTTGGCCGCCGTCGGGTCTTTTTCACTGGGCTTGAGGACCACGGTGTTGCCTGCGGCGATGGCGATCGGAAGGAACCACAAGGGAACCATCGCGGGGAAATTGAAGGGGCTGATGATGCCGACGACGCCGAGCGGGGACTTGGTGGAGTACACGTCCACGCCGCTGGAGACGTTTTCGGAGTGCTCGCCCTTGATCAGGTGCGGGAAGCCGGTGGCGAGTTCCACCACCTCCTGGCCGCGGGTGATTTCACCCAACGCGTCGGAGAGCACCTTGCCGTGCTCGGAGGTGATGATTTCGGCCAGTTCGCCCTTGCGCTCATTGAGCAGTTCCCGGAAACGGAAAATGATCTGCTGGCGCTTGGTGATCGACAGGTCCCGCCAGGCCGGGAAGGCCTTGGAGGCGGAGGAGATCGCCGTCTCGATGTCCTCGGCGGAGCCCAGGTTGACGAGCTTGGTTTCCTTTCCAAGGGCCGGGTCAAAGACCGGCGCGGTGCGGTCGCCGGAGGAAGGGACTTCCTGGCCGCCGATCCAGTGCGGGACAACCTGCAGTTCGGTGTTATCAGACACAGTCTTCTCTTTCTTGGGTGCTAGGGCGATGGAAATCATCTGAAGCAACGGTACGGCGGGAACGGCGACCTTTGGCGCTCTACATATGTCGGTTATCGGCCCCTGCGTCCAACAAATGTCCATGATGTAGGCCACGCCTCCGGTCCTAGCGTGAGCTACCGCGAACACCGCACACTTCCCAAGGAGACCCATGAAACGCAGAACGCCGCTGCCCCGCTCCATCCACCGCACCGCTTCAGCCGCCGCCAGCACCGGGGAACATTGCCCCGCGACGGGGTGGTGGAGTCCCCGAGGCAGCACGGAGCCCTGGCGGTACTTCAGCGAGGGAAGTGTCATGCCGGCACTCAACGGTGAGCCGACAGTGTGGCACTGCGCGGCCACCGACAAAATACCCGCACAGTCGTCAACCCAAGCGCCCGCCAAAAGCCCCTCCCCCGCCTGAGCGGAGGCCGGCGGGAGCTTTATTACGCCCAAGAATCTATGGGGACTAGACGTGGGACAGCTCACAGTAGTAGCGTTGCTTTATAGCCAAATTGCCTGACAATAAAACAACGAGGTTCACGTCAGGCAATCGCACCGCCAGGGGCGTCAGCCCCGAGCCTTACGAATCGCAAGATTCCCAGAACCACTAGCCAGTTCTTCCGGACCATCCCCCGGCGTAAGCGCCGAACAGCCCGGGAACCGCAACTCAAAGAGAGCGCATCATGACCAAGACAAGCAAAGTAGTCCTAGCGATCCTCGCCGTGATTCTTGTTTCCATTGCCGGCGGATACATTGGCTCGGGCTTCCGTGGAAACACCGCCAGCGCTTCTACAAGCGCGGCGCAGGGCACGTTCATTGATGAAATCAAAAAGCGCGGTGAGCTTCGCGTGGGTGTCGCCATCGCCCCGCCGATGACCGTGCAGGAGGCAGACGGCACGCTGGGCGGCCCGAACCTCATTCCGCTTCGCGAGCTGGCCAAGCAGCTGGGCGTCAAGCTCACTCCGGTCCCCGCCGAGTGGAAGAACATCGTCGCCGGCCTGCAGGCCAACCGCTATGATTTCGCCGCGAACCTGGACTACACCGTGGAACGCTCCCTGGCCATCGGCTTCACCGACCCGGTCTACCAGTACCAGGGCGTGTTCGTGGTGAAGGCCAACTCGCCGTTCACGACGGCGGAGGAGATCATCAAGAACGGCGGCCAGATCACCGCAGCCCAGGGCTCAGCCCCGGAGAAGGCGCTCCAGGGACACACCTCGAAGATCATGTCCGTGGACAACTACGCGAACGCCATCTCGTCTGTCAACGCCGGCCGTGCCATCGCTGAATTCACTGATCTGCCCACTGCTGAGTCGCAGGCCCAGGCGGACAAGTCCCTGAAGATCGTGGTGCCCACCCCTGACATCTACTCCGCTTCCGCCGCCTACGGAGTGCCGGCAACAATCGACCCCCGCTCGCTGCAGATCGTGAACATCGCGATTGAGCGCGCACAGAAGAGCGGCGAGCTCACGCAGGCCTACGAGAAGGTCAACTACGTCGAAATCGACAACCTCGGCGACCTTCGCAAGAAGTAGCCTCCTTTAGGAGAATGCCATGAATGGATACATCTTTGATTGGGACGTAGTCGCCCGCGCCTTGCCCAGCATGCTCCAGGGTTTGGGGATCACCCTCCAGATCACCGTCATCACCATCGTGATCAGCATGATCCTGGCCATCCCCGTCGCAGTTGGCCGCATGTCAAAGATCGAGGTCATCCGTTGGACGGCCCAGGGCTACATCGAGATCTTCCGGTGCACCCCGCTGCTGGTACAGCTGTTCTGGATCTTTTACGCTCTGCCCGCCCTGACAGGAGTGACCCTGCCCGGCTACGCTTCAGCTGTGATCGCTTTGACGGCGAACCTCACTGCCTTCATGGCAGAGACCTACCGCAGCGGTTTCCAATCCGTGCCGGTTGAGCAGGTGGAAGCTGGCCGCATGCTGCAGCTCAGCCGATTCCAGCAACTGCGATACATCATCGTCCCCCAGGCCATGCGCCAGCAGCTGCCCGTCATCCTGTCCCTGAACATCTCCCTGTTCAAGGACACCGCTCTGGTCTCCACGATCGCCGTCGCCGACCTGATGTTCATCTCGAACACCATCTCAGCCCAGAACTACCGCGCTCTGGAAATCTTCACCCTGGCCGCGTTCATCTACTTCGCCATCGCCTTCCCGGTCTCCCTGATCACCAGCGCGATTGAACGGCGCATGCAGAACACGTCCGGCCCCGGTTTCAAGCCCGGCCCGAGCCTGCTCGCCCGCATGATGCCCGGTAGCAAAGTGACTGGCACCAAAGTGGCTGCCGCCAAGGTGCCCGCATCATGAGCCGCCACAGCACCATCACCCCCGCCAGCTCAACCGATCTCCAGCAGAAAGGAACACAGGTGACAACACCGGCCCCCGCCCCGGCAACGACCGGCACCGGCCAGATCCTCGTGTCCGCACGCGGCCTGCAAAAGAGTTTCCACGACCGCGCCATCCTAAAGAATGTCGATTTCGACATGCGCATTGGGGACATCACTGTCATCATCGGCAAGAGCGGGTCGGGAAAGTCCACCTTGCTGCGTGCCTTGGCCGGGCTCACAGATCCCGACGACGGCGAGATCACCTTCGACGGTAAGACGGTATTCGCTGAAAAGAAGCGCACCAAGGACTGGGGAGCCGTAAGCTCCGAGGTCGGTATGGTGTTCCAGGCTTACACCCTGTGGCCGCACATGAACGTCCTCGACAACATGACGCTGGCTCCGCGCAAGACAAGGGGCATGGCTGCATCAGAGGCACGCGACCGGGCAGAAGCGGCTCTGGATGAAGTGGGCATGAAGCACCACATCCTCAGCCGCTCCACCCAGCTCTCCGGCGGTGAGCGGCAGCGCGTCGCCATCGCACGGGCCCTGATGATGAAGCCGAAGCTGATCCTGTGTGACGAGATCACCTCCGCCCTCGACCCGCCCGTCGCAGCAGAAGTGCTCGATGTGCTGCGCCGCCTCAAGGAAGAAGACGGCATCGCCGTGGCCCTTGTTACCCATGACATGGCCTTCGCCTCCAAGGCAGCCGACCGCGTCGTTTTCTTCCACAATGGTGAAATCGCCGTCAACACAACCCCAGAAATGGCCTTCGAAAACTGCGACAATCCGGATCTGCAGAAGTTTGTTGACGCCGTCCGATTCTGAGCCGGCACCACCGGCCAAAGAACTACCTAGAAAGGATCAATTGTGCACACCGTAGTAATCGGAGGCGGGGTAATCGGGCTAACCCAGGCATACCACCTCGCCCGGGAGGGCGCGGAGGTGACAGTCGTTGATGCCAGGGGAACAGGTCTGGGCGCCTCGAAGGTCAACGCAGGATGGATTTGTCCAGCGGAATCGGCACCCGTGCCGGGACCCGGCGTCGTACTCAAATCCATGAAGTGGATGCTCCGGCCGGATAGCCCGCTCTACATCCGCCCCTCCCTCGATCCGTCCTTCGTGCGGTTCATGCTCGGTATGTGGCGCAAGTCCAACGCCCGTGACCAGCGCGCAGGATTCGAGGGCCATCTCCGCCTCGCCGCCGACACGCTCCAGATCTTCGATGAGTACCGGGCAGACGGCATGGACTTCGAGATGCACACGGATGGTCTGCTGATGGCGTTCATGGAGCAGGACAACTTCGACCACCACATCGACAACCTGGACCTGGCGTCGCAGTACGGACGCCAGCCGCGCGTGCTCAACCGGGATGCTGTGCACGAGCAGGAGCCACTGCTCACCGACGGAGTCCTTGGCGGAATCTACTTCCCGCAAGAGCGGCACGTCGATCCGGGAGCAATGACAGCGGCACTGCACCGCAGGCTGGTCGCGATGGGCGTCCGGATCGTCGAGAACTCGCCGATCGACGCGGTTGAGCGGAACGGCGACCGGGTAACCTCCGTGCACAGCGACGGCAACCGCTACACCGCTGACAGCTTCATCCTTGCTGCCGGCGCCTGGAGCGGGAACCTCTCGAAGCAGTTCGGCGTGCCCCTTCCCGTACGCCCCGGCAAGGGCTACAGCGTTGAAGTTCCCGCGCTCGGCCTGCGCAGCGCGGTCAATCTCTGGGACGCTAAAGTTGCAGTCACCCCCTTCAACGACCGCCTCCGCCTCGCCGGCACGATGGAGTTCGGCGGACTGGACGAGAAGGTCAACCAGGTCCGGGTCGATGCCATCATGCGCGCCCCCGGCAAATACTTCCGCGGCTGGGAACCGCCCGCCACAAAGCCGACGCCGATGGCCGGCATGCGGCCCATGACTCCGGACGGCTTGCCTGTCATCGGCCACCTCGGACACCTGCAGAACACTTACGTTTCCACCGGCCACGGAATGATGGGCATCACCCTCGCGCCCGGCACCGCTGCCGCCCTGACAGACCTGGTCCTGCGTGGCAAGCAGGCCCCGGCCCTGGCCCCCTTCACTTCAGCCCGGTTCAGGAGCGGAGCGCGGTCCACGCCGCAGCCCGTCGCCTGACCCCACAGTCATCAACACATTCCCGAAAGGAAACACCATGTCAACACGCACCAAAGTCGAGCTCCGCGGAATCCTCGCCGCCGTCACCACCCCCTTCACCAGCGACGCATCCGCGATCGATGAACCGACCCTGCGCGCCCAGGTCGACCGGCTGGTCGCAGCCGGCATCCACGGCCTCGTACCCACCGGCACCACCGGTGAATTCACCACCCTCTCCCCGGAGGAGTACCGCCGGGTCATCGAGCTCTACGTCGAGAGCGCCGCAGGCCGGGTGCCGGTCATCGCAGGGATCGGCGCACTGTCCACCCAGGGCGCGATCGACTTGGCCCAGCACGCCGAAAAGGTCGGCGCCGACGCCATCATGCTGGTGCCGCCGTTCTACGACCCGCTGGACTTCGCCACGCTGAAGGCGTTCCTGAGCGCCGTTGCCGGTGCCATCTCCATCCCCGTTGTTTACTACAACGTCCCCGGCGCCACCGGCATCAGGCTCACCGCTGCCGAACTGGCAGAACTGGGCGAAATCGAGGGCATCAACTACATCAAGAACACCTCCGATGACGCCATCGGCCTGGCGGAGCTGCTTGCCGCCCGCACGGACAGCATCAAAGCGTTCAACGGCTGGGACACCCTGACCTTCTTCGGCATCGCTTCCGGCGCCGAGGCCTCGGTCTGGGGAACCGCCGGTGTGGTCCCCGAACTCGCCGTCGAGTTCTGGGAAACCCTCGCCGAAAAGGGCGACCTGGCCCGGGCCCGCGAACAGTGGAAGCATCTCTGGGCCATCAGCGACTTCCTGGAGTCCGTGAACTACGTCGCAGGCATCAAGGCCGGCCTGGAGATCATTGGCCACCCCGTCGGTCCTGCCCGCTTCCCCATCCAGCCGCTGCCCCAGGCAGAACGCGAGCGCTTCGCCCAGATCCTGCGTGAAGCCGGAGTGATCCCGGCAGCAGCATGACCAACAAACTTTGGCTTGACGCCATTGAGGTACACGCCGAGGGCGAGCCCGGACGGATCCTGACATCCGCCGCCGGGCTCGTCCTGGGCGACACCATGGCCGAGCGGCTGGCCTACTGCAAGGACAACCTCGACTGGCTGCGGCGCCTGATGCTGCACGAGCCGCGCGGCTACCCCGGGTTGTGCTCCGTGATCATCCTGCCGCCGGTCAACGCCGGTTCCGACTTCGGGATCGTCGTCCTGGAACAGGGCGGGTTCACCCCGATGTCCGGCTCGAACACCATTTGCGCCGTCACGGCCGCCCTGGAAACCGGGCTGGTCAAGATGTCGGAGCCGACCACGGAGGTCACCATCGACACGGCCGTCGGCACTGTCAAGGCGGTGGCCAAAGTCGAGGGCAGCAAGGTCCTCTCCGTTACGGTGGTCAACGTGCCCGCCTATGTTGTGGAGCTCGACTTCCCCTTGGAGGTCCCCGAGCTCGGCACCATTCCGGTGGACGTCGTCTTCGGCGGCCAGTTCTTCGCGCAGGCGAAGGTCGCCGACTGCGGCCTTGAACTGGACCCGGACAAGGGACGCGAGCTCGCCCGGGCGGGGGCACTGATCAAGATGGCCGCGCTTGAGCAGATCAAGGTGGAACATCCGCTGAACTCCGACATCAACGGCATCAACCTCGTCATGCTGCACACCGGCGACCGCGTCCCCGGACGGCAGGACCGCAACACCGTTGTGCTGAACAACGGCCGGCTCGTGCCGGAGGATCCGTCAACGTGGACCGGGGCGCTGGACCGGTCGCCGTGCGGCACCGGAACAAGCGCACGCATGGCCGCGCTGCACGCCCGCGGGCAGCTCGGCCTGAACGAGGACTTCGTGCACCGCAGCATCATCGGCAGCGAATTCGTCGGCCGCCTCACCGGCACCACCACAGTGGCCGAACACGCCGCCGTACTGCCAACCATCACGGGCCGTGCCTGGATTACCGGGCACACCCAGTGGGTCCTGGACGAGAACGACCCGTTCCAGACCGGATACACCCTCGGCGACATCTGGGCACCCCAGTCCTGACCCTCCGAAATTTCCCTAACACTTGAAAGCAGGAGTTGTGAGCCAGTTCATCAACGGCAAGATCCTCGAAGGCACCTCGGGGGAAACCGTGGACGTCATCGACCCGTCCAACGGAACCACCGTCGACACCATCAGCCTGGCAGGCAGCGACGACGTCAAACTCGCCGTCCGGGCAGCACGGGACGCTTTCCCGGCCTGGTCCCGGGCCACCCCGGCAGAGCGCTCGGCCGTACTGACCAAGTTCGCTGCGCTCATGGAAGAGCGTGCCGAGGAATTCGCCCAGCTGGAGTCCCGCCAGGCCGGCAAGCCGATCCGTCTCACCCGCGAATTCGATGTCCCGGGCACCATCGACAACATCGCCTTCTTCGCCGGCGCCGCCCGCAACCTGGAGGGTAAGGCCACCGGCGAGTACTCCGCGGACCACACCTCCTCCATCCGCCGCGAAGCCATCGGCGTGATCGGCTCCATCTCGCCGTGGAACTACCCGCTGCAGATGGCCGCTTGGAAGATCCTGCCCGCCATCGCGGCAGGCAACACCATCGTCCTCAAGCCCGCCGAAATCACCCCGCTCACCACGCTGCTGTTCGCGCAGGTCGCCAGTGAGGCGGGCCTCCCCGACGGCGTCATCAACGTCCTCACCGGCCGCGGCTCCACCGTCGGCGCCGAACTGCTGCGCCACCCGGACGTGGACATGCTCTCCTTCACCGGCTCCACCGTGGTTGGCCGCACTGTCCTGGACGCAGCCGCGACTACCGCCAAGCGCGTGCACCTCGAACTCGGCGGCAAGGCCCCCTTCGTCGTGTTCGACGACGCCGACCTCGAAGCCGCCATCCACGGCGCCGTCGCCGGGTCCCTGATCAACACCGGCCAGGACTGCACCGCTGCAACCCGCGCCATCGTGCACCGCTCCCTCTACGAGGACTTCATCACAGGCGTCTCCGAGCTCTACGCCAAGGTCAAACTCGGCCCCACCTCGGACTCCGCCACCGACCTCGGCCCGCTCGTCTCCGAAGTCCACCGGGACAAGGTCGCTGAGATGGTAGACCGTGCCCGCGGTTACGCCCGGGTCTTCGGCGGCGGTATTCCCGAAGGTGAGCTCGCCAACGGCTCCTACTACCGCCCGACCCTCGTCGCCGACGCCACCCCGGACAGTGAAATCTTCCGGGACGAAGTCTTCGGCCCCGTCCTCGCGGTCACCCCTTTCGACACCGACGACGAAGCCATCACCCTGGCCAACGACACCCCCTACGGCCTCGCCGCCTCCGCCTGGACCAAGGACGTCTACCGCGCCCTGCGCGCCACCCGCGAAATCCGCTCCGGCTGCGTCTGGGTCAACGACCACATCCCGATCATCAGCGAAATGCCCCACGGCGGCATGAAGCAGTCCGGCTTCGGCAAGGACATGTCCACCTACTCCTTCGACGAATACACCGTGGTCAAGCACGTCATGTTCGACCTCACCGGCGAGAAGGCCAAGGCCTGGCACCGCACCATCTTCACCCTGGGAGACTAAAAATTGACGACGGCGGGACTCACCGGACGCTTTGACGGCAAGCGTTTTGACGGCAAGACGGCACTGGTTACCGGGGCAGGCGGAGGCATCGGCTCAGCCATCAGCCGCCGCCTCGGCGCTGAGGGCGCCCATGTGTTTATCTGCGATGTCAACGAGGCCGCGGCGAAGGAGGTCGCCGACGCCCGCGTGGGCGAAGGCTGCTCAGCGGAGCCGCTGGTCTTTGACCTCCTTGACCCGGAAGCCTCGGCAGCTGCGGTGCAGCAGATCATTGACGCCTGGGGCCGGCTCGACGTCCTGGTCAACAACGCCGGGGTGAACCGCCGCGGGAATCTCCTCACCCTGACAGAGAACGACTGGGACCTGTCCTTCGCCGTCAACGTGGACTCGCTGTTCCACCTGTGCCGGGCGGTCCTTCCCCACATGATCGGGGCGGGCGGCGGCGCCATCGTGAACACGGCATCCCAGTGGGGCCTCTACCCCGCGCCGGGCCACCTGGCCTACAACGTGTCCAAGGCCGCCGTCGTCGCCTTCACCAAGAACCTGGCCCGCGACTACGCCCCGAATAACATCCGTGTCAATGCCGTCGCGCCGGGAGAGATCCAGACGCCGATGCTCGAATCCGGCCTGGCGCGCAGCGGCCGCACCGTGGCCGACCTCGACGCGCTCGTGCCATTAGGGCGCATCGGCAAGCCCGAGGAAGTCGCCGCGCTCGTGGCGTTCCTCGCCTCGGATGAGGCGCCGTACATCTGCGGGTCCGTCGTCGAAATCACCGGCGCGCAGGCGGTGGCATGAGCGCCGAATCCACGAACAGTACAGCGGGAATGCTGGATGGCAAGACGGTCCTGGTCACCGGCGCCTCCCGGGGCATCGGCCGGGCGACGGTGGTGGCCCTCCACCGCGAGGGTGCCCACGTGGTCCTGCACTACGGGAACGACAATGACTCCGCCCAGGCCACAGCGGACCGGCTCGGCGACCGCATCAGGCTTGTGCAGGGCGACCTGCGGAACCCGGACGAGCGGCGCCGGGCCTGGGCCGAAGCCGCTGACTGGCGTGGCGGCGTCGACGTGCTCGTCAACAACGCCGGTGCCTGGCTTCCGTCGGACATTGACGACGCCGATGCATGGCAGCAGGGCTGGGAGGCCAACTACGAACTCAACCTCCTCGCCCCTGCCGACCTCTGCCGGGAAGCCATCCTCGGGTTCCGGAAGCGGGGCGGCGGCATCATCGTGAATGTCACCAGCCGTTCGGCCCACCGGGGCGACGACGCCGAACACATCGCCTACGGCGCTGCCAAAGGCGGGCTGCTTGCCCTCACAAAAGGGATAGCCCGCGGCTACGGCAAGGACAACATCCTCGCCTACGCCGTCGCGCCCGGCTGGGTCGCCACCGACATCTCGGCCCACATCTCCCCCGAAGACCCAATGCTCAGCGGCCTGCCGCTGGGTGAAGTCACACCGCCGGAGGACGTCGCCGAGATGATCACGTTCCTGGCATCCGGCCGGACCCGGCACACCACCGGAGCCACCATCGACATCACGGGCGCCGACTACGTGCGCTGACAACCGGAGCTGGCTCCGATCCACCTACCGCCAAAGGAGCTTGAATCCATGAAACTCAGGCGCGTCACCGACTGGACCCTCCTGGTCGGGGCCAGCATCGAGATCCGGCAGCAGGGGCATTCCGTCTGCAGCGGCCACGTGGACGCCGTTACTGACGACGGCTCCATCCTCTGGCTCCAGCCCGACGCCGAAAACCGAAGACTGTTTGAAAAGGCCGAGTTTTACGAGGCCTGGGCGACGGAGGACCGCACAGGTTTCCATTACTGCGTCACGAAGAATCTCAGCTCTGCCGCCTGCTGAGCCTCAGGTGGTCAGCTGGGCGGCTCCGAACGAGATGCTGAACTGGACGCACCATAAATCGACTGACTTGTATTTGGACAAGTCAACGTCAGCGGGGATCGCGTAGATCTGGTTGCCTTGGTTCCCCTTGATCAGTCCCAGGTCGAAGTAGTCGGCGGAACCGGCCGTGAACCACCCGGCAGTCCCCTCCACCACGTCCGCAGCACTGAGCCAAACGTGCACATCCGGCCCGTTGGACGTGTCGAGGTTCTCCAATGTCAGGAGCCGCGTCCCGTCCGGCTGCCGGATAATACGTACCGTTCCGGTTGCGGCGTGTTCATGGCTGATCAGGGTCCCTTGGGCAAGCTGCACGGGCCGTGCCGGCGCCTCGGTAGGCGCTCCGTCCGTGGGGGCCGTGGAGGGAGACGAATCTTTAGAGGCAGTCTGCTGTGACGGCTCCGCCGAGGCAGCAACTGTTGGCAACTGCTCGTCCACCCGCACGTCGACAAACAGCAGCCAGGGCTTGAACAGTGCGAGCCCTGCAGCCAGCACGACGGCGGCAATCACCGATGCCGCGATGATCCAGCCGCGTTTGCGCCCACTGACCTGCATGCTGCAAATCTACACCTGCCTTTTCCCGCATGGCAGAGATCGACCGCCGAAGCAGGATGAACCCGCCCCGCGCATTAGGCAGCCACGAAGAGCCAGTCGGGAAAGGGATCCACGGGCAGTGGATCTAATGACAAGGCATCCAAGGTCAGTGGATCTGGCGGCGGCGGCGGATCAATGCCCCCGAGGCTATCCGGCCAGCCTGGACTATCCGGTTCCTTGATCCTGTCCGGCCAGTCTGGACTGTCCGGTTCCTCAATCCTGTCCGGCCAGCCTGGACTGTCCGGCTCCTCGAGGTTGTCTGGCTCGAGATTCTCTGGCCAGTGGGGTGGTTCCCAGTCCTGTTGTTCGCTGGGGTAGTAGCGCCCCGCCGGTGAAATCCACCCGGGTGGCCTGTCATGGTTTGCGCCGACCGGCCTCCAGCGACTGCTGTGTTTGAGGCGGTGATGTTTGGGGCATGCCTGGCCGAGGTTGCTGATTCCGGTGGTCCCGCCGTCGGACCAGGCCAGGATGTGGTCGGCGTCGTTGTCGAGGGACGGGTTGTTGCAGCAGGGGAACGTGCAGCGCGCGTCGCGGAGCCGGAGCCATTGGCGCATCGGGGTGGTCAGCCGGTAACTGGTGCGGCCGATCTCCAGCGGCGCGCCGTCCCGCGGATCGACCAGCACCCGCAGAAACGATGTCGCCCCGTCCGCGACGAGCTTTCGTGCCATCGATGCCGGGATCGGGCCGTACCCGTCGAGGGTGGCCGGTTCCTCCCCAACACCGATCAGCGAGAACACCGGCACGGTGACCAGCACCTGCGCCTTCGGTGACGGGATTCCCTCGGCCACGCCGCCCAGCAGCCAGCCTTCGGTGACGTCCGCGCGCAGCTGCGTCAACGTCCTCGATTCGCCCGGACCCTGCAGGGCCCGGGCCGCGTCGGTAACCCGGTTCCAGATGGCGGCCGCGGTGTCCGCGGGCAGGTACGCCGAGAACCAGGCCATCCCGTCCCGGTCCGGGGTGTACTCCACCCGCCGGTCCGCGGCGCTCCTGCGGTGCCGGGTTTCGATGCTCACCGGATGGTGCCGCTCCCGCCAGGCGCGTACCTTGGCGCGGAACCTGCCCGGCACCAGCTCCCCCGCCGGGCAGCCCCGGGCGGCACCGGGCGCGTCCGGATCCATGAAGTGGGCTTCCAGGGCCGCCGCGGCGGCCGGTTCCAGGTTGGCTGTTTCATCGCACAGGATCCGTACGTGCTGCCAGGAAATAGTCCCGGATCCCAGCGCGGCCAGCGCCAGCGGCCGCCCGGTGGTCAGGGTGCGGGCGTCGGACAGCAGCGCCCCGGCGGTGCGTTCACTCACCGTCAGCACGCCGGCGACTTCGGCGGTCACGGCCATCTGCCGGGCGGTGCGCTCCTGCGCAGAACGAGCCTGCGCCGCCAGAGCCTCGGAAACGGCGGCATACCCGGCGGCCAAGTGAACCTTCAGGGCGGCCAGCCGGGCTTCCATCCCGGCCACCCCGGCCAGGCCATCCAGATACGCGTCCGCCTGATCCCGCAAAGGATCCTGGTCCGAAAAAGAGTCCGCGCTGGTCAGGGGGACAGCACCCGCCGTGATCGCGTCCCCGCTCGCGTCACCGGCGCCCCGATGACAACTCCCAACGCAGCAACAGAGGACTCTATGCCCTCCAATGTCGCCACAACCGCCGTGTCATCCATACCCACAGCATGACAGTAGGCACTGACAAAAAACGCCGGTTGATCAACGGCCGCAACAAATCGGATTCGATGCCGGGACGTGCTCCAGAACTACCCAACCCGCGGCAGCGGCACCCGTGCGGGAATCCCGGCGGGCACCTCGGCAGGAACCCCAGCGGGATGGGCCTGGAGCCATGCGGGGATCCGTTCTGCAGGCAGCGGCCTGCTCCACAGGTATCCCTGGGCGAGGCGCACGCCCAGCCGACGAAGCTCGTCGAGCTGGACGGCCGTTTCCACGCCTTCGGCCACGACATCAAGCCGCAGGCTCTCCGCCATGCCCAGGACCAGTTCGATAATCGTCGCCCCGTGGGGGTCAGTACCCAGCTCTTCAACGAAGGTGCGGTCGATCTTCAGCGTGCGGGCCGAGAGCCACTTGAGGTAGCTCAGGGATGAGTAACCTGTGCCGAAGTCGTCGATGGACAGGCCAACGCCCAGGCGGGCAAGCCGCTGCAGCGTTTCCTTGGGCAGGTCCGGCTGGTCCATGAGCACGGTCTCTGTGATTTCCAGGTGGACGGCGGCCGGGTCGATGCCCGCATCGAGGATGGCGGTCTCTACAACGTCGGGAAAGTCGTTGACCACAAGCTGGCGGCCAGATATGTTGACGGCCGCGGTAAAGTTTTCCGCCCCCGGCAAGTGTGTGCGCCATTCCTGCACCTGGCGCAGCGCTTCACGAAGCACCCACGTGCCGATCGGCAGGATCAGCCCAGTCTCCTCAGCTATGGGGATGAAAGCGTCCGGCATAATCGGCCCGTGCTCCCGGTGGTGCCACCGCAGCAGCGCCTCGAAGCCGATGGTTTCCTCGGTGGCGACGTCGAGGATCGGCTGGTAGTTGAGGGAAAGCTCCCCGCGCTCCAGCGCAAGCCGCAGGTCCGACTCCAGGTCCAGACGCCCTGACGCCCTGCCGGTCATGCGCACGTCGTAAAGCGCGGACGAATCCCCGCCAGCTGATTTCGCCCGGTACATGGCCGCGTCCGCGCCCTGGAGCATCGACTCCGCGGTGTCCTCCGCGTCAGCAAGGGCGATTCCGACGCTGACATTGAGGTAAATCTGCCTGCCGTCCACGTCGAAAGCGTGGCGGGTCGCGTCCCTGATCCGTTCGGCAAGGGCCTGGGCCCCGCACTTCTGGAGGTTCTCGCAGATCACTACGAATTCGTCGCCGCCGAACCTGCCCACTGTGTCACCGTGCCTGACAGCGGCCTTCAGCCGCTCACCCAGCTGCACCAGAATCGTGTCCCCGGCGCTGTGGCCGATGCCGTCATTGATAAGTTTGAAGCGGTCGACGTCGACGAACATCACCCCGGGCCGGTCGTCCCGGTCGAGGAAGCCCTGTAGGACTTCAGTGACGAGGTACCTGTTCGGCAAACCAGTCAGGGCATCGTGGCGGGCCTGCCACTCCAGGATCTGCTCAGCATTCTTCCGGTCCGTGATGTCCAGGACGGTGTCAAGGAACCGGAGCGGCCTGCCGTCCGCACTGTTGATGCTGCGGATGCGCGAGTGCAGCCAGCGCTGTTCGCCGCTCGGCCTGATGATCCGGTATTCAAAGTCCGCAAAGCCGAGCCCGCCCTCCAGGCTCTTCCAGACCCGGCGGACGAGGCCCCGGTCCTCCGGGTGCGTCAGCGCCAGGATGGATTCCCGGTCCTTTCGGTCGCCCGCGGACAGCCCCAGGATCCGGTCGAATTCCTCCGAGTGCCACGTCTCCCCGGTCGCGACAGTGTGCTCGACGCTTCCAACGTGGGCCATCTCCTGGGCGGCCAACAGCCGCTCGCGCTCCGCCTCTGCTGCGGCTTTCAGCCGCTGTATCTCAGTGATGTCCCTGGCGATGGCGGACGCCCCCACCTGGACACCGTCCTGGTCGTAGACAGGAGAGACGGTCAGTTCGACGTCGATCACCGCTCCGTCCTTGCACTGCCACCGCGCCTCCACACCGGTGACGAAGGCGTCGCTCCCCGCACGGGCGGTGACCTCAGCGCCAAAGTAGGCGCCGCCGTCGGCCGTCAAGAGCCGGTAGCTCTGTCCCACCGCCTCCCGGGAACTCCAGCCGAGCATCCTCGATGCCCCCGCATTCCAACTGGTGATCTTCCCTGTGAGATCCGCCCCGATGATCGCATCGCCGGAGGACTCGACCATGGCCGAGAGCCTGCGCAGGATGGCTTCACTGTGCTTCCGGTCGGTGATGTCCTTCGAGATCGCCACCACCGCGACCGGTACTGTGTGCCGGCCCCTGATCCGGCTGACTGTCGCGTGGACCGGGAACTCCCGGCCCGTGCTGTGGCGGACCCACAGTTCGCCTGCCCAGTCCCCGCCGCCGGCAACCCGGTGCGCTATTTCGAGGTCCGTGGCGCCTCCGCCGCGCGCCGCGGCGCCGCCTGAGATTCCCAGTTCCGTGATCTTCAGTCCCAGAACCTGGTCCGGGCGGAACCCGTACAGGCGCTCAGATGCGCGGTTCCAGTATGTGATCCGCCAGTCGCCGTCCATGCCGATGACAGATTGTCCGATCTCGTCCAGCAGCAGCGACTGCATCACTAAATCGTCGCGGTGTTCCCCAGCCATGTCCCCTCCGACGGGTGCTCCCCCGGTAGCAGCGCAGACCAGCTGCGCGCCAAGCACTCGGATCCCGTTTGCTTAAGGAACCGTGTCAGGAAGTAAATCAACTGATTGTGGTTAGTGCAACCATTGACTAGGTGGCGGCCTCCGACTCGGCGAGCCGGATCATGCGGAGTTCGTCCACCACAGCGCGCGAAGGCCAGTGGCCGTAGGTCAATTCCCGGACACGGCTTGGATCCGCCGTGGGGAAGTGCTTTTCGAGCAGCCCTGCGGCCTGCAGCAGGCCTATCAGCGCAGTAGTTTTGGCGTCCGACGGCGCACCGTTGAGTGCCGCTTCGATCCTCTTGATGAGTGCCCCCTCCGGAGCATGGTCCTTCTCGGGGTAACGGGTCGTCCGGAACAGACCGAGGTGCCTCTCGCCCACATGGTTCACGATGCCGAGGGCGGCCGTCTCCTCATAGATACGGTGCAGTTCCGCGCGGCTTTCCAGCATGGAGACCCACCGCCTGGGGCTGTGCGGCCGTGATTTGTCGTGGATGGCCTCCCATTGGTGCCGGAAGTCGGTCTCCGGAGGGGCACCGGTAGCCCTGACATACTTCCCCTGCAACTGGATGGCACCGAGCAGGTCCAGTTCAGCCAGGATCGCCCCTGCCAAAGCGGCCCTGAGGACGCTCTGCGGAACTTCCGGCTCACCGTCCTTGTCGTTGGTGGCCAAAAGCAGGAAAGCCTGCGGAAGATTCAGCTTGTCTGCGTTCGGAGTTTCGGCGGTCATATCTTCATAGTGACCCCGTTAGACAGCCGCTGCAACGGGCTTCCGGGCGGATCTGAACCCGCTTTGGGGCAGCAGGATTTTGGTGGGTTACCCGTCGGAAGCGCCAACCCCTTTTCGCAAACCCAATTGCGTAGTACATTTGCTGCAATTGGCTTTGCAAAGTGATCCACGTTACAGGGAGGGTCCGGTTTGGATGCCACCACGGCAGGCCTTGCTGCCGACACCACAGGTTTGAACGGTGCAGGAAGCGATGCAGCCGGAAGCGATTCAGCTGGCACCGGCTCACGTGCCTGGCTCGGCGACGCGCTTCCGGACGTTTCGCTGACCAAGGCGCAGACCCGGGTGGTTGACGTCATCGCCCGCAATCCGCAGCTCTCCTCCTACGCGGACATCGCAGAAATTGCCCAGCGGGCAGACGTCAACAATTCGACTGTCGTCCGTGCAGCCCAGCATCTGGGCTACCGGGGCTGGCCCGATCTCCAGCGCGAACTGCGCTCCCGCTACCTGGTGATGATCTCGACCGAGGACACGCTGACGGAGCACGGAGAACACCGCAGCCCCCTCCATGACGCGCTAAATCACGATATCGAGAACCTGCGCCTGACACTGGACTCCAACACGGCCGACGACGCCGAGGCCGCCATCGCTGCCATGGCCGGGGCCAAGTCCATCACCGTTGTAGGCCTCGGTTCATTCGCAGGCCCCGCGAGCGTGATGGCGCACCTGGGTTCGACCATGGGCTACCCCATCGCGCTGGAGAACCGCGGCGGCGTGCATCTCGCCTCCAGCGCTAACTCCCTCGGGGAAGGTGACGTCCTGGTGGTCGTCAACATGTGGCGCTCGGTCCGTCAGATCATCGTCACCGCGGAAGCCGCCAAGCAGGCTGGCGCGAAGGTCATTGCCATCACCGATATGCGGCGCGGCCGCCTTGCAGCCGCCGCCGACCACCTCCTGGTGGTGGCCTCAGAAGGAATCTCGTTCTTCCAGTCCGTCACCGCCGCCAACTCACTCGTCTATGGGCTGCTCGCAGGGATGGAGGCGGCACACCCCCAACGCAGCCGCGCCGCAATCCGCCGCACCCAGCAGCTGTGGAAAGACCTCGACATCTACCTCGACTGACCTACCCAGCACCTAAGCCCTCCGCGGGCCCATGGAGGGTCCAACTACCTTTCAAGGAGTTTGTCCATGAACACCAATCCCGACCGCCGCATCGCCGTCGTTGGCCTCGGCGCCATGGGCGGAGCGATGGCGGCCACGCTGCACCGCGCCGGCTGGCAGGTCACCGGCTTCGACCCGTCCGAGGCGGCAAGGGCGACCTCGTCGGATGCCGGAATCGCCACCACCGCCGACCTCGCCGATCTCGCAGGCACCCCTTACGCGGTCCTCTCTTTGCCCGCAGCCAGCATCGTCGAATCCACCGTGCCCCAGCTTTTGGCGGTGCCAGGAACCGTGGCGATCGTGGATACCACCACCTCGGAGCCGGGCACCAGCAAGCGCATGGCCGCCCTGGCTGAGGAACAGGGCGCAGCCTTTCTCGATGCTCCGGTTTCCGGCGGCCGGGACGGCGCGGCGACCGGAACGCTGAGCGCCTTCGTCGGCGCAACCGACGCCGCGCTTGCCGCCGCCGAGCCCGTCCTGCTCGCCCTCACGGGCGGCAAGTACAGTCACATCGGCGCTCCCGGCAGCGGCAACGTCGTCAAGCTGCTCAACAACGTCCTCGCTGCGGCCAACCTGGTCTCGGTGGGTGAAGCCCTCGGTGTCGCCAGGGCCTACGGCATCGACCCCGCCACGGCGGCGGCAAGCATCAGCGAAGCCTCCGGCGGCAGCAAAGTCTCCGCGACCATGTACCCCAACTGGGTGCTTTCCGGAACCCACGACTCCGGCTTCTCGCTGGGGCTGATGGCACGGGACGCGGCCCTCGCCGTCGAGGTCGCCGCCCAGATCGGCGAAACCCCGGCGCTGCTGGCGGCCGTCGCCGGTCAATGGCAGGAGGCTCTCGCCGTCCTCGGGCCGCAGGCGGACTTCACTGAAATAGCAAGGACCGTCGCTCCGGCGGTGACGCCTGCGGGCGCCCCCAACACAAACGCGGCCGGCACCACCGCCGTCGCCTGAGCATTTCGAACCTGGGCATTTCGAACCTAAGCATCTCGAACACGTGGATAAGAGGGAACACCAGTTGACGATCACAACAGCACCTACATCGTCCTCGGCGGCCACCGCCCGGGCAGTCCTGGACGCAGCTTTTCCTGCGGCCCTCGGAGCTTTTCTCGACGGCACGACAGTTTCCGGCGGCGGGGAGAGCATCACACTCACCGCAGCGGCCACCGGCGAAGCTTTCTCCACATATTCCGACCCCGGGGCAGAAGGCGCCAACGCCATTCTGGAAAGCTCAGCCGCCGGCGCGGCCATCTGGGGTGGACTGAACGGGTTCGAACGGGCTGCCATCCTGCGCAACGTCAGCCGCGTGGTGGAAGCCCACGCAGAGGAACTGGCAATCCTCGAGTCCGCGACCACAGGAAAGCCCATCCGTGACGCCCGCGTCGAGGCCGCCAAGGTAGCCGAGATGTTTGGCTACTACGCAGGCTGGGCCGACAAGCTGACCGGGCAGACCATTCCCGTCCCCGGCCCGTGGCACACCTACACGGAGCGCGTTCCCTGGGGCGTCGTCGTCGCCATCACCCCGTGGAACGCTCCCCTGTTCACCGCTGGCTGGAACTCCGCCGCGCCGCTCGCGGCGGGCAATGCCGTGATCATCAAGCCCAGCGAGTTCACGCCGGCCTCAAGCGTCCGTCTCGCCCAGCTCGCCCACGAGGCAGGCCTGCCGGCAGGGGTGTTCAACGTGGCGGCCGGGCTGGGCCAGACGGTGGGCGCGGCCCTCACCACCGACCGGCGCGTCGGCAAGGTCAGCTTCATCGGCTCTGTCCCCACCGGCCGCAGGGTGGCAGTCGCAGCAGCGCAGACGGGGATACCCGCCCTGCTGGAACTGGGCGGCAAGAGCGCAAACATCGTCTTCGCGGACGCCGACCTGGAACGCGCCGCGGACGGCGCCATCGCGGCTATTTTCTCCGGCGCGGGGCAGTCATGCGTGGCCGGCTCCCGGCTGCTGGTGGAGCGCAGCGTGCATGCCCAGTTCGTTGAGCTTGTCGCGGACCGCGCTGCGCGGCTGCGCGTCGGCGACCCGCTGAACACTGACACCGAAGTTGGCCCGATCATCACCGCCCAGCAGTTCGCCACCGTCACCTCACTCATTGAGGCAGGAATGCACGACGGCGGCCGCCGGGTCACGGGCGGAACGCTTCCGGACGCTCTGGCCGGGTCGCCGCTGGCCGGAGGCCACTGGGTCATGCCCACCCTGCTCGACGGGGTGACGCCCCAGAACCGCCTCGAGACCACGGAAGTCTTTGGGCCCGTCGTCGGGGCCGACGCCTTCGACACGGAGGAGGAGGCGGTCGCCAGGGCCAACAACACCACCTTCGGTCTGGCCGGCGCGGTGTGGACGTCCGATGTTTCCCGGGCCCACCACGTGGCGCGCCAGGTGAAGGCCGGAACGTTCTGGATCAACTCCTACAAGACAATCCACGTGGCCGTTCCGTTCGGCGGTTTTGGAGACTCCGGCCACGGCCGGTCCTCCGGCCCCGGCGTCCTTGACGAGTACACGCAGACGAAGGCGGTCTGGGTGCCCACCCGCGCGGCCGGCGCGCCTTTCCCGTCCCTCTCCTACTAAGGCAGGCAGCAGCATTTATGGAACTGACAGAGACACCATCGGCCACACCCGCTCTCCGCGCTGCCCTTGCCGAGGGAGTCGAGGACTGGAAACGGCGGGTCCATGCCCTGGCCCATGAAATCCACGGCTACAAGGAATTGGCGTTCGAAGAGGTCCGTTCGGCCGAAGCAATCGCAGGCCTCTTGGCTGACGGCGGCTTCGACGTCGAACGCGGCACCGGCGGTTTGCCCACGGCCTTCACCGCCACCGCCGGCAGCGGCGAACTGACCGTGGCCCTGTGCGTGGAATACGACGCGCTCCCCGACATCGGGCACGCGTGCGGGCACAACCTGATCGCCGGCGCCTCTGTCGCTGCGGCCCTGGCCCTGCGGCCCCACGTGGACGAGCTGGGCATCACACTGAAGGCGATCGGAACGCCTGCCGAGGAACACGGCGGCGGCAAGGCGCTCATGCTGGAACGGGGAGCGTTCGACGGCGTCAGCCTCGCCCTCATGGTTCATCCCGTCCAGGACGGTGTCACCTACAACCCGGCAGGCACCAGCGCCCAGGCCGTGGGCCGGTACAAGGCAACGTTCACGGGAAAGGCGGCACATGCGGCGGCAGCCCCGCACCTCGGCGTGAACGCAGCCGACGCCGCCGTGCTGAGCCAGGTCGCCGTCGGTCTGCTGCGCCAGCAGATACCGGGCGACCACCGGATAGCCCTTTACGTCGCCGAGGCCGGACACGTCACCAACATCATTCCGGAGCGGGCGGTGGTGGAGTTCGAGTGCCGGGCGTTCTCGCTCAGGGAGTATGAGGCCCTGCTGGAACGCGTCCGGCGCTGCTTCGAAGGAGCAGCCCTGGCCACCGGAACAACGCTGACCGTCGAGTCAACGGAACCGCTCTACGAACCCCTGCTCCAGGACGACGCACTGGCGGCGCACTGGACGGACGCGATGGATGAGTTCGGCAAGGACACCTCGCCCTCGGCCGGCATCAGCGGCGGCTCAACGGACATGGGCAACATTTCCCAGGTCATCCCGAGCCTGCACCCCTGGCTCAGCATTCCGGGCGCGGACGTTCCCATCCATTCACACGCGTTCGCCGCCCTGGCAGATTCCCCGGAGGCGTACGGCGTGATGTTCGAGGCCGCCACCGCGCTGGCCTGGACGGTCGCCGCCGCTGCCAGCAGCCCCGGCGAACGGGAGCGTTTCCTCCGAGCGGCATACCGCCGTCGTACTTTTACACAGGAAGGCACATCATGAGTACCAGCACCAAAGCGGCGCGGGTCGACAAGGCTGGTACGCGCCTGACGCTGCCGATCGCCGTGTTGGCCTTCGTCATTGCCGTCGCAGTCCAGCTGATTGGGCAGGCCAAAATTGATGTTGGCATCGGCTCGATCGTCATCTTCCCCATGGTCTGGGGCCTCATCCTAGGCCTCCTGGTTTCAGTCCAGAAGTACAAGCCGCTGGGCCTGGACCTGCAGAGGGTCGCGGCCGCCCTTGTCGGCGTAGCCGTCCTGCTCCTGGTGGCCCGGCTGGCGTTCAACATCGGCCCCAGCCTTCCCACCCTCATCACGGCGGGCCCGGCGCTGCTGCTGCAGGAAGTGGGCCACCTGCTCGGCACGATTGCACTGGCACTCCCCCTCGCGGTGCTGCTCCGGATGGGAAAGGCGACGGTGGGCGCCACGTTCTCCCTTGACCGGGAGCCGTCCTTTGCCATGGTCTCGGAAAAATACGGTCCCGACTCGGACCAGTACAGGGGCGTCCTGGCGATGTACGTCTTCGGAACCCTTTTCGGCGCCGTGTACATCACCCTCCTGACTTCCCTGGTGGCCAACTGGAAGATCTTCGACCCCCTGGCCCTGGCCATGGGCGCGGGTGTGGGATCGGGCTCCATGATGGCGGCATCCTCGGCGAGCATCATCGAGGCCTACCCGGGTGACCAGGAGGCCATCCTCGGCATGGCGGCGATCTCCAACCTGATCACCACTATCCTCGGGGTGTATGTCGGAATCTACCTCGCGCTGCCGCTGGCGGACCGCTTCTACAGGGCGCTCACCCGCAGGCAGACGCGGGAGGCTGCTGCCGTGACGGCAGGAGCGGCCGGCGAGCGCGGCCCGGCGGACGTGGAGCGGGAACACGCCCAAGCGGAGGAAAACCGCCGGTTCCGCGAACAGGTTGCGGCGTCCTCGGCGGCCATCCACCTCCCGCTGTGGCTGTCGCTGTCGGTTCTCACAATCCTCGGCCTCGGCACTGCTGCTGTGGCGGCGAAGGGATTCAACCTGTCGATCGTCGCCGGGTACGGGATCATGCTCGCTCTCGTTCTGGTCAGCCTTGGCCTGGCGAAAGTCACCAAGAAAATCTCGGCCATCGTCTTCGTCACGACCATCGGCGCCTACATTTCCAGCCCGTGGTTCTTTGGTGCGGAGGCGTTGAACGCGGCAGTCAAGACTGTGGACTTCCTGTCCATCGCTACCGTCATGCTGACGCTCGCGGGCCTGTCGCTGGGCAAGGATATCCCGCTGCTGAAAAACATCGGGTGGAAGATCATCCCCGTGGGGCTGGTCGCCATCACGGCATCGTTCCTGCTGTCCACCGTCATTGCCGAGTTCGCCCTGGGGCTCTGGCAGTAGGAAACGAGCCAAGGAACCGGTCATGGCAGTCACCGAAGTCATTCCGTACCTGTACTACGAAGGAGCGGACGCCGCGCTGGACTGGATGGAGAAGGTGCTGGGGTTCGGTCCCTCCACGCGCTGGCGCAATGCCGACGGCGTGACCGAGGAAGCTGAAATCGTGGCCGGACGCAGCCGGATCGCCGTCTCCGGCAACCCTGCCGACCCGGGCAACGGAGGAGGGCTGCTGGTGATCGTCCACGTGGATGACGTCGACGCGCACTACGCGAGCGTCACGGCCGCTACCGATGTTGAGCTCGAGCCGCCTATGGACAAGCCCTATGGCCCGCGCACATTCACGATCGTGGACCCGTGGGGCTACCAGTGGAACTTCTGGCAGGGAGAGGCGACGCCGCCGTCGTAATCGCAGCGGGTGCGCTCCCGGCGTAAAGCCCTTGTTCCGCAGGCCCTTTTCGGGAAAGGTAGTGCGCGCAGTTACCAGTTGTGGAAACCAGCAAAGGAGAACACCATGCAGATCGACAAGTCCCAGATCCTCGAACTCCTCAGGTCCCAAGGCGACAACGACAAAGCCGCACAAGCCGACTCCGAACTGCCGGACCAGGTCGACACCGAACAGCACGCCGGACTGCTGTCCAGCCTGGGCATCAACCCTGCAGACCTGCTGGGCAAGCTTCCCGGCGGACTTGGCGACAAACTCGGAGGGTTCGGACTCTAGCCAGCCGCGACAATGTACCTAACAGCCGGCCCCGGTGAGACCGGGGCTGGCTGTTTTTGGGTCCGAGGCATTAGAAACCGAGCGCTGGCTATTCGAAGTGAGTGCGGATCTCGCTGCCGGAAACCTTCATCAGCACTTCTGCGGCGACGTCGCGGAGTTTCTGGTTGCGGTTGCTCGAGACCTTGGCCAGAATGGCCATCGCCTCGTCCTGCGAGCACCTGTTCTGGCCCATGATCACGCCGCAGGCCAGGTCGATCACCGTCCGGCTTTTCATCGCAGCTTCCAGGTCTTTTGCCCTGTTCTGGGCTGCTCCGATCCGCACTGCCAAGTGCAGTGCGCCCGCAGCAGCCGCCCCGAATCCCACGGCTTTGGCATACGCCTCTGCCGTAAATGCCCTTGGCTTGGAGGCAAAGAAGTTCAGCGCGGCACTGGCATCGCTGCCGATAGCCAAAGGAACACCAACGGTACTGTGGATGCCGGCCTCCCCCAGCCGCCGCTGGTATTCCGGCCAGCGGGGGTCGGTGGCAACGTCCTCGATCTGCTCCGGCGCCATGGTCTGCAGTGCCCGGATGCAGGGGCCGTCGCCGACGCTCTGCTCGATGTGGTCAAGTTCCACTGCCCTGGGACTGCTTCCGGCCACCGTGGCGGTGGACCGCCGCCGCTTGAGGGTAACGGCGCATTCGATGTCCGTCCCCAAGGACTGGCTGAGGGTTGAGGCGGCGAAGCTGCTCAGACCTGCCAAAAAGCTGTCGACCGACTCGGCACCTATAAGGATGTCCTGCAATTCCACAACCGGTGTGCTTTCATGTGACTGCGCCATGTCCTAATGCTAGACGCCTGAATATCCGATGGGGACGGAGATAGGGTGAGGCCATGACAGTTACTTACGGAGTCTGGCCCTTGGGGCGCCGGGGTCCAGGGCCAAGGACGGCTCTCGGAGCCGCCGTGTTGACCGCTGTCCTCCTCGCCTCGGTTTCAGGGTGCGCGGGTGCAAATCCGGGAACGTCCGAGGCTGCCACTACCGCTCTGGACTTCCACGGTGCCCTGGGTTCCGGTGATTACCCCCGCGCTTGTGGGCTCCTGATCCCGGCGGCGGTTGAGAAGCTGGAGGCCGGTGCACCCGGAACCTGCGCGGAAAAGCTTTCTCAACTGGATGTTCCCGTAGCCGCCTCGGTCCAGGACAGCGCCTCTTACGGCAGGAACGCACAGGTGGTCATGGATCAGGACACGCTGTTCCTGGCCCGTTCCGGTGACAGTTGGAAGATCACGGCGGCTGGCTGCACTTCGCGCGGCGAACGGCCTTATGACTGTGAAGTGGAGGGAGACTGATATGCGCTGGGCCTTTTGGATCTGTCTCGGGGTTATCGCCGTCGGTCTTGCTTATATGTTCGCTATCGGGGTGATGGCCCGGTGAAACACAATCCTCTGCTTACCAACGGCCTGAGCATTGCGTTCGGGCTGCTGTTCCTGCTCTCGCTGGCCGGACAGGCTTTCTCTGGCGTCGCCTACTTCAATGAGGAACAGATTGCTTCCGGGCTGGTGGAAATCAGTTTCTGGCAGTACGTCACCTCCTCCAGTTTCGCTGTCGACGTCTCCGAAAACTGGCAGTCTGAATATCTGCAGTTCCTGCTCTTCATCGTGCTGACCGTCTGGCTGGTGCAGAAGGGTTCACCGGAATCCAAAAAAATAGAAAAGCGTGGCGTCCAGTCCGATGAGGAAGAATTTATCGGCCAGTTTTCCAAGGAAGAATCCCCTAAATGGGCCAAAGTGGGCGGATTCCGAACAGCGCTTTTCTCCACGTCACTGGGCCTGGTCATGGGAACCGTCTTCGTGCTCTCGTGGCTGGCCCAGTCCGTCACCGGCTATAGCGCCCACGCCGAACAACAACTGGCCAGCCTTCAGGACCCGGGAACCTGGCAGGAGTACCTGGTCTCGCCCGAATTCTGGAACCGTACGCTTCAGAACTGGCAGTCCGAATTCCTGGCAGTCTGGTCCATGGTGATTCTCTCGGTGTACCTGCGGCAGCGCAGTTCTCCCGAATCGAAGCCGGTCGGCGAAGCGCACGACGCCACCGGGGCCAGCAACTAGAGCAACGCCGCTAACCCTGAGCGACGTTCAGACCCCGGACGTACGCGGCCTGCCCCACGTGCTGGAGGCAATCGGCGAGAGTGCTTACCAGTCGCACCCCGAGAGTGACGGGCGGGTTCCAGCTGGTGTCGATGACACGGTCAAGGTCCTCGTCGCTGAGACCATGCAGAAACTTGACTGTCTGCCGGTGAACGGCGTCGTGGTAGTCCAGCAGCAGCTCCCGTGGGGCCCGCACCAGATCGACCTGCCGGCTTGTGTGGCCATAGCCGCTGTCGTCCTGGGGAAGCGGCAGCTTGAAACGGCCAGCAAATCCGTGCGACGTCCAGACTTCCTCCAGCCCGGCCGGAGCTGACACCTGCACGTCTTCGATCCGGCTGAGGTGCCAGATCAGCCACGCAATCGAGTTCCCCTGGCCCGCCGGACGACGGGACAGGGCTTCGTCGTCGAGCCCTCTAAGGGTCGCGGCTACAGTTTCACGAATACGGCCGAAGGCGTCCAGCAGCAGTTCATTGGATTTCATTGAACCCCTCACTTTGCATCTTCGCTGAGCCCCTAATGCTTGCACGGGGGCTGCACGACGGATAGTGCTCGACTCGTCTGGCATGACGAGCTTGGTGCTTCCAGGACTAGTGACTGTCACGGCTGTCATCCCGGCCGAACGCATTCGAAGAAGCGCGACGGCGGAAATAAGGAACCATGACACACGCCGTATTGCCAGCAAAGAAGCTCGTAAAACCACCTGAGGACCGGGTCGCTTCAGGCTGGAGCAGGCGCATAATAAAACGACGCGAGGAGCTTTTATGCGCACTGCAGACAACGCCGCTGATAGCCCGAGACGTGCGGGGCAGGCACATACCTCTGTGCGGCGAAGGGCTGCTGATCCGGCTCACCCGGCAGCCGCCTCCCGTGAATCCGAGATCCGCCTGAGAGTGCTCGAGGCTGCGAGCAAGCTGGTTGACCGGCTCAGCTACGACGAGGTCACCATTGATGCCGTGGCCAGGGCATCGGGGGTGAGCAAGTCAACCCTGTACCGTCACTGGCCCTCGCGGCAGATCCTGGTACTGGAGGCATTCACCTACAAAACCAATCTGCTGACGCACGTCGAAGATACCGGGGACGTCCGGCGTGACCTGCACTCCTATCTTGTGGCGCTGACAAGATGCCTCGACGAGGGTCAAACTGCTTCGACCGTCTCGAACCTTCTGGCCGAAGCCATCCGCAGCGCCGGGTTTTCCCGCCTGTACCGGCAGACTCTCCTCCGGGAGCGCCGCCAGGGCTTTCTGGTCATCCTTCAGCAGGGGCAGCGCCGCGGGCAGATCCGCAACGATGCGGACCTGGAGGTTGTGGTCGACGCGACGTACGGGGCAATTTATCACCGCCTAGTCGCGACGGGGGAAGCCATCGACGCCCCGTTCCTGCGCCAACTAAACGGGTTCGTCATGCTCGGCTGTGCAACTCCTGCCTATCTGGAGCCGCAAGGGAGGACCTCCTGACACCACCCAGACCGGTGGAACGTTTGGTGCCACTTCGTTCCATTTCTTACTCCCAGGCCTCGTGCCGGCTCGATAGTTGAACCAGCGCCGGAACGAGCGCACAGAAACCAGGAAAAGGATTGAAACCATGACCACGACCGCAACGGCCCCACGGACCAACGTCGGCATCCGGCACCCCGAGCTATATGCAAGCGTCGCGACCACGGCCACCTTGGCGGAGAAGGCCGCCCTCGGCGAGGGCCTCTCCCCGCTTTTGATCGAACTGATCAAGATCCGGGTCTCCCAGATCAACGGCTGCGCCTACTGCCTGCGCATTCACACCGCCGACTCCCTCGCCAAGGGGGAGAGCCAGGAACGGCTCAGCGTACTGCCCGCGTGGAGGGAGACTCGGTACTTTGACGAGCAGGAACGCTCCGCCCTGGCCTTGGCGGAATACCTCACCACAATCAAGGACGCCCACGCGAATCTGGACTTGTACGAGTTGGCTGCAGAACACCTGACGCCAGGCCAACTGTCAGCCGTCATGTGGGTTGCCATGGCGATCAACACCTTCAACCGCATCGCCATCAGCAGCTCCTACAAGGTCGCTCCAGCGACACCGCGATAAGCAGCGAGCGCATAAATTTGTGTGCGCCGAAAATGCTTCATCCCCTCAAGAGGTTGACGAAACGTCCGTTATCCGCCCACCGAAATAGGCTGGGGGAGAGGCCCCCGAGGGGCGCGCGTGACATCAAGCCGAGGCTTTTCCTCTCTCCAGAGGCTCCTAATTGTTCAGCCAGCGCCCTGTTCACGGCCGGGATGGGCTGCGTGGTGGTGGGGAGGAGCGGTTGCGCCGGAAACTGGTCGATGAGTTTGAGTTTGCTCCGCGGCGCATGGCCCGGACATTTGTCGGATGTTCCCCGTTTCTGATGGTTCGCTCTTCCCCTTGTTGCTGGCTTCTCGGCCCTAGTCTCGGTTGAGATATGGCTGCTTCCCTCAAAACCTTGAAGCCTTTGGGAGCGGCAGAAAGCCGAGTCCCTAGAAGCGGCCCTGCCGGTCACAGCTCGAGACCGGGATAGCTGCTCCTGCTATCGGTACCATCCCACCGAACGGTCAAAGCTGGACACCAGCGCCCCCGTTCCGGGTAAGCCGTCCCCACCGGCCGGGAAGTACACTGCTCCGAACTCCGCGCCCTGGGCTTCGATTCTTGCCTGTGCCCAGATCTTGGCGTCCTCTAAATCCTTCGCCGGGATGCGTTCCCGGGTAGTGCTTTCTGCACTGTGATGGATGTCCAGCTGATACTCCCCCACTTGGGAAGCCCCATGGTGGTGGTTCGGGTCACCCTCGTCGCGCCTACTGATCATCACCTGCGCCCAGGCATGCAGGACGGACGGATCGCTGGCCACGCCGCCGCGCCGTTGCTGTTCCATGCGCAGGCTTGAGACGACGCTCTCCACCGTATCGTCATCATTGACCACGTAGGCAGCGCCGCTGATATCAGCTTCTGAACCCCCGACGCTTTTCAAGTACTGCATAAATTGCTCTGAGCTTGACTGTCTAAAGTTCATGCACCCTCCCTGAGGGTAATTGTGGCGATTGCCAACCCACCCAACACTAGTCCCTCGTGGCTGCTTTATACCCGTGTGGCCAGAGACATCTTGCCAGAGGGACAGAGCAAAATATGCAGACAAGGCAGTGCTCCGCCCGCTAAATAATCACGTGTCCGGCACTGGCGATGCCGCTGCTTGGAAGGCAGAACAGCGCCGCGGGTGGCCTTCAAAACGACAGTCGTCGCTCCACGTGCTCGGTGATATTTGTTTAGCTAGCTGCATCAACCACGGACGTTGGTGATGATCGGCGTGGTGCGGTGACATGAAGAAGTCCTGCGAGTGGAGTGGGGCTTTGGGTGCTTCTCATTTCTTACGTTTTGTCTGATGTTCTTTCTGACCAGACCTGCAAAGTACTGTGACACGCCCTTGTTCCCCCCGGCGGGGCCCGAATGGATGAACGGCTGCCAAGGCAGGCGAGACTTTCATCAGGGCGCGGTGCGCGAGCCCCTTTGCCGGGGGTTTTCAATGAGGCAACAGGCCAGTCAAGACGTCTCCCGAAGGGGGCACTGCGCGCCTGTCAGCTACTCGAAGTCAGACTGCCGCAACCTCGGGTGGCCGTCTTCCGGGAGTCCAGCCTTTGACCAATCTCTTGCCCGGCCCACTGCTGCCACATAGGCTCATGGTGTGAGTGGCGGGGACGGCAATCCGACAAGCGGATCCGGCCCGCGACCCGTGAAGGAAACAAGCATGGCAACAGGTACAGTCAAGTGGTTCAACGCCGAAAAGGGCTTCGGTTTCATCGCCCCCGACGACGGAAGCGCTGACGTGTTCGCACACTTTTCGACAATCGCATCCAGCGGTTACCGCTCCCTCGACGAGAACCAGAAGGTTCAGTTCGACGTCACCCAGGGCCCTAAGGGTCCGCAGGCGGAGAACATCCAGCCGCTCTAAGCTGTTCTCAAAAGCTAACCGGCACAAGCCGGTCAGCTTTTTTGTTCCCACAGTGCCCCTTGCCGTAAAGATGCTCAGCATGACCACGATGAAGGCCCGCCAGCCTTAGGCGTCAGCTCCGGCTTGCGATTCACCGAAAACGGCCGCGAGGAAGCGCCCGTCCAGTTCGCCGGCGAGGAGACGTTGGACAAGCCCGGAAGTCAACCTCACAGGCAGAGGGTTGGAGGCTACGGTGAGCGGACGGCGGACCGGGTACGCGCGGGTCAGCACGCTGAACCAGAACGAGAAACGCCAGCTCGAAGGCCAGATTCATGATCGGGGGTGTTTTCGGACAAGGCCTCCGGCAGGGACACCCCCGGATCTCAACTCGCCGAGCTGCTGGTGTCCGCCGGAGACGGGGACCCCGTGGTTGTGCACACCATGGACCGGCTCGCTGGAGTGTATCGACCCTGCCTGCAGGGCTTGTAGGCCGAGGCAACCGCTTTACAGAATCGCCATTATCGGCGTTTGAAAAAGACTGTGGAGAGGCTGGAGAAGGGGCTCTTTCCTGCCACTATTTCGTGGAATTCCCGCCCAAGGTGCCAACACCGGCCATGCTTGCAATGCTCCTTGCGCCGCGGCATTCAAGGGTTTGGTCCAGCAGGAGAAATGTTGGAGGCGATGGGAGTGAGTCTTTTGCTGCCTCCGCCACCTCGGTCAGTCGCTAGGGGTGCAGCGACTCTCGTAGTTGTTGCAGCGCGTCACAGGGTGTCCCGGAACGCACGTCTTGCGAAAAGGCGTAGGCCCCTGCTGGCGGTCACTCCCCTGTTCGCAGTGCGGCGCGGAGATACGGCGCTGTCCGGCCCGTCTTTGACCCGGCGACCATTTCCGGTGTGCCGGCGGCGATGATTGTGCCGCCGGAGTCCCCGCCGCCCGGCCCCAGATCGATCACCCAGTCTGCTTCGGCCACCACATCCATCTCGTGCTCGACCACGACGACGGTGTTCCCGGCGTCGACGAGTCGGTGCAACTGCGCCATAAGGAGCTGGACGTCGGCCGGGTGAAGCCCTGTGGTGGGCTCATCCAACAGGTATAGCGTGTGGCCGCGGCGCGCCCGCTGCAGTTCCGTGGCGAGTTTGATGCGCTGGGCCTCCCCGCCGGACAGTTCCGTGGCGGGCTGCCCGAGCCGCAGGTATCCGAGCCCGACGTCCCGCAGCGTCTGCAGACTGCGGGCGGCCGCGGGGACGCCGGACAGGAATTCCGCGGCTGCATCCACCGTCATGCCCAGGACCTCGGCCACGTTCTTGCCGCGGTAGGTGACTTCGAGGGTTTCCGGGTTGTAGCGTGAACCGCCGCACTCCGGACAGGGGCCGTAGCTGCCCGGAAGGAACAGCAGCTCCACGGCCACAAATCCCTCACCCTGGCAGGTTTCACAGCGCCCGCCGGCCACGTTGAAGGAGAAGCGCCCGGCCCCGAATCCCCGCGCCCGTGCCTCGTCCGTCGCAGCGAACTCCTTCCGGACCGCGTCAAAGAGTCCCGTATAGGTCGCGAGGTTGGACCGGGGTGTGCGGCCGATGGGCTTCTGGTCCACCTTCACCAGCCGGTCCACGTGATGCAGGCCTGACACGCTTCCGACGCTCAGCGGCGATGCGGCGTCACCGGCGTCAACAGCCCGCTCCTCGTCGGCGTCCGCCGAAGCGCCATCACCGTGCAGCTCCGATCCAACCACCTCGGCCAGCACGTGGCTGACCAGCGTCGACTTGCCCGAACCGGACACTCCGGTAACCGCGGCCAGGACCTGCAGCGGGAAGGAGGCGTCGAGGCCCCGGAGGTTATGGAGAGTGATGTCCTCCAGCTCCAGCCACTCATTCGGTTCCCGACGGCGGCTGTCCCGCCCACCTCCGTCGCGGTGACCGCCGCCGGTACCGCCGCCGTCGTCCACGCCGCCGGTACCGGCACCGCCGCTGGAACCGTCCCGCACGAGGAACGGGCGGGTAACGGAGGCCTCCACGGCGGCCAGGCCGGCAACGGGGCCGCTGTAGAGCACTTCACCGCCGCCCTCCCCCGCCCGCGGCCCCACATCGACGAGCCAGTCCGCGCGGCGGACCACGTCCATGTTGTGCTCCACCACGAACACGGAGTTGCCGGAAGACTTCAGCTGCTCGAGCACCGTCTGGAGGGGCTCGGCGTCGGCAGGGTGCAGCCCGGCAGAAGGCTCGTCCAGCACGTACACCACGCCGAACAGCCCCGAGCGGAGCTGCGTGGCAATCCGGAGGCGCTGCATCTCACCGGGCGAAAGCGTGGGGGTCGGCCGGCCCAGGGCCAGATAGCCGAGCCCCAGCTCCAGCAGGACCGTGACCCGCTGCAGGAGGTCCCGCGTGATGGTGACAGCCACCTCGTTGCTTTCACCCGAAGACTGCCGGCGCGAAGCGGTTCCGGCCTCCTGCAACTCCGTCGTCGGGCGGATGACGTCCGCCAGTTCCGCCAGGGGGACTGCGTTGAGCTCCGCGATCGTCCTGCCGGCAAATGTCACGGCGAGAGCCTCGGGCCTAAGTCCGCTGCCCCCGCATCGCCGGCAGGGGCCGGTCTCCATGAACCGGAGCACCCGGTCACGCATCGTGCTGCTCTTGGAGTCAGTCAGGGTGTGGAGCACGTAGCCCCTGGCGCTCCAGAACCTGCCCTTGTACGGCTTGGCCACGCGGTCGCGCTGAGGGGTGATTTCCACGACCGGCTGTTCCTCGGTGAAAAGGATCCAGTCGCGGTCCTTCCGGGACAGCTCCCGCCAGGGGGTGTCGACGTCGTATCCGAGGTGCGTGAGGATGTCCCGCAGGTTCTTACCCTGCCACGCAGTTGGCCAGGCGGCGATTGCTCCCTCGCGGATACTCAGGGAAGGGTCGGGAACCATGGAGGCCTCGCTGACTGTGTGCGAAACGCCGAGGCCGTGGCACTCCGGGCATGCCCCGGCGGCCGTGTTGGGCGAGAATGCGTCCGAGTCCAGCGGGCTGGCACCGGCCGGGTAGCTGCCTGAGCGCGAGAAAAGCATGCGGAGGGAGTTGGACAGCGTGGTCACCGTCCCCACCGTGGACCGGCTGCTCGGCGTGCCCCGGCGCTGTTGAAGCGCGACGGCGGGCGGCAGCCCCGTGATCATTTCCACCTTGGGATTGTGGCCCTGCTGGATGAGGCGGCGGGCGTAGGGCGCGACGGATTCCAGATACCGGCGCTGGGCTTCGGCATAGATCGTGCCGAACGCCAGGGAAGATTTGCCCGAGCCCGAGACGCCGGTGAAGGCGACGATCGCGTCGCGCGGGACTTCGACGTCCACGTTGCGCAGGTTGTTCTCGCGGGCGCCGCGGACGCGGACAAAGCCGTCGGTGATGTCGTCGGAGGCCAGCGTGGGCAGGGCCAGCGCAGGCAGGTCGGAAACAATCTCATCAGTCTGCATCGCACCGACTCTATCGGCGATCCTGTTGATGGCCCTATCTGCGCGGGGCAGGAGAGACACCCGGCGACTCAACCGTTGGTCCAACGAACCAGGCGCTGCTCGACGATGGCGACGCCATACGCCGCTTATCGCATATAAACAACCTTCCAAAACGATGCTAAGCATGCTTATGGTGTGGGGACTGATTGCCGGTCCAACGATTGGCGGTCGTGCTGACTGAGCAGGAGAAGTTGTGGTCGCAGGCGCGGGCACCTACTCCAATCCGGGGACTCAACCCATGGTTGTCCGGGGCCTGGTCAGGCGAGGAACGGGACGGGGCGGGTCCACCCCGGATCGCTGAGTTGAACAGCAGAATCAGCAGCAGACCAACAGTGAGGAACCAGCCGATGTACCTGCACACCCAGCTCCTGATTAACGAAATCGCCGCCGATGAGCCCGATCCCGCCGCTGCGAACGCCCTTCAAGAAGGGCTTGGCGGGCAGTTCGGAGAGATGCGCACCATGATGCAGTACCTGTTTCAAAGCATGAACTTCCGTGGGGACGCGACCGCCAAACCGTATAAGGACCTTCTGCAGGGCGTCGGGACCGAGGAAATCAGCCATGTGGAACTCATCGGAACCACGATCTCCCAACTCCTCGACGGCTCCCCGCGGTACCAGGGAAAGAAGACCGACCCGGTGGACGAGCCGGGCGCAAAGGGAGCGACTCCGCTGAAGATCGCCCTGGATACCAGCAACATCCACCACTACCTGGTGGGCGCACAGGGTGCGCTGCCCGTGGATGCTGCCGGCAACCCGTGGAGCGGGTCCTACGTGTACAACAGCGGCAACCTTGTCCTGGACCTGCTGTACAACCTCATGCTTGAATCCACCGGCCGGCTGCAGAAATGCCGCATCTACGAGATGACGGACAACAAGACCGCCCGCTCTACAATTTCCTACCTCATCGTCCGGGACCAGGCCCACGAGAACGCCTTCGCCAAGGCCCTCGAAAGCCTTGGCGTGAATTGGGGCAAGGTTCTCCCGATTCCGAAGACCAACGCTGAGCAGTTCCCTGAGGTGAAGAAGCTGCTGGACCAGGGACTCCAAAGCGTCCAGTACACTTTTGGGGCGGATGACCTCAGTCAGGCGGGCAAGCTGTTCAGGGGCGCTTCGCCGTCCAACGACGGCACGGAGCTGCGTATGGAAGTCATGCCAGAAGGCTTCCCGATGACAATCTCGCCGGAACGCCGGGAAGAATTCTCGCCGGGGCTGGACCCCGAACTCCTGGCCCTGATTCAGGCCACCGCCGAAGCAGAGCTCCAAGACGCGGCGAATCCCAAGGTCAGCCAGAGCTAGACCAGCCGCCTGAAAGGCACCTTCCCATGCACGCCCAGCCGGTCCGCCCCTCAAGGGGCCGGGCCGGATTGGCACGGGCACGGGGCCGGACGCGTCCCCGGGACGGTTCTCAGCAGAGGCCGAGCTCGGCGAACGCGGCGACGAGGCCTTCGCGGTGCGGCGGGGCAGCGGTCCGGTCCGCCAGCGCCAAGAGCTCCGGAGAGGACCCCTCGATGGCAATTCCGACACCCGCATAGGCGATCATCTCGAGGTCATTTTGCCCGTCGCCGATCGCGATGGTGTCCTCCCGCTCCATGCCCAGGTGGGCAATGACGGCGGCGACGCCATCCGCCTTGCTGATCCCCCGCTGGTACAGCTCCCCGGCGTGCCGGCCCTCGTCGGCAATGGAATTTTCGACGACGGCGATTGCCTCGCCGATTTGCCTGGCCAGCAGCTCCATCGGGATCGGGGCGTCGAACACGGAGATCTTGGCAAAGGACACGGCTTTGGGGTTGGTGATGGGCCGCATCGAGTCAAGAATGGCCGAGGATCCGGTGGCGCGGCCGTCCGGTCCGCGCCGGAAGTGCGCCTCGATGATCGTCCGCAGCCGGGCCACCGCCGCCGGTGGCACGTGCAGGGATTCCTGCGATTCGAGGACGTAGACGGCGTCGTGTTCGTCAAGGGCGGCCACGGTGCTGGCGGCCAGGTCCGTGGGAAACCGCCGGTCCAGCAGCACCTCGCCGCCCACTTCGACATAGGCTCCGGCGCTGGCCACGAGTCCGTCGAAGCCGGCCCCGAGGATGGTTGGGGGCAGCATCGACACCGGCCGTCCTGTGCAGAGCAATACCTTATGCCCGGCCTCCCGCGCCGCCCGGACAGCCCGCACATGGCCGGCGGGGACCACTCCGTAATCTGCATACGTTCCGTCCACGTCAAGGAAAACGGCGCGGGTGGTTCCTGCGGTGGTGCCTGGCTGCGGAGTCATGATCGGATTTTACCGGTGCAGGACAGGCCCGGCGCAGTCGGGTAACGGCTGGCTCGCCAGCTGCCCCTGATTCCCTGCTGACTCCGCAGGCTTCGCGGAATAGACTCGGGTGCTACGGGCCTCTTGGCCCAGCTGCCTGGCGCTTAGGGTGGTGCCGATCACGCCGGGCCGAGCAGAGAGGCCAGCCATGGACTTGGTACGAGAAGATGAGCCGTCACTGAACCCCTTCCCGCATTACGAAAGGATGCGGGAATCCGCTCCCGTCTTCCAGGACGAGCAACCCGGGAGCTGGCATGTCTTCCGGTACGCCGACGTTGAGCGGGTGCTTTCCGACCATGGGACATTTTCCTCAAGATTCGGCGGCGACGATCCGTCCGAGGCGGGCCAGCTGTTCGCGGCGAGCCTTGTCACCACTGATCCGCCCCGGCACCGGCAATTGCGCTCCCTCGTGAGCCAGGCATTTACTCCGAAAGCCGTCGAGGGCCTTGCCCCGCGCATCTCGGCGCTGAGTGAGGACCTGCTGGACAAGATCGTTTCCGCAGGAACCGCCGACCTTATTGAAGACCTGGCGTACCCGCTGCCGGTGATAGTGATAGCGGAGCTCATGGGCATTCCCGCCGAGGACCGCGGCCGCTTCAAGCAGTGGTCCGACGTCATTGTGAGCCAGACGCAGTCCGGCGCCCCGAACGCAGACCAGAGCGCAACCAACCGGGAAATGGCTGAGTACTTCCTGGCCCTGATCGAGCACCGCAGAAGCCGCCCCGGAAATGACCTGATCAGCAACCTGCTGCTTGCCGAGATCGACGGGCAGAAACTGAGCGTGGCCGAACTGCTGGGCTTCTGCAGTCTGCTGCTTGTCGCCGGAAATGAAACGACCACCAACCTCATCGGCAACGCCGTCCTGTGCTTCACTGAAACGCCGGGAATCACGGAGCGGCTCCGCGTACAGCCCGCCCTGCTCCCCCAAGCGATCGAAGAAGTGTTGCGCTATCGCTCGCCGGTCCAGTCGATGTACAGGGTGACGGCTGCCGACACCGCCTTGGGCGGCGTCCCGATTCCGGCCGGCGCCCCGCTGGTGGCGTGGATCGGATCCGCCAACCGCGACGAACGGCAGTTCGAGCATGCTGAACGGTTCGACGTCGACCGCGGACCCATCCGGCATCTCGCCTTCGGCCACGGCATCCACTTCTGCCTCGGCGCCCCGCTGGCGAGGCTAGAAGCCAGGATCGCTCTGCAGGCCATTCTGGCCCGGCTCCCGGGACTGGCCGTCCCTCACGGATCACGCCTCCAACGGATGGACAGCACCATCGTTTATGGGCTCAAGGAGCTGCCCGTCAGCTGGCAAGGAAACTGATAAGCCCGGATGCATTTCCGCGCGCCATTGTCTGGCCGGTGGCTCAGGCAAAATCCGGGATGTCGTGGACGGCGCGTCTGGTGGGGGCGCAATCTTGCTGACAAACTGAGCCAATGACCGAGGCATTTTCCCCGTCCAGACGGCCAGGTATTCGCGCTGCGATGTTCGTTGACTTCGACAACGTTTATACAGGTCTGCAGGCGCTCGATCCGGTGGCGGCCAAGCGGTTCGCCGAGGATCCCAAACACTGGGCGGATGCGTTGTCGGCAGGAGGAGTTGGTGAGGGGTCCCGCCGGTTCCTGATCCGCAACTGCTACCTGAACCCGGTGGTGTATTCGAAGTACCGGACATACTGGACCCGGGCGGGTTTTCGAGTGATTGACTGTCCGTCCCTGACGCAGCGGGGCAAAAGCAGCACCGACATCAACCTTGTGCTCGATGCCATGGATGCGCTGTCGGGACCCTCCGGCATCGAGGAGTTCTTCATCGCCTCCGCCGACGCTGACTTCACATCCTTGATTCAGCGGTTCAGGGCCGCGGACCGCATGACCACCGTCATCGCAGCCGGTGCCGTAGCGTTCGCGTACCGGGAGATGGCGGACAGCGTTGTCGAGTCCCACGACTTCGTTGCGATTCTTCACGGATCGGCTGTGGAGCCAATGCCGGCAGTGAATTCGGATGCCGCAAAGCGTGCCCTGCTCGCCGGAAAGCCCCCGATCAAAACTCCTTCCCCGGCCGTCAACGAGGTTGGTGAGTTCGTCCGAAACGCGCCGGGCCCGGTGGCCGGGGCAATGGTGGCACACAGAGCGTTGACGGTCGACCCGTCGTTAAAGGCGGACTGGGGTGGCTGCGGCAAATTCGGGACATGGGTGGCCCAGATAGGCAACGGAATCGAATATTCACCCGCAAGAGGGGGCTGGGTGTGGGATACCAAGCGTTTTTCGAGCGCCGACCTGCCGTCGGAGGCCGAGGTGCAGCCCGGCATCGAGGAGCAGGTTGCGCGTGTTACAGACGTTCCGGCACTTTCCGCGGACCAATTCCGGCAGATGTTCCTGTCCATGGAAGCACGACTGCGTGACAACCCGGCTAGCCGCAGTGAGCTGTCAAAACTTGTCCGGGATGACTGCGTCGTGGCGGGACAGCCAGTGTCCCGTGCCGCCGTCAACTTCGTCATTCAGGGCCTGGCTTACATGAACTTCCAACTCACCGACACGGCCACTGCGGCCGATCTGGCAGCGGCCTGGACGGAAGACGTGGAGGAGCTGTGCCGGGTGGCGCTGATGGAATTTGACGAGTCAGAGAAATTGGCGCTGCGGCGCTGGGCCAGTGGAGGGTTCGCGGCTGTGTGATGAACGTGAGGAACTGACCGCGGATCCCGATACTGCTTTACCTAATCGACGACTCCCACGGGGGTCTGGAGAGGAACCAGAAATGTCCAACGACCTTAGGGACTTGGTCAGCGTCCGGTACATGGTTGACGACGTCGAAGCGGCGATCGCCTTTTACACAAAGCACCTCGGGTTCGCCCTCAGGATGAGCGCCGCACCGGCGTTCGCCGACGTGACACGCGGCCAGCTACGGCTTCTGCTGAGCGGGCCGACCAGCTCGGCAGGCCGGCCGATGCCGGATGGCACGGTCCCCTCGCCGGGAGGGTGGAACCGGATCCACCTCATCGTGAGTGACATCGCGGCCGACGTGGATAAACTGCGCGCCGAGGGCCTCACGTTCCGAAACGAGATCATCACCGGTCCGGGCGGCCAGCAGATCCTGCTGGAAGATCCATCCGGCAACGTCGTTGAGTTGTTCCAACCCGCCGGCGAAAAGTAGCCTCACATGAAACGGGCGACGGCGGCCTTCCCGCCGTCGCCCCTAAACCTCCGCCGCCGGGGCCGCGAACTGCGCCGCGTACAAAGCTGAGTACGCTCCGCCGTCTGCCAGTAACGAAGCGTGCGTTCCCTGCTCCACGATTTGCCCGGCCTCCATCACGAGGATGAGGTCGGCGTCGCGGATCGTGGAGAGGCGGTGCGCGATCACGAAGCTCGTCCGGTCGGACCGCAGCGCGCTCATCGCCTGCTGCACCAGCACCTCGGTCCGGGTGTCCACCGAACTCGTGGCCTCGTCCAGGATCAGCACGGACGGCCGGGACAGGAACGCCCGGGCAATCGTCAGCAGCTGCTTCTCTCCGGCAGAGACGTTGGAGCCTTCGTCCTCGAGTACGGTGTCGTAGCCTTCCGGCAGGGACCGCACAAACCGGTCAACGTATGTCGCCTGGGCCGCCTCCACGATGTCGGCCTCGGATGCCGTGGGCCGTCCGTAGGCGATGTTGTCCCGCACTGTTCCGCCAAACAGCCACGTATCCTGCAGCACCATGCCCATCCGCGAGCGCAGCTCGTGCCGCGTCAGCGAGGTGACGTCCACGCCGTCGAGCGTTATCCGCCCGGCATCCAGCTCATAGAACCGCATCATCAGGTTCACCAGGGTCGTTTTGCCGGCCCCGGTCGGTCCGACAATCGCCACCGTCTGCCCGGGCTCGGCCACCAGGCTGAGGTCCGTAATCAGCGGCTTGTCCGGAGAGTAGGAGAACGAGACGTTCTCAAACACGAGCCGGCCCCGCCCGCCGTCGGGAGCGACACCACCGGCAGGATCCGGACTCTGCTCCTCCTCGTCCAGCAGCTCGAACACCCGCTCGGCCGATGCGACGCCGGACTGCAGCAGGTTGGCCATCGACCCCAGCTGGGCCAGCGGCTGCGTGAACTGCCGCGAGTACTGAATGAACGCCTGCACGTCCCCCAACTGCATCGCCCCGGAGGTGACCTGCAGCCCGCCCACCACTGCGATGCCCACGTACACCAGGTTCCCGATGAACCACAGCGAGGGCATGATCAGCCCGCTCACGAACTGCGCCCCGAAGCTCGCCTCGAACAGCTCCGCGTTCTTCTGCCGGAACCGCTCCTCCACCTCCCGTTGCCGGCCGAACACCTTCACCAGGGCGTGCCCTGTGTACGTCTCCTCGATCTGCCCGTTCAGCTCCCCCGTGTTCCGCCACTGCGCCACGAACAACTTCTGCGAGCGCTTGGCAATCCGGGCAGTGATCACCAGGGTCAGCGGAACTGTCACCAGTGCGATCAGCGCCAGGACGGGCGAGAGCACGAACATCATCACCAGCACGCCCAGCACCGTCAGCAGCGACGTCACGGCCTGGCTGATGGTCTGCTGCAGGCTCTGCGAAATGTTGTCGACGTCGTTCGTCACCCGGCTGAGCAGCTCCCCGCGCTGGATGGAGTCGAAGTACCGCAGCGGCAGCCGGTGGATCTTCGCCTCGATCCGTTCCCGCAGCCGGTACACGGTCCGCTGCACCACGCCGTTGAGCACGTACGCCTGGACCCAGCCGAACGCCGACGCCAGCACGTACAGCGCCAGCGCCCATGTCAGCACCGACGCCAGCGCCGCGAAGTCGATCCCCGCCCCGGGCGTCAGCGTCATCGGCCCCAGCATGTCCGCCCGCTGCTCCTGCCCCGATGCCCGCAGCCCGGCGATCACGTCATCCTTGCTCGCCCCGGCCGGCAGGTCCCGTGACACGACGCCGGCGAAGATCAGGTTAGTCCCCTGCCCCAGCAGCCACGGCCCGATCACCGAGAACGCCACACCCGCCGCCGCCAGCGCGAGAACCAGCCACAGCCACGCCCGCTCCGGCCGCAGCTCCCCCAGCAGCCGGCGCGCGGACGGCCAGAAGTTCATCGCCTTTTCCGCCGGGACGTTCATCCCCGCGAACGGTCCACCGCGCCCCGGTCCTGCTGCCGGGCGGGGAATGCGTACGACGTCGGCCTGCCGGGTTCCGGGGGCACCGCCAGCTGCGGAGACACCGGCTCCAGCGCGGGCTCCGGCGCCCCCACTCCGGCCCGGGCCGCGGGTGCTCATACCGCCTCCTCCGCAGCCAGCTGCGAGGACACGATCTCCTGGTACGTCTCGGAACTCTTCAGCAACTCACTGTGCGTTCCGCGCCCCACGATGCGGCCGCCGTCGAGCACCAGGATCTGGTCCGCGTCCATGATGCTGGAGACCCGCTGGGCGATAACCACCAGTGTGGCGCCCGAGGTGTCCTGCTTCAGGGCGTGCCGGAGGCAGGCGTCCGTGGCGGTGTCCAGGGAGGAGAAGGAGTCGTCAAAGATGTACAGCTCCGGCTGTTTCACCAGCGCCCGGGCGATCGCCAGCCGCTGCCGCTGCCCGCCGGAAACGTTGGTGCCGCCCTGGGAAATGGGCGCGTCAAGCCCGCCCTCCATCTCCCGCACGAAGTCCTGCGCCTGCGCGGTGGCCAGGGCTCGCCACAGCTCGTCCTCGGTGGCATCGGGCTTGCCGTAGAGCAGGTTGCTGCGCACCGTTCCGGAGAACAGGTACGGCCGCTGCGGCACCAGCCCGAAGTGGCCCCACAGCAGGTCCGGGTGCAGCTCGCGCACGTCCACGCCGCCCATGAGCACCGACCCCTCGGTCGCGTCGAAGAGCCGCGGCATGAGGTTCACTAGCGTGGTTTTACCGGACCCGGTGCTGCCGATGACCGCCGTCGTCTGCCCCGCCGGCGCGGTGAAGCTGATGCCGCTCAGGACGGGCCGCTCGGCACCCGGGTAGGCGAATCCGACGTCGCGCATTTCCAGCCCGCCGCGTGCGGCGCCCCGGGAAGCATCAGCCGCAAAACGCACGGGCGTTACCGGCGGGCGCACCGATGGTTCAGTCTCCAGCACCTCCCCGATCCTGTCCGCCGACACCGCCGCGCGCGGGATCATGATGGCCATGAACGTGGCCATCATGACCGCCATCAGGATCTGCAGCAGGTAGGTAAGGAACGCGATGAGCGTGCCCACCTGCATGGAGCCGGCCTCGATCCGGAACGCGCCGAACCAGATCACGGCAACGCTGGAGACGTTGAGCACCAGCATCACCACGGGAAAGGCGAGCGCCATCAGCCGGCCGGCGCGGAGGGCCGTCTCCGTGACATCGGCGTTCGCCAGCGCGAAGCGGGCGGTTTCCAGCTCCTCGCGCACGAACGCCCGCACCACCCGCATGCCGGTAAGCTGCTCGCGGAGCACCCGGTTCACGGCGTCGACGCGCACCTGCATCTGCCGGAACAGCGGCACCATCCGCCGGATGATCATGGCTATCCCGGCCAGCAGCACCGGCACGCTCACCGCGATCAGCCAGGACAGCTGGGCATCCTGCCGCACCGCCATCACCACGCCGCCGATGCTGAGCATGGGCGCGGCCACCATCAGCGTCGCCGACATCAGCACCAGCTGCTGGACCTGCTGGACATCGTTCGTGGAGCGCGTGATCAGGCTTGGCGCGCCGAACCGCGTGACCTCCTGCTCGGAGAACTCCCCCACGCGGGTGAACACGGCTTCCCGCAGGTCCCGCCCCATGCCCATCGCCGCCTTCGCACCGAAATATACGGCGGTGACAGCGCAGGCTACCTGCAGCAGGGTGATGACCATCATCAGGCCGCCCACGCGCAGGATGTACGCGGTGTCGCCCGTGGCCACGCCCTGGTCGATGACGTCCGCGTTCAGGGTGGGGAGATAGAGGGAGGCAACGGACTGCGCCAGCTGGAAAACGACGACGGCGGCCAGCAGCCGCCGTTGCGGCCGCAGGTACTGGACAAGCAGCTTCCAGAGCATCCGGTCTCCACGCTACGAAGAGTGATGTGAAGGTCAGTGTACGTCCGGAGCCTTGGGACTTTCAGAACGCCTTCCAGACGGCGCTTGTAAGCTGTGACCAGCCGCCTATGTAGCGGTGACACAGCACGTTGAAGATTGGGGACTTCATTGGGGGAACAGAGCTTGGGATCCGGCGCGCCCGGAAACACGCCGGCGGTGCTGGACATGCCGCTGGTGCTGCGGACATCGACGGCGTTCTGGCTCGCCAGCGCTGTCACTGGCATCCTGCCGGTCATTCTGGAGGTGGCCGGATTCGACTATGGCCAGTCCACGCCGAAGTGGTCCGTGCCGTACCTGGTGGTGACGGCCGTGCCGTGGGCAGCCCTGCAGGTGTGGGCCGCACTCGAACTGCTGCGGGGAGCAGGGTGGGCCCGCACGGTGCTGACCGTCCTGGCCGCACTTTCCGTCCTCGGAGCGCCCCTGGACCTGTCCGGCCTCATCCTGGCCGGGCTCGCCCTGACGATTGCCGGTGCAGTACTGATGTGGCGGCCGGCCGCGAACCTGTTCCTCCGGCAGGGCTGAGTTGCAGGGCTAGCTGGGCTCAAGCCGCTTGCGCAGGAGGCAGAACTCGTTGCCCTCAGGGTCGGCAAGGACGTGCCATTGCTCGTCGCCGGTCTGCCCGACGTCGGCGGGACGGGCGCCGAGCGCGAGCAACCGTTCCAGCTCGGCGTCCTGGTCCCGGTCGACGGGGTTGATGTCGATGTGCAGGGGGAGCTTTCCGACCCGGGGGTCGCTGCTGGGGCTCAGGATGATGGTGGGCTGCAGGCCGCCGAGCCCGGCATCGGGCGGGCCGATCTCAATCGCACCCTCCTCCCGGTTGAGCTCTACATAGCCGAGAACCTCGCTCCAGAACCGCGCGAGCCGTTCAGGGTCGGCGCAGCTGAGGACCAGTTCGCTGATACGGGATGCCATGAAGCTCATGGTACAGAGACGGCGGGGTGCCAATGCAGCCCATATCGGGACGCGTGAAACGGCGCCGCGGAGGTGAAGTGGACGCGGTAAGTCTGGGCTGTTTTTGGGTTCAGACCAGTGCGGGGTAGCTGCTGAGGATGTAATCCGCAGCCGCCGCCCCCTTCATCCGCAGTCCGTTGGCTCCGGGATCGATCCGCCTCCGCATCGCCGACCAGAAGGCTCTCTCCGGCCGCGGCTCGTGCAGGGTGATGTGGCACCAGCTCGTATAAAGACCGTAAAGGGCGTCGGGCTTGAGCGTGAACTCGGATCCGGGTTCGCACGTGGTGGCGTCCTGGAGGAACTGGTCGTACTGGGTATGTGCCATTGGTCGGGCCTTTCGCTGCGCGCTTTTTTGGTGCCGCCGTGTGGCTACAGCAGCAACGCACCCGTGCCGCGTGCGGGACATCGGGAACGTGTGTCTCCTAAGCCATTCGTTGCCGGTATCCCGATGGATGGGTGTGATCTTTTTCCGGGACTTTGGCCGCGCCCGCCGGTCCGGCTCCCCCGTAGGGGCGAAGAAACCTCGCGCAACAAGTTAGCAAGCCTGCTTACTATCTATTACTAAACATGCTTACTATTGTCCCGTGCTGGTTCATCAAGAGCAGCTACCCGTCACAGGAAAGAGAGCAATGATGACCGAAAACCAATGGCAGCAGGCCGCTGACCCGTACCCCGCAGACCCTTACGGCACCGCAGGAACAACAGGCACCGGAGGAACGGCCGGGACAACCGGGACATTCGCCGAGCAGGGCGGCGCCTCCACCAAGAAGGAAGCCGCGAAGGAAGAAGCTTCCAACATCGCTGGTGAGGCGAAGGGTGCGGCCCAGAACGTGGCAGGCACCGCTAAGGCCGAGGCCGCGAATGTGGCGTCCGAAGTCAAGGCGAACACCAAGGACCTGCTCAGCCAGGCGAAGTCCGGCCTGACCGACCAGGCAGGGGCCCAGCAGCAGAAGGCCGCGGAGGGCATCCGCACCATTTCCTCGCAGCTGCGCGACATGGCCGACGCCCCGGAGCAGCAGGGCGTTGCCTCCGACCTCATCCGCCAGGCCGCCGAACGCTCCGACTCCGTCGCTTCCTGGCTGGATAACCGGGACCCGGGCTCGCTGCTGAACGAGGTCAAATCCTTCGCCCGCCAGCGCCCCGGCACCTTCCTGCTCCTCGCAGCCGGCGCAGGCTTGCTCGCCGGACGCCTCGGCCGCAGCCTCCAGGCCGGAGCCCCGGAAACGGGACCTGCCCCGGGCAGCGTGCCTCCGTACCCCGCCCAGCCGCCGGTCATGGAAAGCAGCCTCACGGCAGCTCCGGCTGCGCCGCTGTATGACGCGCCCCAGGCAACTCCGACCACCTACGCGGAGACAGTGTATGGCGAGCCCGCACGCCCCGGCTTTGAGGCCCCCGGCTCGGCAGGCGTGCCGCTGCGCGACTCCAATGACCCCTATACCGAGGGCGGAGGTCGTCCCCTGTGAGCAGCCAGGTTCCGGAATCGCCTCCCACCGCCGCGCACGCGAAGGCGGACTCAAACTCCCTGGGTGACCTGCTCGGCGATGTCACCCGGGACCTGTCCACCCTGATGCGCCAGGAACTGGAGCTTGCCAAGGCCGAAGCGAAACAGTCCGCCACGAAGGCCGGTAAGGGCGGCGGCATGTTCGCCGGCGCCGGCGTGGCGGGGCACTTCGTGCTCCTGTTCCTCTCCATCGCCCTCTGGTACGCCCTGGGCGAGCTGATGGGCCTGGGCTGGTCCGCCGTCGTCGTCGCCCTGATCTGGGGCATCATCGCCGCGGTCCTCGCCTCCATCGGCAAGAAGGAACTCAAGAAGATCAAGGGCATGCCCCAGACCGTCGAAACCGTCCAGGAAATCCCACCCACCCTCAAACCCAACGGAGGCCACTAAATGAGCAACGAGAACCCGGACGCCATCCGCGCCGACATCGAAGCCACCCGCGCCCGGCTGGGCACCAACGTGGACGCCGTCGCGGACAAAGTCACCCCCTCAAACATCGTCCACCGCCAGACCGGCAAGGCCAAGGACAAGGTCAGGAACGCCGTGACCGGAATGAAGGAGAAAGTCATGGGAGCAGCCGACCACGCCACCCACAGCACCTCCGGCAGCCTCCATTCCGCCACCGGCAACGCAGGATCGGCCCTGCACGACGCCCGCACCAACGTCACCTCCACCCTCCAGGACGCCGGCTCCAACGTCAGCTCCACGGTCAGCTCCACCGTCCAGAACGTCGGATCCGCCGTCGCTGACGCCCCGCACAAGGCCGCCGCGAAAACCCAGGGCAACCCCCTGGCCGCGGGCCTGATCGCCTTCGGCGCCGGACTGCTCGTCTCCTCCCTGATCCCGCCAAGCCAGAAGGAACGCGAAGCAGCCGAAGCCCTCAAGAGCGCCGCGGAACCGGTCACCAGCCAGCTCACCGAGGCAGCCAAGGACATGGGCCAGGACCTGAAAGACCAAGCCCAGGAAGCCATGGAAAACGTCAAGGCCACCGCCACCGACGCCGCCGCCCACGTCAAAGACGAAGGCCAAACCGCCGTCACCGACGTCAAAACCAGCGCCACCGACGCCAAGGACCACGTCCAAAACACGTGAGCCCCTGGAAGCTCTCCCGCGCCGCCCCGTCCGGTCGGCGGGACGGCGCGGGGAGCAGCAGCGGCCGGGATGACTGGCCAACGCCGCGGCTCCTCACCGCAAGCGCACAAACCATCCCGCAACAACAAAGGAACCCACAACCATGGTGACTGCCAACCGCACAACCGGAGCTAAAACCAAACTCCAGCAAGCAACCCAGGCCGTGGGAGCAGTGTTCCTGCTGGTCGGCATCCTGGGATTCATCCCCGGAATCACAAGCAACTACGATTCCCTGGGCTTCGCGGGACACGGATCCGGCGCCCTCCTGCTCGGCATCTTTCAGGTATCCGTGCTGCACAACATCGTCCACCTGCTGTTCGGGGCCGCGGGCATCCTGATGGCCCGCACGCACGGGCAGGCCAAGAATTTCCTCCTCTACGGCGGCATCATTTACCTGGTGCTGTGGCTGTACGGGCTGCTCGTCGGCCACGACACCCCCGCAAACTTTGTTCCGCTTAACAGCGCCGACAACTGGCTGCACCTCCTGCTCGGGCTCGGCATGATCGCCCTGGCGGTGCTCCTGTCCCGGGACACCACACCCCGCCGGAGGCCGTCCGCTTCCGCCTGACCGCTGCCCTGTCGCCGGCGGCCGTTCCCCAGGGGGCAGCCGCCGGCGACAGACACAGTTAAGCGCGTCGGCACCCCGGCCGCCCGCCCTACCTTCGGCAGGGCGGGCATGTGCAAACGCGGGAACTTGATCCGTGCACCACCACCAACAAGACGAAGCTGAAAGGCAGCTCATGTTCTTCCTGTTCGGATTCAGCACCAAGCTCAGGGCGTTACCTTCACAGCCGGCAACCTGCCAACACTGCGGGGTCTTCGGCCAGCACCACCTTGAAGAACGCGCCACCCGGTTCACCCTGTTCTTTATCCCCGTCTTCACCACCGGCAGGTCCTACCAAATAACCTGCTCAAACTGCGGCCAACGCTTTAGCATCAATTCGCGGCAGAAGCACGCCCTCATGCGGTGATGCCGGTGCCTTTTGAGTCTCTTTTGAGCACCCTTCCGGTGAGTCGCAGGCGGCGTGCGTGCCTGCCTTGAACGAACGGCGCCGCACCGTCCGCACGGAAGGAGCGGAACTCGCCGTTTTTGAGTACGGCCTCCGCCCCGCGCCGGGTGTGGCCACACTGCTTCTTGTGCATGGCTACCCGGATGATCACCGGCTATATCTTCCGCTCATCACGGAACTTGCCGCCACCCATCATGTGATTGCCTACGACACACGGAATGCCGGGGTGTCCTCCGTGACGGAAGCCCCCGGGAATTTCACGCTGGATGCCCTGGTCGACGACGTGTTCGCGGTCCTGGCATTCATGGACGTGTCGGACGTTCACCTCGTGGGCCACGACTGGGGATCGATCCAGGGCTGGGCTGCCGTACAGGATCCCCGCGCTGCAGGTCTTATTGCCCGGTACACCAGCATCTCCGGCCCGGATCTCGGGCACTTCATCAGCTGGCTGCGCTCTCGCGCCCGCAACCCCCGGCGCTGGCCACAGTTGGCAGGGCAGCTCCTCCGCAGCAGCTACGTCGCCGGGTTTCAGGTACCGGTGCTGCCGGAGACGATATGGCGCCTCGTCCTCACACGCCTCTACGAACGGTCAGCCGGACGCCGGGTCAATGACGACCCCGTCCGCGGGCTGGCCCTGTACCGCCAGAACCTTTTCCCTCGGGTTCGCCGGCCTTCCCCGGCACAGGTCAGCGTCCCTGTGAACGTGGTGGTCCCGCTGAAGGATCCCTTCCTGTCACCGCGCCTGACTGACGGGCTGGAACTATGGGTGGCCGACCTGAACGTGGTCCGCGCAGACGGCGGGCACTGGTGGCCGGCCACACATCCCAAGGAACTCGCGCACCTGCTCCGGGCTCTGTAGAAGGCAGGTTCAGATCGGGTTGTTCCCGTCGGGCTGCGCCTCCGGGTCCTCGTTCTCTCCGTATCCGGTGGCGGAGGCAAGTCCCGCCACTTGCTGGCCGGCGTTCGTCTGGCCCGGTGTGAAGTGGCTGTCGGGGGAAGCTGTGTCTGCCTCTCCGGAATCGGGTGCCACATCGTCCCGCAAGTGCTCGTCAGCGGGAAGGTCACTGGTTCCAGAAGGTTCGTGATCCGTCATGCCTCCAGCGAACCATCAGTCCCGAGTGACCGCAACGTTCTTTTTTGCCATCTGCCGCATCCCGACGAAGACTTTTCCCATACCTAGAGCTACTATGCTTCTATACCCTTTAGATCTAGGTATGGGAGACGCTGTGCGGATTGATAAAGACCTGGTCGCCGCCTCGGCCACCCCGCTTGTGCTGGGCATCCTCTTGGACGGCGACCTGTACGGCTACGCCATACTCAAGCGCGTGAGTGAGCTGTCGGGCGGCGGGATGCAGTGGACCGACGGGATGCTCTACCCGCTGCTGCACCGCCTCGAGCGGCTGGGCTACGTATCGTCCTCGTGGGGTACGTCCGATGCCGGGCGCAGGCGGAAGCATTACGCAATCACGCCAACTGGCCGAGACGCTCTCGCTGAACGGCAGAAGCAGTGGACTGTCGTGGCAGAGGCGCTGCGGCAGGTGTGGCACACCGCCCAGCGGCCCCCAGCCGCGGCCGAGGGGTGGGCGTGATGGAGTCGCACCCTGAGCTGGAGGCCCAGATTGACCGGTGGCGCGGATACGTCCAGCGGAGCCAGGCGATCTCCCCAGCCGACGTGGATGAGCTGGAGGACCATCTGCGAGAGCACATCGCCGACCGGCAGGCGACCGGTCTGGACGACGAGGAAGCCTTCCTCGTCGCCATCAAGCGCATGGGCAACCTCGACGCCGTCTCGCAGGAGTTTGCCCGCGAACACTCCGAGCGGCTGTGGAAGCAGCTCGTCCTGGTGCCCGAGGCTTCAGCGGACGCCAGCACGCCGCCGTGGCGGGAGCTGGCCGTTGTCCTGGCACTCGCCGTGGGTGCGGGTGTAGCAGTCAAGGCTGGCTTGGCGTGGATCGACGACACCGGCGCATTGGTGCGCAACCTGGGCCTGCTCGCCTTCCCGTTCCTGGCTGCATACTTCGTGTGGAAGCGCCGCATCACCGGGCCCGTGGCGGCGACACTCCTGGTCCCATTCGTCGTTCTTGCAGCCGCGCTTAATCTCTACCCGTTCGCCTCAGGCGGTTCCACCGGGATGCTCGCCGCACTTCACGCCCCAGTGGTCCTGTGGCTGCTGGCCGGAGTAGCGTACGTCGGCGGGCGGTGGCGGTCAGACAAGCGGCGCATGGATTTCGTCAGATTTTCCGGCGAGCTCGCGATCTACTACACGCTGCTGGCGCTGGGTGGTGCGGTCCTGATCGCACTCACACTCGCGACCCTCCAACTCGTCGGCACCGATTTCGAGCCAGTGCTGGAAGGCTGGATCCTACCCTTCGCGGTACCTGGAGCGCTGGTGGTCGCCACATGGCTCGTCGAAGCCAAGCAGCATGTCGTGGAAAACATCGCACCCGTCCTCACCCGCGTATTCACGCCCCTGACAGTGGCTATGCTGCTGGTCCTCCTGGCCGGGCTCACTACCGCGGGTGGCTTTGCCGACGTGGACCGCAACCTGCTGATCCTCATGGACGCAATCCTCGTGCTTGTCCTGTGCCTGCTGCTCTACTCCATTTCCGCTCGTGACCCGCTCGCACCTCCCGGGCTCTTCGATGCCCTGCAGTTGGTCCTCGTCATTGCCGCCCTTGCAGTGAACGCCGTGATGCTGGCCGCGATGCTGACCCGTATCGCCGAATTCGGCTACAGCCCCAACAAGATCGCCGCGCTGGGCCTGAACCTTCTACTGCTGGTGCATTTGGCCCGGGCGGCGTGGCTCACCATCGAATTCCTTCGCGGCCGGCGGCCGTTCAACGTGATGGAGCGCTGGCAAACCCGGTACCTGCCGGTCTACGGCGCGTGGGCAATCATCGTTGTCGCTGTCTTCCCGCCCGTATTCGGCTTCAGCTAACTCTTCGCCGACCTGCTGGAGGAATCATGGACTGCTCATGGGGATCGTCGTGGAACGCTCAGCTCTGAGCGCCCGGCCTGGCAACCTAACATCCGGGCAGTTTCCGGATCCAGGCAGGCTGCTGGCATTGGGTGTGGAGCGGGCACGCGACTCGTTGCTCTATGTTCCCGAGGGCCTTCAGCCGGGACAGCAGGCTCCACTCCTCCTGTTTCTTCACGGTGCCGGCGGCGAAGCCACAGGAGCGTCATCCTTACTGCTGCCTCTCGCGGACACCCACAAGCACATTTTGGCCGCTCCGTCCTCCCGCGGGTCTACATGGGACGGCGTCCGGGGAGGATATGGGCCGGACGTTGATGTGATCAACCGCGCCTTGGAGCGGATATTCGAGCTGGTCTCCGTGGATCCTCGGCGTATTGAAGTCGGGGGCTTTTCCGATGGGGCCTCGTACGCCTTGGGCCTCGGCCTGGCCAACGGAGACCTGTTCTCCAAAATCATCGCCTTCTCTCCCGGATTTGTTCCATCCGGGCCGCGGGTTGGTGAGCCTGGCATTTACGTTTCGCACGGCGACGCAGATGCTGTACTGCCGATCAATCGGACGAGCCGGCGACTGGTGCCCGCCTTGAGAGCGGAAGGTTTCGATGTCTGCTACCGGGAGTTTAAGGGCCTGCACACCGTACCGGCCCACATTGCCCAAGAGGCCTTTCAATGGCTCGGCGGAAGGCAAAGCTGAGAGTGCACCCTTTGCATCTGCCCGCTGTGACAGCCACAGCCGGCATCCCCGTTGTACTTTGGAACTGACGAGAGGAATGCCCGTGCCCGACACGATCCTGTTGAACGACGTGGCTGACGCCCTGAAGCTCCACAACGTCCGCTACGAAGTACTCGAATGCTCTCCTGACCTGGCTGACACCGCGGCGTTCTGCGAGCACTATGGCTTCACGCTCGAGGAAGCCGCCAACACCATCCTCGTCTCCTCCAAGAAGGTGGAGCCGCCCAAGTACGCGGTCTGCGTCGTTCTCGGCACCACCCGCCTCGATGTGAACCGCACCGTCCGCAACCTGCTGGACGTCAAGCGCGCCTCCTTCGCCGACGCCGAGACCACCGCCGCACTGACCGGCATGCTGGTGGGCGGGGTCACCGCGGCAGGCATTGGGGGCCTCCCGATTTACGTGGACCGGGCCGTGATGGATGCCAACAGGGTGGTCATGGGCGGCGGGAACCGTTCGAGCAAGATCGTCCTGGCGCCGGCCGAACTCCTCAAGCTGCCCGGCGTCGAGGTGGTGGACCGCCTGGCCTTACCCCGCGAGCCTGCAGACCTGCTGCAGGACTAAAGCCAAGAAAAATTCGAGAGAAAGGCCACCATGGCCGCCGTCGACAGCGAACTTCCTTTCACCCAGGTGGACGTCTTTGCCCCGGGCCCCAAGCCTGGCAACCCGGTCGCCGTCGTGCACGACGCGGACGCCCTGTCCACCGAGCAGATGCAAAGCTTCGCTAACTGGACCAACCTCTCCGAGACCACGTTCCTGCTCAAACCCACCGATCCTGGCGCTGACTACAGGCTTCGGATCTTCACGCCTCGCGCCGAACTGCCGTTCGCGGGCCATCCCACGCTCGGGTCGGCCCACGCCTGGCTCGAGAACGCCGGCAGGCCGCACAACGAGGGGCAACTGGTCCAGGAATGCGGCGCCGGCCTGGTCAGCATCAGGCAGCACGGGCCGGACCTCGCCTTCGCGGCGCCGCCCCTGCGCAGGTCAGGACCGGTGGAACAGGCAGTGCTGGACCAGGCCCTCTCGGGCCTGGGCATCGGCCCCGAACAGGTTCTGGGCAGCAACTGGGTGGACAACGGCCCCGGCTGGCTTGGCATCCGAATGGCCTCGGCCCAGGAGGTGCTGGCCCTCAAACCGGACTTCGCCGCCATGGGCGACCTCCTGGTCGGCGTGATCGGGCCCTTCGGAGGGGACGGGCCCGCTGATTTCGAAGTGCGCGCCTTCGCTCCCGGCGTCGACGTCCCCGAGGATCCGGTAACGGGCAGCGTCAACGCGGGGCTGGCCCAGTGGCTGTTCGCCCAAGGCCAGGTGGACGGCAGCTACACGGTCAGGCAAGGAACGGTGCTGGGCCGCGGCGGGCAGCTCAACATCGCCCGCGAAGGCGACATTATCTGGGTAGGCGGAGCCTCCCGCACCGTCATCCGCGGCCGGGTTTCGTTCTAAGCCCGCCGCTCTGCGAGGGCAAGTCAGCCACCCAGGTCAGCTGCCCAGCACCACATTCGCCGGCGGCTCCCCCGCCAGCATGAGATCGATCTGCCGCTGCAGCAGCCGGCCCATCCGCGGGCGCATTGCCGAGCTCGCCCCGCCCACGTGCGGGGTAATGATGACGCCGGGCGCCGACCACAGCGGGTGGTCCCGGGGCAGCGGCTCCGGGTCCGTCACGTCCAAAGCGGCGCGGATCCTGCCCGAGGCCGTGTGCCGGACCAGGGCTTCCGTGTCCGCCACCGGCCCGCGGGCCACATTGACCAGCAGCGCGCCGTCGGGCATGGCCGAAAGGAAAGCGTCGTCGATGAGGTGCCGCGTGGCGTCGCTGAGCGGAACGCCCACCACCACGATGTCATGCTCCGGCAGCAGCGCGGGCAGCTCGTCAATGCCGTGGATGGCGCCGCTGGCGTCCGAACGGGCCCGGCTAGCCACCCTCGCGACGCTGGTTTCGAACGGGATGAGCCGCTGCTCGATCGCCTTGCCCACACCTCCGTAGCCCACAATCAGGACCCGGCGGTCCGCGAGGCTGGCCGTAGGCTTCGTTTCCCAGAAGCCTTCCTGCTGGTTGCGCATGAGGCGCGGGAACTCCCGCTGGCTCGCCAGCATCATGGCCAGGACGAGTTCGGCTGTGGAGGTTTCATGCACGCCCGCCGCATTCGCGAACACCCTGCCCGCGGGCAGTGACTCCGCCACACCGTCGTACCCAATCGACTGGCTCTGCACCAGGGCGGTTTCGACGGCATCGAGCTTCCGCAGCACTTTCGGCCCGCTCATGTAGGGCGGAACCACGATATCGAGTTTCGGCTGTGGCGGCTCGCCCGCGAAGTCCCACTCAAGCACCGTGACGTCATCGTGCGGCTTCAGGTATTCACGCAACGCTGCGTCCGGCAAGCTCACGGTTATCTTCCGGGTCATGGGTCTCCAACAGCTCCGTCGGCTCGGGGCGGGTTTCACACGAGAGGCGGCCCGCCGCTGTGTTCGTGGTGCCAGCCTAGCGCCAGATCAAGGGACTGCCGGCCTCCGACGTGAGGTCTCACACCTTATTTTGATCCACTCAAAATAATCGCTAGAATTGATGGCAGGCCATCGAAGCCCTTTGTCCCTCTCTGACGTGGACGCGCTTCCGAAAAACCGCCCCCACCGTCACAGCCCCGGTCCGGGCAGCAGCCATGCTCCCTTTACTCACCGGGATGCCGCACGACCGGAATCTCAGCAGTTCACCACCGCCAGCAGCCGTAAAGCGGAAGATGCCGGCAACCGCCAAGCACTCAAACGGGCACGGCCGCACCCACCCGCGAACAACCATCAGGAGAACACCATGACCCTGCAGACCGAACGCCCCGCCATCCGCGAGGCCACCACATCATTCACGACCAAGGCACCGCGCGGCGGCAGCTACGTCACAGTGCCCGGCAACCGGCACGACGCGCCCCGCACCGAGGGAACCTATGTCTCGCTGCCCGGCGGACTCTCCGGCAACGGCGAAAAAGTCCGCGGCCGTTACGTGACGCTCCATACCGCGCCCTTGGACGAGACCGAAGGCAGCTACACGCGCCGCGGCTAGGTCGCGTCCCCAGCGGGATTGACCGGGGACGACGGCGGCACCCAAGTGCCGCCGTCGTCCTCCTTTTCGCATTTCCAGCTTTTCTCCAGCGGGGCCGCGTAGGCTCGAATGGCACCGCCACAAACCGACGATCCCCGGATGCCCGCGGGAAGAGCAAATGGAAACGGAAGGAGGACAACGTGCTGATTGTGCTGGCAGGCATCGACGGCTCCGGCAAGAGCACCGCCGCCAAGGCGCTGGTTACGTCGGTCCTCGCAGAGGGCAAGAATGCGCTGCTACTGAGCAATTACGCCGGCCGGCGCCGGATGTCGCTGCTCGCCGCCCGGTTCGGCGTGCACCTTCCGGCACGGCTGGCCGACGCCGTAGAAACCACCCTCCGGGTTGCCAACGTCCTGATCTCCCACGTCCGCGCCCGCAGCTTCCATGGTCTGACCGTGATGGACCGTCACCTCGACTGCCAGTTGGCGCTGCGGGAAGCCCGGGGTCTGCCGCGCGGGCGCCTGCTCCCCTGGCTCCTTCGAAAGCTGCCGGCTCCGGACCTCATGATCTACCTCGACATCGACCCTCAGCAGGCCCATGACCGAATCGTGGCCCGCGGAACGGACGAGGAGTCTTTGGCCGACCTCACTGCGCTGCGGGATGCGTACTACTCCCTTCCCAGGTTCGCGGGCTTCACGGTTCTCGATGCCGGCGCGCCGGAGTACGAGGTCCTCGCGGGGCTGAAACGGGCCATCGCCGCAGCGGAAGAAGCCTCCCTCAGCGCCGCCAGGCTCAAGGTTTAATCAAGAAGTCACGCCGGAGTCCTACTTCGCTTCCGCCCCGCTGTACATTGAATTCGAGCTCTCCGGTTTCCCCCAGATGCGGAGCGCCAGGGAGCCCCCGCGCTTTGAGCCTCAGACTCGCGCGGGGGCTCCATTCACTTCCCTTCCCTCAGCTCTCCGGCCATGATTGCGGTTTTTGCTCTGGCCATTCGACGGCACAACCCGATATGGTAAGCATGCTGACGAACTGAGTTTTAGTTCGCCATTGCCTGTTCAAACGTCGACGAAGGAGACACTGTGAGCACGAGGGTAGAAAAACGAATTCTGGTCAACGTACCGGTAAGCACGGCCTACAACCAGTGGACGCAGTTCGAAGACTTTCCGCACTTCATGGGCGGAGTGAAGAGTGTGACGCAGCTCAGCGACGACCGCCTGGAATGGGTCGCCGAGATCGCCGGCGTCAAGCGGAAGTGGGAAGCCAAAGTCCTGGAGCAGGTCCCCGACCGCAAGGTTGCCTGGGCCGCCACGGAGGGCGCCACCAACGCCGGATCGGTTGAGTTTGAAGATGTGGGCGGCGGGCAGACGTCCGTCAAGCTCTTCATCGACTACGAGCCCGAGGGCATCGTGGAGAAGGTGGGCGACAAGCTCAATATCGTGGAGCGCCAGGCCGAGTCCGACCTGCAGAAGTTCAAAGAATTCATCGAGGACGCAGGGTACGCCAGCGGCGCGTGGCGCGGTTCCGTCAACGAAGGTGCCGCGGTGGGCACGCCCGGCGTAGAACAAGCGGCGGCGTCGCGCGGAGACAGCGGCAAGGCCGGCGTCTCCGGCAAGCTGGCCGCAGGAGTCGGGGTGGCCGCAGCTGCTGCCGCCGGGGCCGCCATGGCTGCGGGCCGCAGCGGCTCCGACACGGACACCACCGTGCCGGTCGCGGCAGACACCGCAACGCCGGCTGTCACCCCCACCTATACAGACACGACTTACACGGACGCGACCTACACGGACACGACGGACACCACCGGCACTGTCGGAACCACCGGCACCCTTGGTGCCACCGGCGCGGCCGGCACCACCGGGGCAGTTGCCGGCGGTTCGGCTCTGTCGGACGACGCCATCGCCCACCCCTTCGACCAGACCAACGGCCTGATCGACGACGAGGGCGACTCGGACGAAACCGCGGCCAGCGACACGCTGAGCGAGGCTGACCGTGACGAGGCTGCCGACCGCGGCCCCGGCACCCTTCCGCCCACGGGCGGAACGCTGGGTCAGCACTAGCGGCACCCAATCCTAGAGGACGACGGCGGAACTTCCCGCCGTCGTCCTCTTGCTTTCCGTCTCCCCGGACTCCTTAATGGTTCTCACTTGACGGTCTTCCGTTGAGCGCTGGCAACCATCAGTCCTCTCGGAAGGCGTGAAGCCCATGACAGCAGCGTCCCGGCCCAAGCACGCCGACCGGTCCCTTGCCAGCCGTGACGCCGCACTGCCGGGCCTGCCCTACCTGCTGGACAACCAACGCCTGTCCGATCTGCTTGGCGAGCCCGTCCACGTCACGCGGATCCGGTACAAACCGCGCACCTCGTTGCTGGTGGCCTTCCGCCGGACGCGCAACGGAAGCTTTGACTACGGCTGGGCCATGACCAAGGCATCGGCCGGCAAACTCCTCAGGCGCGAGGAGGCCTCCAGGCTGCGCGGCGGGGACGTCCGCATCCTGCATCCGAACCCCAAGTCGCCGGAGACGCTCGTGGCCGTGGGCGGAGTGGAGGACGACTGGGGTCTACAGGAGAACCTCACCTGGCTCCGGGAGCATGGCCTTGAGCGGCTAGGCCTGCACCGTCCGGCCGGGGCGGGCCTGCTCGGCGGCTCCACCGCGGTGCTGCGCTACAAGCCGGGGCGCTGCCTGGTCCTTCTCCTGCAGAACGGCGGGGCGCCGCTTGTGGTCAAAACTGCCGCCAAACCGCACGACGCCGCGCGGCAGGAATTCCACGAACTCCTGCAGGTGAACGGCGTGCCCATCCTGCCCCAATTGGGAGACGACGAGTGCGGCCGCCATGGAATCACGGCCTCTGCTGCATGGGGCGGAGGCGACTGGCCGGGCCTGGAGGAGGGCAGTGGGGCGGAGCGGGCCGGCCATGCCCTGGCACGCGTCCACGGCATTCCCGTTTATTCGGGTTCCGGAAGCTCGCACCCTCCGCTTTTTGATCCGGCCGGTCGCCTCGCCGAAACACGCTCCATGGTCGCCTGGCTGCACCCGGAGCTGGAGAAACCGGCACGCCGGCTCGAGAAGGCGCTGAGGCGGCTACTCGCGGAGCGGAAGTCCCGGGAGGTGCTGGTTCACGGCAATTTCTCCCCGGAACAGGTGCTCGTGAAGGCGTCCGAGGTGCGGATCCTCGATTTTGACCAAGCGCGGACCGGAGACCCTGAGGCCGACCTGGGGTCCTTTGCTGCAGCGGAGGAAGCAGGGAACCGCGGCCCCGGCGCGTCCCCTGACGGTTGCGCCGGCGGATCGGCCACCGCTTCCCTGTCTGAAGGGTACGCATCAGCCGGTGGGCGCTTCACGCATGCCGCCGTGAATGCGTGGGCGGCCTTCCACCTGTTCACGGACTGCGTGGAGCCCTTCTACGACCGGTCGCCGGACTGGGCCGCCAGCATGGACTGGCATCTGCGCAGGGCCGGCGAGCTGCTTTCCTCCTGACTCCTAACCGGTTGCTGGAACGGGCTCCGTCGCTGCAACAGCAATCAGACACAACAGCGGTCATCCAGGTGCTTCGCTGCGCCTGAATGACCGCTGCTTCAGTTCTTGCGTTGTTGGCCCCTAGAGTGCCGGGTCGGGTGATCCAGAGGTCTTGTTTTGGGTTTGCATGAGGTGCAGCTGCAGTTTCGCCTCTGCTTCCCGCCGGCGCCGAGCCTGCTCGCGCAACTTCCGCGTAGCCTCGGAGCCTTCGGGATGGAATATTCCGGCCGTTCGACTTCGGGTGGCGCCACCGCCGGTGGGTGTCGCCGCCATCATCTCTTCGCTCATGCCCGCAATCGTCACACGCAGATATCGGGGGCGGGAAGGGCTGCGGCAGCAGCGTGACCGGATCGGAATCTTGGCACGCTTCACCGGTGGTTCATTAACCGGACTGACAAAGGGATTCTTGGCCGCATTGAGCGGGATTCATAAGGGCCGGCGGCGTTTTGGGAAGGCGCCCCGGGCTGATAACGGCTCTCCGGGGCTCGGCCGTCGGCCCCACGTTCATTTTACGAGCCAGGGGCGTTCTCTAACAGTGCGATTTCCGTATCCCGCCCCCGCCGACGCCCGCCCTGCACGGGATCCTGGGCTGATCCAGCCAAATCTGCACCACTTTAGCCAGCTGCGGCTTAAGGACGCGCCGGAAAACCAAGGGCATGCGAGGCCAAGGTTCGTGAAAGGGGTGCAAATATGCACGGTCCGCCTGCCCGCGACCTGCACTTCGGCCCCTCCCCCTTGACTCCCGCGCCACCCTTTACCTACACTTTTCATAAAGCAGAATCTAAATTCCACAAAGCGGAAACGGTAAAGATGCCGAGGAAGCAGGGAAGATAGATCAAAGCCCTCCCCGGAAGGACCTACGATGACGTACACAGTGAACTGCTCCATCCTGCTGACGGAACTGCCGCTCCTGGAACGCCCCGCGGCGGCCAAGGCTGCCGGCTTCGACGCCGTCGAATTCTGGTGGCCGTTCGAGAACTCCGTCCCTTCCGACACCGAGACCACTGAGTTCGAGAACGCCGTCAAGAACGCCGGTGTCCAGCTCACGGGCCTGAACTTCAACGCCGGCAACATGCCCGGCGGCGACCGCGGCCTGGTCTCCTGGCCCGCCCGCTCCACTGAATTCCAGGACAACATCGACGTGGTGGCCGGCATCGGCGAGCGCCTCGGCTGCAAGGCCTTCAACGCCCTCTACGGAAACCGGGTCGACGGCGAATCGGCTGAGAAGCAGGATGCCATCGGCGCTGAAAACCTGGCCGCCGCGGCCGCCGGCGTCGCCCGGATCGGCGGAACGGTCCTCCTCGAACCGGTCAGCGGCGCCCCCAAGTACCCGCTCCTCACGGCCGAAGACGCACTCAAGGTGATCGCCCGCGTCAAGGCGGAGTCCGGCGCCAAGAACATCAAGCTGCTCGCGGACTTCTACCACCTGGCCGTCAACGGAGACGACGTCGAATCCGTCATCGAGAACCACGCCAAGGACTTCGGCCACATCCAGATCGCCGACAACCCCGGCCGCGGGGCTCCCGGAACCGGAGAGCTTCCCCTCGGCGAATGGATCGCCCGCAGCCGCGAACTCGGCTACGACGGGTACATCGGCCTCGAATACAAGGAACCCGCAGAAACGGCCTTCAGCTGGGCCATCCGGGAACACGCCTCCCGCTAGTCCCCACCCGCTCCCCAACCTCGCAAGCTCGGCCGGGGACCCCTGCGGGCGTGGGCCCACCGCCGCACTACCAAAGACTTCAGTAAAGGAACCATCATGAGCAACGTTGCAGTCATCGGACTCGGAATTATGGGCCTGCCCATGGCCATCAACCTCGTCAAGGCCGGGCACACCGTCACCGGCTTCAACCGCAGCCAGGACAAGATCGACAAGCTCGTCTCCGAAGGCGGCCAGGGCGCCACGAGCATCGCCGACGCAGTCAAGGATGCCGACGTCGTCATCACCATGGTGCCGGACTCCCCCGACGTCGAGGGCGTCGTCAGCGGTCCCGACGGTGTCTTCGCCAATGCGAAGAAGAGCACCCTCTGGATCGATGCGTCCAGTATCCGTCCCGATGTCGCCAAGCGCCTGGCCGACGACGCCAAGGCCGCCGGCATCCGTCCCCTTGACGCCCCGGTCTCCGGCGGCGAACAGGGCGCTATCGACGCCGTCCTTTCGATCATGGTCGGCGGCGAGGCGGCGGACTTCGAGGCAGCCCAGGAAATCCTGAACGCCGTCGGCAAGACCATCGTCCACGTCGGCCCCTCCGGCTCCGGCCAGACCGTCAAGGCGGCAAACCAGCTGATCGTCGCCGTCAACATAGAAGTCCTGTCAGAGGCAGTGGTCTTCCTCGAGGCCTACGGCGTGGACACCGACGCCGCCCTCAAGGTCCTCGGCGGCGGCCTGGCCGGTTCCAAGGTCCTCGACCAGAAGGGCCAGAAGATGCTCGACCGCAACTTCGACCCCGGCTTCCGCCTCGCCCTGCACCACAAGGACCTCGGCATCGTCACCTCCGCCGCCCGCGAAGCCAGCGTCTCCATCCCGCTCGGCGCCGTCGTCGCCCAGCTCGTCGCCGCCACGGTCAACCAGGGCGACGGCGGCCTGGACCACTCGGGACTCTTCAAGCAGGTCCTGCAGCTCTCCGGCCGAAAGTAGGAAAAGGCCAGGAGTAGCAGCCCACCTCCCCCCGGAGTTTTTGTCCAGATAATCGGCCCTAAAGACCCTCCAGCGGCCATTATCTGGACAAAAACTCCCATCAACAGCAGGACTGGAGCACCGCCGTCGTACGTAAACGACGGCGGCTCCCCTCAGCACACCCAAAAACAGACTTTTAGGAGCACACCATGACGAAGATGCGCACCGTTGACGCAGCCGTCGCCATCCTGGAAAAGGAGGGCGCCACGGAGGCGTTCGGCCTGCCCGGCGCGGCAATCAACCCCTTCTACTCGGCCATGCGGGCCCACGGCGGCATCCGCCACACACTGGCCCGCCACGTTGAAGGCGCCAGCCACATGGCCGACGGCTACAGCCGTGCCGCGGACGGCAACATCGGCATCTGCGTCGGCACGTCCGGCCCCGCCGGTACCGACATGATCACCGGCCTGTACGCCGCGTGGGCGGATTCCATCCCCATGCTCTGCATCACCGGCCAGGCCCCGGTGGCCAAGCTGCACAAGGAAGACTTCCAGGCTGTGGACATCGAGTCCATCGCCAAGCCGGTCACCAAGATGGCCATGACCATCCTCGAGCCCGGCCAGGTTCCCGGCGCGTTCCAGAAGGCCTTTCAGCTGATGCGCTCCGGCCGCCCCGGCCCGGTGCTGCTGGACCTGCCCATCGACGTTCAGATGGCCGAGATCGAGTTCGACATCGACACCTACGAGCCGCTGCCCATCGAGAAGCCCAAGGCCAGCCGCAAGCAGCTGGAAAAGGCCCTGGACATGCTGACCTCCGCCACGCACCCGCTGATCGTGGCCGGCGGCGGCATCATCAACGCCGGCGCGTCCGCACAGCTGGTGGAACTGGCGGAAACCCTGAACATCCCGGTCATCCCCACCCTGATGGGCTGGGGCACCATCGCCGATGACCACCCGCTGATGGCCGGCATGGTGGGCCTGCAGACCTCTCACCGCTACGGCAACGAGAACTACCTGCAGAGCGACTTCGTGATCGGGATCGGCAACCGCTGGGCCAACCGCCACACCGGCGGCTTGGAAACCTACACGGCCGGTCGCAAATTCGTGCATATCGACATCGAGCCCACCCAAATCGGCCGTGTGTTCTCACCGGACCTGGGCATCGCGTCCGACGCCGGCGCAGCGCTGGACGGCCTGCTGGAACTGGCCCGCGAGCGCCGCGAGGCCGGGACGCTGCCGGACTACTCCGCCTGGGTGGCCGAGTGCGCCGCCCGCAAGGCGTCACTGCACCGCAAGACGCACTTCGACAACATCCCCATCAAGCCGCAGCGCGTGTACGAGGAGATGAACCGGGCCTTCGGCAGGGACACCACCTACGTGTCCACGATCGGCCTGTCCCAGATCGCGGGCGCCCAGATGCTGCACGTTTTCGGCCCCCGCAAGTGGATCAACGCCGGCCAGGCCGGCCCGCTGGGTTGGACTGCCCCCGCCGCCCTGGGCGTGGTGCGCGGCAAGCCGGACGAGACCGTGGTGGCCCTGTCCGGAGACTACGACTTCCAGTTCATGATCGAGGAGCTGGCCGTGGGTGCGCAGTTCAACCTGCCCTACATCCACGTGGTGGTGAACAACTCGTACCTGGGCCTGATCCGCCAGTCGCAGCGCGGCTTCAAGATGGAACAGAACGTGTCCCTGGCGTTCGAAAACATCAACAGCCCCGAAACAAATGGCTACGGCGTGGACCACATCAAGGTCGTCGAAGGCCTGGGCTGCAAGGCCATCCGCGTGGAGGACCCCAACGACATGGGCTCCGCCTTCGACAAGGCCAAGGCCCTGGCCGGCGAATTCCAGGTTCCCGTGGTGGTTGAGGTGATCCTGGAGAAGGTCACCAACATCTCCATGGGCACGGAGATCAACGCGATCAACGAGTTCGAGGAGCTGGCCGAAACCAGCGACGACGCGCCCACCGCAATCCTCGCCCTGCAGCCGTAATTCCGCGCCAGAAAGAACAGGCACCACGATGCACATTGTGATCGCGCCGGACAAGTTCAAGGGCTCACTCTCCGCCCCGGAGGTGGCCCGGCACCTGGAGAAAGGGCTTGCAAAAGCGTGGACGGCGTCAGCCCCGTCCTCTGCTTTGGAGGTGCTGCGTATTCCCGTGGCCGACGGCGGCGAAGGCACTCTCGATGCGGCCGTCGGTTCGGGCTTCACCAGGCGGAGCGCCCTAGTCAGCGGCCCTACCGGGCAGCCGCTGACGGCGGACTTCGCAGTCCGCGGGCGGGAGGCGGTCATCGAAATGGCGGCCGCCTCCGGCCTGGCGGCCCTGCCCGGCGGGCGGCCGGATTCCGCCACCGCCCGGACCTCCAGCAGCCTGGGCACCGGGGAACTCATCCGGGCAGCGCTCGACGCCGGGTGCCGCCAGATCGTCCTGGGAGTCGGCGGAAGCGCCAACACCGACGGCGGCGCCGGGCTCCTGCAGGGACTCGGCGCCAGGCTGCTCGACTCCGAAGGCAACGACCTGCCTCCGGGCGGCGCGGCCCTCGCCCGCCTGGCCTCGATAGACCTCGCCAACTTCGACACGCGGCTGGACGAAGCCGAGTTCCTTCTCGCCAGCGACGTGGACAACCCAATGTTGGGCGACCAGGGAGCGGCGGCGATCTTCGGCCCGCAGAAGGGCGCTTCGGCAGAGGATGTCGCAGCACTGGACAGTGCACTGGACACTTTCGTGCAGGTGCTCGCCGAGGAGATCGGGCCCCGGGCACTGAAGGCCGCGGACGCTCCCGGTGCCGGCGCCGCCGGCGGCGTAGGCTACGCAGCCATCGCGGTACTGGCCGCAACACGCAGGCCGGGCATCGACGTCGTTCTCGAATTCACGGAACTGGCGGAACGGCTGGCCGGCGCCGATCTGGTGATCACGGGCGAGGGCAGCCTGGACGAACAGAGCCTGCTGGGCAAGACGCCCATGGGTGTGGCACGTGCGGCCCGGACTGCCGGCGTGCCGGTGGTCGCCGTCTGCGGCCGCACCACCCTGACCGCAGCACAGCAACAGCAATCAGGCTTCCGGCAGGTCTACCCCCTGACCGCGCTGGAGGCCAAGGTAGAAGTATGTATAGCCCAAGCAGGACCGCTGCTTGAACAATTGGGACAGCACATCGGCGCCGGGCTGGCGGGCCTCACCGCAGGCACCGGCCCGGCATCCAGCCCACGCACAAAGGAGCCCCTGAATGTCTGAAGAACAGTTTGACCTGGTCATCCGGGGCCAGCGCATCCTCACCACCGCCGGCATCGCGCCGCGTGAAGTGGGCGTGCGCGGCGGCAAGATCGTCGCCCTCGAGCCCCTCGGCAACGGCCTCTCCGGCCGTGAAGTTGTTGAACTCGCCGACGACGAGACCCTCATCCCCGGCCTGGTGGACACCCATGTCCACGTCAACGAGCCCGGCCGCACCGAATGGGAGGGCTTCGCCTCCGCCACCCGCGCCGCGGCCGCCGGCGGTGTCACCACCATTATCGACATGCCGCTGAACTCGATCCCGCCCACCACCACGGTCGAAGGCCTCAAGCTCAAGCGCGAAGTGGCCGAGGACCAGGCGTTTGTGGACGTCGGATTCTGGGGCGGCGCCGTTCCCGGCAACAAGGCCGACCTGCGCCCGCTCCACGACGAGGGCGTGTTCGGCTTCAAGTGCTTCCTGCTGCACTCCGGGGTGGACGAATTTCCGCACCTCGAAGCGGACGAGATGGAGGAGGACATGCGCGAGCTGAAGTCCTTCGACTCCCTCATGATCGTCCACGCCGAAGATTCGCACGCGATCGACCACGCACCCCACCCCGGCGGAGACAAGTACGCCACGTTCCTCGCCTCCCGCCCGCGCGGCGCCGAGAACAAGGCCATCGCCGAGGTCATCGAGCGCGCCCGCTGGACCGGCGCGCGCGCGCACATCCTCCACCTGTCCTCCTCGGACGCGCTGCCGATGATCGCCTCCGCCAAGCGCGACGGCGTCCACCTCACCGTGGAGACGTGCCCGCACTACCTCACGCTGATGGCGGAGGAAATCCCCAACGGCGCCACGGCGTACAAGTGCTGCCCGCCCATCCGCGAGGCGTCCAACCGGGAGCTGCTGTGGCAGGGCCTGCAGGACGGCACCATCGACTGCATCGTCTCGGACCACTCCCCCTCGACGCTTGACCTGAAGGACCTCGAAAACGGCGACTTCGCGGTCGCCTGGGGCGGTGTCTCCTCGCTGCAGCTGGGCCTGTCGCTGATCTGGACCGAAGCCCGGCACCGCGGCATCCCGCTGGAGCAGGTTGTCTCATGGATGGCCGAGAAGCCCGCAGCCCTCGCCCGGCTCACCAACAAGGGCCAGCTCGCCCTCGGGTACGACGCCGACTTCTCCGTCTTCGCGCCGGACGAGGCCTTCGTGGTGGACGTCTCCAAGCTCAAGCACAAGAACCCCATCACCCCCTACGACGGCAAGGCGCTCTCCGGCGTCGTCCGCCGGACCTACCTTCGCGGCAGCGTGGTGAACGGCCAGACCCCCGGCGGCAAACTGATCCGCCGCGGCGGCATCTAACCCACCGCCATGGCTGTCCATGCCCATACGCCCGCGCCGAGGACGCGGTGCGCTCCGGCGCTGAAGGCACGGGGGCTGGCCGTCTGGGTCTCGGTCGGGGCGGAGCAGGACATTGACGAAGCCGTACTGGCCCGCGCCGCCGAACTCGTGCTGGCCCGCGCCCTGAAGATCGCTCCGGAGGCGGAAGTCCACTGGCCTGCCGCCGGAGCCGCAACGTCCGACGTCGGGACCTCCCCCGCCGGTACGCCCCCTGGGGAGGGGGCACCGGCCGGGCCCGACGGCGGCACTCCCGCGCCGCCGTCGTCCTCTCCGGAGGACTCCCCGCACACGGACGACGGCGGCACCTCCCACCTTCCGCCGTCCCCGGGCCCCGTCAGCCGGGTCGCCGTGGACCTCGCCAGAGGCGAGGTCCTGCTGGACGGTAAAGCAGTGACACTTACCGGCGTCGAATTCACTCTCCTGCGCTACCTCGTGGAGAATTGTTCACGCACCATCAGCCGGGAGGAACTGCAGCGGTTCCTGGAGCGGTTCGACAATCCCGGCGCTGCACCCCGCTCGATTGACGTCTATGTGGGGCGCGTGCGGCGAAAGCTGCTGGGCGGCCGGCACGCGATCGCCACCGTCCGCGGCGGCGGCTACCGCTTCGTTCCCGGTCCCGCCGCAACTGTCCGCGGCCCGGCGGAATACACCATCTGACCGGGCTGTTAACCACTCCAGCGCTGCTGTCCCGCCGGCTTTGTTATTTGCACAGCTTGCACTTGCTTGTAGTACCTGGCTTGTTATGCCTTGCTTGTATTGCCCGATCCATCCGAAGGAACTGCCATGAGCACCTACCTGACCACGAAGCTCCAGCCCGGAACCCAGGCGCCGGAGTTCATTCTGCCGGACGCCGAGGGCAAGCAGACTTCGCTGGCCGACTACCGCGGCAAGAACGTCATCGTCTACTTCTACCCCGAGGCCGCCACCCCCGGCTGCACCACCGAAGCCTGCGACTTCCGCGACAACCTGGCCAGCCTGCAGGGCTCCGGCTACGAGGTCCTCGGAGTCTCCCCCGACGCTCCGGAAAAGCTGGCCAACTTCACCGGCGACTTCGGCCTCACCTTCCCGCTGCTCGCCGACGAGGACCACTCTGTCGCTCTGGCCTACGGTGCCTGGGGCGAGAAGCTGGTCGACGGCGAAGTCCGCGAAGGCATCGTCCGCTCCACGGTTGTCCTGGACCCCGAGGGCAAGGTCAAGCTCGCCCAGTACCAAGTCAAGGCCCAGGGCCACGTGGCCGCGCTGAAGGAAACCCTCGGCCTCTAACCCCAACGCTCCCTCACCTTTCGCAAGAAAAGCCGGAACGCTCTCTCACCTGTGAGAGAGCGTTCCGGTTTAAGCGACAGGAAGCGAGAGAGCGTCCGGCGGTCAGAGGAGCGACGGGCCGGCGGCCAGCTCCGGTTGGCGGACCTGCGCCGGGGTGAAGCGGGCACCGGCGTCGGGGAAACCGGGAACCTCGATGCGTGCGTGGGTGTGCACCTCTGTGACAGTGTCCCGGGTGTGCTGGGCGATCTTTTCAAGCGTCGTGACCCACATCCCGTCCATGGCCTTCACCCGGCTGATCAGCTGCTCCAGCGCCACGGCTTTCGAGGGCCTGCCGGAAATGAACGGATGGTTGGTCAACACGAAGCAGCTCCCTGCAGCATGATGCGCTTCAGCCTCCAGCGCCCACATCTCCAGGACTTTTGCAGGACTTTCTATGACGCCGCTGCCGGTCACTCCCGGGTAGAAGGCGTACTGTTCCCAGTCGTCCAGCGCCCAGTCGACCGGAACTTCGACGAGATCCCGGGGATCGCCGTCGGCCACGCTGAAGCGGTACGGTGCATCGCCGTCGAGCAGGCTGGAGTCATAAAGGAAGCCGCGGTCCGCCAGCAGCGCCGGTGAGTGCCAGTTCAGCTCCCACCAGGGGGCGCGGTAGCCGGTGGGGCGGACGCCGGCGACTTTTGCCAGCGCTTCCAGGCCCCGGTCCAGGTACCGCGCCTCGGTTGCGGCGTCGATGCCCTGCATGGGTTCGTGAAGGTAGCCGTGGTGGGCGATCTCGTGGCCGCCGTCAACGATCCGGCGCACCACGTCGGGGTAGCTTTCGGCGGTGAAGCCAGGGATGAAGAAGGTGGCCTGGATGTCCTGGCGCTGCAGGATCTGCAGCAGGCGCGGCACCGCGACCTTCGGTCCGTAGGACTGGTGGGTCATGAGGGACATGCGGCGGGTACTGCTGGGGTCGTGGGCGATAGTGCAGGATTCAGCGTCGACGTCGAACGTGAAGGACGCGGCGGCGCGGTACCCCTCTGGCCAGGTGATCGGGTGGGCGGAGTCTGCGAATGCGGGGAATTCCATGGCGGTTCCTCTTAAGAAATGCGGGTTAAGAATGGGGGCTTTAGAATGCGGGGGCGGTTGAGGGACGGTCTGCTGTCTCCGGGACAGTTGTCCCCGGATCGGCTGCCGCCGTAGCCGCGCCTTCCGGAAGAGCAGACTCCGGGGCGGCTGCGGAAACCGGCTCCGGTCTGCCTCCGTTGACCACATACCTGCGGTGTACCCGGGGTCCGAAAACCGCGTACGTGGCGGCGCTGCTGAGGCCGCCTGCCAGCCAGGACAGGTCCCAGCCGCCGAGGGCAACCGCTACCGGTCCCTGCATGGCGGGAACCAGGCCGTACATGAACAGCCAGGTGGAGAAGATGCCGACGAGCAGGGACACAACGCCGGCCCAGTTGACGCCCGGCAGGCGCCTGGTGCCCACGGCGTCGAACAGCCGCGCGGTCTCGCCCGGCCAGCGCTTCTCGATCCAGAAGTAGTGCACCAGCATCACGCCGCCCCATGCAGCAACCCAGGCCACGAGCCCGATCAGCCAGGCGTCAAGCACTGCCGCGAAGTCCTCCTGGAAGATGAAGAAGACGACGGCGATCAGCGAGAACACTCCCACGAACAGGTTGAGTTTGCGTCGGCTGATGGTGATGTCCAGCGCCTGGGTGGCGACGGAGAAGGTGTAGATGTTCAGGATGTTCGTGGCAATGGGGCCGTGCAGAACCATGAGCAGGACCGGCAGGGCCAGGACACCGAAGTTCTGGACGATGAGCTTTCCCGGGTCGATCTCGCCGCTGTTGGTGGCAAGGCTGGCACCCAGGATCCCCAGCCAGACGACAGGGATGAACTGGCCCAGGACCGAGGCCAGGTAGACCTTGCGCTTCGGGACTTCGGTGCTGACGAAGCGGGAGTAATCGGCGGCATAGGTGAACCAGGTGATGCCCCAGCCGATGCCGATGGCCGTCATCACGGCGCTCATGGCTGCGATCCGTTCGGACCCCTGCAGGATTTCACCGGCGGGTCCCGCGTAGGCCCAGTCGATCTTCATGCCGAACCAGGCCACTGCGGACATGACAGCAAGAATGAGAATGGTGGGCGGCACCGTCCACTTTTCAAAGGCTGCAATGGCTTTGTAGCCGAACCAGGCGATGGCTACCTGTGCAGCCATGATGCCGGTGGCGACGCCAATCTTCCAGCCGTAGTTGTGGGCTGCGGGATCGACCCATCCGAGGGTTCCGAAGAGCGCCATCACCAGATCCAGGATGATCCAGGTGTTGACCGCGCACCAGCCGATGACCAGCAGTGCCTGGATGGCGGCCGGAAGGTAGTTTCCGCGCCGGCCGAAGGCTGCCCGGGCCAGGACCATGCCTGTGGCGCCGGTCTTCTGGCCGAGCAGGACAAAGCAGCCGAAGAGCAGCATTCCGATGAGGTTCCCCAGAACCAGCACGGTGACGGTGTCGGCAAAGCCGAGTCCGAGGTGGATGCCCAAAGCGCCCAAGACCCAGTTAATGGGGGCCAGGTTGGCTCCGGCCCAGATCCAGAACTGGCCGGATACTTTGCGGGTTCGCTGTGATTCGGGAATGGGCTGCAGCCAGGCTTCGACATCTTCGTCGGCTACTGTCGCCGGGCCAGCCGGCGCTGCAGTGGGTTTGTTTTGCATGAGGGTCCTCCGTAAGAAAATGGGACACCGTCAGGTTATGTGCGCCAGACCACAACCAACAAGATACGATGTGTACACCAAAAAACCCCATTGCGTTACGGAGCGTCATGCCAATACTGCTGAGCGAAGTCTTGCAGCACTCCACCCTCGCCGCCGCCGACCCCGTGATCCGCGCTGCGGCGGCCGCTGCGGAGGCGACGCAGTTGCGGTGGGTGCACTCCAGCGAGGTGCTCGAAATAGCGCCGCTGCTCAGCGGCGGAGAACTCCTGCTCACCGGCGGCGACGCCCTGGTAGCGGCGTCAGAGGGACGCAGGGTGGAGTACGTCCGCCAGCTTGCTGCCCGGGGCGTGGGCGCTTTGGCTGTGGAAACCGGGCAGACCCTGCCTTCACTGCCGTCGTCGATGATTGGGGCGGCAGAAGAAGCTGGACTGCCCCTCATTGAGTTCCGCAAGGTGGTGCCCTTCGTGGGCATCATGCAGGCCATCAACTCGATGCTGGTCAGCGAATCGGTGGCACACCTGCGCCGCGCCGACGAGGCCAGCCACGCGATGGCTGTGGAACTGGCCCACGGAAGCAGCCTGGACCAGATGCTTGCCGTACTCGCCGGCATCGTCGAAGCCGGCCTCGAGCTCTCTACCGTGTCGGGCGTGACGCTAGGGAGCGCTGCCGCTGCCGGCGGCGACACCGTTCCGGCTGACCGCGATACTGCGGAAACGCGCGGAAACGCGGCGGGTCCGGACGGCGCAGCAACTGACGGGACGGTGATAAACATCGACGTTCCCGTCCGTGGCGTGCCCTCGGCGAGGCTGGCCATCATCGTCCCTCCGCACGGTGACGTCAATCTGGCGCGCGTTGCAGGAGGACGTTGTGTGGACATCCTGTCGCTGGCGCTGCTGCAGCGGATGCCGCCGGGGTTGAAAGAGGTGGCCGGCACCGCCCTGCTGCGTGCGGTCAGCTCCGGCAGCCAGCCCTGGCGGCTTCACCAGCTGGCGCCAGCCGCCGGGATCCAAGCTTCAGCAACGGTGGTGGCGGTGGTGGTACGGTCCTCCACCTCGCAACAGTTGCGCGAGGCAATGGACAAAGTCCTGAAAAAGTCGGCGCAGCAGAGTGCCAGCTATGTGGACAATTCGGAGCTCCTCGCCCTCGCCGTTCTACCGCATGACCGGGAGGCGGCGGCCCGTGCGGAGCTGGTGGACGCCCTGCGCGGACTTCCCGTCGGCACCGGAACCGTCACTGCCGTGGGCCCTTTGGCAGCCGGGATCAAGAACGCACCGTGGTCGCTCGCTGAGGCCAGATGCGCGCTGGATCTCGCCGGAAACAATTCCTTCCGCGCGCCGGAGCATGCGGCTCCGCCGGCTGGAGGGCTGGTGGTCGACGTCGAAGAACTCGCCGTGGAGCGGTTGGCGGCGCAGCACCTGGACCATTCGGCGCGGCAGGCCTATGTTCGCCAGCAGCTTGGCCCGGTCCTGGAACACGACGAGCGGCGCAACTCCCAGCTGCTGGCAACGCTGGCTACGTGGCTGGACTCCGGCTGCAATACCGCGCAGGCAGCCAGGGAACTGCACGTGGAGCGGCAGTCGATGCATCACCGGCTGCAGCGGATCTTTGACTTGTGCGGCGGCGATCCGCGGGGAACGGGCAGGCTCGCGGCACTGCACCTGGCAACACGGCTCGCCGCGCTGTAGGCGTTAACGCTCCCTCACCTTTCGCAAGAAAAACCCGAACGCTCCCTCACGTTTTCAACTGCTCCCCGGAAGCTGGACTGACAAATTCAGTTCCGACTCCTGGGGAGCAGTTCAGTCGTGAGGGAGCGTCCGGGCTGAAGCGGCAGGACCTGAGGGAGCGTCCGGGCTAAAGCGGCAGGACCTGAGGGAGGGTCCGGGGTTAGCGGAGCACCACTGTCCTGTTGCCGCGCAGGATCACCCGGCCCTCGCAGTGCCAGCGGACGGCGTTGCTGAGGGCCTTGCATTCGGTGTCGCGCCCGGCGGCCACCAGGTCCTCGGGGCCGTAGGTGTGGTCCACCTCCACCGTCTGCTGGGAGATGATGGGTCCCTCGTCGAGCTCAGCGTTGACGTAGTGCGCGGTGGCGCCCACGGTCTTCACGCCCCGGGCATAAGCCTGGTGGTACGGCTTGGCGCCCTTGAAGCTCGGCAGGAACGAGTGATGGATGTTGATGGCCCGCCCCTCGAGTTTCCGGGTGAGGTTGTCGCTGAGGACCTGCATGTAGCGGGCCAGCACCACGAGCTCAACGTCGAGCTCGTCCACGAGTTCCAGCAGCCGTGCCTCGGCTTCGGGCTTGGTGTCCGGGGTGACGGGAACGTGGAAGAACGGGATGCCGTGCCATTCCACGAGCGTCTGGTGGTCCGTGTGGTTGGAGACCACGGCCGCGATCTCCACCGGCAGTTCGCCGATGCGGGCGCGGAACAGCAGGTCGTTGAGGCAGTGCCCGAACTTGGAAACCATGATCAGCACGCGGCGCTTGGCGCCGTTCGGCTCGAGCCGCCAGCTCATCCCGAAGCGTTCCGCTACCGGGGCAAAAGCGGCCCGCAAGGTGTCCGCGGTGGAGGCATCGCCGTCGGACGCAAAGTGCACCCGCATGAAGAAGTGGCCTTCGGAGCGTTCGCCGAACTGCTGGTTGTCGATGATGTCGCAGCCGTGCTCCAGCAGGAAGCCGGAGACCGCGTGGACGATGCCCGGCGACTCCCGGCAGTCCAGGGTCAGGACATGCTCCACGGTGGTGGCCGGCTGCCCGGCGAAGGATTCAGTCTGTATGGCAGTCATGGCTCAGCACTCGATCACATTCACGGCGAGGCCCCCGCGGGACGTCTCCTTGTACTTGGTTTTCATGTCAGCTCCTGTTTCACGCATGGTTTTGATGGCTTTGTCCAGCGAGACCTTGTGGCTGCCGTCCCCGTGCAGCGCCAGCCGCGCGGCGTTGATGGCCTTGACGCTGGCGATCGCGTTCCGCTCGATGCACGGGATCTGCACCAGGCCGCCCACGGGGTCGCAGGTCAGCCCGAGGTTGTGTTCGATACCCACCTCGGCGGCGTTCTCAACCTGTTCAGGCGTGCCCCCGAGCACCTCGCAGAGCCCGGCGGCCGCCATGGAGCAGGCCGAGCCCACTTCGCCCTGGCAGCCCACCTCGGCACCGGAGATGGAGGCGTTGATTTTGAACAGAATTCCGACGGCGGCTGCCGCCAGCAGGAAGCGCACCACACCGTCGTCGTCCGCTCCCGGCACAAACTTCGCGTAATAGTGCAGGACGGCCGGGACGATTCCGGCCGCCCCGTTGGTGGGGGCGGTGACGATGCGGCCGCCGGCCGCGTTTTCCTCGTTGACGGCGAGCGCGTAGAGGTTCACCCACTCCATGGCCCGGAGCGGATCGGTGACGCCGGTGTCCGCCGTCAGGGTCCGGAAGAGCTGCGGTGCACGCCGCCGCACCTTCAGGCCGCCGGGAAGGATTCCCTCCGCGGCACAGCCGTTGTCCACGCATTCGCGCATGACGGCCCACAGCTTGAGCAGTTCCCCGCGGAGCTCCGCTTCGCTGCGCCACACGAGTTCGTTGGCCAGCATCACGTCGGAGATCGACATGCCTTCACGCCGGCAGATCTCCAGGAGCTCGTTGGCGGTGGTGAAGGGGTACGGCAACGGGGTTTCATCGGCCACCACCTGGGCGTCGGCGCCGGCGTCGCCGTCGACGACGAAGCCGCCTCCGATGGAGTAGAAGCTCCGTTCGCTCAGCACTGCCCCGCTGTGATCCAGCGCCCGGAAGGTCATGCCGTTCGGGTGGGCGGGCAGCGATTTGCGGCGGTGCAGCACCACGTCCTCGTCCCAGTTGAAGTCCACCCGGTGGTCCCCGCCGACCCGGAGTTCAGCGTCCAAGGCGGCGGCAGCCACCTGATCATCCGCGGTGGACGTGTCAACGGTCTCCGGCTCCAGGCCCTGCAGGCCCAGCACCACGGCCTTGTCCGAGCCGTGGCCGCGGCCCGTTGCTCCGAGTGAGCCGAACAGCTCTGCCTGGACCCGGGTGGTGGAGCTCAGGAGTCCGGCCCCCTTCAGCCCGTCGGCGAACTGTTTCGCTGCCCGCATCGGGCCGACCGTGTGTGACGACGACGGCCCGATGCCAACAGAGAACAGATCGAGGGCGCTGAGCGCCATCAGGGAACCTCGGGGGAAGCGAACTCCCTCATGGCGTCCAGGAGCCAGCGGCCCAGGTAGTCCGCAAAGGAGGCGCGGGGGAACAGCCGGAAGCTTTCCTCCCCGGCCTTGAACAGAACCACCGGGATGTTGCCGACCTCGGTGTTCAGGGCAGTCCCGGCCGTGAAGCTGCGGGGATGCAGGTCCAGGGAGCAGCCCTTCTCCAGGACTGCACGGGCCCGCGGGCCGGACAGCTCAAACGTGGTGCGGTTGGCAGACAGGTCCACCACCTGCCCCTGGGCGTCGCCCAGGGCAGCCACGAGGGAGCCGATCAGGTCTCCGCCCAGGGAGTCGTGGGCTTCTTCCGGGGCCACGATGAGGAACTCCTGCGGGCCAAGCCAGAGGACGCTGACCTCGTCGGTGCCGCGGACCTCGCCGCAGCGTACCGGCAGGCCGCCGGCGACGGAAGCGATCCGTGCCCCCGCCTCGGAGCTGGGATCCACGCGGACCCCGGCCATGGTCTGGAACTGGCCCTCTTTGAGCTCAACGGTTCCCGGAATGGAGCCGGTTTCGAATGCTTCGGCCAGGTGTGAGGCCGGGCTGCGGCGGATTTCCCGGAGTCCATTGATGCCTGTGAAAGCTGCGGTGTTAGCCATCTTTGCGGGTCCCTTCGGGGTCAAAAAGTACGGTTTCTGCGACGACGACGTCGACCAGCTGATCGCCGGCGGCGGCCACGAGGGTCTCCCCGATGCGGTTCCGGCCGTTCTTGATCAGGGCCAGCCCGAACGACCTGCCGAGCGCGGCGCTGTGGTAGCTCGATGTGACAAAGCCCTGCATGGGCACGGGGCCGTAGGCGGGGTTCACCGGGATGCCCTTTTCCACCAGCTGGGTGCCTTCCGGCAACCGCAGGCTGCCGTCCACCGGGAGGACGCTGACCAGGTGCTTGCGGTCTTCGCGCTGCCCGTCCACGCGGGAGTAGGAGCGCTTGCCGATGAAGTCCTTGGCCTTGGAAACGATCCACTCCATCCCGGCATCCTGCGGGGTGACCGTGCCGTCGGTGTCCTGCCCGACGATCGGGTAGCCCTTTTCGGCGCGGAGCACGTGCATGGTTTCAGTGCCATACGGGGTGATGTTGAATTCTGCTCCTGCCGCGGCCACGGCTTCCCAGGTGTTCAGCCCGTACCAGGACGGCACGTTGATTTCGTAGGCCAGTTCACCGGAGAACGAGATGCGGCAGATGCGCGCCCGCACGCCGGAGGCGAGCGTGGTTTCGCGGAAGGTCATGAACGGGAAAGCCTCGGCGTCCAGACCGCCGTTGGCGGCGAGTTCGGGGGCAACCTTCGCGATGACCTCGCGGGATTTGGGTCCGACGACGGCAATGGTGCTCCACTGTTCGGTCACCGACGTGCAGTGCACGTCGAGTTCCGGCCATTCGGTCTGCAGCCATTCCTCCAGCCAGTCCAGCACCTTGGCGGCGCCGCCGGTGGTGGTGGTCATGAAGTAGCGGTCCTCGTCGAGACGCAGGGTCACTCCGTCGTCGAAGATCATGCCGTCCGGAAGGCACATGACGCCGTAGCGGGCAGCACCCGGCGCGAGCTTCTTGAACGCGTTGGTGTAGATCCTGTTGAGGAATTCACCGGCGTCCTTGCCGCGGATTTCGATTTTGCCGAGGGTGGTGGCGTCCATGAAGCCGACGGATTCGCGGACTGCGGCGCACTCACGGAGCACCGCTTCGTCCATGTCCTCCCCGTTCTGCGGGTAGTACCAGGGCCGCTTCCACTGCCCGACATCTTCGAACAGTGCGCCCTGGGCAACGTGCCACGGGTGGATCGAGGTGACGCGGGCGGGGTCGAACAGTTCGCCGCGCTGGCGTCCCGCCAGTGCCGCGAAGGCAACGGGAGCGAACGGTGCACGGTAGGTGGTGGTGCCGATGTCGCCGATGCCGCGGGCTGCTTCGCCGGCCTGGCGGAGAGCCGCCGCGATGACGCCGATGGCGTTCACGCCGGAGGTCTTGCCCTGGTCGTTGGCGGTGCTGATGGAGGTGTAGCGCTTGACGTGCTCCACCGAACGCATGCCCGCGCCCGTGGAGCGCAGGACGTCGGCCACGGACTGGTCGCGCTGGAAGTCGACGAAGTGGTGGTGCCAGTCGTCGGGCGTGCCCGTCTGGCCGGGGACCAGCCACAGCTGGCGGGTCGGGCCGGAGGCCTTCGGCTCGCCGAGCGCGGACGGCTCGACGGCGGAAGTGAAGCCTGCGCCGATTGCCGCCGCCGCACCGGCCGAGATTCCTTCGGCCAGGCAGTCTCCCAGCTCGAAGCTGCCGCGGCCCGAACCGATTGTCTGCTGGTTCGGCACGACCGTGGCCGGCACAAAGGCTGCCAGCTCCTCGTCCCAGCGCAGCTTGCCCTGCCGCTGGGAGTGCAGGTGGACCAGCGGGCTCCAGCCGCCGGACACAGCCAGCAGGTCGCAGGCGATCTCTTCGACGCCAGAGGTGAGTTCGCCGTCGTTATTGATGCTGCGGACGGTGACGCTGTTGAGCCGGCCGTCTGAACCCGCTGCAGTGTTGGCCACCGCGCTGCCGATCAGTACACGGGTCCCGGCTTCGACGGCGGCGGCAGCCACCGGGGTCAGGGCGGGACGGGCGTCGACGACGGCGGCGACCTTGACGCCGGCGGCGCGGAGGTCCGCGGCCAGGGCGTAGGCGCTGTCATTGGTGGTGCTGATGACAACGCGCTGCCCGGCGGCCACGGCGTAGCGGTTCAGGTAGCTGCGCACAGCGGACGCGAGCATGATGCCGGGGCGGTCGTTGTTCTCGAACACCAGGGGACGCTCGTGGGCGCCGGGTGCCAGGACCACCTGTGCGGCCCGAACGTGCCAGATGCGCTGGCGGGAGACACCGGGGGCGGCAGGGCTGGAGAGGTGGTCGGTGCGGTTCTGGACCGCGATGACGTAGTTGGCGTCGTAGGCGCCGAAGGCGGTGGTGCGGTTCAGCACCGTGCATTCGGCGGCGGAGACGAGCTCCGCCTCGACATCAGCAACCCATTCCAGGGCCGGCTTGCCCTCGATGGTGTCAGCCAGTTCGGGGACGGTGGATCCGGACAGCAGCGATCCGCCCAGTTCGGGCTGGTCGTCCATCAGGATGACGCGGGCGCCGGTGCGGACTGCCTCGCGGGCCGCGGCCAGGCCGGCGGGGCCGCCGCCGATCACCAGCACGTCGGTGTGGACGTACTTCTTGTCGTACTCCGCCTTGTCATCGGCCGGGTCCAGCCGGCCCAGGCCGTTCAGCAGGTCAGCCTTCAGGCCGTCCACCAGCGAGACGGTGGTGGCCGGAAGCATGGACTCGGCCACGTCGCCGGGGAACCGGGCCTCGATCCGCACGAGGGCGTTGGGTTCTTCCACCCCGGCGGCGAGGATGCCGCGGGGCCGGTCCTCGTACAGCGAGTTGCCGGCGGCGACCCGGCCGTTGGCGAGCAGCGCGGAGGCCAGCGTGTCGCCCGGGTGTCCGGTGAATTCCTCGCCGTCCACGGTGAAGCGCCAGGAGATGCTGCGGTCGATGCGTCCGCCGGTGCTGAGGCGCGCGTTCTGGGAGGTCACTTGGTCGCTCCTTCCGGGGCGGTGGTGCTGGGTGCAGAAGTACTGGTGGCAGTGCTGGTTGCAGCAATGCTGGGCCCGGCGGTCCCGGTGGTGGTGCTGTCAGCGGCGGTGCTGGCAGTGCCGGTTTCGGCGGTTACCTTGCCGGCTGCATCCGGCCGTGACGCTCCCATGGGATAGATGGCCTGGATGTCGTAGGTGACGGTGTCGCGGAGCATGTTGAACCACTGCCGGCAGCCGGTGCTATGCACCCAACGCTCGGCGAAGGTGCCCTTGGTGTTCTCGCGGTAGAACAGGTACTCGGCCCATTCCCGGTCATTGAGGTTGTTGGGGTTTTCCGGGTAGGCCACGTGGGCCTGGCCGCCGTAGTGGAATTCGGTTTCGTCCCGCGGGCCGCAGTTGGGGCAGGAGATAAGCAGCATGTGCGTCTTCTTTCTTATGGACCGTGGCTAGTGGGCGACGGCGGCAGCGCCGTGCTCGTCGATCAGGGCACCGGTTTCGAAGCGCTCCAGCGCAAACGGCTTGTTGAGCTTGTGCGGTGCTCCCGTGGCGATGGTGTGCGCGAAGGTCAGGCCGGCAGCGGGGGTGCCCTTGAAGCCGCCGGTTCCCCAGCCGCAGTTGACGAACATGTTTTCCACCGGGGTGGTGCCAACAATGGGCGAGGCGTCCAGCGTGGTGTCCACAATGCCGCCCCAGGTCCGGAGCACGTGTGCCCGGGCGAAGATGGGGAACAGTTCGACGGCGGCCGCCATCTGGTGCTCGATCACGTGGAAGGACCCGCGCTGGCCGTAGCCGTTGTAGGAGTCCACGCCGGCGCCCATGACCAGCTCGCCCTTGTGTGCCTGGGAGACGTAGACGTGCACGTGGTTGGACATCACGACGGTCGGGTGGACCGGTTCGTGCAGTTCGGACACGAGTGCCTGCAGCGGGTGGGACTGGATGGGGAGCCGGAACCCGGCCATCTCGGCCAGGACGGAGCTGTGCCCGGCGGCGCAGAGGCCCACCTTCTCGGTGTGGATGGTGCCCTGGTTGGTCTTGACACCCACCACCCGGTCGCCGTCCTTGAGGAAGCCGGTAACTTCGCAGTTCTGGATGATGTCCACGCCCATTTCGTCGCACTTGCGGGCGAAGGCCCAGGCAACGTGGTCGTGCTTGGCGATGCCGGCGCGCGGCTGGTAAGTAGCACCCATGACCGGGTAGCGGATGTTGTCGCTGGTGTTCAGGATGGGGCAGAGTTCCTTGACCTGATCCGGTTCCAGCCATTCGGCGTCGACACCGTTGAGCTTGTTCGCGCCCACGCGGCGGATGCTCTCGCGGACGTCGCCGAGGGTGTGGGCCAGGTTCATCACGCCGCGCTGGCTGAAGAGGAAGTCGTACTCCAGCTCCTCGGGGAGGATCTCCCACAGCTTCAGCGCGTGCTCGTAGATGGCGGCGCTCTCGTCCCAGAGGTAGTTGGAACGGATGATGGTGGTGTTGCGGGCCATGTTGCCGCCTGCGAGCCAGCCCTTTTCGAGGACGGCGATGTTGGTCATGCCGTGGTTCTTGGCCAGGAAGTAGGCCGTCGCCAGGCCGTGCCCGCCGCCACCCACGATCACTGCGTCATAGGAGGACTTGGGCTCCGGGTTGCGCCACAGGAAGTCCGGGTGTTCCGGAAGCTGGTGGGTGCTCACTGGGCTGCTCCAATCATGTCTGTCTCAAAGGCGGCAATCTCGGCGTCGCCGTTCAGGTGGGGATAGAGGGGGAACTGGTTGGCGAGCGCCGTCACACGTGCACGGAGTTCGACGGCGGTCGCGTCATCGAGGGTGCCGGTGCCGTTGGTGCCGTGCCCGGCGGCGGCGATGAGCGCCGTCGCGATGATGTCCGCAACCTCGGTGAATTCGGTGGCGCCGAAGCCGCGGGTGGCAAGGGCCGGGGTACCGATCCGGAGGCCGGAGGAAACCATCGGCGGGCGCGGATCGAACGGAACAGCGTTGCGGTTGACCGTGATGCCGATCTTGTGCAGCGCGTCCTCTGCCTGCTGGCCGTCCAGCTCGGAGTTCCGCAGGTCAACGAGGACCAGGTGCACGTCCGTGCCGCCATTGACCACGGTGATGCCGGCGGCCTCGAGGTCGGGCTGCAGGAACCGGTCGGCGAGCAGCTTGGCGCCCTGCAGGACGCGCTCCTGGCGTTCCTTGAATTCGGGGCCGGCGGCGAGCTTGAAGGCCACGGCCTTGGCGGCGATGACGTGCTCCAGCGGGCCGCCCTGCTGGCCGGGGAACACGGCGCTGTTGATCTTCTTGGCGTACTGCTCCTTGGCGAGGATGACTCCGCCGCGCGGTCCGCCCAGGGTCTTGTGGGTGGTGGTGGTGACGACGTCGGCGTACGGCACCGGGTTGGGGTGCAGCCCTGCCGCGACCAGGCCGGCGAAGTGTGCCATGTCCACCATGAGGTAGGCGCCCACGAGGTCCGCGATCCGGCGGAACTCTGCGAAATCGAGCTGGCGGGAGTAGGCGGACCAGCCGGCGACGATCAGCTTCGGCTTGTGCTCCAGGGCCAGGGCCTCAACTTCGGCCATGTCCACGCGGAAGTCGGATTCACGGACGCGGTAGGGAACCACGTTGTAGAGCTTCCCGGAGAAGTTGATGCGCATGCCGTGCGTGAGGTGGCCGCCGTGGGCCAGGTCCAAGCCCATGATCGTGTCGCCCGGGTTCAGCAGTGCGAACATTGCGGCAGCGTTCGCCTGGGCGCCGGAGTGCGGCTGGACGTTGGCGAATTCGGCGCCGAAGAGGGCCTTCACGCGGTCAATGGCGAGCTGCTCGACCACATCAACGTGTTCGCAGCCGCCGTAGTAGCGCTTGCCGGGGTAACCCTCGGCGTACTTGTTCGTGAGGACCGAGCCCTGCGCCTCCATGACGGCGGACGGAGCGAAGTTCTCCGAGGCGATCATCTCCAGGGTGGACTGCTGGCGGACCAGCTCGCGGTCAACGGCCTGCTGGATCTCGGGATCGACTGCGGAAAGTCGCTCGTTCAACTGCTCAACCACGGGTGCTCCTTTGAAATACCTTTTTGACTTTGACTGATATATCAGTGTGAGGTCAATGGTATGATCGGAATCACAAGAGAGTCAAGAGCCGGAAGCAAAGTGAAGTTCAGCCTTCCGTTCGGTCACAGGATTGGAGCCCGCCGTGAACGCCATAGCTGCCCTGCTTCCCGCCGAGGAAGAAGCGCCGTCCCAGGCGGAGGCCGCCTACCGGCAGCTGCGCGACAAATTGATCATGCTGGACATCCGGCCGGGCGAACCCATCAACGACGGGCAGTTGGCGGCTGAGCTGGGCTTCAGCCGGACGCCTGTGCGCGAGGCCATCAAGCGGCTGGAGGTGGACCACCTGGTCGTTTCCTATCCGCGCCGGGGAACCTTCGCCACCACCGTGGACTTCACCGAACTGGCCGACGTCTCCGAAATCCGGGAGCTGCTGGAGCCGCTGGCGGCGCGCCGGGCTGCGACCCGGGCCAGCGCGGCCATGCGCAAGGAGTTGCTGGGCGTGGCGGACGCCATTGCGGGGCTGGCACCGCATCCCACAGAGTCCCGCGAGCTGATGCGGTACGACGTCACCGTGCACCGCCTGATCTACCGCGCCGCCGCCAACCCGCACCTGGAAGACACCCTGATCCGTTACGACAACCTGGCAACCCGCATCTGGTGCGTGGTCCTGGACAAGGTCCCGTCGGTCAGCGGCCACATCACCGAGCACGTGGACCTGCTGAAGGCTGTTGCGGAGGGCGACGCGGACAAGGCCGGCGAGCTCGCACTGCACCACGTGACGAGCTTCGAAGAGACGATCCGCAAGGTCCTCTAACCCCCGACGCCCCCTCACCTCCTGCAGAAAAACCACCAACGCCCCCTCACCTCCTGCAGAAAAACCACCAACGCCCCCTCACGTCCTGCAGAAAAACCACCAACGCTCTCGCACCTCCAGCGAGCGGCTAGCGCCGCCGTCGTTCTCGAGAGGCCATCCCCTACTCTGGGTAGGTGCTCGACTACACCCTCAAGCAGTTGCAGTATTTTGTCGCCGTCGCCAATCAGGGGTCGATCTCTGCCGCTGCGGCTGCCTCCCATATTTCCCAGGCCGCCATGTCACAAGCGATAACAGAGCTGGAACGTGTAGTGGGTTCCCAGTTGGTGGTCCGTCACCGGGCCCGCGGGATCGTACTGACCGCCGTCGGGTCCTATTTTCTCCGTGACGCCCAGGCTTTGGTGCGACACGCGGAAGAGGTACAGGGGCGCGTAATTGAACGGCAGCAAGGGCTGGTGGGACCCTTGGTGATCGGATGCTATGCAGGCCTGTCGGCGTTTTGGCTCCCGGAGATTGGCCATGGATTTGTGAAAGCGAACCCGGGCCTTGAGGTGACTCTGGTTGAAGGAGACGGCGCGGAACTGCAGGAACGCATGGTCAACGGCTATCTGGATGCGGTGCTGACGCACACCCGGCACCTGATTCCCGGCGTCGGATCAACCACAGTAATGGCCGGCAGGCCGTATGTGCTGGTAGCAGGAAACCATTGGGCGGCCGAGCGGAAGTCGGTGCACCTCAGGGAACTGGCTGATGAGGACTTCGTTTCCCTTGACATTCCCTCGGTACGGGAGAACCAGCTGGTCAATCTGCGCATGTCGGGTCTGGAGCCAAGAATCGCGTGGAAGTCCAGCAGCCTTGAAGCCGTCAGGGGCATGGTCGCGCGGGGCCTCGGCTATACCGTCCTGGTTCAGCGGCCGCCGGTGGATTTGAGCTACGACGGCCTGCCGCTGGCAGTACTTGAGATCGAGGACAACGTGGGCCACAGCGACATCTGCGTTGCCTACATCCCCTCTGACCGGCTGAGTCTCCGGTTGCGGGCTTTCATCGAATTCTGTGTGGAAGCTGGAGCCAAGAAGGAAAGGGAGTCGGCCAACCGAAAGGCTGCCCGACTCCCGCAGAATCCTGCCGCTGACGTCTAGATATTGTCTGCCGTCAGGTCCTGGTTCTTGCCTTCCTTCACAGTCAGCAGGCACAGGCCGGCGACCACGAAGCTGGCCGCCCAGACAACGCCCGTAAGCCAGAGCGACCCGCCCGTTGCGAGCACCAGTCCGCTGACGATCATGGGTGTGAACCCGGCGCCCAGGGTTGATGAGAGCTGGTAGACCAGCGAAGCGCCGGTGTACCGGATCCGGGTGGGGAAGAGCTCCGCGGAGAAGGCGCCAAACGGCCCGAAGATTGCTGCCTGGATGACACCGTTGGCCACGAAAAGTGCGATCGCGAACAGCCAGAGTTCTCCGAGTTCCAGCATCCACATCATCGGCAGCGCCAGGACGGCACCTGCAATGATGCCGGCAAACATCACGGGCCGGCGTCCCAGTTTGTCGCTGTAGCGGGCGGCAAACCAGATGCCCACCACGGTCAGGGCCGCGCCGACGGCCTTGACGTTCAGGACGCCGGTGCGGTCCATGCCGACGTTCTCCACCACGAAGGAGATGGCCCATACGGTCATAAGGCCCTGCACGGTGTACGAGCTCATGCCTACGAGGGTGCCCTTGATGACACTCATCGGGTACTTGGTGAGGACCTCCATGAGCGGGATCTTCTTTTCCTCGGCCTTGTTTTCCAGTGCCAGGAACAGCGGGGACTCGGCAACCTTGAGCCGGATGACCAGGCCGATGGCGATCAGGACGATGCTGATGAGGAAGGGTATGCGCCAGCCCCAGCTGAGGAACTGGTCGCTGGGCAGGACGGAGACTGCGGAGACTGCGAGCGTAGCCAGTACCGCACCCGCCGGGCCGCCCATGTTCGCGAAGCTCGCTGCGAAGCCGCGGCGCTCCTTGGGGGAATGTTCCAATGCCATGAGCATGGCCCCGCCCCACTCGCCGCCAACGGCCAGGCCTTGCACGATACGCAGCACGATCAGGGCGATGGGAGCCAGCATGCCCACCTGCGCGGTCGTGGGCAGGAGCCCGATCAGCGTGGTGGCGATGCCCATCATGAGCATGGAGGTGATCAGAACGCCCTTGCGGCCCAGTTTGTCCCCGAAGTGGCCAAACACGACGCCGCCAATGGGACGGGCGAGGTATCCGACAGCCAAGGTGGAAAACGAGGCGAAAATGGCCACAGCCGGATCGAGGTTGGCGAAGAATACCTTGTTGAAGACCAAGGAAGCAGCCGTGGCATAGAGGATGAAGTCGTAGAACTCTATGGCGCTTCCGATGAATGATGAGGCGAGAATCCGCCGCATCTGCGGGGTGTTGAAGCCCTGCTCTTTAAGGGACTCCGGAGCTTGCTGTCCGGTAGGTGAGGGCATTTCTGCGCGTGTTTTCATAGGGAGGTTGCCATTTCCATTTCAGTGCTGGGGACGCCGGCCGCGTCGTTGCGGGCAGTAGTGGAGAAAGGAATTACGTCCAGGTCATCGGGAACCAGGAAAGCGCCGGAGAATTCTTCGGCCGTGGAAACCCACACGGATTTGGGGGTGGTACCGGGCACTAGGTGGTGGAGTGCCAGCCGTGCAGCGCCCGCTTTTTCAGCCAGCGCGATCGCATCCTGAACCGAGGTGTGCGACCGGCGGTGGTGGTCCATGGAGGCCTGTGCTTCTTCAGTTGCCACATTGCCGTAGGCACGGGATACCCACTCGAAGTCAATTGCCTCATGGAGCAACAGATCCGTGCCGCGGGCAAGCGTGACCAGATTCTCGCAGGGGGCGGTGTCCCCGGAGATGGTTACGGATCCCTCGGCGGTATCGAACCGGAAGGCGAAAGCGGGGGCGACCGGCGGATGCTCCACCAAGATGGCGGTCACCGTCACCAGCTCATCCCGGTAGATTTCGAAAGGAGCCATCCCTGCCGGCGTCGGATTTGAGTTGGGGTCATACCCGAGGTCTGCCGGAAGCTCGATGTCCGCGGCGGAGAAGTGTTCCAACGGAGACGGCCGCAAGGCGTCGATGATCCTGTCGTTCAGATCGGTGCCGTAGGCGCGCATCAGGTGTTCGAACATCGCCTTCGTGCCCGGCGTCGGCTGCTCGGGGAAAATCGGCGTGGGCTGGACGACGGCCCGGGGCGAGACAGGCGGCAACTCGCCGCGGCTGCCGGGTCCGATGATCCTGATCGGCTCCTGGCCAGGCCTCAGGGTAAAGAGCCCGAAGATGGCCAAGCTGGCCAGGTCGATGCAGTGGTCCGAGTGCAGGTGGGTGAGGAAGATGCCGCGAAGGTCGGCCACGGAGAAGCCGGCCTTCATGAGCTGGTTTCCAACACCGCTTCCGGCATCTACCAGGTAAACGGCTTCGCCAACCACAACGGCCGTGGCAATGCCGGAACGCTTACCCGCATTGGCGCCGCTCCACCACCGGGGTCCGCCGGCCGTGCCGAGGGTGACTACATAGGGTTTCAGGGAAGTCGCTGCCACGATAACCTTTCACATCTGCCTCCGTCCACGTTGCCGGAGGTCTCATGCCCCCACTCTCCCCCCTCGCCAGAAGTTCTGTAAAACTGTTTAAACCGACCAACTTAACTGGTTATACCTATGTTTGGTGGGAGTGAAAGCCGCTTTGTCGATGGCAGGATGTGAGAGAGCGTCCGGTAACGGACAGCATGATGTGAGAGAGCGTCAGCTAACGAACCGCAGGATGTGAGAGAGCGTCCGGCAACGGACATTCTGCCAGGGACTTGGCCATTGCCGCGTCCGTGGCGGCCCGGTCCGGTTTCGTGCCCTCGGCCGGCGGCATGGTCGGCCTGTTGGCCTCCCGGAACGCCCGGAGCGCCTCGGTGACTTTGGCTTCCTCGACACCCAGATTGGCGGCAAGGTCCGCCGCGACCTGACCGCGGTCTCCGCCGTGTGACGCGGCCTTTGCTGAAAGGCGGCTATTTTCCGCCCTTCCTCAAAGATGAGGCACCTGAATGAGTGACTGCTGTTCGGAGACTGTCAGGAGGCTGTGAACCGCACCGCCGGCGTCGTACGCCCGACGTCAGACGGCATCCGTCGGGGCGGCGCGGTGATCTATCCGCGAGGTTATTTCGTCGATCCGTTCAACAGCAACGGTGAGATCCTGAACCGTCGACCACAGCTCGGGATGCTGTTCCCGAACCTGTTCGAGGGTGGCGCCCGCCGACTTGAGCGAGGCGAGGTCGAAGCTCACGTTGGTGCGGGCGCCGGTCAGCGCTGCCCTCAGTGCACCGAACGCGACGACGATATCGGCAATGAGCGCCGGGTTGCCGTTGGAAGCCAGCCACTCCAGATCACCAATGGCGTCAATGGCCCGCTCGCCGAGCACGGCAGATGCCTTGGCGGCATCAACGGAAGCCTCATGTATCGCCTCCTCCCGTTCCGGCCCGGGCTCCAGCCGGAAAGCGGCGCCGAACGCCTGGGATGCAGCGGCGTCGTCATCGGCCAGTTGCAGAGCGGTTTCCCGCAGCGATCGCGCCCGCGATTGCACGCTGGCGACTTCGCTGCGTTCCTGCCCCTGCGCGTCGGTGTATCCGGCAACCATCGACGTCAAGGACGCGGCGATGGCAAGCATGACTCCGGTCCCGGCGCCACCCCCGGGCGAACCAACGGATTCAGCCAACGCCCGCGTCCAATCCTCAACGCTGGAGCCCTGGGTTGTCACTGCCTCAGAATCATTCATGACACCAAGTCTCGGGCCTACTGTGCAGATATGGCTAAAAACCGGATGGGCCACGCACAAATCAGGTGAGGGGACGACGGCGGGAGGTTCCTGCCGTCGTCCCCTTGCCTCTGCCGGCGAGTGATCAGTTCTTGACCACGTCCAGTTCGATCACGGCCCAGGACAGCGCCGGCAGGGTGGCCCGGAGTTCGGAGCCGCTGGCCTTGGCCCCTTCAAGCCGCTTCAGGCCCACGCGGTCCGGGCTGCCCTGGCTGTTGATCGTGAAGCGGTCCCCGCCATCCGGGATCTCCAGGACCTCGGCACGGACAACCTGGCGGGCATCGAAGCCGCGGAGCGCCACCTCGACGTCGGCCGCTTCCTCCAGGCCGCGGTTCGCGAAGAACAGCGCCAGCCGGCCCGTTTCCTCGTTCCATGTGGCGCTGACGTCCACGAGGTCGGTGTCACCGAACCGGGCATTGGTGTACTTGTCCGAGTCGACGGACAGGCGCAGGATCTGGCCCTTTGCCAGCTCCGCCATGCGGGCAAAGGGGTGGAAGATGGTCTGGCGCCACGCCGGGCCGTTTTCCTCGCTGAGAATCGGGGCGATGACGTTGACCAGCTGCGCCTGGTTGGCGATCTTGACCCGGTCGCCGTGGCGGAGCAGCGAGTTGAGCAGGGTGCCGACCACGACGGCGTCGGTCACGTTGTACTTGTCCTCGATGACCCGGGGATGCTCCCGCCAGCCGGCCTTGGCCACCTGGTGCGGCTGGTCTTCGGTATCCAGGCCGCGCTGGTACCAGACATTCCACTCGTCGAAGGACAGGTTGACGTGCTTCTTGTGCTTTCCCTTAGCGCGGACGGCATCAGCGGTGGCGATGACTGATTCAATGAAATAGTCGGTGTCCACGGCGCTGGCAAGGAAGCTGCCGACGTCGCCCTCATGCTCCTGGTAGTAGGCATGCAGCGAGACGTAATCCACCTCGTCGTACGCGTGGGTCAGCACCGTCTGTTCCCAGGCCCCGAAGGTCGGCATGCCCGAGTTGGAGCTGCCGCAGGCCACGAGTTCGATGTCCGGGTCCACGAAGCGCATGGCCTTGGCGGCCTCCTGGGCCAGCCGGCCGTACTCGTCAGCGGTTTTGTGGCCGATCTGCCAGGGCCCGTCCATTTCATTGCCGAGACACCACAGCTTGATGTTGAACGGGTCCTTGTGCCCGTTCTTGGCGCGCAGGTCCGATAGATGGGTACCACCCGGATGATTGGCGTACTCCACGACCTCGCGTGCCGCATCCACCCCCCTTGTGCCCAGGTTGATGGCTTCCATGATTTCGGTTCCTGCCTGCCGGGACCAGTCCACGAACTCGTGGAGCCCGAAGGCGTTGGTTTCCAGGGTGTGCCAAGCGCCGTCGAGCCGCCGTGGGCGGCTTTCCCGGGGACCGACCCCGTCTTCCCAGTTGTAGCCGGATACGAAGTTTCCGCCGGGGTAGCGGATGACGGTGGCCCCGAGTTCCTTGACGAGCTTGAGCACGTCCTGCCGGAAGCCGTTTTCGTCGGCCTCCGGGTGGCCCGGTTCGTAGATGCCGGTGTAGACGCAGCGGCCCATATGCTCAACGAAGGAGCCAAAAAGGCGGCGGGGCACCTCCCCGATGGTGAAGTCTCGGTCCAGGGTAATTCGTGCGCGGGACATGTGGGGTTTCTCCTTTTGGTTGAACAGGTTCGTTGGAAGTAATCAGAAGGCCGGTTCAGGTGCCGGCCAGTCCCGTCGTCGCAACGCCCTTGATGATCTGGCGCTGGAAAAACAGGAAAACCAGGATGAGCGGCAAAGCTGCAAGCAGCGCGGATGCCATGTTCTGGGCATATTGGATTCCGTAGGCGCTCTTGATGGTCTGCAGTCCCACCGGAAGAGTCAGGATGGACCCGTCGTTGGTGGAGATGAAAGGCCAGAGGAAGTTGTTCCATGCGCTGATGAAAACGAAGATGGCGACGGCGGCGAGGATGGGTCGTGAGAGCGGCAGGATGATCTGTATGAAGATTCTCATCCGGCTGGCACCGTCCATCACCGCGGCTTCCTCGAGTTCACGCGGGATTTGATCAAAGAACTTTTTGAGCACAAACACCATGGCGGGATGAATGACCTGCGGCAGGATGACCGCCCACGGCGTGTCGATCATGCGCATAGCGACCATTTGATAGAACAACGGAATCATCAGCACCGGCGGCGGGATGATGATTGAGGCGATGATCACCGTCATCAGCACTCTCTTGCCCCGGAAGTCGATCCTGGACAGGGCATAGGCGACCAGAGCAGAGGTGACCAGCGTGATCACCGTGATGGCCGCCGACGTGTAGAGCGAATTCCACGTCCACAGCGGAATGTTGCCGTCCTGGAACACTCTGACGAAGGCATCCGCGGTAAAGCCCGACGGCGGGAACCAGCTCACTTCCGATGCTGCGGCGTCGGTCTCGCTCTTGAAGGCCGTGACCGTAGCCCAGGCGAAGGGAACGAGCCACAGGACTGCCAGGAGTGCGGCGACCGCAGTCACGGCGGCCCTGCCGGCAGTGATCTTCCGGCGGGGTTTTCGGGTCGCTGGTGCGGTGGCAGTGTGCGGAGCGGGGCGGGTGAGTGTCTGGGTTGCCATGGTTATGCACTCCTGCGGCGCGTGACGAAGAACTGCATGACCGAGACGACCACGATCAGCCCGAAGAAAATGTAGGACACGGCTGCGGAGTAGCCCAGCCGGTAGCCGGTGAACCCGGTTTCGAAGATGTATTGCACAACCGGCCGGGTGGAGCCGCTGGGTCCGCCCGCCGTCATCTGGTAGACCTGATCGAAAATTTTCAGTGATGCCAGGATCTGGAGAAGAACGATCATCACGGTGGTCGGTGCCAACTGCGGCAGGGTGATGGAGAAGAACTGCCGCCAGGCTCCTGCCCCGTCCAGGGATGCCGCCTCGTAGTGCTGGTGGGGGATGTTCTGCATGGCCGCCAGGTACAACAGAAAGTTGAAGCCGACCGTCCACCACAGCGTTGCGATCACGATTGACCACATCGCCACATTCGGGTCATTCAGCCAGGCCACCTTGGGCAGCCCGATTTTGGACAGTGAGTCGTTGATCAGCCCCAGCTGCGGGTTGTACATCCAGGTAAAGAAGAGCGAGACCACCGTCGAGGCGAGCAGGTACGGAGCAAAGTAGGAGAGCCGCCACAGCCACTGGGCAGGCAGCCCGACGTTCAGCAGTGCTGCCATGACCAAGGCAACGAGCACCAAGGGAACGGTGCTGATCACCGTGAAGTACAGCGTGTTGCCAAGGGAACGCCACATGTCCGCGTCGGCCAGGGCCTCAGCGTAGTTGGCCAGACCGATCAGGCTGTCATTGGCACCGGTAAGGGACTTGCCGGTCATGCTCATGAACAGGCCGTAAAGGATGGGCCAGACGAGAAAGACCAGGAAGAATGCCAGGAACGGGGCAGCGAACCCCCAGCCTGTCAGGTTGTCCCTGGTCTTGCGCGCACGGGGCGGGCCCAGGGAGGATGCCGGGCTGGACGGGTCTTGACCGGGCTGGCGCAGGCGGGACGATGCTGCACGCTCGCCGCTTTGGGATGTTGCTAAGGAACTCATCAGGGACTCCTTTGTCGCTCGTGTGGCCTCAGACCGGATTGGGCCGGGAAAGAAGGGTGTTGGTGCGGTGCACGAAGGCATCCCAGCCGTCGGCTGCCTTGTCGCGGCCGAGGAGTACGTTCTGTACGTTCTCGGCGAAATATGTTTGCCAGTCCGAGCCGGAGCCGCTGAACCAGGACTCCGGGTCGTAGGTGATGATGTCCGCCGCGTTGGCGTAATGAGTCTGAGGGGTGAGTTCCCGGTATGCCCGTGACTGCACGACCGGCTGGTAAGCGGGAATGTGTCCGGCCTCGGCCCAGGACAGCGATCCCTTGAGGACGTCGCTTACGAACTTGTACACGTTGCGCCGCTTCTCGTCGTCGTCGTTTATTTGCCTCGGCAGGACAAAGGAATGTGAGTCGGCATAGGCAGCTGGCGTTCCATAGAGCGTGGGGATCGTTGCCGCATCGACCGGCAATCCAGCCTTTTGGAGTGTGGGCAGTTCCCAGACGCCGCTGAACAGCATTCCTGAACTGCCGCGGGCAAATTCGGCAATACCCGTACTGATGTCCCCGCTCTTGGCTGCGACCGTGTCGTCGAACAGGGACGCCATGAACTGGAGGGACTCGACCGCTGCCTCCCGGTCGGCCTTCATCGGCTGCCCGGGAGTGAGTTCCATGTCCACGCCGTGCTGCTTGTAAAGCGTGTAGAAGAGACGCCACATCTGGGACCCGCTGCCAAGGTAGCCGAAGGACAGGCCGTGAGCCGTGGTCACTTTCTGCATCTCGCGGGCCATCCCGATGAACTCCTGCGGCGAATTTGCCGCCTGCAACTGTCCGTTGGGGGCGAGGACTCCGGCTTTGCCGGCAACGTCGGTGTTGTAGAACATCACGAATGGATGGGAGTCCAGGGCGACGGAGAAAACCTGCCCATTCTGTTGGCTCTTGTCCCAGATCCTGGGAGCGAAGCTCTGCGGCGTCACGCCGTGTTCTGCCAGCAGGGACATGTCCCACGGGTCGATGAGTCCGCCGGGCGCGTAGCCCGGAACCCGGCTGGCGTGCATGATGGCCAGCTCCGGCGGACGGCCCCCGGCGGAGGCCATGGCCAGCTTCGTGTAGTAGGGAGGCCCCCACGCCAGAACGGTTGGATGAACGGTGAAACCCGGATTGCCCTCGTTCGCCTTGCTGATCATTGCCTGCATCTTGATGCCGTCACCGCCGGACAGCAGATGCCAGAAGTCAATGTCCTGCACTGCTGCGTTGGCACTCCCTCCGCAGCCCGTGAGGCCGGCCGCCGCGAACATGCTGCCCAGGACAGCCGAGCCTGCCAGTAACTGCCGCCGGGTCACTTGTTTCCCGGCAAAAGAATCGAATTGCTTCACCCGTCACTCCTTTGGATGGGTCCGCTGAAAACTAGGTCCTTGTGGCACACCACCTCTGAATACGGCCAGTTCCCTGTGGGACAAGCAGGGCCCGGTGTGACGCAGATCCCACATTACATCGATGTAATGGGTCCCACAAGGAAAAATTGTTAGCGCCAACAATTTGATGGTGGAGTCTCGATTAGCCCCTACTGCTGTCCCGCTCGACGATCTTGTAGTCGACGGTGGCCACCCTTTGCCCCCCGCCACGGTCAGCCATGCGCTCCGTCAGCAGCCGCAGCGCCTCGGTGGCTATGCGCCGCTTGTCGAAGGACACGGTGGTCAGGGAGGGCACGGCATATTGGCCATCGGCAATGTCGTCGAAGCCTGCCACCGCCACGTCTTCCGGGACCCTGATCCCCCTCTTCCACAGCACGCTCAGCGCGCCGATGGCCATGGAGTCGGTAAAGCAGAACAGGGCCTCGGGGAGCGGGTTCGAATCCAGATACGAGGCTAGCGCGTCGGCAGCCGTCTGGGGTGTCCACTTCTCGCAGGGGATCAGCAGGGAGTCGTCCCGGTCAATACCGAGCTCATCAAGCGCCATCTGGTAGCCGCGCGTGCGCAGGATTGCTGCGGCCGAGCTCCTGCCCTCGGCAGTTCCGAGCACGGCTATGCGACGCCGTCCGGTTCGGGCAAGTGCCAGCGTCATGTCGCGGGCAGCAGCAACGCTGTCCACCCACACGCGGTCAGCCAGCTTTTGGGAGACTTCCCCGAGCAGGACCACCGGGGGCAGCGAGACGCCCACCTTGACGGCGCTCTCGTCCAGCACCACTGGATTGAGGATGAGGCCATCGACGAGATTGGACCGGGCCTTGGAAAGGAGTTCGTATTCGCGCTGCGGATCGGATCCCGTTTCCTCAATCTGGACGCTCCAGCCCTGCTCGTGGGCAACTTCCACCACGCTGTGCGCAATTTCGGCAGAGTAGGGGGTCGCCAGGTCCGGCAGCGCCAGGGCAATGACGCCCGACCTGCCGTTGCGCAGGCCGCGGGCGGAGAGGTTGGGCACATAGTCGAGTTCGAGCATGGCCTGCTCCACCCTAAGCCGGGTGGATCCGCTGACCGGCACGACGCCGTTCATCACATTCGAGACGGTCTTGGGGGAAACGCCGGCGCGACGCGCGACGTCCTTGACGGTTGCGCGCACTGCTCCCCTTTCACGGGTCAGGTTTCACGGGTCCGGACGAATCCAGTCGCCCAGGCGACTGCTGCATTGACTACTGCTGATGATGTTACCGTCCGCGCCCGCGGACAGCGCCGGAAGGGTGTTGACAAGGAGGTTGTTAGCGCTCACAGTGGAAGCATGCATCCCCACCGGAAAGTCCCAATGAAGAACTGGGCAGGAAATCTGGACTACTCGTCAACGGACGTCGAGCGGCCTGAATCGGTGGCTGAACTTGCCGAGCTGGTGGCAGGCGCCACCCGGGTCAAGGCCCTTGGCTCGCGGCACTCCTTCAACCAGGTGGGGGACACCGACGGCGTGCACGTGCTGCTGGACGCCCTGCCGCAGCGCATCGAACTCATCCCGGACCGGCAGACTGTGCATGTCAGCGGCGGAGTCAGCTACGGCGCCCTCTGCCGCACGCTGGAAGAGTCCGGCGCCGCCATCCATAATCTGGCGTCGCTGCCTCATATTTCCGTGGCAGGCGCAGTCCAAACGGGCACTCACGGCTCCGGCGTGAACAACCTCTCCCTGGCCGGAGCGGTAGTGGGCATTGATATGGTCCGGCCCTCCGGTGAGCAGGTATCGCTCTCCCGTGCGGACGGGGATGAGTTTCTGGGAAGCGTGGTGGGTTTGGGCGCCTTGGGCATCGTGACCGGCCTAGAGCTCGCCGTCACGCCAAGCTTCGCCGTGCGCCAGCGCGTTCTGGAGAACCTGCCGTGGGAGCGGGCGCTGGCGGACTTCACGCAGCTGGTATCCAGCGCGTACAGCGTCAGCCTTTTCACCGACTTCGCGGGCGAGTCCATCAACCAGGTCTGGCTCAAGGCGCTGGACTCGGAGCCCGCCGTGAATGACCTCTTTGGCGCCACGCCTGCCGTCCACCCCCGGCACCCACTGCCGGGCATGTCAGCCGAGAACTGCACAATCCAGATGGATAAGCCCGGGCGCTGGCTGGACCGGCTGCCGCACTTCCGGCACGAGTTTACGCCCAGCAAGGGCGAGGAACTGCAGAGCGAGTTCATCCTGCCGCTTGAGCACGCTCCTGCCGCGCTCGAGGCGGTCCGCAGCCTTGCGGACAGGCTCGCGCCGCTGCTTTTTGTCTCCGAGATCCGAACCGGCGCCGCGGACGAATTCTGGCTGAGCCCCTTCTACCGCCAGCAGAGCGTTGCCGTGCACTTCACCTGGAAGCCGCTGCAGCCTGAAGTGGAGGCCGTTTTGCCGCAGCTCGAAGACCTGCTTCGGCCGTTCGGTGCCAGACCCCACTGGGGCAAGCTCTTCACGCCTGGCGGCCACGACTGGGAGACGCTCTACCCCCGCTTAGCCGATTTCCGCCTGCTGGCAGCGGCGCACGATCCCGAGGCCAAGTTCCGCAACGGGTTGCTGGACAGCATCCTCGGGGCGCCCGCGGTGAGCGCACGATAAGTCGTTGCAGCATTCGTCTGCCCAAACGACAGCGGATCGACCGCCGCCCTAGGGCGACGGCCGATCCGCTGTTCGTTTGCCGGATGAACCGAGCGAGACTAGATGATCGCGGCGCGCAGTTCCTTGGCTGCAACGGCGGGGTCCGCAGCGCTGTAGATGGAACCGCCGACGACGGCGACGTCAGCGCCTGCGCGCTGCACCGCGTTGATGGTGGAGAGGTTTACGCCGCCGGCCACGGAGAACGGCACGCGGGCTTCCTCGCCGGCGCTGAGCAGCACGTCCAGGTTGTAGCCCGGCTTGGCCTGCTCATCCAGGCCGGCGTGCATCTCTACGAACTTCGCACCCAGCGCGCGGGCTTCCTTGGCCCGGGTCACCTTGTCCTCGACGCCAATCAGGTCAACCACGACACCCTTGTTGTGGGCCTTGGCTGCCTTGACCGCACCGGCGATGGTGGAGTCATCGGCACCACCGAGGACCGAGACGAGGTCAGCGCCGGCGGTGAAGGCGATGTCAGCTTCCAGTTCACCTGCATCCATGGTCTTCAGGTCGGCGAAGACGATCTTGTCCGGGTGCGCGGTCTTCACAGCGGTCACGGCGGACAGCCCGGCGTTCTTCACGAGCGGGGTGCCGAGCTCGATGATGTCCACATATTCGGCGACCTGGCCGGCGAGCTCCAGGGCGGCTTCAACAGTCAGGACATCCATTGCAACTTGCAGTTTCATAAGGTGATTCTCTTTCTCTTTTGCGGTGAGGCTGGGTTTTAGTCGGTGAGGTCTTGGGTCAGCGGGTAACCGCTTATTCGAGGTTCGCGTGGCGCTGCCAGAGTTCCTCCGGCGTTGCGGCGTCCTCGTCCCAGAGGCTTTGGAACACCGCTTCGGTGGTGGCAAACAGCACCTGCTCGAAGAGGCTTCCCGAGTACTGCCGGGAGAGGCTGGAGCCGTGGTCCGTCTTTTGTGCGGCGGGGATAATCACGACGGCGGAGGCCGCCTTCGCGAGTGGGCTACCGGCGTTCGTGGTGTAGGCGGCGATCCGGGCACCCTGGGCGGCGGCAGTTTCCGCGGCCTTGACGACGCCGGCAGTGGTGCCGGAGCCGGATGCCGCCAGGAGCAGGTCGCCGGAACGGATGGCGGGCGCGGTGATCTCCCCGACGACGTGCACGGTCAGCCCGAGGTGCATCAGCCGCATTGCCGCCATTTTCAGGACGAGGCCGCTTCGCCCCGCTCCGGTCACGAAGATCCTGTCAGCCAGCCTCAGTTCGGTTACGAGGGCTGCGACCTGCGCCGGATCGACGTTCTGGAACACACCGCTGATTTCGTCCTGGACAAGGCTCCGGTTGCGGTCAAAGGACCGGGACACATCGGCCAGGGCGGCGGGATCGGTTTCTGAGACGACGCTCATTGGCAGGTACCTCCTTCAGGAAAGTTGTTACCTGTCCATCCTCACCCGCCTGATGAGTGGGTCCAACGCTATGATCGGACGGTCTTAACCACCCAAAGGGGTAGGCAAATCTGCGAAACGCCGTAAACTGGGCAGGTGGTTATTCCCCTCGAAGCTTCCGAAACCAGCCGCCTTGCCCCGCTGGACGTCGGGCTGCCGGACCTGAACACGCTCGTGCTCCACGCGCAGCCGCTGCTTCAGGCAATCGCCGCAGTGTCCACCGCGACGCTTGCCACCATCGCCGCGCAGCTGCGGGAGGCGACGCTTCCCTATGTGGGCAGCAGCGCCCTCATCATCTTCACCGAAGACTGCACCGGGCGGCCCCAAAAGAAGGCCGGTGACGAAGCCATCATCAGCCGTGTATCCGTTGCCGAACTCGACCACCTTCGGTCGTTGGTGACGGGCGACGGGAGCGCCGGGGACGAAGCCCGGTTCGCAGGTGAAGCCGGGCTCGCAGGCAACGGCGGCGGCTCCCCCTGGCTCGGTGAAGCGGTCCTCGGCGGCGAGAAACGCCCGGTCCTGGCCCTGTCCTCACCGAGCAATGCGCTGCTGGTCCTCGCCGATCCCCGGCCCCTGCCGGATCCTGTTGACCGGGGCCCGGCGGAGCGGCTGCTCCGTTACCTTTGGACGCTGGCGGCCGAGCGGATCCGGGAGAAGGTGGCGGATGCACCGCCGTCGTACCTCATTGAATCCCGTGCGGCCTCCGCCGAACGGGTAAGTGTGACGGCAGAACTCGTGGACCGGCACTCTACCACTCTCGAAACCCTGCTCGCCGCGCTGCGCTCCCCGGCCCTCACAGACGACGCCGCACGCAAGGCGGCCACCGAAACTGCCGCCAAGGCGCTGGTGGGACTGCGTACGCTTAATGACCGCACCACCGAGCTGGTGGAAGAGCCGGTGTCCTCGGCGTTCCAGCGCCTCCGCGACGACCTGAAACCGCTGATGCACTTCAGCGGCATTGACGTCCAGTTCATCGAACCTCCCGTCAACGGCCGTGCCCTGCCGGGCGAGGTGGCCCATGCGGCCCGCGCGATCGTCCGGGGTCTCGTCCTCGCGATGGTAGACCAGGGCGGAGTGCGCCGGATCAGGACGCAGTGGGACTGCGACGGCGAGAACCTGCTGGTCAACGTGCGCGACGACGGCCCGGGCGAACTGTCCGAAGAGGCACCAAACATGGCCCGTCTGGGTAGCCGTGTTGAAGCCCTGAACGGCCGGATGTCGGTAGACGTGATGCCCGGGTGGGGCGCCGACGTCGCCGTCGCAATCCCCCTCGATCCGCCGGCCCGCCAGATGGCCGACGTCTCGGAATGGAAGCTCGGCGACCGCGAGCTGGAGGTGCTCCAGCTGCTGGCCGCCGGACAGCGGAACCGAGCCATCGCCGCGAAACTGCACATCAGCGAAAACACGGTGAAATTCCACCTGCGGAACATCTTCCGCAAGGTGGGCGCGTCGTCCCGCACCGAAGCCATCGCGATGGCCCACAGCAAGGGCCTGCGGTAAGCCCGGGCTTGGAGTGAGCCGCGAACGAAAGGACTGAGCCACATGGCGATCCTGGTCCGTCCGGCAACCCGGTTCGAGGACGTGCAGTCGGTGATTGGGCCGAAGCGGCCCGACGCCAGCGTGTGCTGGTGCCTGAGCTACCGCATCCCCTCCAAGCAAAACCTTAAGGTGCATGGCACAGAACGTGGCGAGCTGGTGAAGCAGCTGGTCAAGGAGGACCCGCCGCCAGGAGTGCTCGCGTACGACGGCGACAACGTGGTGGGCTGGGCCGCCGTCCATCCGCGGGCGGACACCAGCTTTGCCCGCAACCGGAAGATTCCACATGTGGACGACCTCGACGTCTGGTCCGTGTGGTGCATCCGGGTTCGCCCGGGGCATCGGGGCGGGGGCATCTCGCATCACCTGCTGGCGGGCGCCGTCGAATTCGCCCGCTCGTACGGAGCACCCGCCGTGGAAGGCTATCCCGTGGACAACCAAGGCAAGAAGGTTGATCTCACCATGGCCTATGTCGGCACGCGAACACTCTTTGAACACGCCGGGTTCAGCAAAGCGGCGGACACTGACTCTATTCTCAATGGCTTCCCACGAGTGCTCATGCGCCTTAACCTGGGCTGAACTTTGGCCCCGCCGCGTTAAAGCGCTTAACCCAATGTCTGATCAGTCACACATCCCGGTCTAGGATCAGACTGTGGAATTAAACGGGAGGACGCTGCGGCGGCCTTGTGGCGGGTAAGCGTGCCGCAGAAATTACTCGAGAGTACGGAGCATGGCACGTAACACTAACCCTGAAACTGAGATCGAGAGCGAGGCAGGCCAGCACGGCGGCGTCCAGTCGGTAGACCGCGCTCTCGCAGTCCTGGAGATACTGGCCCGGGACGGCCATGCCGGCGTGAGCGAAATAGCCGAGGAGATGGGCATTCACAAGTCCACCGTTTCCCGGCTGCTGGGGTCCCTCGTCAGCAGGGACATGGTCCACCAGAACAGCGAACGGGGCAAGTACCAGCTGGGCTTCGGCATCCTGCGGCTGGCCAGCTCCATCCCCGGCAGGTTGAGCCTTGTCCGTGAAGCCCGGCCCGTTCTGGAGAGCCTGGCCGATGCCTTCAAGGAAACTGTGAACCTGGCCGTGCTGCGCTCGAACTATGCCGTGAACGTCGACCAGGCCATGGGGCCCTCCTCGCTCGCCATGTACGACTGGGTAGGCAGCCTCACCCCGCTGCATGCCACCTCCAGCGGGAAGGTTCTGCTGGCAGCGCTGCCCGTGGACGACCGCGACAGGATCCTCAAAGAGACGGGGCTCCCTGCACGCACACCCCTGACTATCACCAACAGGGACAAGCTGGAAAAGGAGCTCCTCAAGATCTCCCATGACGGCTACTGCATCAACCGTGAAGAGTTCGAAATCGGGCTCAACTCGATGGCCGTCCCGGTATACAACCACGTGGGAACAGTCATTGGTGCCATCAGCATCTCCGGACCCGCCTTCCGCTTTGACCCGGAAAAGACACCGGGACTCCTTGAAGCAATGACGGAGGCGGGGCTGCAGATCAGCGCCAACATGGGGTACACGCGGCGATGACCCCGGGCGGGTGGTCGGGGGTCATCGCCGGTGCCTGGGTGTTCCGTTAGGAGCGCCTGCCTTTAGGAGGCTGGGGTTGGGGTCTCTTTGCGCTGCAGGGTTTCGGCGCGTTCTTCCAGTGGCGGGGTGTCCTTGGTGAGGCCCAGCAGTGCTTCTCCGGAGAGCTGGACGTCGCCGACCTTTTCCTGGACCCAGTCGTGGAAAGCGCCGATGTGGTGTTCGCTGGGCACGAGCACGCCGCCCTTGGCGTAGGACTTGGAGGCCATGCCCGGCTGGCAACGCTCGCAGGCATCGAAGTCCTGCATGTTCACGCGGTGGAACAGCTCAACGGAGGCGCTGACGTCCTTGCCGGACTCCACCACGGAGGGCAGGTACAGCCAGTCACATTCAACGATCGTGTGGTCTGCGGACATCGGGAACATGCGGTGGATGATCACGTGGTCCGGAACCAGGTTCACGAACACGGTCGGCTTGATCGTGATCGCGTAGTAGCGCCGGTCCTGGTCCTCACCCACGCCCGGGATGACATCCAGGCCCTCGGAGCCGTCCACGGTGAAGCCCTTGATGTCCTCACCAAACTCCGCGCCGTGACCGACGAAGTACTGCGCGGCCAGCCCGTCAGCGAACTCCGGCAGCACCTCGGTCAGCTCCGGGTGGATCGTGGCGCAGTGGTAACACTCCATGAAGTTCTCAATGATGAGCTTCCAGTTCGCCTTCACGTCATAACGGATCCGGCGGCCCAGGGACAGATTCGCCACATCGTACCCGTCAATGGCATGCACGTCGCCCAGACGTTCCTCGATCGCGCCCATGACCTCCTCTTCGAAGGACGGCGGCTCCTCGGCCAGGCACACCCACACATAGCCCAGGTATTCACGGATGTGGACCTTGGACAGGCCGTACTCGTCCCGGTCAATGTCAGGCATCTTCGTCAGGTTCGGCGCAGCGATCAGCTTGCCCTCGAAGTCATAGGTCCAGGCGTGGTACGGGCACTGGAAGTTACGGGCCGCTTCGCCCTTTTCCTCCATGCACAGCTTCACACCACGGTGCCGGCAAACGTTGTAAAAGGCCCGGATCTGCCCCTTGCGGGTCCGCGAGATCAACACGCTCTCCCGACCCACCTGCACCGTCTGCCACGACCCGGGCTTGTCCAGATCAGCAGACCGGATCGCACAGAACCACATCTGCTCGAAAATACGCTCCTGCTCAGCCCGGAAAATAGCCGGATCCGTATACAAATGACCGCCCAGCGTCGGGATCAGGCTCGGCGTAGTTACCTCAACAGACAATGTGTACTCCTCAAGACGGCACTAACTAAGTGCGTGAAAACTGGTGCAATAAAGATTGGGTTTAGTACGACGGATGGGGCTTAAGGCGCAGCAGCAACCAAGCCGGGCTTGACCGCCGGCTTCGGTGCCGAAGCTGCCAGGCTTCGGCGCCATTTGGTGAAAAGCCGCGGCTGGTTCATGCCCAGGACCGCCACGGCATCGTCGCCGCGGTAGTACACGGCAACGAAGCTGTGCTCCTGGGGATCACCTGTCTCTATTTCGACCCGGTCGTAGCCGGCCGAGTGCCCGGCGAACTGAATCTTGACCCCGTGCTGATCAGACCAGAAGTAAGGCGGCTTCAACGGCTGTTCCGGGGCATTGCTGTCCAAGAGTGCCTGAACAGCCAGGGCTGCGCGCTCGAGTGCACCGGTCCAGTGCTCAACCCGGCGGTGGATCCCCGCCGCAGGATCGAACCAGGCAGCGCAGTCACCCACGGCGACAATCCCGGGAACGTTGGTGCGGCCCATGGCGTCGCACAGTACGCCCGGACCGAGTTCGACGCCGGATCCTTCCAGCCATTCCGTGTTCGGCTCGGCGCCAATGCCAACGACGACAACGTCCGTTTCCATGTGACGGCCATCAGCCAACGTGAGCCCGGTGACGGCGCGTCCGCCTGTATTGAACTCTTCGATGACGGCACCGCAGATCAGCCTGACGCCTTTGGCCAGGTGTAGCCTGGCGACGACGTCGCCCATGTCCTGACCGAGCTGTGCTGTAAACGGAACCGGTGCGTTGTTGATCATGGTCACCTCCATGCCCCGAGAGGCAGCGGCGGAGGCGACTTCAGCGCCAATGAAACCAGCACCGATGACAGTCATGCGGGCCCCCGGCACCAGCCTTGACGCCAGCCCCTGGGCATCTGCGATGGTCCGAAGGTAAAAAACATTCTCAAGCCCGTCCAGGGCCGGCAGTTTCCGGGCGCGCGCGCCCGTAGCTATCACAATGCCGTCGGCGCTGACGGAGCTTCCGTCGTGCAGCCGAATGGTTCGTGAAGCTGCATCCAAACCAATAGCTCCACCCCCTAGGAGCCACTCCGCCTGCAAGCCGTCATCATCGGTTTCCAAGAGGAGGTCTTCCGACGTGATGGTACCGAGCAGAAAGTCTTTGGACAGCGGTGGCCTGTCATAGGGACGGTGATGCTCATCGCCGATGATGACAAGCCGTCCAGCGAAGCCTTGAGCGCGAGCGGCCCTGGCGGCAGAGAGGCCTGCCAGGGAGGCTCCGACGATCGCAAGCGTCTGCATAATTCCCCACTTCTAATTGCTCTATACGCAACATGAATCACGATATGCAACAGGGTGAGGGATGCCACATGAAGCTGTCAACCTGCCCCGACGCAGAGGAAAATGGGTCCGTAACGGCAGAAAAAATCCTTGACATCCCCTGTGACGGAGCGCACGCTGTTGCATAAGGCGAACTGTGTTGATCCTTCCGGAACAAAGAAGCGGAGTCTATGACCGCGAGTTCACAACAGCATGAAAAATAAATTTCTTATCCCCGTACGAAATAGAGGTGCTTTATGCACAAGGCCTGCCCGCTAAGTGAACTCGCGCCCGGGGAGGCGCTACGGCTTAACACGGCACCACCCATCGCTGTCTTCCATACTGAAGAAGGCGAGCTTTTCGCCATCGACGACACGTGTACTCATCAGGATGCTTCCCTTGCCGACGGCTACGTTGAGGACTGCTGGGTCGAATGCCCGCTGCACGCTTCCAAGTTCAATCTGCGCACCGGTTCAGTTGACGCGCCACCGGCCAAACTCCCAGTCCGCCACCATGAAGTCAAGGTTGTTGACGGCGACATTATGGTCAACGAATCGGACGAGGCGCCCAACCTTCCTCCCGGGTTGACACCCGAAGGCCATGTCTAGGCCAACTCATGACTTTCGCCGAGCAAAGGACCCGCTCATGGCTGTAAAAACGACACCTGAACAACTGCCCGGCGACGAAAATCCGGCAGGCAACACAAACACGGCCCCCAGCAGCAAAGAGACCAACGAAGCATTAACCGTGGCTACTGTGGATGACCCGGAAGTGGCCACCCTCAATCCGGGATCCGCAGCACTCAGCCTGCAGGATACGGAAGAGACCGAACAGATCCTCCAAGAGCTGCGGCAGACCGAAGCTGAGCAGGCGGCCGCACTTGGCAGGCGCCGCTCTCTCCCCCTTGATAAAACTACCTTCGGCATCACCGGTGTCCTGGCCCTCGCCTTCGTCATCTGGGGTTTTGCCGGAAGGGACAGCCTGGCAACAACATCTCAAAACGCACTCGACTGGGTCATGCAGTACACCGGCTGGCTGTTTATGGGACTGGCCTCGCTCTTCGTGATCTTTGTCCTGTGGCTTGCCCTGGGCAAATTCGGCACCATTCCGCTGGGGAAGGACGGCGAAAAGCCCGAGTTCCGGACCGTGTCCTGGGTGGCCATGATGTTCGCGGCCGGCATGGGCATCGGGCTCATGTTCTACGGTGTGGCCGAGCCGCTTTACCACTACGTCTCGCCCCCGCCCGGAACGGTGGACGGACGAACGCCCGAAGCCGTCCAGACCGCCATGGCCACTTCGATCTTCCACTGGACCCTGCACCCTTGGGCAATGTACGCCGTGGTGGGCATCGCCATGGCCTACGGCAGCTACCGGCTGGGCCGCAGGCAGCTGATTTCCACCGCCTTCACCTCGCTGTTCGGCGTCAAGATGGTCGAAGGGCCGGTGGGGAAGTTCATCAACATCCTGGCCATCTTCGCCACCCTGTTCGGCACCGCCGCATCCCTGGGCTTAGGCACCCTCCAGATCGGCAGCGGCATGACCTCCAACGGCTGGGTAGGAGAAATCGGTACGCCATTCCTCGTGGTGATCGTCGCCATCCTGACAACCTGTTTCGTCGCCTCCGCTGTGTCGGGCATCAGCCGCGGCATCCAGTGGCTCTCCAACATCAACATGGTGCTGGCCCTCATCCTTGCCCTCACCGTCTTCGTCGCCGGCCCCACCCTCTTCATCCTGAACCTGCTCCCCGCCGCCGTCGGCAATTATGCCCGGGACCTTGCAGAAATGGCTTCACGAACCGAGGCAGTCGGCGATGAGGCTCTTCGCACCTGGATGTCCGGCTGGACTATCTTCTACTGGGCCTGGTGGATCTCCTGGACGCCGTTCGTGGGACTGTTCATCGCCCGAATCAGCCGCGGCCGCACCATCCGGCAGTTCGTCACAGGCGTACTGCTCGTGCCGAGTGTTGTCAGTGTTATCTGGTTCTGCATCTTCGGAGGCGCCGCCTTCCACGTGCAGCAGGAAGCCGACAAGGCCAACACTCCCGGCCTGGTCACCACGGTCGACGGGATCCCCTCCGTCAACTTTGACGGTGCCCTCTTCGACCTGGTCAAGAACCTTGGCATGCCCGTCTGGGCCACCGCCGCAGTCATCGTCCTGGCGATGGTCCTGGTCGCCATCTTCTTCGTCACGGGCGCAGACGCGGCCTCCATTGTGATGGGGTCGCTCAGCTCCAGTGGCGCCGAGGAACCCCGCCGCGGAGTGATCGTCTTCTGGGGCACGCTGACCGGAGCCGTTGCCGCCGTCATGCTCCTGGCCGGCGGCAATGAACCCTCGGAAGCCTTGTCCGGCTTGCAACGGATCACCATCGTCGCCGCCCTGCCGTTCGTGTTGGTCATGCTCCTGCTCTGCTTCGCTTTAACCCGTGACCTCCGCCGCGACCCGCTTTCCCTGCGGCGCCGGCTCGCCACAACCGTCATGGAACGGGCCATCCGTACCGGCGTAGAACAACACGGCGGCGTTCAGTTCGACCTCGTGACCACTCACGAAGGTGATGGACAAGGCGCCGACGGCTCTCCAAACCCTGGCGGAGACAAGCACGTCTAAGCCTGCAACTGTCCGTGCCGTGGCCGGCTTCTGCACGGCCGCGGCACGGACAGTGGTCGATCAATAACCGCCTAACCCGAAAGACTCTTCACTGAGGTGAAGAAACAGGTATAGAAAATTATGACTATTCAGCTGGGAATTCCCCGGCTCCCCGGCAGAAGCGGGGGTCTGCCCGTACTTCCCCCCCGTCCTTCCGGAGTTCCTGCCGGCCTTCTGGATCGGTTCGGGCGCCAGGCAACAGATCTCCGCCTGTCCCTCACCGACAAATGCAACCTGCGGTGCACATACTGCATGCCCGCCCAGGGCCTGGAATGGCTGTCCAAACAAGCGGTTATGACAGCAGACGAAATCGTGAGGGTTGTCGGTATCAGTGTCACCAAACTGGCCATCCGGGAACTCCGGCTTACAGGCGGCGAGCCCCTGGTCCGCCCTGACCTGGTGGATATTGTCCTCTCCCTCCGGAGACAGCACCCTGACCTGCCTATATCCATGACAACGAACGGCGTCGGACTGGACAAGAAAGCCCAGGCACTGAAGGACGCCGGGCTTACGCGCATCAATGTCTCCCTCGACTCCCTTCACCAAGAGACGTTCGAGTCACTCACCCGGCGTCCGTTCCTCAACAGGGTGCTTGCCGGAATCGAAGCGGCAAGCGCTGCAGGGTTGGGTCCGGTCAAGATCAACGCCGTCCTGATGCGGGGCATTAACGATGCCGAAGCGTCCGGGCTTCTCAACTGGGCCCTTGAGCACAAATACGAGCTCCGGTTCATTGAGCAAATGCCGCTGGACGCCGATCACGGCTGGACTCGGCAGGACATGATCACTGCTGCCGAGATCCGTGAACTGCTCTCCCAGGATTTCATCCTGACCCCGGACCTTCGGGAACGGGCAGGTGCCCCGGCAGAACGTTTCCAGATCAGGAGGCGAAACGCTGGTGGAGCCGGCACCGAGGGGCCGGTACTGGGCACGGTGGGCATCATCGCTTCTGTCACCGAACCGTTCTGCGGGGACTGCCGGCGCACACGCATCACGGCGGAAGGCAAGCTCATGAGCTGCCTGTTCTCCAGCGAGGAATTCGACCTGCTGGGCCTCATGCGCTCTGGGGCTGATGACGAAGAGCTGGCACGATGCTGGCAAGACGCAATGTGGATTAAACCGCGGGCACACGGCAAGGACCACTCTGGCCTCGATTCACCGGATTTCAAGCAGTCGGGCCGCAGCATGAGCGCCATCGGAGGCTGAATATTATGTTGGTACGATACTTTGCCGCCGCATGTTCCGCCGCCGGTGTGGAAGAGGAACGTCATGACCTTGCAGACGGTGTGACGCTCAATGAACTCCTGACGGCCATACTTGCGGTTGAGCGGCGCGAGCCTCCGGCGGGAACGCCTCCGCTGGCCGGGATCATCGCCCGAAGCAGTTTTCTCCGCAATGAAGTTGCTGTACGGGACCTGGGCCTGGGCCTTGGCAGGGAGGACGTCATCGACGTCCTCCCGCCTTTCGCCGGTGGATGAACGCTACCTGAATGTATTAGGAGTTGCCGCCCATCTGCGGTGGCCGAAAGGGCGGTGCCTGACGCGCGGACGGCCTGCCTCACCCGGCCGTGTTGCCTCCCCTGCCGGCGGCCCGCCTCTCGCACAGCGTGAATGCGATGTCGGCGGCCCTGACAGTCGCCTCGCTCGAAGTCGCTCCGGAACCCGCAGTTCCTTTACCGGCTTCCTGGCCGGCCGCATAACCCACCATGAAGGCCGTCACTGGCGCAGAAGCGTGTATCACTGAGTCTGCAGACCTCCTCGCCAGTTCAAGAAGTAGCTCCTGATCCACCTCCAGATCCGGGATCTGAAGTGCTTGCGCCAGCTGCTCGCTCCACTGGGCCAGAACTTCCTCTTCATTGTTGGCTGCCATGATGTCTCCTAGCTACGGTGTCTTGTCATGAGTGACTGGTGGCTCGACACTACAAGGCTTCCCCTGACAAGTCACCGGCTACTTGAGACTCCTGGGTCGCCTTGGGGCAGGGGGTGGCGGCTGCTCGTTGACACCCTTGTAACCCCCGAATTACCATCGTTCATATATCAGTCTTATACCAGTGTCATGTCAGGCTATCCTCCTTGCGGAGGTGCTCCGGCTGTGGCCTACTCCACACCACTAAGCCCCGACCGACAGTTGCACCCAAGGATGACCGTGCAATGCTTGTCAGCCGCAAAAAAACAGCCCTTGTAGGGAAATGCCGGAGGGCACGGCCACTCTGGCATACAGCGTGAAAGGAACGCGAAAGTTATGGTTCATAAAGTCAAGGCAGTGGTTGCGCTGGAGAAGGACGCTCCGGTGTCGTTGGAGACGATTTTGGTGCCGGATCCGGGTCCGGGTGAGGCTTTGGTGGATATCCTGACGTGCGGGGTGTGCCACACGGATCTGCATTACAAGCAGGGCGGTATCGGTGATGATTTCCCGTACCTGCTGGGCCATGAGGCCACCGGTGTGGTCTCCGCTGTCGGTGACGGTGTCACGGAGGTCGCTGTCGGTGACCGGGTGATCCTGAACTGGCGTGCGGTGTGCGGGCAGTGCCGGGCGTGTGCGAAGGGCCAGCCGCAGTACTGCTTCAATACCGCCAACGCCACGCAGAAGATGACTTTGGAGGACGGCACCGTGCTGTCCCCGGCTTTGGGGATCGGGGCGTTCGCGGAGAAGACCCTGGTCGCGGCGGGGCAGTGCACGAAGGTCGATGAGGACGCTGACCCCGCCGCGGTGGGTTTGCTGGGATGCGGTGTGATGGCCGGCATCGGCGCGGCGATCAACACCGGTGAGGTCAAGCGCGGGGAGTCCGTGGCCGTGATCGGCTGCGGCGGTGTCGGCATCGCCGCGGTCGCCGGCGCGAAGCTGGCCGGGGCGACCACGATCATTGCCGTGGACATCGACGAGAACAAGATCCAGATGGCCAAAAACCTGGGCGCCACCCACGGCGTGAACTCCCGCGAAGCTGACCCGGTGGAGGCGATCCGGGCACTGACGAACGGCAACGGCGCCGACGTCGTGATCGAGGCCGTCGGGCGCCCGGAGACGTACAAGCAGGCCTTCTACGCCCGCGACCTCGCCGGACGGGTGGTCC